>NZ_CP109787.1:2527500-3135000 GCF_025857195.1 Leisingera thetidis | reverse complement strand
TCAACAATACTGTTGGCGCCCCGCGTGAGGGGAGAGCCTCAGTGAGGTGCTGAGCCTTCTTCGGGAGGTGATGCGAGCCTGTGAACATGCCCCTTTCCTCGGGCATCCATAGGTCTGCCTTGCTGAAACGGCAGTGTTGTCCAAGTCAAGTACACTAACCCGCATGATCGCACGATCATGCAACAAGTTCCTGGTCACCGACATGACCGGGAGCGGGATAGTTTGCTTTTTGGTTCAGAATAAGGGTGCGGTTTCTTACCAGCTTCCGCACCGTGGAAGGTAACACTTTCTTTTTCTGGATCAAATCAAGCGCGAGAAGGGCGTTTGGTGGATGCCTTGGCAGTAAGAGGCGATGAAAGACGTGATACCCTGCGATAAGCTTGGGGGAGCCGGGAATAGGCTTTGATCCCAAGATCTCTGAATGGGGGAACCCACCTGAAAGTTTGATATAACAGCCGCAAGGCTGCCTATATCCTGCTTAACCAGGTACTTATGGACTGAATACATAGGTCTATAAGAGCAAACCCGGGGAACTGAAACATCTAAGTACCCGGAGGAAAGGACATCAATAGAGACTCCGTTAGTAGCGGCGAGCGAACGCGGACCAGCCGAGCCTGATGAGTGAGAAGAACATGTTGGGAAACATGGCCATAGCGGGTGACAGCCCCGTATTCTAAGCTCTGAGGGACGTATTAAGTAGGGCGGGACACGTGAAATCCTGTTCGAAGATCGGAGGACCACCTCCGAAGGCTAAGTACTCCTTACTGACCGATAGCGAACCAGTACCGTGAGGGAAAGGTGAAAAGCACCCCGGCGAGGGGAGTGAAACAGTACCTGAAACCGAACGCCTACAATCAGTTGGAGGCCCCTTGAGGGCTGACAGCGTACCTTTTGTATAATGGGTCATCGACTTGGTCTCACGAGCAAGCTTAAGCCGCTAGGCGGAGGCGCAGCGAAAGCGAGTCTTAATAGGGCGCATGAGTTCGTGGGATCAGACCCGAAACCGAGTGATCTAGGCATGGCCAGGCTGAAGGTGCGGTAACACGCACTGGAGGGCCGAACCCACATCTGTTGAAAAAGATCGGGATGAGCTGTGCCTAGGGGTGAAAGGCCAATCAAACTCGGAGATAGCTGGTTCTCTGCGAAATCTATTTAGGTAGAGCGTCATCCGAATACCCCGGGGGGTAGAGCACTGGATGGGTAATGGGGCCCCACAGGCTTACTGATCCTAACCAAACTCCGAATACCCGGGAGTACTGGATGGCAGACACACGGCGGATGCTAACGTCCGTCGTGGAGAGGGAAACAACCCTGACCTCCGGCTAAGGCCCCCAATTCATGGCTAAGTGGGAAAGCAGGTGAGACGTCCAAAACAACCAGGAGGTTGGCTTAGAAGCAGCCATCCTTTAAAGATAGCGTAACAGCTCACTGGTCTAATCAAGATGTCTTGCGGCGAAGATGTAACGGGGCTCAAGCCATGAGCCGAAGCCGAGGATGCACATAGTGCATGGTAGCAGAGCGTAGTGTGACATAGGTCCATGCGTCCTTACTTTCCTCCGGGAAAGATTGGACGCAAGGAGCTTTCGATGAAGCGGGCGCGTGAGCGATCCCGTGGAGAGATCACTAGTGAGAATGATGACATGAGTAGCGACAAAGAGTGTGAGAGACACTCTCGCCGAAAGTCCAAGGGTTCCTGCTTAAAGCTAATCTGAGCAGGGTAAGCCGGCCCCTAAGCCGAGGCCGAAAGGCGTAGGCGATGGGAACCACGTTAATATTCGTGGGCCAGGAGGATGTGACGGATTGTGACGGTAGTTCATCCTTATCGGATTGAATGGGCTGCTGATCAGTCCCTGGAAATAGCCCTCCATCAGACCGTACCCTAAACCGACACAGGTGGACTGGTAGAGAATACCAAGGCGCTTGAGAGAACGATGTTGAAGGAACTCGGCAAAATACCTCCGTAAGTTCGCGAGAAGGAGGCCCGGGTCCTACGCAAGTGGAATCCGGGGGCACAAACCAGGGGGTGGCGACTGTTTATTAAAAACACAGGGCTCTGCGAAGCCGCAAGGCGACGTATAGGGTCTGACGCCTGCCCGGTGCCTGAAGGTTAAAAGGAGGGGTGAGAGCTCCGAATTGAAGCCCAGGTAAACGGCGGCCGTAACTATAACGGTCCTAAGGTAGCGAAATTCCTTGTCGGGTAAGTTCCGACCTGCACGAATGGCGTAACGACTTCCCCGCTGTCTCCAACATCGACTCAGCGAAATTGAATTGCCTGTCAAGATGCAGGCTTCCCGCGGTTAGACGGAAAGACCCCGTGCACCTTTACTACAGCTTCGCACTGGCATCAGGATTGTGATGTGCAGGATAGGTGGTAGGCATCGAAGCCGGAACGCAAGTTCCGGTGGAGCCTCCCTTGAGATACCACCCTTCGCACTCTTGATGTCTAACCGCGGTCCGTTATCCGGATCCGGGACCCTGCGTGGCGGGTAGTTTGACTGGGGCGGTCGCCTCCTAAAGAGTAACGGAGGCGCGCGAAGGTTGGCTCAGAGCGGTCGGAAATCGCTCGTTGAGTGCAATGGCAGAAGCCAGCCTGACTGCGAGACTGACAAGTCGAGCAGAGACGAAAGTCGGCCATAGTGATCCGGTGGTCCCGCGTGGAAGGGCCATCGCTCAACGGATAAAAGGTACGCCGGGGATAACAGGCTGATACTGCCCAAGAGTCCATATCGACGGCAGTGTTTGGCACCTCGATGTCGGCTCATCTCATCCTGGGGCTGGAGCAGGTCCCAAGGGTACGGCTGTTCGCCGTTTAAAGAGGTACGTGAGCTGGGTTTAGAACGTCGTGAGACAGTTCGGTCCCTATCTGCCGTGGGTGTAGGATACTTGAGAGGAGTTGCCCCTAGTACGAGAGGACCGGGGTGAACGATCCACTGGTGGACCAGTTGTTATGCCAATAGCAGTGCTGGGTAGCTATGATCGGACAGGATAACCGCTGAAGGCATCTAAGCGGGAAGCCCCCCTCAAAACAAGGTATCCCTGAGGGCCGTGGAAGACCACCACGCCGATAGGCCGGAGGTGTAAGCGCAGCAATGCGTTCAGCTGACCGGTACTAATCGCCCGACAGGCTTGATTTGATCCAGTAACAGACAGTGTTACTCAGAACCAAACAAGCAAACACATCCCAAAACAAAACTTGGACAAACGTTGATTGTACTGCCTTCCGCTCGTGGAAACGTCTCGTGACGCAACCCAGGTGCGGCAACGCGCATTTGCTTTGCAAATACGCTGCCTGCCGCCAAATCCACCTGCCGGAGGCAAGTGGATTTTTCTCGGTTTGGTGGCAAAAGCGCAAGTGAAACACCCGGTCCCTTCCCGAACCCGGAAGTTAAGCACTGCAGCGCCGATGGTACTTGGGCTCAAGCCCTGGGAGAGTAGGTCACCGCCAAACCTAGTAAAATCCAAATATCTCTCAAAAACGATGCGAAATACACCTGACGCGGGATGGAGCAGCCAGGTAGCTCGTCAGGCTCATAACCTGAAGGTCGCAGGTTCAAATCCTGCTCCCGCAACCAAAAACATACAGCCAAAACAACGCATTACGCCCCGCAACAGCGGGGTTTTCCGTGTTTACACCTGCGGCGCTGGAAGCACTGTGGAAGCAGGCGATGATGAATGGTGCCCTTGTAATTCTGCAACATCTGGAATTCTATGTAGGCAAGAGCTGAAGGGAAAATGTTGGTGAGAAGGAGTGTTCAGGCACATAACGGATTTACCCTCTCCGTTCTCAAGGTCCACGCTGCGTTCTCCGAGGAAAATTGCGCATCTACTAAGCCCGATGAAGATAGCTAGACACTGGAGCTACTAGCTTGCAAGGAGCGGACAAATTCCAGGGCTTCGTCCGCACTCAATATTCTCGGTGTGGTCTCATTCAACCAAAGTTTGTCGCTTTTTTCCCAGATCCACTCTTGAAACGGTGACACGACAATTGGTACAAATTTTTCAAATTTGGAGAAATCGTAATTGTCTCCAATTTTGTTCTTTTCTAAGAATTCGCAAAGATCCATTACTTGCTTTAATTTGTCATTAAGGCCGTATTTACCTCTTCCTTCTGGATTTCCAAAGCAGCGAGCCTGAATCGATGAAGGCTTCCCTCTCTCAAGATCAAAACGCATTGGCGAAGCGTAACACTCAAATACATAAAGTTCCCCGTCAATATCGACAGCAGCATCGATTTCACCTTTCAGCTTTCCTTGGTATTTAATGCGTTGGTGGATAGGGCGAAGGCCAGATAACTTAAAAGCTCTTCTAAACTCGCTTTCAAAGTGACTGCCCTGCTCATTTTGCTCGTGAGCCTTCAATTTCCATCTTTTCTCGTCACCTTGCATATGTTCTGCGGAAAGGTTGAATAAAAGATTAGGAATCCTTGGGAGGTTAATGATAAAGCCGTTGCGAGTCGGTATGATAATTTTAGCGGGTCCACGGCTCCAAAGAGAAATCTCACTTTTGTCTTCATCGGTGAGAGACAAAAATTCGAGCACCTTGAGGGTGGTTCTCATGTCGGGCGCATTGGCAATCTTCGCCCACTTGAAACGGAAATGAACCTCCGCCCCAAGACTTTCTAAGTCTCCTGTGAATGTGGTGTATCCCCTCTGAACTAAATTAAGCATTGATGCATCCCCTAGAATGCGAGCTTGCTCTAAGCTGCCAGCGGTGAAAACACGTGTAGGCGCTTTCCCAAAAATTGTGAGACCGTGTATCACTGCCAATAGATGGTGGAGAGAAAAGCCGAACTCTCTTTGAGCAGCCTCCTGTAGCGGTTTGCAAGCCTTTAGGTAGCCTGCTGCTGAGAAGCTTGCAGGAAGAAAGTTAGTTGTAATGTTCAGTTCATGAGAAAAGGTCTGTTCAGTATTTTCAATTGGAATAAGAAACGTGTCATCCGTGTGTGAGTTATGGATCATAGGTTCTGCTGCCCAGTTCCCGCGGATCGTGAGGCAGCCATGAAATTCTACGTTTCGCCTATCAAAGTTGCTCACCAGCCAAGCGAAGTCTTTGGGATCGCTACGCAACCAGTTTCTATCATCCTTGATGACAATGCTTGCTCCTTTACCGACTGCTCGCATCAATGCAGTGATGCGCCAGTATTCATATGCATATGCCTGTAAACGGAATAAGTTAATGAAGTCAGTTTCGCTGAATTTAGTGATGACGTATTGTTTTGAGGCAATGATTTTGTTCGACACTGACTTCCAGTCAAAGTCATTTTGTTTTGAAATTGAAGCAAACCCCTTGATCATCCAGCCTCCCAGGATGTCGGATGGATTAACCTCAGTTGTTATGCCTATGTCGTCTGTCTCGTTCAGCTTGCCGTGTTTTTGGAAGGCTATTTCCAATATTTCCCGAACCAACCTTATTGTGACAGGGTCTGTTTTCTCCCCTTCAAGTCTGTGAAGTGTCGTTCCTGTTCTTCTGTAAAGATGGTGCCAAAAAAACGTTGAGTGGTTCGAGATAATATCTCCCATCACCCTTTCTATCTCTTCAAGTAGTCGATTTGCCACTGCCCACACGTGATCAGGGTCTATTGTTGATCCTGCCGGGAAATTTCCGGCCAAAAATGAGGTTTGAAAATACTTTGCTTCGTGCATAGCCTTGCTTCCAACTTCATCTCTAAACTCCTTGTGAAGAAGTATAAAGGCGGGTTGGTAGTACTCTAAGCAAATCATTGAGGGGGGTGTCATCACACTTCCTTTGGCAGTGCCATTTAGGATTCTGATTTTTTAATTCTTGTCTAGCCTTTGCCATGACTATCGATGATGTCGCAAAACTCCAAGGTCGGCGCGTTGGCTGCGTCGGACTCGAAGGGTGGCTTCGCGTGACCTTTTAAATTTTCTCTTTCTTAATTCTTTTACCTGGTCCATTTATGAGGATGGGTTTCCAATTAATGTCAGATCTTGAATACCTAAACTCTGCTTCCCACTCTTTCTGATGCGAAAAAGGCTCGGTCATATAAATTACGGCGTAGAATGTTCGCCAGTCATAGTGTCCCCCATAACCCTTCATATCTGCGTAGATTCCATCTAGACTGGCCTTGAGAGCGCTCTCTGAAGTCACAAATTTGTATTCCGCTGCAGCCATGAGGGACGTGATGCCAATGTCAGGTTTATAAACCTTTAGAAGCTTAGCTGCGGAAACCTCCCTCTGGACGTCTCGAAAAGCGTAGCGTAGCACTCTGAGAATCGCGTTGCGAACGTTGGCTTCATTGTTTGGTTCTACATTGGATTCATTAATGATTATGGCCGTGTTTTCCAAAATTGTTTCAAAAACCTGAAGGCCGCTAACTGAGCTGGCCTTAGTGATCGTCGAGAGCGATGAGAAGTAATCGCGGAGATTGTTGAGGTAAGTGCTGCAGGGGCTGCCGATGTCAGGATCGAAGAACATTTCAGCAATGGAATTCGGGCTTATTGTTTTAAATTCTCGTTTGATATCTTTTGCGAGAAGCGGCAATGATAACCTTTCCGCAAGTATTCCTATGTCACGGTAAAGTCGCCTGATGTACCAAATGAGTATTCGCTCAGCTTCGTCATGATCATCAAATCTTCGATCTGACAACTTGCTTCCATAGGTTTCAATTAGGTGACCGAGTGTGGCCTCTATCTTGCTGGCAGCATGGATATTTTCCTGAATGCTGACGGTTAGCAATTGTTCTTCGCGTCCTGTCATTTCCATCTTTCTGCTGTTCAATGTTTTGTTTACATTTCGAACTTCTCAAAAGCACTAGGAACATCGACTTCGTTCGATAAACTGAAGCAACCTCTGATCCGTGTGTGGGAGAGTTCGACCACCAATCGTAAATCCATCAGTAGCACTGATGCTAAGTGCGAGGTAGAGAGAAGGCCTGTTAGGGCATAGACAACTTTTGCCCTATTGGATCGCCTAGGTCATGTTGACAAATGGCGCAGCCATAGGCGGATAGACGTAATATCGACGAAGCCAAGGAAACTCTCGGCTGTCTTGTCGTAGCGGGTTGCGACCCTGCGGGCGTTCTTGAGCTTGTTGAAGCATCGTTCGACCAGGTTTCTAAGCCGGTACAAGGAACGATCCACACCGACGCGTTTCTTGCGGGACCGGCGCATGGGGATCACGGGGCGAACGCCACGGTCATTCATAGACTTACGAATGCCGTCAGCGTCATAGCCGCGGTCGGCCAGCAATATCTTAGGTTGGGGCAGGTTTTTTGCCATGACCAGGTCAAAGCCCAGATAGTCGGACGTTTGCCCTGGCGTGATTTCGGTTCTCATGGGCAGACCATGCGCGTTGACGAGGAGGTGGATCTTGGTCGTGAAGCCACCTCTAGAACGGCCGAAACCCTGTCGCGGAGTCCCCCTTTTGCACCCGCTGCCTGATGATGGGCCCGGATCACGGTGCTGTCGATCATTTGCAGGGCGTCTGGCACGGCCCCGCTTTCGTTCAGGGCCTCCATGATCTCCTCCCATAGCCCCGCCAGCGTCCAGCGCCGGAACTGGCGGTAGACGCTCGACCACTTGCCAAACTCTTCCGGCAGATCGCGCCATGGCGCGCCGGTCCGGGCAATCCAGAATATCCCGTCAAGAACAAGGCGATGATTGGTAGGTTTGCGACCATTCGGGGCGCGGGCAGAATGGATGAAACGCTCAAAGAACGCCCATTCTTCGTTCGTCATTAGGTCTCGTGCCAAGCTGGCCTCCATCGCAGATACCAGCTTGAATCACGTTCAGCGCTGCCTGTGAATCTGGAGGGTTCTGTGAGGTCCGCGGGCAGAACGCCGATGCCGCCGCACAGGTGTCGGGCGGACCTCATTGAAGCCGGATTGAACAAACTCTCGGGCCGGTTTTGCGCTATGGGGATTGCGGCACTGGCATTGGCCTGGCGTTATAACCAAGGGGGCGTACGTGCGGATGAATGGTGCCGAACAGTCGGCTGATGGCGCCATGGCTGGTCGCGAGGGACCGCTGAACCGGTCCGGTTTGCGGGCCGGTGGTCTCCCGGAGCGACCAGGACCGGCGTAATCGGGGCCTTGGCCCGCATACCATCTTGCCGGCCCTCGTGCGGATCGGCTGCGGATCGCGTGGCGGTGGTTTGCCCCGAGTGCTCATGAGCTGTCATTCCAGAACGGTCCGGTGGGTGGTGCCTGACCATGATACCAGACGGCGAGTGTGACCATCGGCCGGCCGCAGCAGGGGCAAGGACGCGAAACAGGTTCGGGGCTTGTTGCGGGTCGAACGCGGTCGGCTGCCTCCGGTGTACCGGCAGCCAGCAGCGCCCGGCAGGTTGTGAGACGGGCAGCGCGCTGTCCGTTTGCGAGAAAGCCGTAATGACGGATGCGATGAACGCCGTCCGGCAGGGTATGCAGGAGGAAACGCCGGATGAACTCACCGGCGTCGAGGGTCATCCTTCTGGGTCTGCGGCCACGACGATAGTCGCGCCAGCGGAAGGTCACCCTGTCGTCCTCCATGCTGATCAGGCGGGAGTTGGCGATGGCAACGCGATGCGTATAGCGGCTGAGATAGGCCAGCACCTGCCCTGGTCCGCCAAAGGGTGGTTTGGCATAAACGACCCAGTCGCGGCGGCTTACCGAAGTCAGCATCCGGGCAAAGGCTGGCGGGTCGGCCAATTCTTCAATCTCGCCGAAGAACTGCAACTGCCCGACCTCGAAGGCGGCGCGCAATGCTTCCAGAAACAGCCGTCTGAACAGGCGCGACAACACCCGGACCGGCAGAAAGAAATTGGGACGGCAGGCAACCCAGCGGCTGCCGTCCGGCGATGGGCCCCCGCCCGGTACGATGCAATGGAGATGGGGATGGTAGTTGAGGGTCTGGCCCCAGCTGTGCAGTACCGCGATGAGACCGATCCCGGCGCCGAGATGTCTGGGGTCGGCAGCGATGATGCGCAGGGTCTCGGCCGCCGCCCGGAACAGAATACCGTAGACACGCTTTTTGTTCTGGAAGGCAATGGCTGCAATCTCTTCGGGCAGCGTGAAGACCACATGGAAATAGGGCACCGGCAACAAATCACCTGCCCGGGCCTCCAGCCAGTCACGCGCCGCCGCCCCCTGGCACTTGGGGCAGTGCCGGTTGCGGCAGGAATTATAGGCGACACGCACCGTGCGGCAGGTCCGGCAACCCTCGACATGGCCGCCAAGCGCAGCTGTCCTGCACAGTTCGATCGCGCTCATTACCCGGCGTTCGACACGGCCCAGATGTCCGTCATGGGCCTGCCGCCACGCCTCGCCATAGCGACGGAAAATATCCGCCACCTCCACGGCCGGGCGCATGGCGCGCGCCTCAGCCGGGTGGCACCACCTCCAGGCTCAGGCGATCAAACGGGCTTTGCGTCTTCGCGATCGTCGTTGTGGCAACCTGCGTGTAGCGCGCAGTGGTCGACAGGTTCGCGTGTCCGAGCAGCACCTGGATCACCCGGATGTCGACACCGTTCTCCAGCATATGGGTGGCGAAGCTGTGTCGCAGCGTGTGCACGCTGACCTTCTTGGTCAGTCCCGCTGCTTTGGTCGCGGACCGGCAGGCGGAATGCAGCACCTGCACATCAATCGGTTTGTCGCCACGGCCGGGAAACAGCCAGTCATTCGGATGCGCCAGGCGCCAGTAAGTCCGCAAGATGCCGAGAAGCTGCGGCGAGAGCATGACGGTCCGGTCCTTGGCGCCTTTGCCATGACGGACCTGGATCAGCATGCGATCGCTGTCGATATCCGTGACCTTCAAACTGACTACCTCGGAGGCACGCAGGCCCGCGGCATAGGCCGTTGTCAGTGCCGCGCGTGCCTTCAGCGACGGCACCGCCTCAAGAAAACGCACGACCTCGTCGGCACTCAAGATCGTTGGCAATTTGCGTGGCGTGCGCGCATAGGCGATCCGTTCGGGAATCTCTGCCCGGTTCAGCGTCACGCCGTAGAAGAAGCGCAAGGCACAGACCGTCTGGTTCAAAGCTGGCCAGGAAATACCCTGCGATACAAGGTAGACCTGAAAGGCGCGGACATCCTCCAGCCCCAGTCGATCCGGCGAACAGTCGAAATACCGACTGAACTTTGCAACGGCATGAAGATAGGATCGTTGCGTGGCCGGCGACAGGTTGCGAAGCGTCATGTCGTCGATCATACGGCGGCGCAGCGGGCTTACCGCTGATGTGGCATCAGCCATGGGATGGTCTCCTGATAAAGGTTGGTCTCAGCAACCAAACCTTCCCATCAGGAGGCCATTCCCACCAATAGCTACACCCCTCCCGCGTCAGCGGGTTCGTTCAATCCCTTTTGTCAACACGACCTAGTGAGTACAAGCCTCACAAAAACAAAAAAAGTCTATCGGGATTTTCTTCGTCTTCGCGGAGACTCGGATCAGAGAAGCAGATCCGAGCAGCAAGATGACCCTACAGCCCAAGTTCACCCAAGCCCAGCCCGTAATTCTTGATGAGGCACCGGTTGTGCTGCGCTTTGCAGGCTTGTTTCCGCAGGGCCTCGCCAAGGAACGGCAAAAGCTGAAGAGTGACGCGGATTATGTCCGCGACCTGCGTCAGAAATGGGAACCGGAAGATGCAGCGAGGCTGTCGAGGATCACGCTCGGTGGGATAGACAGCGGACCGAAATAGGGCCGATTGCTGACTATTGCTGCGTGAAAAGCCAAGGTTTGCTGTGCCGGACGCAGCTGCCGTTCGCTGCACCTGCGGCCTTGGCGCCACCACATGTCCGTTTCGCGCAGATAGCTCCATTTTCAAAGATGAGCAAACGGTCTGGGGTAGCTGCCGTATTGCCTGGCCAGTTCAATCATGTCCGCCACGAGCCGGTCTTCATCTTCCCGGCTCCGCGATTGATACCTTTGTGTTGATCGATGCTGCCCCAGTCCGGTTGTGGCGCCCAAGTCCTCTGCCGCCGTACTCGGTGTTTGGATGGGTCCGGATTGCGTTGCGAAGCTGTAAGCTGATTTTCTGGCGGCAGCGCGGGCCGGGCCGTCCCGCAATCGGAGCCCGGCCTTGGCGGTCACTTGCCCCGCGGACTGGTGCGATCCAGTTCAGCGGTGATCGGAATGTGCTCTTCTTCGTCTCCCGGTGGCAGTCTGAACGGGCCGTTGTTCCAGTCAGCGGCCTTCCACGCTTCTTTTGCCTCTTCGATCTTGTCTTTTGAAGAGGAAACAAAGTTCCACCAGATGTAGCGGCCTTCATTCATGGTGGCTCCGCCCAGCAGCATCAGACGGGCGCCGCGCGTGCCCGCGCGGGCACTGATGGAGTCACCCGGGCGGAAGACCATCATGCGACCAGCCTCAAAACTCTGGCCGGCCACCTCAATGGAGCCTTCAGTTACATAAATGCCGCGGTCTTCGTGGTCGTCGGGCAGGGGAAACTGGGCGCCGGGCTCCAGCGTCACATCCAGATAAAAGGTTTCGGTGTGCATGGTGACCGGACTTTGCTGGCCGTAGGCTCTGCCGAGGATCAGCTTGGCTCTGGCGCCGCCATCAATGATTTCGGGCAGGGCGTCCTTCTTGTGGTGCTCGAACCCGGGATCCATGTCCTCTTTGTCTTCAGGAAGCGCGATCCAGGTCTGAATGCCGAACAGGCTGTGGCGCGTCGCGCGGGTTTCCTCGCTGGTGCGCTCCGAGTGGGTGACGCCCTTGCCCGCGACCATCCAATTCACCTCGCCGGGATAGATCATCTGGTGGGTGCCAAGGCTGTCGCGATGCTCAAACTCCCCCTGGTAGAGGTAGGTCACCGTGCCCAGGCCGATGTGGGGATGCGGGCGGACGTCGATGCCGCCCTCGGTGATAAATTCCGCCGGCCCCATCTGATCAAAGAAGATAAAGGGCCCGACCATCTGGCGGTTGACCGAGGGCAGTGCGCGGCGGACTTCAAACCCGCCGAGGTCGCGGGCGCGCGCGATGATCAGAGTGTCGATCGCATCGCCGCATTCGGGGCATTCGGGATTGTGGGTCGGGTTCCAGCTCATTGGCTTGTTCCTTTCGAATGGCTCTTGAGAATGTCAAACGGGCTTGATGTAATGGCGAACGGTGGGGCCATCCGGACGCAAATCAAGCGCCTTGAGTTCCGATTGAGCAGTGACATCCGCACTGGTGACGCGTTTGTGCTGTTCAAGATGTTCAAACCAGCTCGGCAGATGGAATGTCTCGATCCAGCTGCCGGGATCCTCGACGCTCTGGTGAAGATGCCAGCGCGTGGCCCCATCCCGCAGCCGCTCCTTTGAAAACTGTGTGATTAGATTTAGGAACGTTTGCCGGTCCTCCGCTGCGATTTGGTATTCTACAGTGACCATTGCAGGGCGGTCACCCGACTGATCCTCACTGATTGGTGGTGCATCGGGCCAGACTGAGGCCGGTGTCAGGTCCTGGGTCTCTCCCTGACCGATCCTGAAGCGGCGTGTTGCAAACAGCGCCAGTGCCAGCCCGGCTGCGGCAACCAGGAGGGTCATAGGGATCGATCCCTTCGCCGCCGCCTGTCCCCAGACAACAGAGCCAGCGGACATTGATCCGAAGAACACCATAAGGAAGACAGCAAGGCCGCGCGCCCGCACCCAGTCGGGCAGGGCCGTCTGGGCTGAAACATGGAACGAGGTCAAAATTGCGATCCAGGACAATCCACCCAGTAAGGCGGCCGCCATCAGGGCTGCCGGCGCGTTCGAGACTGCCATGGCAAGAAGGGCAATCACCGTGCCGAAGGTGCCGATCTGCACCGTCTGATCCGAGGTGAACCGCTTCTTGAGGCGCGGCAGCAGCAGAGCCCCCGCAACCGCCCCGGTGCCGATCAGCGCCATCAGCGCGCCGTAGAGCTCGGACCCGCCGTCTTCGGCGTCGCGCGCGATCAGCGGCAGCAGTGCCCAATAGGCGGAAGCGAAGACAAAGAAGGCGGCTGCCCGGATCAGGGTTGCCAGCATAGCTGGGTTGTGGCGCACGTGGCGCAGGCCCGTACCCATTTCGGCCAGAATAGTGGTGCGTGAGGTTTTGGGCGGCATGGGAGCGGGGCGCCAGAGAAGCAGGGCGGCGATGATGACCACATAACTGAGGGCGTTCAAAACGAAAGGCGCAGCCAGACCCAGGGTGGCGATCAGCACCCCCGCCAGGGCCGGGCCGATCGCCCGGCTGATGTTGATCCCCATCGAATTCAGCGCAATGGCGGGGCGCAGATTTGTCCGGGGTACAAGCTGCGGCACCACGGCCTGCCAAGCGGGAGCCATGAAGGCAGCCCCGGTGCCGATGGCAAGGGTGAAGACAATCAGCAATATGGGGGTCATCGCGTCCCGCCAGACCAGCAGCGCCAGGAGGGAAACCACCGCCATCAAGGCCAGGTTAATGCCGATCAGCAAGCGGCGCTTGTCCAGCCGGTCGGCCAGCGCGCCCGCCAGCAGTGCGAAACAGAACACAGGGAGCGTTGTTGCCGCCTGAACCAGGGTAACGACCGCCGGGTCCGGGTTCAGCGTTGTCATCAGCCAGCCAGCCCCGACTTCATGCATCCACGTGCCAATGTTCGAGATCAGCGTGGCCGTCCACAACAGGGCAAAGGCCCCGCTTGTGAAGGGCGCGAAGGCGCCGCCCTCTGTCGACGGGTTACCATTGGATGACATCGGTAAGCTCCTCGCGGTGCTTGTCGGCGTAGGCGCGCACGAACGGGCAAAGCGGCACGATCCTCTGCCCGGCGGCGCGGGCGTCCGCGATCAGGCGCTTGGCCAATGCAGCACCTGCGCCCATGCCGCGCATGCTGTCGGGAACAACGGTGCCATCGGCGATCACCGTGGCAGCGGACAATTTCGAGGTCGTCAGATAAGCCTCGCCGTCCACTCCGTCGAAGGTTGCCGAATAGTGGCCTTTGGTCTCTGTTTCGCTGTAAGTTATCATGGGATCCGGCATCGTTGTTCTCCTGTTGGTGGGCTGCCCGCCCATTTGGCGAATGAAGTCAGACGGCAAAGCAGGAACAGCCAAGTGCTCCCCAGAACGCACCCTTGTCGCGCACCGGGACCGGGTTGGCCCAAGCAATGCCGTGGTTGTGGCCGTGCATACCGCAGCCGCTGGAGCAGCCATCGTGGCACGCCCGCATGTCCAGCTGTGCCGGGGCCTGCGCCGGCTGGCGCTCGGCGGGGCTGGCGAACAGCGCGTTCACTGACCAGTCCGGGCTGGCGGGCGGCAGCGGCGTGTTCAGGCCGTCGAACTCGGCATCGGCAAAGACGATCTTGCCGCCCACCACCGTCATCACCGAGGTGATCGAGCGGATCTGCCCGTCCGGTACCGTCATCAGGTCGTCCGACAGGACTGCGAGATCGCCGTACATGCCGGGGCTGAGCCGCCCCTTCACGTCCTGCTCGCCCGAGAACCAGGCCGAGCCGGTGGTCCAGACCGCCAGCGCCTCCTCGCGGGTCAGCAGGTTGTCCTCGCCGTAGAGTGTCAGCCCGCCGACGGTCTTGCCGGTGGTCAGCCAGTGCATCGCGACCCAGGGGTCGTAGCTCGCCACCCTTGTGGCATCGGTGCCGCCGCCGACCGGCACGCCGGTGCGCAGCATTTCGCGGATCGGGGGCGTGGCCTCAGCCGCCTCCGCGCCGTAGCGGGCGGCGAAATACTCGCCCTGGAAGGCCATCCGGTGCTGCGTGGCGATGCCGCCGCCAAGCGCCTTTATCCGCTCGATGTTGCGGGGGCTGATTGTCTCGGCGTGGTCGATGATGAAGCGGGTCTTGAAGGGCGTCTTGCCGTTCACCCGTTCGAACACGGTAAGAAAACGGTCGATGGTCTCGTCATAGGTCGCGTGGATGCGGAAGGGCCATTCGTTGGTCGCCAGCAGCTCGACGATCTTTTCCAACTCCGCCTCCATCACCGGCGTGGGGTCGGGGCGCGGCTCCAGGAAGTTTTCGAAATCCGCCGCCGACCAGGCCAGGTTCTCGCCCGCGCCGTTCATCCGCAGCATGGCGTCGCCCGCGCCCGGTTCCGTCATGCCGATCCAGCGCTCGTAGTCGTTCAGTTCCTGGCCGGCCTGCTGGGCAAAGAGGTTGTAGGCAATGCGCAGGGTGAGCTGGCCTGCATCGTGCAGCGACTGGATAACGTCGTAGTCCTCCGGGTAGTTCTGGCCGCCGCCGCCCGCATCAATCACGCTGGTGACGCCCAGGCGGTTCAGCTCGCGCATGAAGTGGCGGGTGGAGTTCTTCTGATGCTCGACCTCAAGCTTCGGCCCCTGCGCCAGCGTCGAGTAGAGGATCAGCGCCGAGGGGCGGGCGATCAGCATGCCGGTGGGGTTGCCCCTGGCGTCGCGCTCGATCTCGCCGCCGGGCGGGTTCGGAGTGTCCTTGGTGATCCCCAGCGCCTGCAGAGCGGCCCGGTTCAGCAGCGCGCTGGAATAGAGGTGCAGGATGAAGACCGGCGTGTCCGGCGCGGCTGCGTTGATTTCCTCGAGCGTTGGCATGCGGCGCTCGGCGAACTGGAACTCGGACCAGCCGCCGACCACGCGCACCCATTGCGGGCTGGGCGTGTTGGCGGCCTGCTTGCGCAGCATCGCCAGCGCATCCGCGACCGAGGGCACGTTCTCCCAGCGCAGCTCCATGTTGTAGTTCAAGCCGCCGCGGATCACATGGGTGTGGCTGTCATTGAGCCCCGGGATCACACGGCGGCTGTTCAGGTCGATTACCCGGGTGTCGTCCGCCGCCAGCTCCATGATGCTGGCATCGCTGCCGATGGCGGCGACCTTGCCGTCCCGGATGGCGATGGCCGAAGCTTCGGGGGTGTCAGGGTCAAGCGTGGTGATCTTGCCATTGCGTAGGATCAGGTCAGGTGCGGTCATGGTCTGGCTCCAGGCGAGGTGCGGGCGGGCGGCTGCGAGGGCGGTTGCTGCTCCGAGACCAGCAAGCAGGCTGCGGCGGCGGGTGGTCATGATCAGTCCTCCGGAAAATAAGGGCCTGCCGGGCGCGATTGAGGAGGGAGGCGGGGCGGCCCGGCAGGCCGCTGGGCGGGGTGCTGCTGTTTATGCAGGGACCGGCGCCATCGTCTCTCCGCCATGGCTGCTCCGGCCGGGCGCTTTATGCACCATGGTGTAGGCGTAATCGACACCCATGCCGTAGGCGCCGGAGTGTTCCTGAACCAGAGCGATGGTGGCGTCGTAAGTGTCTTTGCGGGCCCAATCGCGCTGCCATTCCAGCAGCACCTATTGCCAGGTCACCGGCACCACGCCAGCCTGCACCATACGGTCCATGGCGTATTTATGCGCCTCGGCAGTGGTGCCGCCGGAAGCATCGGCAACCATATAGATCTCGTAGTCGGTGTCATTCAGTGCCGACAAGGCAAATGTCAGGTTACAGACTTCGGTCCACAGACCGGAAACGACGATTTTCTTGCGGCCTTCAGCTGCGCCCTTGGCAAGTGCATCACGCACCTTCTGGTCGTCCCAGGAGTTCATCGACGTGCGCTCCAGCAGGGGCGTTTCTGGGAAGACGTCCAGCAGTTCAGGATAAGTGTGGCCCGAGAAGCTTTCGGTCTCAACGGTGGTGATGGTCGTCGGAATGTCAAAGATCCTGGCGGCCTTGGCCAGCCCGACGGTGTTGTTCTTCAGGGTCTGGCGGTCGATCGACTGCACACCGAAGGCCATCTGCGGCTGGTGGTCGATGAAGATCAGCTGGCTGTTCTGCGGGGTGAGGACTTCAAGCTTGGACATGGGTTGCTCCATTTTTGCATTGCGGCGTGACGCCGAAGGGATTTTCAGAATTTCCAGCCGATCTTGTGATCAACCGAGAGCTTGCCGCCGCCGCGGATCGCGATGGCCAAGGCCACGACGCCCCAGAGAAGCGGGTATTCGAAGCCCCCGTCGGTCCAGAAAAAGCCGTTTCCGAGGTGAACTGCGAAGGCCGCGTAGGCCATCAGAGCGACAACAGCAGCGGCCGACAGGCGTGTCAGCAGTCCGAGTGCCAGGAACAGACCGCCAGCAAATTCGGTCAGCCCGGCTGCACCGGCGAACAGAATGCCCGGCGCCAGTCCCAGAGCCTCTTCGAAGAACTGTCCGGTTCCGTTCAGCCCGTAGCCGCCGAACCAGCCAAAGAGTTTTTGTGCGCCATGCGGCACTAGGGTCAGGCCGGCTGCGACCCGGATCAGGGTCCAGGACAGGGTGTCGGCATCGGCCAGCACATCGCTACCTGCCGGAGTGGTGTTTATGGTGGTATTGGTCATGATAGGTTTCCTTTCGTAAGACCGCAACGAGTGCGGGGGAGGGGCGTTATTCACCGTGGCTCAGGCCTTGTCCGCAGGAGCCGTGTCCTTGTGTTCAGCCACGGCGAAGGATTTCAGGTGAAAGGCGTGCGCGACCGGCCGGGAATGGCCGCGCAGCCATTGCATGGCAGCCTCGCCGGCCAGCATGCCCAGCAGTCCAAGCAGGGCGATGACCGGCGGCGCGGGCGAGCGCACGGCGATGAGGCCGTAAATTGCCCCGATGGCCAGCCCGACAGCGAGCGACGCGAGATAGGGTTGCCAGGTCACGCCGCACCCTCCAGTGCCGGAGCCCTGAGGAAGTCCGCCAGCGCTTCGATCTCGCCCTGCCGCAGCTCGTGGCCGCCGCCGTGGACTTCGGTGCGCACTTCGGCGCCTTGGTCTTTGAACCACCCGAACAGGGCCTGGCTTTGCGGCCACGGGCAAATCGGGTCACGCTTCCCGGCGGTGATCAGCACCTGATGGCCTTTCAGCTCCGGAGCGGGGTCCGGCTGCCACGGGATCAGCGGATGCAGCAGTCCGGCACGGTCAAACAGGCCGGGTTGCGCCATCACCACGGACGCCAGGATATTCGCGCCATTGGAATAGCCGAAGCCGTAAACCGGCGTGTCCGGATGTCTATCTTTGTGGGCTGCAACGAAGGCTGCCATTGCCTCGGTTGCGCGGCCGAGGTCCGCCATGTCATAGACGCCTTCGCCGGTGCGGCGGAAGAAGCGGGCCGCGCCCATTTCCGATACGTCCCCGCGGGGGGAGATGATGGCCGCATTCGGCAGGATCTGTTCGGCGAGGCCAAAGAACTGGTTCTCGTCTCCACCGGTGCCGTGAAAGGCAAAGACCAGCGGGGCACCAGCTTTGCCGGGTTTGATCAGCGCGTGATAGTTGTCTCTGGACATGCCGGCACCTCAGGCCGCGACCGGCGGCAGAAGCTGCTCGATCTGCTGGCGGTAGGGTTCGTACCGGGCGGGCAGTTTCAGGGCCTCGCCCAGGTTTGCGGTGTCTTCATCGCGGTCGAACCCCGGTTCATTGGTGGCAATCTCAAACAGCACGCCGCCGGGTGTGCGGAAGTAGATGGCGTAGAAGTAGTCGCGGTCGATTACCGGAGTTACCTGGTAGCCTGTGTCCAGCAGCGCCTTGCGGACCGTTTCCTGGGCGGCCCGGTTTTCGACTGCAAAGGCGATGTGATGCACCGAGCCGGCGCCTTCGCCCGCCGCGGGGGCATTGGGCAATTCCTCGAGGTCGATGGTATCGGCCGCATTGCCGCCTTCGACCACGTAACGGGTCAGTCCATGGCCGCTTTCGGCCTTTTGGTAGCCCATAAATTCAAGAAGCTCTCCAGTGGCCGTGGCGTTGCGCAGGCGGAAGCGGGCGCCGTGAAACCCGAGGATCCCGGTATCTTCGGGAACATCTGCCCCGGTCCACGGCGTGCGGCCGCGAAGGTCGCTTTCCACCAGGGCAAAGCTGTCACCGTCGGGCCCGTCGAAGGTTAGGCGGTTTTCACCGAACGCCATGGACTGCTCCAGGCCTTTAACGTCAAAGGTGGACAGGCGGTCCTTCCAATAGGAGAGGGACTCTTTCGGAACCGCGAACTCGGTTATGCCGACCTCGCCGATGCCGCGGGTTCCGCGGGGCATGCGGCCGAACGGGAAATAGGTCATGACCGAACCCGGCGTGCCGGCCTCGTCGCCGTAGTAAAGGTGGTAGAACTCCGGCGCGTCAAAGTTCACCGTCTTTTTGACCCTGCGCAGGCCGAGAATGTTGGTGAAGAAGCTATTGTTTTCGTTGGCGTCCGCAGCCATCGAGGTGATGTGGTGCAGGCCCAGGATGTTCTTGATCATGGTCTTTCTCCAGCGCGTATCTTGCGTTGGAGCAAAGATAGGTCAGGGATACAATTTTAAGAACAGCAACATTATTGCATTTACTGTTATAACAAGTGCAATAATGAGTGATGAAGGATATGAAACCGATCCGAGTCTTTCTGGAAGTCGCCGCTCTGCGTAGTTTTGCGGCGGCGGCCCGAAGTCTGCGTATGACACCGGCCACGGTCACCCGCACTGTAGCGCGATTGGAAGAAGACCTCGGCCACCAGCTCCTGCTGCGGACGACACGACAGGTGTCGCTTACGTCGACTGGTGCCCTGGTCGCGGCACGTTACCGGGCCATTGTCGAAGACTTTGACCGGGTGACCCGGGACCTGGAACAGGCGACCCAGCCGCACCGTGGCAGCTTGTCGATCAATGCGCCGATGTCCTTTGGTATGCGGCTGATGCCGGGGCTGGTTGACAGCTTCCGGCTGGCCTATCCCAATATTGCCTTGAACGTCACGCTGGAAGACCAACTGATCGATATTGTCGATGAAGGCGCGGATTTGGCGATACGGATTTCGTCTCCGCCCACAGACAGGTCCACGATATGGCGCAAAATCTGCGAGGTGCCCCGAATGGCAGTTGCAGCCCCGCGTCTATTTGAACGCTGCAGCCGCCCGCCAGCCCCTGAGGATCTGGATCGCAACCACTGCCTGTCTTACTCCTCGCGCGAAACGCCCGAAACATGGCGCTTCAGCAAAGGCCCGCTGAAACGCACAGTGACTTCCGGCAGTTCCATCATCTCGAACAACGGGGATTTCCTGTATGAATTGGCGCTTGCAGGGGCTGGCATCGCCGTGCTTCCCGAATTCATCGTTCAAGATGGGCTGCGGGACGGGCGGGTCCAACAGGTGCTGCCGGATTGGGAAATCGCGCCGCTTTGGCTTTCGCTTTACTATCCGCCTTACGAAGCCCTGCCGCCGCTGGTCGCAACCTTCACTGACTTTTTCGAGGCCTATTTGCAGGATATCGATGGCTTCAAGTTCAGCGCTAAGGCAGCAGAAAGACCCGCAGCAGGGCATTGATCCGGTGAAATCCCGGCAGTCCTATCGCCAGATCCGGTCTTTTTGATGCTGCACAATACGATGGGCAAGTGCTTCGAACTGGGCAACAACAAAGGCTCTGAACCGTTGTGCTGCGGGATTATCATGCGGGGTGCTGGAAGCCAGCACGCCAAGCATTCTATCCGGGTGACCAATTTCCAGTGACAACGCTTCGATAGCACTTTGCGCCTTCATCGTGAACACGACCGAATAGGGCAAGACTGTAAGGCTGTCCGAACCGGTCAGGACATTGATAACCGAAGCCAGCGACCCGCCGGAAAAGCTGATCCGGTAATTTTCGGCTCCGATGTTCGCCAGCGCCCGCTTTAGATCGCGGTAGAGCGGGCTATCAACGGGAGGAGCTATCCAGGGAAACTCCTCGATGTCCTGAGATGTCAGCAGCTTGCGGCGCGTCAAAGGATGACCCTCACGGCAGGCAACCACGTTCAGGCCCGGCAGAATAGGTTGAAAGATCAGATCGCGAGGAACCTTGTCCCGCCGCAAGGGCACAATCGCCATGTCCAGCGTTTCATTGCGCAGCTTTTCAATCAGCGTCTCTGCATACCCATAGGATTGCTCGACACGCACATCCGGCACTTGCGCTTGGAACCTCGCAATGATGCCCGAAATCACGCCGTCAATGAAGATCGGCGTCCCTGCCACCCGCACCAGACCGGCATGCCCGGCCTTGAAGCGCGAAACGATATCCGAGGACGCCAGGTTGGCCTTGCGCACCATTCGGCCCTGCTCGGCCAATGCCTCACCCAGCTCGGTTGGCTGCAGCGGCCGTCGGCCCGGCTTGAACAGGGCGGTACCGATCCTGGATTCAAGCTGTGCCAGCGTTCTTGAGACCGACGGCTGCGACTTGCCGAGCGCTTCGGCGCCCTCGGTGAGGCCGCCGTTTTCGACAATGGCGGCGAGGATTTCCAAGTGGCGCGGATCAATCTTCATAACTCAACGTTATATTAATCGCCAGCCTTTGGATCAAGTTCGCAGTTTGAACATGCTATCCCTGAGGAAACGCAGCTATCGGTGAAACAGCATGTCCTATTTTCAAAGTGAATTCGTGGCGAACAGCGCAGCCGTTCGGGTCAGCTTTGGACCAGGGGTGCGGCACCGGGTTGCAGAAGAAATCGAGCGGCTGGGCGCAAAGCGCGCCCTCATTCTCTCCACACCGCATCAGGAGGCGACCGCCCAGGCCTTTGCAGCTGAGGTGGGGGCGCTGGCAGCGGGTGTCTTTGCCGAGGCCGCCATGCATACGCCCGTCAGTGTAACTGAAGCGGCCATGACACAAGTGGCGGAAACCGGTGCCGATTGCATTGTTTCAGTTGGCGGCGGTTCCACCACCGGTCTGGGCAAAGCCATTGCCTACCGCACCGGTCTGCCGCAGATCGTGGTGCCGACAACCTATGCCGGCAGTGAGGCGACACCGATCCTGGGACAAACCGAAGAGGGCCTTAAAACGACTCTCAAAAGCGCCGAGGTGCAGCCCGAAGTCATTCTCTATGACGCTGAACTGGTCACGACTCTGCCAGTGGAAATGACGGTCACCAGCGCTTTGAACGCAATCGCCCATGCCGCCGAGGGGCTATATGCGCAAGACCGCAATCCGTTGTCGACAGCCCTGGCGGTCGAGGGAATGCGCGCCTTTGCCAACGCCCTGCCGGCGGTACTGGCTGAACCTGGGAACCTCGATGCCCGAGGTGAAACGCTTTATGGCGCCTGGCTGTGCGGCACGGTGCTGGGGCAGGTCGGCATGTCGCTTCATCACAAGATCTGCCACACCCTGGGCGGCTCCTTCGATCTGCCCCATGCGGAAACGCATTCGGTCATGCTGCCTCATGCCATCGGCTTTAACGCTGCGGCTGTGCCGGACCAGCTGGCGATTGTTTCCGAGATTTTCGACGGCAGCTCGCCAGGCACGGCCCTTCATGATTTCGCATCCCGTATAGGTGCGCCAACCGCATTGAAAGCGCTCGGCCTGCAGGAGGCTGACCTGGACCGGGCCGCCTCGCTTGCCACCAAGAATGCCTATTGGAACCCCGCGCCGCTCAGCAGGGAGGGAGTGAGGGCCTTGCTCGATGATGCCTATCACGGACGCCAGCCCGAGCTCTGACAACAGGGCACATCTCGAGGGAGGACAAGAGATGCTGACAAGACGGAAACTGCTTAAATCAACGGCGGCCATCGGGCTGACCGCTGCAGCCTCGGGACTGGCCGCTCCTGCCATCGCCAAAGGTGCGCGTATTCGCGTGGGCTATGTGACGCCGCAATCAGGGCCTTTGGCTGCTTTTGCCGAAGCCGACCAGTACATCCTGGGTGGCTTCGCCGACACAGACGCAGGCAAGAATTTTGAGGTCATCGTCAAGGACAGTCAGTCGAACCCTAACCGGGCAGCCGAAGTGGCGCAGGAACTGATCATCGACGAGGAAATCGAATTGATGCTGGTTGCGTCGACGCCCGAGACGACCAACCCGGTGACCACCACCTGCGAGAATGAGGAGATCCCCTGCATCTCGACCGTAGCGCCCTGGCAGCCCTGGTTCATCGGCCAGCAGGGCAACCCGGGTGATCCCGGCAGCTGGCAGCCCTTCGATTATGCCTACCACTTCTTCTGGGGGCTCGAGGATGTCATCGCAGTCTTCACAAACATGTGGGGCCAGCTGGACAGCAACAAATCCGTTGGCGCCCTGTTTCCGAATGACGGGGATGGCAATGCCTGGGGCGATCCCAACGTAGGTTTCCCCCCGGTTCTGGCCGAGCAAGGGTATGGTCTGACCGACACAGGCCGTTATCAGAACCTGACAGATGATTTCACGGCCCATATCAATGCCTTCAAACAGGCAAACGTGGAGATCGTAACAGGGGTCGTGATCCCGCCGGATTTTACCACTTTCTGGACCCAGGCCAAACAGCAGGGCTTCACCCCAAAGGCGGCATCGATCGGCAAGGCGATCCTGTTCCCGCAGGCAGTCGAGGCGTTGGGCCGCACCGGCCACAACCTCAGTTCAGAGGTCTGGTGGTCGCCCACCCATCCCTTCACGTCTTCCCTCAACGGGATGTCAGCAGGCGGCCTGGCCGAAGGGTACACAGCAGCCACCGGGCGTCAGTGGACACAGCCGATCGGCTTCGTACACGCGCTGTTTGAGGTTGCCGCCGATGCTTTGGGCCGCGTGAGCGACACCCGTGACCCTGATGCCGTTTCCGAAGCGATTTCCGCAACCCAACTGGACACGATCGTTGGCCCGCTGGCCTGGGACGGTGCCGGGGTGCCCCCCTTTGCCGCACGCAATGTGGCAAAGACGCCGCTGGTCGGCGGACAGTGGCGCCTCAAGGAAGGCGGCGGCTACGATCTGGTAATCGTGGACAACAAGACGGCCCCGGCAGTGCCCACAGGCGGCACGATGGAAATCCTCCCCGACTGAGGCGGTCCGGGGCATTGCGGTTCGCCGTTCTGTCCCGGATTGCCCTTTTTTCCAAGCGGAGTTCAAGCCAATGTTAGCGCTTCAGAACGTCTCAAAGAGTTTCGGTGTGCTGAAGGTGACCGACGACGTCACTTTCGACGTCCCTGCGGGGCAGGCCCTGGGGATCATCGGGCCCAACGGGGCAGGCAAGTCGACCTTGTTCAACCTGATCACCGGGAACCTGATGTCCGATAGCGGGGCAATAGTCTTCGACGGTCAGGATGTCACCCGCACGTCCGCGATGCGGCGCTGCCTTGGCGGTGTCGGGCGGTCGTTCCAGATTCCGCAGCCTTTTGAGAAACTGACGGTCTTTGAGAACTTGCTGGTCGCTGCAAGCCACGGCCGGTCCGCATCTGAAGCGCATGTTACGCAAATCTGCGCCGAGGTGCTGGAGCGCACCGGCCTTTTGCCCAAGGCAAATGCGGCAGCGGGCTCGCTCTCCTTGCTGGAGCGCAAGCGCCTTGAGTTGGCACGGGCTATGGCAACCGGCCCGAAGCTCCTGCTCCTGGACGAAATCGCCGGCGGGCTGACCGAAGGCGAGTGCCAGTCGCTGGTGCAGACAATCCGCGGAATTCACGCGGAGGGCGTGACGATCATTTGGATCGAGCATGTGCTGCACGCGCTTACGTCGGTGGTGGAACGCCTGCTCGTTCTCGACTTCGGCCGGGTTATCGGGATCGGCGATCCCGCCAGGATCATGGAGAGCCGTGAGGTGAAGGAAATCTACCTGGGGGCCGAAGTCTGATGGCATTTCTGGAGACACAGGGCCTGACCGCTCACTACGGGGATTTCCAAGCGCTTTTCGGGGTGGATATCCGGCTCGAACCTGGCGAGACGGTAGCGATCATCGGTGCCAACGGCGCTGGGAAGAGCTCGCTGATGCGTTCTCTCACCGGGGTTTTGCGAAATGCCCCCGGACAGATCCTGCACAAACAGACAGAGATTGGCCATCTGCCGCCCGACACCGTCATGAAGCGCGGCATTGCAATGGTGCCCGAGGGGCGCAGGCTTTTCCCATCGCTGACGGTCGAAGAAAACCTAATCATCGGAGGCCAGCACAAGGGAGGCGCCGATCTGGGCGACCGGATCGGTTCATGGCTCGCCAGACTGACCGGTTCTTCGGGTCCAATGGACGTGGCTGCGTGCCGCGACGGATCCGGCTATTGGACGTTGGACACGGTATACGCCCTCTTTCCAGTTCTGCACGAGCGGCGCCATACGCCCGGAACTGCACTCTCCGGCGGGCAGCAGCAGATGGTGGCAATTGGCCGTGCCCTGATGTCGAACCCCGAAATCCTCCTATGCGATGAGATCAGCCTCGGCCTGGCGCCGGTGGTGATACGCGACATCTACGCCGCCTTGCCGATGATCAAGGACAGCGGTGCCAGTCTGATCGTGGTGGAGCAGGACATCAGCCAGGCGCTGAGGGTGGCTGACCGGGTCTACTGCATGATGGAAGGCAGGATCACCCTGTCAGGCCGTCCCTCGGAGATTTCCCGCGAGGACATTCACACAGCCTATTTCGGAGCAGCGGCATGATCTGGATTGACACCATCGTCCAAGGCATTCTTCTCGGCGGTCTCTATGCACTGTTCGCAGCAGGACTCAGCCTCGTTTTCGGGATCATGCGGCTGGTCAACCTGGCCCATGGCGATCTGATTGTGCTGGGATCCTACCTGATCCTGCTCTTGGCCAGTGCTTTGGGGCTCCACCCCTTTGCTGCTGCAATTGCCGCCATGCCGGCCATGTTCCTGCTTGGCTGGAGCCTGCAGAAGCTGGTTCTGAACCGGGCCTTGGGAGAGGATATCCTGCCGCCGCTCCTGGTGACCTTCGGCCTGTCGATCGTCATTCAGAATGTGCTGCAAGAGAGTTTTTCGGCTGACAGCCAGCGCCTGTCTGCTGGCGCGCTGGAGACCGCCTCGGTCGGCCTCGGACCGGTCACCGCCGGAGTGATGCCGCTCTTGACCTTTGGTTCGGCAATCCTGGTTATCCTGGCGTTGAACCATCTGTTCTATCGCGCTGCCATAGGCCGCGCCTTCCGGGCCACATCAGATGATGCGGTGACTGCCGGCCTGATGGGCATCCGCCCGGACCGGGTCTTCGCCTTGGCTACCGCGATTGCCATGCTGGTGGTGACCATCGCAGCGCTCTATCTCGGCACGCGGTCGAATTTTGACCCCTCTATTGGTCCGGCCCGGCTGATCTACGCCTTTGAAGCGGTGATCATCGGCGGTTTGGGCAGCCTGTGGGGGACACTTGCCGGGGGCGTGGTGATCGGTGTCGCGCAAACTTTGGGCGCCGCAATCAATCCCGAGTGGCAGATCCTCGCCGGGCATGTTGCTTTTCTCATTGTTCTGCTGATCCGCCCGCGCGGCCTGTTTCCGAGGGAGGCTTGAGCCATGGACATGCCCTATGCAGTTACAACCCGCACAAGCGCATCCGCTATTGCCTTGATCCTTGGCCTTTCGGTGCTGGCCCTGCTCTTTGCAGCCCCCGCCTTTGTCTCGCGCGGGCTGATCCAGGATCTGTTCTTTATCCTGACCATGCTGGTGCTGGCGCAGTTCTGGAACCTTCTGGCGGGTTATGGCGGATTGGTTTCCGTGGGGCAGCAGGCCTTTGTCGGGATCGGGGCCCATGCCCTTTACGGATCGGTCATCCTGGGCGGAGCGGACCCTGTATCCGCGCTGCTGCTTTCGGGCGCGGCGGCGCTGGTCCTGGCCGTGCCCACCGCATTCTTTGCCTTCCGGCTGCATGGAGCCTATTTCGCCATCGGCACCTGGGTCATCGCCGAGGTCGCGCGCCTGATCATCGCGCAATGGCACGCGGTCGGAGGCGGAACCGGGACGTCGCTGCCGCGCGATGCCCTGCGCGAAATGATGCTGGTCAGCTGGGTTCAGGACACGCTAGGCGTGCGCGCCAGCGCGGCACGGGACATTCTCGCCTACTGGCTGGCACTGGCCCTGGCTGTGGCCACGATTGCCGGCATCTACTGGCTGCTGCGTTCCAAGCGGGGGCTGGCCCTGGCAGCAGTGCGCGACAACACCGAAGCAGCAAAATCCGTCGGCGTGGACGCGGGCCGGATGAAGTGGCTGGTGTTTCTGACCGCATCCTTTGGCACCGGGATCGCTGGCGGGCTGATCTATCTGCAAAAGGCGCGGATCTCGCCGGATGCCGCATTCAGCGTCACCGATTGGACCGCCTACGTGATCTTCATCGTGGTGATCGGGGGATTGGGCACTATCGAGGGTCCTATTCTGGGCGTCCTTGTCTTCTTTGCCCTGCAAAGCCTGCTGGCAGATTTCGGTACCTGGTATCTGATGGCGCTCGGGCTGGCCGGCATCGCAGTGATGCTGTTTGCCCCGCGCGGGCTGTGGGGCCTGATTTCCGAGAGAACCGGATTGCAGCTCTTTCCCGTGCAGCGCCGGTTGACCGGCGGCCTTCTCGCCCAATCCAACAGAAAGGAAACCTAAAGATGCGTATCGCCTCTATTTTGCTTGCTGCATCATTGGCCGCCGGACAGGTCAATGCGTCGGACACCAACGGCCTGCCAGGCATGGCGGGGGTCGACCACATCGGCATTACCGTGCCGGACCTGGATCAGGCTGTGACCTTCTTTACCGGTGTTCTGGGCTGCACTGCGTTTTATCCGCTGGGCCCGTTTTCCGGCGGCGACAGCGCCTGGATGCAGGATCATCTGAACGTGGATCCCAAGGCAACGATTCCGGCCATGCGCCTAATCCGCTGCGGCAACGGCGCCAATCTGGAGATCTTCCAATACACCGCACCGGACCAGAACCCGGTACCGCCGCGCAATTCCGACATCGGCGGCCATCACATCGCCTTCTACACCACCGACATGGCGGCGGCGGTCGCGTATCTGCAAGACCAGAATGTCCAGGTCTTGGGGGCGCCCACAACCATGACCGAAGGGCCTAGCGCCGGCGAAACCTGGGTCTACTTCATGGCGCCCTGGGGCCTGCAGCTGGAACTGGTCAGCTATCCGGGCGGCAAGGCCTACGAGGATAGCTTTGAGGGCCGTCTCTGGGATCCCCGGTCCTGAACACATAACCCCAAAAAAGAGGAGGAGCTGACATGGCAACGTTCACCACCGATGTTCTCATCATCGGAACCGGCCCTGCGGGCTCTGCAACGGCGGCGCTCTTGTCGAGCTACGGCATCGGGAACATGGCCGTTAACCGCTATCGCTGGCTGGCCAACACACCGCGGGCGCATATCACCAACCAGCGCACGATGGAGGTGCTTCGCGATCTGGGCCGCGAGGTGGAAGACGAAGCCTATATGTTCGCCGCCGGGCAGGAATTGATGGGCGAAAATGTGTTCTGCGAGAGCCTTGCCGGTGAGGAAATCGGCCGCTTGAAGTCCTGGGGCAACCACCCGCTTTCTCAGGCCGAACACAAGCTGTCATCACCCTGCATGATGAACGATCTGCCGCAAACAATGATGGAGCCGCTGCTGTTCAAGACCGCCTGCGCGCGCGGAACGCAAGCACGCATGTCGACAGAATATCTGAGCCACGCACAGGATGACGAAGGGGTGACGACAACCTGCCGCGACCGCCTGTCCGGCGCGGAATTCACCATCCGGTCGAAATACCTTGTCGGTGCGGACGGCGGCAATTCCCTGGTTGCGGAACACTGCGGCTTGCCGTTCGAAGGCGAAATGGGTGTGGGCGGGTCGATGAACATCCTGTTCAAGGCGGACCTGTCCAAATATGTCGCCCACCGTCCCAGCGTCCTGTACTGGGTGATGCAGCCTGGCGCGGACGTAGGCGGCATCGGCATGGGGCTGGTGCGGATGGTGCGGCCCTGGAACGAATGGCTGATTGTCTGGGGGTACGACATCAGCCAGCCCGCGCCCGAAGTGGACGAGGCGCTGGCCACCCAGGTCGCGCGGCAGCTGATCGGCGACCCGGAGCTCCAGATCGAGCTGATCTCGGCCAACACCTGGACAGTGAACAACAAATACGCCACCAACATGCAGAAGGGACGTGTGTTTATCATGGGCGATGCGGCCCACCGGCACCCGCCGTCTAACGGCCTGGGGTCAAACACGTCGATCCAGGACAGTTTCAATCTGGCCTGGAAACTGGCAGCGGTTCTGAAGGGCCAGGCAAGTGAAGGGTTGCTGGACAGCTACACCGCCGAACGCGCGCCTGTCGCCAAGCAGATCGTCACCCGTGCCAACCAGTCGATCAGCGAATTCGGTCCGATCTTTGAATCTCTGGGCATGACCGAGGGCGTGAAACCGGAAGTGATGCAGCAGAACCTTGTGGCGCGTTGCGATGCCACCCCCTCGGCCGAGAAGCAGCGCGAAGCAATCCGCGAAGCTATTGCGTTCAAGAAGTACGAATTCGATGCCCACGGGGTCGAGATGAACCAGCGCTACCGGTCGAATGCGATAGAGACTGACGGACAGATTGAGCCTGCCTTTGAACTGGATGCTGAGTTGCACTACCAGCCGACAACCTGGCCTGGCGCGCGCATACCGCATGTCTGGCTGTTCGAACACGGCAGCGGCGCAAAGCATTCGACATTGGATTTGTGCGGAAAGGGCCGCTTCACGATCTTCACCGGCATCGGCGGCGAGGCATGGGAAACCGCAGCCCGCGACGTGGGCGAGGAACTGGGCGTTCCGCTGGATGTCCGGCTGATTGGCCCGCGTCGCGATATCGAGGATCTGACCGGGGACTGGGCAAGGGCCCGTGAGGTCTCGGACACCGGTTGTATTCTGGTGCGCCCGGATCATCACGTCGCCTGGCGCACGGATTCACTGACTGCAGATCCGGCGGCAGACCTGCGCCGCGTGATGTCCAAAATCCTGGCACACTGAGGCGGACGGGGCGATGACCAATCTGCCGATACTTTGGGGGCGGGGCAGCTCAACCAACGTTCAGAAGGTGCTCTGGACGTGCGCCGAGTTGGGTATTCGTCTGGATCATCGCCCGCTGGCTGGCGAATATGGAGGCAATCAATCCGCCTGGTTTCTTGCGCTGAACCCGAACGGCACCGTGCCTGTCTGGCAGGAAGAAGACCATGTGCTGTTCGAAAGCCAGGCAATCATGCGCCACCTCGCACGGCGCTGTGGGGCGCTCTACGGGTCGGACACCACCGCAATGGCGCAGGTCGACTGCTGGCTGGACTGGTTCGCCCTAGTCTTCTGGCCGCCGATCAGAATGCTGTTTCTGGATGTCGTGCGGGACCAAAAGATTGCGCCCGACGATCCTTCAGCCAGCGCGGCTCTTCAGAAGGCCGCGACGTTTACCGAACGCGCTGCGGGCCGGATCGCCAGGTCTCCCTATATGGCAGGGCCTGAGTTCTCTCTCGCCGATATCGCGCTGACGATCGGCCTCAACAGAATGCAGGGCCTGTCGCTGGGGATCCCGATCCCGGATCCCTTGCGCGCCTGGATGGAAGGGCAGCGGCGGCGGCCGGGGTTCGCCTTTGCGACCAAGGAAGAACCTGACCTGCCCGGGCACACCGGAAGCAAGCCAAACGAATGACCGGGGCACAGCCCCGCCCCAGAAGGAGGACAACCCAATGGACGCCCAAGAACAAGGATTTTTCACCGAAGCCGACAGCGCGGAAGTCGTGATTGGACGCATGCAAAAATGTACTGACCCGCGACTGAAAGAGGTTATGGCGGTCATAATCCGGCACCTTCACGCTGCCGTGAAAGAAATCGAACCGACCCGTGAGGAATGGATGGAAGCCATCATGTTCCTGACCGAGACCGGCCACATGTGCGACGACTGGCGGCAAGAATTCATTCTGCTGAGCGACACCTTGGGCATTTCAATGCTGGTGGACGCCATCAATTCGCGCCGCCCCACCGGGGCCTCCGAGAATACCGTGCTCGGGCCATTCCATGTTGACGGAGTGCCGGAACTCGAAATGGGAACGAACATCTGCCTGGACGGCAAGGGCGAGCCGATGCTTGTGCATGGCCGCATTCTTGATGTCGAGGGCAACCCGCTGGAAGGCGTTTCCGTTGATGTCTGGCAGGCAAATGACGAGGGTTTCTATGACGTGCAGCAGAAGGGTATCCAGCCGGACTTTAACCTGAGAGGCAAATTCACCACCGGTGCCGATGGGCGTTACTGGTTCAAGGCCGTGAAGCCCAAGTTCTATCCGATCCCCGATGACGGGCCGGTCGGCAAGCTGCTCTACAAGCTGGAACGCCACCCGTTCCGCCCGGCGCACTTCCACTACATCATCGCAAAAGACGGCTTTGACCCTCTGACCACGCATATTTTTGACCCGGACGATCCCTACATCAACTCGGATGCGGTCTTTGGCGTGAAAGAAAGCCTGATGGCCAAGTTTGTGCCGGTCGAAGATCCGGCCAAGCAGGCCGAGAACGGCTTTGACGGTGTTTACTATGATGTCGAGCACGATTTCGTGCTGGCGCCGAAGGGAGCCTGAGAGATGGCGGAACCCTGTATCATCTGCGTGGCGATCACCGGCTCGCTGCCGACCAAGGCGAACAACCCGGCAGTACCGGTCACCATCAGCGAACAGATCGAAAGCACCCACGAAGCCTTTGAAACCGGCGCCACCATCTGCCATGCCCATGTGCGCAACGACGATCAGACGCCGTCCAGCGACCCGGAAAAGTTCGCGCGCCTGCAGGAAGGTCTGCAGAAGCATTGCCCCGGGATGATCATTCAGTTCTCGACCGGCGGGCGCTCCGGCGCCGGGCAGGCGCGGGGCGGCATGCTGTCCTTGCGTCCCGATATGGCATCGCTTTCGGTTGGCTCCAACAACTTCCCGGCCCGCGTCTACGAGAATCCGCCGGATCTGGTTGCATGGCTTGCCAGCGAAATGAAGACCCATGGCATCAAACCCGAGATCGAGGCCTTTGATCTCAGCCACATATTGAAAGCTGCCGAGATGCACGCTGCTGGTGAGATCGCGGACACGCCATATGTGCAATTCGTCATGGGTGTGAAAAACGCCATGCCGGCGGATCGTCACGTTTTTGATTTCTATGTCGAAACCGTGAACCGCCTGTTCCCCGGCGCCCCTTGGTGCGCTGCGGGCATCGGGCGCGAGCAGTTGAAGATCAACAAATGGTCCATAGCCGCAGGCGGCCATGCCCGCACCGGGCTTGAGGACAATGTTCGCATCGACCGCGGCACACTGGCGCCTTCAAACGCTGCGCTGGTGCGGCTCACCGCCGGGATTTGCGCAGAGAACGGCCGCCCGGTGGCAACCCCGGATCAAGCGCGCGAGATACTAGGGCTCCCCCCTTTCCAAAGGAGAAACTGATGACAGACCCCGTGATTGCGGCGGATGATGCCGCCCGAACTGCTGCCAAGGCTCTGCAGGACCGCGCACTGACCGCAGACGAAGCCACCTTGCAGCTGTTGTTCCACCAGGCCCGCACCCATTATGGCTGGCAGGACCGGGACGTCAGCGACGACAGTCTGCGCGCACTGTATGAAATTGCGAAAATGGGTCCAACATCGATGAACCAGCAGCCGATGCGGGTGCTTTTCATCCGCTCGGAAGACGCCAAGGACCGGCTGGAGCCTTGCCTGTTCGAGGGCAACCGCCCCAAGATGCGCACGGCTCCGGTCACGGCAATCGTCGCCTATGACCTGAACTTCTGGGAAGAGCTTCCCAAACTGTTCCCCCCGAACCCGGAAGCCAGCGATATCTTCCGCAACAACGCCACGGCGGCACAAGTCAACGCCTTCCGCAATGGCACTTTGCAGGGTGCTTATTTCATGCTGGCCGCCCGGGCCGTGGGGCTGGATGTGGGCGCCATGTCAGGTTTCGACAACGCCAAGGTGGATGAGGAGTTCTTCCACGGCACTTCGATCAAGTCGAACTTTCTCGTGAACCTCGGATACGCCGACACATCCAAGATTTTCAGGCGCTTGCCCCGGCTCGGCTACGAGTCCGTATGCGAAACGCTGTGAAAGGCAAAGACCCAAGTCCGAGCCGCTCAAAACAGGAGGAGAAATCATGAAACATAGTATTGCAGCTCTTGCATTCGCCCTGACGGCCGCCGGAGCCCAGGCCGAGACCTTCAACCTCACCATGTCGTCAAGCCATCCCGAGGTGCTGCCCTGGGTGGGGCAGCTTTCCACGACCGTAGTGGAACAATCCAATGCACGCCTTGAAGCGATGGGATCAGAGGACCGCATCGAATGGACGGAATCCTATGGCGGAGCGCTTTATGGCTTCAAGGACACACTTGAGGCAGTTGGCGACGGCCTTACCGACGCAGGCTGGGTCGGCACGCTTTGGGAAGGGTCCAAGATGCCGCTCCAGAACATGACCTATTTCATGCCTTTCGTGAGCGACGATCTGGTGGCCACGCTCAAGATCATGAACGAACTCCACCGCGAACTGCCACAACTGCAGAAAGCCTGGGACGACCAGAACATCGTCTTCCTCGGGGCAAGCGGGGTCGAGACCTATCACCTGTTCACCAACTTTCCGGTCAACTCTCTTGCTGACCTGGACGGCCGCAAGATCATTGCGCCGGGTCCCTCGGCGAGCTGGATCAAGTCCGTTGGCGCGGTGCCGGTCAACGGAGCGCTCCCCACCTATTACAACCAGATTCAGACCGGAGTTGCCGACGGTGTCGTTGTCATCGTCACCGGCGCATTTCCAAACAAGCACTACGAAGTTGCACCCTATGTAACCCTGGTTGGGATCGGCGCGCAGATGACCGGCGGGTTTGGCATCAACAAAGATGTCTGGGATGGGCTGTCGGATGACGTGCGGCAGGTTCTGACCGAACTGGGCGAAGAATACACCGTGGCCCATGCAGAAGAAGTAATGGCCCGCTACGAGAGCTTCTTGGCGAAACTGCCCGAGGCTGGCGCTACCGTGACCCAATTGCCCGAGGCTGACATCAAGGCCTGGAAAACAGGGCTGCCGAACCTGGCCGGCGAATGGGCCGAGGCCAATGCTGCGAAAGGCGCGCAAGAGGTTGTTTCCGCCTACATGAAAAAAGTGCGCGCGGCAGGCATCACACCTAAGATCGCTTGGGACGCACGTTAAATGATCTCTGAACGGCAATTCCGGCACACTACCGACCGTGCCGAAGCAGGTGTCCGGTCGCTGACGGGTTTCGTCAGCGGCGCGGCCTCCATCTGGATTTTCTGCCTGATGCTCCTGATTTGCGGAGATATCTTTGGCCGCACTGTCCTGAACACGCCATTGCAGGGTGTCAGTGAAATCGTGGCGAACTCGATTGTGGCCATCGTTTTCCTGCAGGCCGCCCACGCCTTGATGAGCGGCCGGATGACCCGGACGGATATCCTGATCGGCTGGCTGGAGGCGGAGCGCCCGTTCGCGGCGTCCCTGATCCGCATCGTTTTCCACATGGCCGGCATTTTCGTGTTTGCGGTCATTGCCACGGGCACCTGGCCCAAACTGGCCGATGCATGGATAGAGAACGAGTTTTTCGGCGCACATGGCGTTTTCACGGCTCCGGTTTGGCCGATCAAGGCCTGTTTGTTTGCCGGATCGCTTCTGACCTGCCTGGCTTTTGCCATCCAGGTGCTGCACGACATCAAAACACTGGCCGGTTCCGGCCGCGTTGCCCCCTTGAAGATCCTTCACACGCCGACCGTGCAGCCCCGGGGCTGGGGCTATTTTGCGGCTTTCGCTGTCCTGCTGGTCCTGGGCTATCTGTTGTTTTCAGCCGATCTTGGCCGTGTGCAGATAGGTCTGGTGGCAATTGCCTTCATGCTGCTTCTGATTTTTTCAGGCGCTCATATTGCCGTCGCGCTGATCGTGCTTTCCTTTCTTGGAATCTGGCTGATCCGCGACAATCCGAATGTGGCCATGCGTTCCCTGGCGCTGGCAGCTGACGGGGCAATCAACCGCTACCTCTTTGGCGTCGTCCCGCTTTTTGTCTTGATGGGGCTGGTTGTGGATGCTGCCGACATCGGCAAAGATGCCTTTCGCGTCGCGGCCTGGCTTTTGCAGAAAATCAAGGGCGGGCTGGGAATGGCGACAGTCGCGGCCAACGCGGTCTTTGCCTCGATTACGGGCATCTCGATTGCCTCTGCCGCGGTTTTCAGCCGCGTGGCAGTCCCCCAGATGGTCGCCAACGGCTACAACAACCGCTTTGCGCTGGGGGTTGTCGCGGGGTCTTCGGTGCTGGGAATGCTGATCCCCCCCAGCCTTCTGCTGATCATCTATGGCGTGTTGGCCGAGGTCTCTGTTGGCGCACTGTTCCTGGCAGCTATCGTGCCCGGCGCACTACTCGCGGCAGTCTTTGGCATAGGCATCTATCTGATGGCGCACCTGCGGCCGCGTCTGGTTATGCAATCCGAACGCCCCACAGTGATCGAGGGTGAAACCTGGGGCAGCGCAGTGACCAAGCTGACACCGATTGCAGTCCTGGTGCTGATAGTTCTTGGCGGCATCTACTCCGGTATTTTCACTCCGACCGAAGCCGGAGCAGCAGGTGCCGCCGCCGCCATCGGCGTGGCCCTCGCCCGGCGCAAGCTGACCTTGCGGCGCTTCTGGAACGTTCTGGTGGAAACGGGGCTTGTTTCCGTCTCTATTTTGATGCTGATCATCGCGGCCTCGATGTACTCAAGGATGCTGACGCTTTCGACCATACCGCAAGAAGTCACTGCGCTTTTCACCAGCGCCGGGCTGGGGCTTTATGGTTTTCTGCTGGTCTATGTGGCGATCGTCATCGTGATGGGAATGATCCTGGACAGCACCTCGATCATGCTGATCCTTCTGCCACTGGCGCTGCCCATTGTTCCGGAACTGGGTGGGGACCTGGTCTGGTTCGGCATTGTCACGGTGATCGCAGTCGAGATCGGTCTTCTCACCCCGCCTTTCGGTCTGACGGTCTATGTGGTCAAGGCCACAATCGCCGACCGTAACACGACATTGGGAGACATCTTCATCGGCACGTTCCCCTTTGTGATCATGATGTCAATCGTGACGCTGATCCTGATGTTCTTCCCGTCTCTGAGCCTTTTCTTCAGGTAGGTAAATCATGCATGTCGTTGTCCATGCGCTCGATAAACCGGATGCGGTAGAGCGCCGCCTGTCGCACCTGGCTGCGCATCGCGCCTATCTGGATACTGCACCGGACGCGCACGGCCTGACCGTGCTGCTGTCCGGGCCGCTCACAATCGGGGATCAGGAAACAATGACCGGTAGCTTCTTCCTGCTCGAAGCACCGCACCTAGAGGCGGTCGATGAGATGATTGCACAGGATCCGCTGAGGCTCGCCAATGTCTGGGAAACTGTCCGTATTAGCAAGGTGTTGATAAGGCAAAACAAAATGGGAGACAGCGGCTAGGTTCTGGACACATGGTCTTTCAAAGACAGAAGATGCTTTGCCTCCTGGAAAGTGGACCGCCTGAAACTAGAGTTTTCGGCTACTCTTGCTGCTCCCCAAGCTTGGGTCACCGAAAGTTGGATTTTGCAGGGGCAGAGCACCGTTGCACAACCGGGTGTTAGACGTGCATCCTTGTTCTCAGTCTACCCTTAAAGCGGCCGCGCGGGGCAGACCAGAGGATGCGAGGGGCGCGCGAGGCGAAACCGGGGGCGATGAGCCAGCCGCAACTTCCGTGCTGGCGGTCCCTTCGACGGCTTTGGCATGGTCGAACTGCAGCATGACCCCCGCCAGGAAGTTCGGCCGCACCGAGATGTTACGGCCGAAGCTTGAGGGGCTATTTCCCTTTAAAACGATTTGCCGCCGCCTGTGGTCACCGGATTTCGGTGGTCACCTCGACGTTGCCCCGGATTGAATTGGAATAGGGGCAAAGCTGGTGAGCAGCGTCGGTTAGATGCTTGGCGGCTTCCTTGTTGACGCCGGGCAGCGAAACGGCAAGCGTGACCTTCAGGCCAAACCCCCCGGCGTCGCGCGGTCCGATGCCGACAGCGGTTTCGACCTCCACGTCGCTGGGCACCTTCGGCAGGCTAGCGTCCTGGGTGGTCGCGAATTTCATCGCGCCGATGTAGCAGGCGGAATACCCCGCAGCGAACAGCTGCTCGGGGTTGTAGCCATTGCCGTTGCCGCCCATTTCGGTCGGCGGGGCGAGGTTCAGCACCAGGTCGGTGCCGGCAACCTTGGCTGTGCCATCGCGGCCTCCGGTTGCGGATCCATGGGCGGTATAGATTGGGGAGACAGACATTGAGAGTTCCTTTTATCGACTGCGATTGTATCGCGAGCGATATATATTGCGTAGCTATGCATCGATCAACCGCTTGCGATAATATCGCCTGCGATCTATGTGTGACGACAAGATGACAAAACATGCCCTGCCTCTGAATCAGCAGTTCTGCTTTGCGATCTATTCACTGAATAGCGCGATGGGACGACTTTATCGGCCGGTGCTGGCGGAGTTCGGGCTTACCTACCCGCAATACCTGGTTCTCCTTGCCCTGTGGGAACGTGACGGCCAGACCGTTGGTGAACTGGGGAAGGTGCTGTTCCTGGAAACCAACACGCTCACCCCGTTGCTGAAACGGATGGAGGTCGCGGGCATGGTTCAACGCCGCCGCAGCTCTCAAGATGAACGCCGCGTGGCCGTCACCTTGACGGAAAAGGGCAAGCGTCTCGAGGACAGGGCGCATGACATCGGTCTTTGCGTCACCCGAGCCGTCGACCGGGGTGATACGGATATCGGGGCGCTTCGCGATCAAATTGCCGACCTGACGGAACGCCTGCGCGCCGCAGTTTCATCTTCGTAGCCGAGGCCGTTTCGCCTGCGGTCTGCGATGCCAACGGGCCATCGTGCGACCCCGTAGGTCAGGGCGATTATTTTGAGGCCAGCATCCGATGCTCACCATAGCCACAATGGAATGGTTCACGCGCCCCGAGCTGTGAGGCAGGAAGAGCGTGACAAACGCCCAGCATTGCTGAATATGGTCCTATGCCTGATAGTACCATTCAATCGGTAGAACGCGCCACGGTGATCCTTGAGGTCATCGCCCGCCAGGGCGGCAGTGCCCAGCTCGCCGTGATTTCCGACATCACTGGTCTTAAAATGACCACAGTGCATAATATCCTTCGCACGCTTTCGAACCTCGGCTACCTGCATCGCCGCTCCGGTAATAGTGCTTATTATCTCGGGGCGCGCATCCTCAACCTTGCGCGGATCGCGGGCGACGACGACCATTTGCGGGCATCGCTGCAGCCTGCGCTTGTGCGGATCACCGAGTGGACGGGATTTGCCTCCTATCTTGCGGTTCCCAGCGGAGATCAAGCGTTGTACCTTGATGTGTGCGGCCCGGGCGCTGACGACATGAACTCGCCGGTGGACCGACGGGAACCACTGGAAGGAACGGCTGTGGGTCTTGTCTTCCTTGCCTTCATGCCTGCGTTGGAGACACGCGTGCGGCATCGCCGTGATCTGTCGCAGGATGGAGTGACCGACGCGCGATTATTGGAGGTTCGCCGTCTGGGCTTCGCACTCGACTTCGAATTCTTCACGCCTGATCGTCACTGCGTTTCGATCCCGGTCAGGGAACAGGGAGAGGTTCGAGCTGCACTCGCCATTACCGGTCCCAAAGGCGAACTTACCGAAGCCCGGATGCGCGATGCGGCGTGGAAAATGTTGAGAATTTCGGCCGAAGTTCAGCAACACTGAATAAATTGCGCTCTCGCATGGTCGCCCCTTTCCAACAAGGCTGTCACGTCCGAAGTGGGTCCTTGCAAGCGGGCGGCGCTCCGCAGGACAAGGAGACGATCCCATGCATCAGAACATCATTCGCACCGTCATCGACACGGCGCGCGCCAAGGCTGCACAGGATGGCTTTGCGATTAATATCGCTGTCGTTGATGCCAGCGCCCAACTCGCCGGGTTCGAGCGTACGCTCGAGACTTCAATAGAGCACTGGGCCAAACTGATCGACGCGTTCGAACCTCGCTATTCCAAGCTCAATGCTCAGTTCCGAGTTCGAAGCTTGCGATCGCTCTATTGCTGCTCTGATGGCGTGCGTAGTTGTGGTGTTGCCGCGGAGAACTTGTCCTATAGGAGTCCGTTGCATTAACCATCGAGATGTCAGAGACATCGTTGCCCGAAGCTGAGGAGTGAGCGATGTCCCGGCGCAATCCGTTCAAGCGGCACCGGTTTCTGCGCGAGGTCATCCTACTGGCGGTGCGCTGGTACTGCCGCTACCCGCTTTCGTACCGGGACGTACGGGATATGCTTGCCAAGCGGGGTGTTGCTGTTGATGCCTCGACGGTTCACCGATGGGTGCGAAAGTTTGGTCCCGAAAACCGGAAGCGGGCCCAAGCCCGGCACCGCTCCTGGCGCGGACTGCAATGGCATGTCGATGAGGCCTACCTTCGTGTGGGCGGGCGCTGGCGTTACCTTTGGAGGGCCGTGGATCAGTTCGGCCAGCTGATCGATTTCCGCCTGACGGCGCGGCGGGATGCCAAGGCAGCAAGGGCATTTCTGTGCCAAGCGCGAGACACCGTTCGGTGATATCAGCCGCTTACAATCGTCACCGACAAGGCGCACAGCTATGCAAAGGTGATCAACGAGATCGCCTTCATCGACAAACTGTTCCAGGAGGCTGCGTGATAGGGGAGCAAAGCCGACGACAAACACAGCTCTCCGTCATTAGCGCATCGGACCCGTCTCCACCCCTCGGGGTTTTGCTTTTCTTGGCCTGATCACAACGCCCAGACGGCTTGGCATCCCCGCGTTGGTGCTTCCTTGGCCACGACAGTGGCCAAGGAGATTGGAGCTGTACTCGCCGACGCTCTTATTGGAACATGCGCCCTTCCGCAGCGTATTCGCGCAGGATTGCGGGGGGCTGGAAGCGCGGGCCGTACTTCCCGGCCAGTTCCTCACAGCGCGCGATGAACTGATCCATGCCATAGGTGTTCACATACTGTATGTATCCCCCGGTGTGGACCGGCGCTCCGATACCCATGATCGACCCGATATTGCCATCGGCGGCGCTGCGCAGAACGCCCTCCTCGAGACACCGCAGGCTTTCCAGAACCGGGCGGAACAGGATGCGGTCCTGAATGTCCCGGTCCGAAATCTCGGCATCATCCTTACGCCACTTGGACAGGCCGGACCAGATCGCCTTGCCGCCGTCTGCGTAGTCGTAGAACCCCTTGCCGGTCGCGCGGCCATGGCGGTCGTGATTGTCAAGCATGTCCGCCAGCATCGCCCGCGCCTCGGGGTTTTGTTCTTCGGCGGGGTCCAGCAGGCCCATTTCGATCTGCGTGCGATAGATGTCCGTCACCAGCTTGATCTGCACCTCGTCCAGCAGCGACAGCATCCCGGTGGGCATCCCGATCAGTCTGGACAGGTTGTCCACCCGCTGGGGATCATGCCCCTCGGCAACCAGTTGCACACTTTCGATGATCTTCGTGCCGATCGTGCGCGAGGTGAAGAAACCCGTCTTGTCCCCGACGATAATCGGCGTCTTGCGGATTTGCTGGGCAAAGTCGAACGCCCGCGCCTGCGTCTCGTCCGAGGTTTCCTTGCCCGCGATGATCTCCAGCAGCGGCATCTTGTCGACTGGCGAGAAGAAGTGCAGGCCCACAAAGTTCTTCGGGTTCTGCGCTTTAGACCCCAGCCGCGTGATCGGCAGGGTCGAGGTGTTCGAGCCCCAGACCCCGTTCTCGGCCAGATACTCTTCGGTCTCGGCGATCACCTTGTCCTTGACTTCGACCTTTTCAAAGACAGCTTCGATAATCATGTCGCAGCCGCGCAAGTCTTCCATGTCGGCGCTGGCTTTGATCCGGCCCAGAACCTCGGCGGCTTTCGCCTCGTCCATGCGGCCCCGCTGGACACGTTTTGCCAGCAGTTTCTCGGTATAGGCTTTGCCGCGATCAGCAGCCTCTTGCGTCATATCCTTTAACACGACCTCAATGCCGGCCATGGCCGAGGAATAGGCGATCCCCTGTCCCATCATTCCTGCACCCAGAATGCCCAGCTTGCCCACCTTGCTGCGCGGGATGTCCTTGGGTCGGCTGGCGCCGCCATTGACCTGATTGAGACCAAAGAAGAAGGTCGAAATCATGTTCTTCGCTTCGGGCAACACAAGCAGCGCGCAGAACTGGCGGGTTTCATAGCGCAGCGCCGTGTCGAAATCCAGCTTGCCGGCTTCGACCATGACGTCCAGAATCCTGGCCGGCGCAGGCAGCAGACCGCGCGTTTTCTGGAACAGCATCGCCGAAGCGCCCGCAATCTTGGGGGCCAATTTGGGCGAGTTCGACCCGCCTCCGGGAATGCAATAGCCCTCGGTGTCCCAGGGCTGCCTTGCCGCCGTCTCGTCGCCCTGAACGGAGAGGATCCATTCGCGGGCGCGGGTCAGCAGGGCGTCAGCCTCGACAACTTCCTGCACCAGCCCCGCCTTCAGGGCTGCGGCAGGGGCCAGTTGCTTGCCTTCCAACAGGAATGGCATCGCAGCTTCCAGTCCCAGCAGCCAGGTCAGGCGCACAACGCCGCCGCCACCGGGCAACAGGCCCAGCGTGACCTCGGGCAGGCCGATCTTGGATTTCGGGTTTTCCGCGGCGATACGGTGGTTTGATGCAAGGCAAAGCTCATAGCCGCCGCCCAAAGCCGCGCCGTTGATCGCGGCGACCACCGGAACCGGCAGCTTTTCCAGACGGCGCATATCAGCCTTGATGCCCTCGACCTCGTCAAACACGTCCTGCAGCTGATCCTGCTCGATCGCCACCAGCCGCTTGAGGTCACCCCCGGCAAAGAACGTTTCTTTGCCCGAGGTCAGAATGACGCCATTCAGCCCCGCTTCGGCCTCAAGCTTGTTCACCATGTCGGCATAGAGCGGCCCGAACTCTTTGCTCATCGAGTTCACGGGACCGTCCATATTCATGGTCACGGTCACGATGCCGTCTGCGTCTTTTTCGTATGTAAATTCGCCCATGTGACTCTTCCTTCTCAAACGCGCTCGATAAGCGTGGAAATTCCCATGCCGCCGGCGACGCACAGCGACACCATTGCCCGTTTGGCATCCCGCCGCTCAAGCTCGTCCAGCACGGTGGAAACCAGCATGCCGCCGGTTGCGCCCAACGGGTGGCCCAACGCGATCGCGCCGCCGTTGACGTTTGTGATCTCGTGGTCGATGCCCAGATCCTTCATGTAGCGCAGGGCGACCGAGGCGAAGGCTTCGTTGATTTCCCAGATGTCGATGTCCTTGACGGACAGTCCCGCCTTTTCCAGGCACTTGTGCGCCGCCGGTCCCGGACCGGCCAGCATGATGACCGGGTCGGTGGCAATGACGGTTGAGGCGACGATCCGCCCGCGCGGCTCCATCCCCAGATCCTTGCCTGCCTGTTCCGAGCCGATCATGACCGCCGATGCCCCGTCAACGATCCCCGAGCTGTTGCCGGGCGTGTGGACGTGGTTGATGGCCTGTACTTCGGGGTACTTCGCCAGCGCCATGTCGTCAAAACCAAAGCCGCCCATCTGCGCGAACGAGGCCTTCAGCGACCCCAGCTTCTGCATATCGGTGCCGGGTTTGATGAAATCGTCACGTTGCTGAATGACCAGACCGGACTCATCCCGGACCGGCACGACCGAGCGGTCGAACCAGCCATTGTGCCGCGCATGCGCCGCACGGCGCTGGCTTTCCACGGCAAAGGCGTCGACATCTTCGCGGCTGTATCCGTCGATCGTGGCGATCAGATCAGCGCCGATCCCCTGCGGGGCGGACTTGTTTTCGATGACGAATTCCGGGTCAAAGAGCATTGGGCCGCCGGAGGATCCGAGCGGCACGCGGCTCATCGATTCCAGACCGCCCGCAACGACCAGGTCCTGCTGGCCCGAGCCGACCTTGGCGGCGGCGATGTTCACCGCCTCAAGCCCCGATCCGCAAAACCGGTCAAGCTGCATACCGGGCACGGCCTCGTCCCATCCGGCGGACATCGCAGCGGCCTTGGCGATGCACGAGCCCTGATCCATCAAGGGGGCGACGCATCCCAGGATGACGTCCTCGACCTTCGCGGTGTCGAGGTCATGGCGTTCCTGCAGAGCCTCCAACAGCCCTGCGGCCAATCGGACCGGTTTGACTTCGTTCAGCGTGCCGCCCGCTTTGCCTTTGGACCTCGGCGTTCTCACTGCGTCATAAATATATGCCTGAGACATCAGAGTACCTCTTTGTGTCGGAGTTTTTCTTTTGGCGATCAGAGCTTGCGCGAGATCAGTTCTTTCATTATCTCGTTGGCGCCACCGTAGATGCGATGCGCCCGAATGTCGGCAAAGGCGCGAGTGATCGGGTATTCCTGCATGTAACCATAGCCGCCATGCATTTGCAGCGCTGAGTCCGCCACTTCAAACGCCATTTCGCTGCACCAGAGTTTGGCGCCGGCGGCGTCTTCGGCCCGCAGTTTGTCGAGGGCAAGATTGGTCATGCATTGGTCAACCATGGCCTGTCCCGCTGAGATTTTGACCTTCATGTCAGCGAGCTTGAACCGCACATCCTGAAACTCGGCCAAGGGGCGTCCAAAGGCCTGGCGCTCTTTGGTGTAGCTAAGTGCCTGTTCGTAACAGAACTTGGCACCTGCTACTGCGCCGATGGCGATCATGAGCCGTTCCCAGGCAAGTTCACCAAACAGCATCATCAACCCGCCACCGACGGCCTTTTCTCCGCCAAGGACGTTTGATTTGGGAACGCGTGCGCCTGAGAAGTTCAGGATACAGGTGTCCTGAGCTTTTTGGCCCAGTTTCTTCAACGGTTTTTCCTTGGTGAACCCGTCGCGGCCGGCTTCGACAAGCACCAGTGACAGTTTCGGTGCGCCACCCACGGTCGGATCAACAACCTGTGCGGCGACGATAACAAGATCGGCCATGAAACCGTTGGTGATGAAGATCTTCTCACCATCCAGAACCAGTTCGTCACCATCCGCCACGGCCCGTGTCTTGATGCCCTGCAGGTCAGACCCCGTACCCGGTTCAGTCATAGCGATGGCGCCGATGACCTCGCCCGTGGCCATTTTCGGCAACCAGGTTTGCTTTTGCTCCGGGGTGCCGTAATTCCGGATGTAAGGGGCGACAATGTCGGAATGCAGCGCGAAACCGGGACCGCTCGCGTTCGCCCCGTAGAGTTCTTCGAGGATGATGAGGCTGAACCGGCGGTCCACGCCTGCGCCACCATATTCCTCGGGGATGGTTGGGCATAGGAAACCCTGTTCGCCAGCCTTCCGCCACGCATCCCGGCTGATATGTTGGTCAGTCTCCCATGCCGCGTGATGTGGGGTGATCTCGGTTTCGACGAACTTGCGAAACGCTTCGCGGAACATGTCGTGTTCCGGTTCAAAGAGGGTGCGGTGCAACATTGGAGTCCTCCAGTCCATTTGGCTGGAAGAGAAACATCGGGCGCACCCTTACTCAAATCGAAATGAATACCTTAATATCTAAAAAATGAATATCTCAGAAGAAGTCTTCAGGCGTCAGCATCAGGCGGGAATTTCCGAACTGCGGCAAGACAGGCGCGAACGGCCCGGCTTGGCAGCCAGCGCGACAGATGCGCAACGCCCATATTCAGGGGAGGGAAGACATCCAGATCAAGCAGCGCAAAGTTCTTCTGGAAACTGCGCGTACTGCCATAGGTGCTGCTGACAATGCCAATCAGGTCGGATTCAGCGACTGCCGTTTGGGTCACGACAAAGTTTTCGATGATGTGCAGCCCGCGACGTGGATCGACCTCGCCCTGCAACAGAAACTCGGCGAAGCGCTGCGCATAACCGACATGATAATCAGGCGAGACCACTCGGTATCGTCCGATCAGTTCCAGCGAAATCTGTGGTTCTGACAGAATGGGATGCCCTCTGCGGCAAAAGAGCCGGGGATGGAATGTGCCTAGCTCTTCGACGGAAAAGTCTGGCTCTCGTGCCAAGTCTTCAGTTGGAGCAAACAGCAGATCGAGGTCTCCGCGCTTCAACATCCGGACCCCACGCTCAACCGGCAGGCCCACCAAGTTCAGGCAAATATCCGGGCTGGTTTTCAACAAATGAGCAATGGCGCGGTTAAAAAGACCTTCCTGCGAGGCCGGAGAAATGCCAACCCGCAGAAACTGGTCGATCTGTTCCTTCTGGGATCGGGTATCCTCAACCAGCATGTCGAAATCAGCGACGATCCTTTCGGCTCGATTTAAAAACTCCCGTCCTTCAGGCGTTGCTGACACCCCACGGGCGGTGCGGTGAAAGATTACCAGACCAAGGTCCTGTTCCACGTCGGCAACGGCCTTGGTGAGCGTCGACTGGCTGACATTCAGAACCTTTGATGCGGCGGAGAGCGATCCCGCCCTGTCTATGGCAACGATCTGCCGGAGCTTGGTCGATGTGAACATCGTATTCCTAAATTAGATATTGCCACTGTAAAATAGATTGGATTTGCAGTTCGGTCTATGGCTTCCCTTCCGTTAGCAGGTGCCTTTGCAATTTGCCGGGGTTGGAACGGAGGACATGATGCAAGAGAAACCGCTAAGTGGCATTCGCATTCTGGAGTTTGCTGGCATTGGGCCAGGCCCGTTTTGCGGCATGCTTTTATCCGACCTAGGGGCAGACGTGGTGCGGATCGACCGTCCCGGCGTAACACCTCAAGGCGTTGGGCCGGTCACGGGACGTGGCCGCCGTTCGGTGGCGCTGGACTTGAAAAGCGCTGACGGTGTTGAGACGGCGCTCAAACTGATTGAAACTGCTGACGCCATGTTCGAAGGGTTTCGTCCCGGTGTGATGGAACGCATGGGCCTTGGCCCGGACGTGGCGTTGGCGCGCAACCCGGCGTTGGTATACGGGCGCATGACGGGATGGGGCCAGGAGGGCCCCCTATCGCAGGCGGCTGGGCACGACCTGAACTACATCGCGATTTCCGGTGCGTTGGGCGCGATGGGGCAACCAGAGTTTCCGCCTTCGCCTCCGCTGAATCTTGTGGGGGACTATGGCGGTGGTGCGATGTTCCTCGCCATGGGAATGCTTGCCGGGATATTGCGCGCGAAAACCACAGGTGAGGGGCAGGTGATCGACGCTGCGATGAGCGATGGCAGCGCACTTTTGATGGCCATGTTCCATGATCTCAAGGGTATGGGGCGTTGGCAGGATCAGCGCGGATCCAACTTTCTCGACGGCGCCGCGCCTTTCTATGACACCTATGAATGTGCGGACGGAAAATACATCAGCATCGGGTCAATCGAACCACAGTTTTTTGCAGTTCTGATGGAGAAAACCGGCCTGTCTGATGATCCCGTTTTTGCCACGCAGATGAACCCGGCCAGATGGCCGGACATGAAAGACAAGCTGGCACGCGTGATCAAGGGCAAGTCGCGTGACGAGTGGTGCGAAATCATGGAGGGCACTGACGTGTGTTTCGCGCCGGTTCTGTCGCTGGGAGAGGCTCCGTCGCATCCTCACAATATAGCGCGGGAGACCTTCGTGGAGTTCGATGGGCAACTGCATCCGGCACCGTCACCCAGATTTCGCAATGTACCGAACCGTCCGGATCGACCTGCACCCAAGCCGGGCGAACATACCAAAGAGGTCCTCGGCGAATGGATTTCGCCGACCTGACACCCGCTTGATGCGCGGAACCAAGAAACAAACACGTGGGGAGGACGTGATATGAATGCTACAGACCTGAAATGCCCGATTGATTTGTTGGAACACTGGGCGCGAACACGCCCTCAGAGTGTTTATCTGCGGCAGCCGGAACACGGAAAAATTCGCGAAATGACCTGGGCAACGGTCTGGGATCAGACACGTCGCATGGCTAGCGCTCTGCTCTCGATGGGGCTGGAAGCCGGTGACCGGGTCGCCATCATCGCCAAGAACAGTGCTGAATGGTTCATTGCAGATTTTGCGATCCAGGCCGCCGGGCTGGTGTCGGCGCCAGTTTATCCGACGGCATCGTCGGAAACGATCCGGTATATCCTTGAACACAGTGAATCCAAGGTGGCTTTCATCGGCAAGCTGGATGACATGACTCTGGTCAAGTCAGGATTGCCCAAGGATATCACCACAATTGCAATGACCTATCTAACCTTGCATTGCGATCACCGGTGGCAGGATCTGATCAAGTCGCATGATCCGTTGCAGCCCGTTGCGAGAGCTTCGTTGAACGATCTTTTGACAATTGTCTATACGTCCGGATCCACCGGCAAACCCAAGGGCGTTGAATTGACCTGTCGCAACATGGCCTATGGCGGCAAGGCTCCGATGGAGAAACTGGAACTGCGACCCGAGGATCGCCTGATTTCGTATCTGCCACTGGCGCATGCGTTCGAGCGGGGCGTGATTGAACATGGCAGTCTGTACCATGGAGCTTCGGTTTCGTTTGTGGACTCCCTCGATACCTTCGCCGAAGATGTGCGGAATGCATCTCCGACGGTTTTCCAGTCGGTCCCGCGTCTTTGGATGAAGTTTCATTCGGGCGTTTTGGGAAAAATGCCCCAACGCAAACTGGATCTCCTGCTGCGCCTTCCCGTTTTGGGCAATGTCGTCCGTAAGAAAATTAAGACCCAGCTTGGCCTGCAGAACGCCCGCATATGCATTTCCGGCTCGGCCCCGATTTCACCGGCCATCCTGCATTGGTTTGAAAGACTGGGGATCAACATAAGCGAAGGGTGGGGCATGACCGAGACGGGTGGGGCCTCGACCGTCAACTACCCCTATCGCTCCGACAAGGTGGGCACGATTGGCGACCCAACTCCTGGAACGGAAATCAAGATATCGGCCGAGGGCGAAATCCTTGTGCGCGGGGACGGGGTGTTTTCCTGCTATCACAAGGAACCTGCGAAAACCGAAGAGGTTTTGTCGAACGGATGGCTGCACACGGGTGACAAGGGCGAAATAGACAGTGACGGATACCTGCGGATCACCGGGCGCGTGAAGGATATCTTCAAGACAGCCAAAGGGAAATACATTGCACCGGTGCCAATCGAAAGCCTGTTGTTCGAGGACGAGCATATTGAGCAGGTCTGCGTGGTCGGCAGCGGCCTACCTCAGCCCGTTGCCCTTGCCGTCCTGTCACATGAAACCACTGATGGCGTCCCGGAGCATGAAATTCGGCAATCGTTGAGCCAATCTCTGGACAGGGTCAATGCCCAGCTTGGGAGGCACGAGCAGTTGGGCCGGATCATCGTCGTGCCTGATGAATGGACCGTGGAAAACGAGTTCTTGACACCGACGATGAAGATCAAGCGTGAATTGATTGAGGAAAAGTATGAAACTGTCGTGACTTTGCCAGCAGAGAGCGAGGTTGTATTGCTGTGAATGAAAACTGGCCTCTTTAATGACCTGCTGACACTCAAGCGGGACAACGCGGATGGCGCCGGTCACGCCGACCACCCCGCGCCGCACGAACTTTTGCCGCTCATTTGCTGAAGCCGCTCTGTGCGTAGTTTCTTGCGCAACCGTCAGGTTACCAAAAGTATACTGGTTGAACTTCGTACCAGGCATCCGCAGGTACGTGACTAATGCAGGAAACGCTGAGCGACACCATATGCTCCCGCACGAAATCATGAGCCGAAGCTTTTTATACAGTGGTCATCAGCCCTGTCTCTGCGACATGGGGCCAAGGGCGCCGCGACCTACTGCTGCAGACTGTTCAATAGGGTTGGATGAAAGTCATCGTTCTGAGTCACGTATCGCCGGACTGCCCTATCCTTGGGTCCGGGATGGCCGAGAGCCGTTTGACGATCAACTTTCCTGAAATGAGTTCAGAGCTGAAATAGCGAAGGCGAAGCAATGGCAGGTACTTCAACTAAGAAATTCACGGTCCTTATCGGCGTGTTGGCGATCGCCGGTCTCGGGGTGTGGTTCGCCACGCGCCCCGATCCGATTATTCTTCAGGGAGAGGTGTCCGCCGATCGCTACGATGTCTCTGCGCGGGTTTCGGGCCGCGTCGTGGAATTGGGTGCAGATGTCGGCGACACCGTCGGGAAGGGCGATTTGCTGGTGATGCTGGAATCTCCCGAACTCCAGGCGTCACTGCAGACTCGCAAGGCAACCGTCGAAGTTGCCAGGGCCGACTATGAGCGCATCATCACCGTGCGCGATGAGGAAGTGGCCGCGCGGCAGGCGGAGCATGAAGCCGCCGAGGCCGAGCTGGGACTGAGAGAGCACGAACTGGAACGCTTGCAGAGGCTGCGCGAATCCCCCGCCTTCTCCCAAGCTCAGCTGGATGTTGCAGTGCGCAATCGCGACTCCGCCCTGAAGCGGCGGGACGTTGTGCAAGCGACGCTGCAGCTGACGAAAGAAGGGGCGAGCGAGGCGGATCGGCAACTGGCCCGGGCGAGGGTCGAAGAGGCCGAAGCGGCCCTGCAGTCCGTGCAAGCGCAGATCAGCGAGCTTTCGGTCAAGGCACCCGTCGGCGGCCTCGTGACAACGCGCGTCGCCGAGATCGGCGAGAACTTCAGTCCGGGCGCCCCCCTGATCTCTCTCGTCGATATGAATGATCTGTGGTTCACGTTCAATGTGCGCGAAGATTTTCTCGAAGGCATCGAGATCGGCGATGTCCGCACGGTGCGGGTGCCAGCCCTGGCCGACAGGGAGGTCGTGGCGCGCGTTACCTTGATGAACGTGCTGGGGCAGTTCGCGGCATGGCGCGCCACGCGTGCGACAGGCGATTTCGACCTGCGCACATTTGAAATTCGCGGCAAGCCTGTCCAGCCGGTGGAAGGGTTGCGGCCCGGTATGAGCGCGGTCGTGAGCGTCCCGGTGACGGAACGCTAAGGCCGATGAGGAGGAAAACTGTCCGACCCGGATTCTGGCTCGTCTTCAGGCGCGAAGTCCGGTGGCTCATCCGCCGTCCGTTTCTGGTCCTGCTCGCAAGCATCATCCCGATTGCGATGTTCTTGATCCTGGCGAGCGTCTATGCGCGCGGCATCGCGACGGAACTTCCCATCGCCGTGCTCGATCAGGATGACAGCCCCGGCTCTCGCCAGATTGTGCATCTCGTCGATGCCGCGCCGGACATCCGGATCAAGACGAAAGTCGTCGATCTGGAGGAAGCGAAACGCGGGATACTTTCCGGCAGCTACCAGGGACTGCTCTTGGTTCCGGAAAACTTCACGCGCGACGCCATGGCTGGCCGCCGGCCCGAGATCACGTTTTTCTACAACACGCAGATGATGGTTGCCGGCAACCTCTCGGCGCGCGGCGTTTCGTCGGCCCTGCCTTCGATCGCGGCGCAGGTTCAGGCGGCGTCGCGCATGGCACGCGGCATGTCCGCAGATGAGGCGGCGATTGCCGTTCAGCCGGTTGCGATGGACGCCCATGGCCTGTTCAATCCCGCACTCGATTACAGCCACTTCCTGCTCGCCGCACTTGTGGTCGCGGTGTTGCAACTGACGACGTCGCTCGCGACCTGCTACAGCGTTGCGCTGGACGTCGAAACGCCCCACAGCCTGAGAATCCTGCGCCGTCTGGGCGGCGGCATCGTGCCGGCCGTCCTGGGCAAACTCTTGCCACTGACGATCGTCGCTTGCCTGGTTCACGCTGTGTGCGACATTATCATGTTCGGGTATTTCGGATTGCCCCTCGACGGTTCGGGCTGGCTCCTGGCTCTGTCGGCGCTGGTCTTTCTTCTTTCCTGTCAAATCCTGGGAGCGCTTGCCGCGCTTTTTATCGGGTCGCCACCGCCGGCGCTGTCAGTCCTGGCACTGACTGTCTCTCCCTCGTTCGGCTATCTCGGGGTCTCGTTCCCGCGCGAGGCGATGAACGCCTTCTCGATCTGGTGGGGCAACATCTTTCCGGCGACTCCTTACGTTTCATTGCGGATCGACCAGACTGTGAGAGGGGCGCCAGTGGACGTGTCGCTTGCGATCCTGCATCACCAGTTTGTCTATCTCGCGGTCGCAGTGTCGTTCCTCCTTTTCATCCTCGTCCGGATCACACGGAAAGCGGCCACTGCGGGCACGCAACCGCCGGGTCAAGCAGCGGCGCCGGAGATGTAGTCCATGACAACCTTTCTTTCTGTCGTGCGTGGCGAACTGGATAACCTCGTCAGCAACGGCCGCATCTTCGCAATCTTCTTCATCGCAATCGCAATTCTCGGACTTTATTATCCGCAACCCTACAGTTCCGAGGTCTTGCGAGAAGTCGCGGTCGCGGTGGTGGACCGGGACGACACGACCTCCTCGCGGCAGCTCACCCGCGACGTGGACGTGTCGCAGAACGCCCGTGTCGTCATGAAGCTGCCCGATGTGGCCTCGGCCGAGCGCGCCGTCTTCGAGCGCAGGGTCTCGGGCTATCTTTTCATTCCGCAGCATTTCGAACGCGAGGTGTTGAGCGGACGGCAGGCGGCGGTCGCTTTTTACGGAGACGCCAGCTATTTCCTCATCTTCTCTAAGCTGCGATCGGCCATCGGCACCGCCATTCAACGGCTCGGGACGAACGTGGTGATCGGACAGCTTGCCGTCGACGGGATGAACCCGGAGGAGGCGCTCGCGGTGGCTTCACCAATACGCATCAACATGATCCCGCTGTTCAACCCCGAGGGCGGCTATGCCAGCTATGTGGTTCCGGCCGTCTTTCTGTTGATCGTTCAGCAGCTTCTGCTGATGGGGGTGGGTCTGCTGAACACCCTGCCTTCAGAAGCCCCAAGGGTCAGTGCCCCGCCGGTCATTGCCACTGCCGGCAAGTTGCTCGCCTACATGATCCCCGGCGTGTTCCTATACCTAGTGGCCACGATCATCATCCCCTACGTCTATAACATTCCGCGCATTGGCGATGTCTGGTCGAGCCTCGCGATCGCGATCCCGTTCAGCCTAGCCGCGTCGGCGCTTGGCCTGTTCCTTGCAGCGCTTCTGCGGGATGCTTTGATCGTCCAGCTTGTTTGCAGTCTGCTCGGATTGCCGCTGTTTTTCATGGCCGGTATCGCGTGGCCGAGCGAGGCGATGCCCGAGCTCTTGCAGTGGGTGGCTAGCCTCGTCCCGTCAACCTCCGGCATCGACGCCGCCGTGCGCATCAACCAGATGGGTGCCGCGCTGTCTGATGTTACCGGGCAATTTCGGGTTCTTTGGGTCTTGGCACTGATCTACGCGCTGCTGGCGTACCTCGCGATGCGGCTGACTGATGCGCAGGCGGAGTTTCGGTCGTGACCCTCGATAGCAAGCGGCCGTGGGAGCCGTATGGTCAGCAGGGCCCTGCAATCCGGCCCCTACGCCATTTGAAGACGCCCAAATACGAAATATGGGACCGCAAGATATGATACTACGGCTTTCCAAATCCTTCCTAGTCATGGCTATCGCTTTCTTCGCATCGCTCGTCGTGTTCGGGAATGTCACCGACTACGGCTCGAATTTCGCATTCGTGCAGCACGTGTTTTCGATGGACACGATTTTCCCGGAGGCCAGTATCAAGTATCGGGCAATAGAATCTCCTTGGATGCACCACGCCGGCTATCTGTTCATTATCCTTCTCGAGGCTTTGACAGCGCTTCTCTGCTGGATCGGCGGCTTCAAACTTCTGACGAACAGAAGCGCGCCAGCGGTCGAATTCAATAAGAGCAAGGCGGTGGCGATTGCTAGACTGACGTTGGGGTTTCTCACGTGGCAAGTGGGCTTCATGTCGATGGGCGGCGAGTGGTTCGGTATGTGGATGTCTGAGACTTGGAATGGAGTACCAAGTGCCTTCCGGATTTTCATGACGATGTTGGGGGTTCTTATTTACCTCGTTCTTCCCGAGTCGGATCTGGACTGAAACCAGTGAACCGACGTCGCAGTCGATCTTGCGCGAAAACGAGGTCGCGTGTTCCAAGGGCGGGCGAGTCGTCGCCTGTCCACCTTGCGTTGATGCCAGCGCCCAGCTCGCCGGGTTCGAGCGTATGGAAGGCGCGGTTCTCGGCGCCATCGACGTGGCACAGAAAAAAGCCCGCACCGCGGCCCTGTTCCAGACCGACAGCATCGCGCTTGGCGCAGGGGCGCGCCCCTCGGGCGCGATCTACACGATCGAGAACACCAATGGCGGGCTGATCAGCTTCGGTGGTGGGGTCGGACTCCGTGACGAGGAAGGCACCTTCCTTGGCGCGGTCGGCGTGGCCGGTGCCACTGTCGAGGGCGATGAAGACATCGCGCAGGCCGTCGCCGCGGCTCTCCGGTAAGATGAGGTTATCATGTCCATCGCAGTTTTTGCCCTGGCCATCGCGGCCTTCGCGATCGGCACGACCGAGTTCGTCATCGTCGGCCTCATCCCCGAGATTGCCGGCGACTTCGCCGCGACCGTGCCTTTGACCTGCCCCCCGTTGGTCCCTCGCTCATGAGGAGAGTCTGCGGGTTTGGTTTTGGTAATCGTCGGTCTCGGGCTTGGCAAGCGCGGCAAGCGCGGAGCCCTCAAATAGCTCAAGCGCCTGCCGCGCTTGCTTTGGCGTTCTGTTCCCCAGCGAAGAGTGCGGCCTGACGTTGTTGTAATCGTAGCGCCACAGCGCCAGCTTGCGGCGGGCATCGTCCAGGGTATCGAACAGTTCTTCATTGAGAAGCTCGTCCCGCAGGCTGCCGTTGAATGACTCGATAAAGGCATTCTGCTGCGGTTTTCCGGGGTCGATGTAATGCCAATCCACGCCGTTCCTGTCGGCCCATTTCAGGATTGTCCGGCTGGTGAATTCCGTGCCGTTGTTGCTGACAATGCAAGCAGGTTTTCCGTAGAGCCGGACGAGCGCGTCCAGCTCCCGGGCAACACGCTCACCTGAAATACTGGTGTCTGCCGCCAGGCACAGGTTTTCCCGGCAGCAGTCGTCATTCACGGCCAGGATGCGAAACTTCCGCGGCGCGCCGAAGCTGTCTGCCAGGAAATCCAGGGACCAGCGCTGGTTGGGCTGGGTGGCTTCGGGCATCGGCGTTCTCGAGCCCCGGGCGCGTTTGCGCCTCCGCCGCCGTTTCACTGCAAGGCCCTCCTCCCGGTAGAGGCGGTAAAGCTTTTTGTGGTTCATGATCATGCCTTTTCGCTCAAGCAGCACGCCGATCCGCCGGTAGCCGAACCGGCGGCGTTTGCCAGCGATCTCCTTCATCTCCTGGCGGATCTCAGGATGGTCCGGCGGGCGTTCGCGCCGGACCGTCTTGGGGTCGACGCCGACAAGCCGGCAGGCCCTGCGCTGCGAGATGTCATGATCCCGCATTGCATTGAGCGCTGCCTCTCGCCGCTCTTTCGGTGTCGTCAGCTTTTTCCCAGCAGGTCTTTCAAAACCACGTTGTCGAGCATCGTGTCTGCCAGCAGCCGCTTCAGCTTGGCATTCTCATCTTCCAGCGCCTTCAGCCGCGCGGCCTCCGATACCTCCATGCCGCCATACTTGGACTTCAGCTTGTAAAAGGTTGCCGGGCTCAGGCCGTGCCGGCGGCACACCTCCGCTGTCGGCATCCCGGCTTCCTGCTCTTTGATCATCCCGATGATTTGCGCCTCGGTGAAACGGCTCTTACGCATTCGTCTGCTCCTACATAGGTTGGGCAGACTCTACTTCATGGTGAGGGATTTTGCGGGGGGCAGGTCACAGTCACTCGGCGGCAGGCGCAGAATTCGACATTGGTCTCGCTCCTGCCGTCCGCTGCATATGGCACCAATGTCGGCTCCCTGTGCCAAGCAGATGTATTTGGCAACCCATGCTGCAGCCGCGGCGAACGACAGCTTGCGTCCGGCGCAGTGTGAGTTCACCGGCTCCAGCACCTCGCAGTCGCAGCGAACGGCAGAAACGGCGGGCTGCGCTGCAGCACAAAACCTCGGCTGGTTGCGTCAAACGGCCGACTTTGCAAATGGTGCTTCCTGCGCTTCGCTGCCAACGGTGCAGGAGGCAGTATTAGCCAGGACCGCCGCCTGGCGGCTTGGTTCAAGCACCTCACCTCGGTCATCGGCGTAGGCGAAACGGCGGCGGCGCATTTTTCTGCAGAGCTGTTCTTACCCGAACGGTTCAACAGACCGGAGGAAGTCACATCCTATCTCGGTCGGGCTGCAGCCTAAAAGCAGCTTCCAATCCTCCGGATGGGCCCAATCACTCGAGCGACGGGCCGCTGTACTCCTCCGGGACAGGGATCTTAAGGGAAGGCGCAATCAAGGGGGCAAAGGACAAGCAGAATTGCTCAGCCTCACCTCCTGGGCCGCGCACGAGAGCCCTGCGGGGTCCGGCGGCGGCAAAGCTGCCATCGCCGAACATGATGCGAAGAGGGAGTTCCCCGTCTTGGCGGGCAATCTGCCAAGAACCGCGACCTGCGCCGATGCAGGCGATGACATGCCGCAAGAGGATGCCAAATGTCACTCCAGGGGCAGGTTCAGGATGGTCAGCACGCTGTCGAGCTTTCGTTCGAGGGCGGCCATCTGCTGCTGGTTGGCTTCCTGCTGCTGACGGCCAAGGCGCAGGTCCTCGGAGACCTGTAGAAGCGCTGACAGAAGCCCTTGCGCCAGAGTCTTGGAGTCCCGCTCGGGCGTTTCCAGAAGCGCGAGTAGCGGGTGCAACACTCTGATGTGTTCCTCGTTTCGGATCAATTGGTCGAGAAGCACCTGATGGTCCTCGGGCAGGTGAAGCGTTTTCGGTACGGATGTGGTCATGTATGAACTCCGTGAATTCGGGTCTGTATTGGTTAAGGGCATTGAAAAAACTAGCGGCTTCCAGAAACCTTCGTGCTTCGTCCAATTTGCGGGCGAATTCGAGGCGGCTGCGCAGGTGCCGTGGTTCCCAAGCCGGACCGAGATTTCCGCCTAGCACGCTGCCTGCACCATTCACCCAGAGATCGCTTTTGGTCCTGTGCGTGTTTAGGGTCCGGGTGCGCCGAAACTCACCGGGGGCAAGACCCATGGCGGCGTCTAGCTCGGGGAGGGACCGTGGCTGCTGGTGCCGGAACACTGAGCCGAGGTCGGTATGTAACTGGCGGCGGAGGTCGGTGGTCAGGTTGCGCTGCGGCACTGGCGGGGTCAGGTCGGGGATTTTCGGATCGAAATATACAGGCCTTTCGAGGCCCAGATGTCGCGCCAGCATCCCATGCACCCGGTCGGTGTTTCTTCGGGATACCCGGGGCCTCACCACCCACCCTGAAAAGGTCCTGGATACGATGGCCGAATGGACATGGTCGCAACTTTTGCCGGGGTGGCGCGCGGCCAGCCATGGGGTTGCGAATTCCGGGAAACCTGTTTCGCGCAGCGCCGTCAGGAAAATCCGGGTCCATTGGCCGCTGCTTGCGCGCAAGCCTTCGGGCAAGGACAGCGTCATATGAATGATGTCATGACCCGCCGCGAGATGTTCGAGATACTGACTAAGCCGACGCCGGGGCAGAACCGGGATCGTGCCGCCAATAATTTCCGCGCCATCGTCGAAAATGTAAGCGACGGCGGCTTGGGCGGTTTTGTGGAAGGTCACGTATGGGCGCATCAGCGTGCCGCCCCGCGCATGGCCAAAGCCTCGGCCAGCTGGCAGACCGCTTCGGCGAGACGGCCGATCCGGGAGGCGGGCACACGGCCGTGCAGGGCGTTGACCGCCAGACCGAGTTTTCCGATCTCCTCTGCAAGGGCCGCATCACCACCGCCTGCCTCCAGCGCTGCATGGCGCAGATAACCTGCTTTTGTTGCAAAGCCGCTCTGCCTGGCAATCTGTTCCAGCTGCTGATTCTCAGTCTCGCTCAAGCGGAACTTGACCATGTGGGTCCTGCGTTCGGTCATGACCTGTCCTTCTGTTCCTGGGGCAAGCCTTTCCCGTTCGCGCAAACGCGTGTTCAGGCCCAGTCCTGCTGATCTCCGATATCTGGACAAATATAGGCCAGGAAGGCGAAAATCGGGATGGCCGGAGACAACGGGAATGTGGAAAACCCCATTCAAATGTTTCTGCGCCGTGCTCCTTACCGATGCGGCCAGCTGGCATTCAGCGCGGAGAAATAGGGCCCTGATGCTTAGGTCCTAACGCACGGGAGAAATCCTGAGCTCGATAATACGCCTGACGCAACCGGGACAATTATGCGCTTCCGCATCTGGTCACGGCACACCCTCGAAACCGGCTGCGGCCCGAAGTTTGCATCCCAGGCAACCCGGAGCTGGCTCGAGAAGGTCGGTGTGACCCCAATTCGGATCTTTCCGGGATCACCCTAGGAGAACGAATACAGCGAACGTTTCAATGGAACGCTTCGCCGTGAGATGCCCAATGCCGAACGGTTGAAGACCACAAAACAGGCGCAGATCGTCATTGATTGATGCGTCAGGCAATACAACCACACACGTCCGCGTCAAGCGCTCAACATGTGCCCGCCGGTGGCGCAGCGGCATCGTCCAAGGGGTCGGGAATACCAGGGCTGACTGGTTGCTGAAATGACCGAGCTGGTCCGGCAAGATGGCAGCTTCCGATATCGGGGGGGGCGCCGTGCCGCTGCGAGATCCAGTCTGGCAGGTCAGTTTCAGTTGGATCGAGCGGCTGTGGCGGCGGCGCTTCTTGCCGGGATCACCGATCAGAACTTCGTGGCGGTGTTTGGAAATGTCGATGGCGACCAGTAAGGTCGGCGCAGTAGAATAGGTGGCGGTCATACCCGGCCTCCTCCGCGGTGTGGTTTACAAAAAACCACTGTTGAGACCTGAGACCCGGTTTTGGCTACCCGCTGCGCGATTTGAGGGCTGCGCGCGTGGCCATAGCCTCTCAGCGGCTAATCTTCCCGACGTGCTATGGGCCGGAGTTCGTTGCCAATGCGCGCGGACCTGGTGTGCGGCTGTCGGGGCAAAAATCCGCCTTCATCGAGCAGAGAACCTGACAAAGCCCTCCCCAGATTGATTGCTGAAAGAGCGCCCGCAACAGGTCATGCGGGCGCTCTGGGAGTATTGTGTGCCGTTACTCAGCCGGTAACGGATCCTCATCATCCACTGTCGATGCGACTCCTGCCGCGTTCCGGCGGCTATCGTTGATGATCGCCTTGATCAGTGCAAAGCCCATCAGTACCATCGCAAAGCTGAACGGCAACGCGGCGATGACCATCGCGGTTTGAATGGCTTTCAGGCCACCGACAACGAGCAGGGCGCCAACGACCAATGCCAGCGCTATACCCCAAAAGATGATATGGGGGCGCGCCTTTGGACCATCGTCACCGGCCGCGTTGATCGTGTTGATGATCAACACAGCCGAGTCCGCGGATGTCACCAGATAGGTCAGCAGCAATACGACGACGATAACCGAGAAAACCCAGGTCAGCCCGTCGCTGAGCAGGACCGCAAGTGTGGCATAGAGCTGATCGGAAATCCCAACGCCCAGGATCGCGTTTTCGGCCGCGCCGCTCAGTTCCAGATCAATGGCCGTTCCACCGATAAAGGCAAACCAGATAAAGCACATGATCGACGGAATGATCATCGCGCCAAGAATGAATTCACGCACTGTTCTACCGCGTGAAATCCGGGCCAGGAACAGGCCGACAAACGGCGTCACGGCAATCCACCAGGCCCAATAGAACACTGTCCAGCCGCCTTGCCATCCGGCCAGAGCCGCACCCTTCTCGGTGCCATCATCAGACCACACGGTGAAACTGATTTCCGGCAGCGCGAGCAGGTAGTCCCAGATGCCGACGAAAAACACTTCGAGAGCGAACATCGTGGATCCGAAGATCAGGAAGAACGCCAACAGGAAAAAGCTCAGCCCCATATTCAGGTTCGACAGCCATTTGATTCCGCGACCGACACCGGACAGGGCCGACAGCGTAGATGCGCCGACAATGACCAAAAGGGCGAATAGGATCGCGGCGAAAGAGGCTTTCTGGCCGCCGTTTCCGTCGGCCACCAGCAGCCAGTCACCGACGCCAACGCGTGCCAGGCCGGCCACGAATTGTTCCACACCAAACCCAAGCGTCTGCGCAATGCCCAAAACAATGGCGACCACCGACACGATGTCGACCAAATGCCCCAGCGGCCCCGAAAGCGACTTGCCGAACAGCGGGATCAATGCAGTGCGCACCGTCAGCGGCAGATTGCGGCGGTAGGAAAAATAGGCAAAGGCCAGCCCGGCAATTGCATATGCGCCCCAGGCCGACAGCCCCCAATGCGCGAAGGACCAGATATAGGCCGAGCGTACGGCTTCTGCCGAGGTGCCGGCAACTTCGCCCATGATCACGTTGGGGTTGTTCTGGAAATGGTAAATCGGTTCAGCGGTCGCAAAAGTCAGCATCCCGATCCCGATCCCCGCGCTGAACATCATGGAAAACCATGAGAAATTCGAAAATTCCGGCTTTTCACCGTCTAGTCCCAACCGCAAGCGACCGGAGACCGGCAGGAGCGCCAGCACCAGGCAAAGGATGAGGAAGAAGGCTACTGCATAGATGTACCAGTAGTTAAACACTCCGAGAATGAGCGTGTTGAGGGATCCCAGCGCTGATGAAGCGCTCTCGGGAAAGGCTACGGCCCATACGATCAGCGCCGTGACGAGCAGCTTGGCGCCAACGGCCACGTTTTTCGAAAACCCGGCGTAAAAGCCGCTCTCCGAAACTGGAATGTCCAATTCTCCTAAAGGTGGTTTCATACTTTCCTCCCTGGTTTGTGAAAACTGTTCCGCCAGCAGACTGTGTTTGGGGTTTGCTGGCGGGATTTGCGCATTGCAAATTCTGACTGGGTTGCTCAGCCCATCAGGCGCGCGTCGAGCGGATAGGTTGAGATCGTCTCGAACCCGCTGCCGGTCACCACGCCCTGATCCTCCAGCTTGACCATGTGGTCCCCGCCGACCTCGCCCACCAGCGCCTCGACACACAGCGTCAGGCCGGGCTCGAGAACGGCGTCGAAGGCACCTTCCACCAGACGGTCGGGATAGGCGATCAGAGGCCACTCATCGCACATCCCCACCCCGTGCATCGGCGAGGAGTATTTGAGCGCCTGATACTTGTCCTGCAGCACATGCAATGAGCGGGTCAGGTCCTCCATGTGGAGGCCAGGCTGCAGGAGCGCCGTGTTGTAGCGGATGTGTTCGACGGCCTCGGCATAGCTCTCGCGCATATGGGCCGGCGCCAGGTCGTCGCCGATCCACCATGTGCGGCTGAGGTCAGCGCAGATGCCGTAAGGTCCGATCAGATCAGTATCGAATGCGAGGATCTCATTCTCGGAGATGACCCGAGGCCCGCATTCCTGGAACCAGGGGTTTGTGCGCGGCCCCGAGGTGAGCAGCCGTGTTTCGATCCATTCGCCGCCACGTTTGATGTTTTCGGCATGCAGCACGGCCCAGACGTCGTCTTCGGTCACCCCGCCGTTCGGAATCTCCGTGCGCGCGAAGTCTTCCATTGCGGCCATGGCGCGTTCGCAGGAATGGATGGCGCAGCGCATGGCGCGCAACTCGTGCTCGGTCTTGATTCCCCGCGTGCGTTCGGTGACTTCCTCGCCGTCGCGATACTCCAACCCCGCGCGGCGGATCGCGTCCAATCCGGCAGGCTGGATCTTGTCGATGCCGATCTGAGTATGGCCCGGTGCGTGGGTGGCAAGCAGGTCCGCCACCTCGGCGGCGAAGGCGTCGGCCGCCGGGCCGATCCGGTCGCCGCGTGCGAAATAGAACATGTCCGCGCCGGACCGGCTCTCGCGGACAAGCGGATTATACTCGGCCAGGAACGGCGCGTTCTTGTAGTCCCAGATAACCATGTAACCGTCGGCGCAGAGCAGGCAGGCCCGGAACGGGTTGTGGGTGTTCCACAATTGCATGTTCGTCGTGTCGGTTGCGTAGCGGATGTTCAAAGGGTCGAACATCAGAAGGCCGCCATAGCCGCGCGCGACGATGGCGTCGGTCAGGCGCTTATGGCGGGCTTTGCGCATCTCGGCCAGGTCAGGCAGTTCCAGACCCGCCTCGCGCCATTCGGCATGGGCGAGCGCGGTTGGTCCGATCTCGACCCGGTTGCCGTCATTTTCCGTCCCGTCGCCAAGGCGTGCGCCCTGGCTTGGGTCGATCTTCCGGTGATCCCTGTAATGCGTGTTCATTCTGTGCATCCCTTTCAGAAGCTTGGAGACATGCGAAAACATGCCCGCGTGCTTGAGGCACGCGGGCAGTGGATCAAGCCACGTTTGCCGCCTGATCCGAGTATTGGCCGATGGCCGTACTCGGGATGCTCAGGTCGTGGTTTTCCGGTGTCTGGCCGGCATATTTGCCGATGGCTGCACGCGGGGTGCGCGGGGTGCGCTTTTCTGCTGTGTAGTCGTTGATCAGGTCACAGGGCGTGTAGTTGCGTTCGATCTCGTGCAAATCCTCTGCATCGAGTTCTGTCTCAAGCGCCGCAAAGGCAGTGTCGAGTTGGGCAACACTGTCCGCACCGACCAGCATCGACGAAATCTCTGGCTTGCGCAGAACCCAGGCCTGCGCCACCTGCGAGGAAGTGATGCCTTTGGCCTCGGCCACACGCTGCACGGAACAGGCGATGTCATAGGACGCCTGGTCATTGTACATCTGCGCGGTAAAGAAGTCGGTCTTGTTGCGGGTCGAGTTGGGATCATTGGCCAGGGTGCCCCGCGCCAGCGGGCTGAAGGACGACACACCAATCCCCTGATCCATGCAGTAGGGGATCATTTCGCGCTCTTCTTCACGGTAGGCGCAATTCAGCTGAAGCTGCATGTTGACCGGCTTGGTCCAGCCATTTTTTTCGCAGACATTCAGGATCTTGGCGAATTGCCATGTGTACATGGTCGACACGCCGATGTAACGCGCCTTACCGCTGCGTACGACGTCGTTCAGGGCTTCCATGGTTTCTTCGACCGGGGTTTCGGTGTCGAAGTAATGCAGCATGTAGATATCGATGTAGTCCATCTTCAAACGCTGCAGTGAGCCATTGATGGCATCGAGGATATGCTTGCGCGACGTTCCGTAAGAGTTCACGTCCTGACCGATCTGGTAGCCCAGTTTGGTTGTCAGGATCAGCTCATCCCGGCGCGCCAGGCGGCGCAGGATATTGCCCACCACAGCTTCGCCTTCGCCCGCCGAGTAAAAGTCCGCCAGATCGACAAAGTTGATCCCGTTGTCCAGTGCGTGGCCGATCAGCGGCTCGCTTTCGGCTTCGTCAAAGATCCACGGCTTCCAATCCTTGGAACCCATGTTCATTGTTCCAAGGCACAGCCGAGAGACGCGCAGGCCCGAATTGCCAAGGCGTGTGTATTTCATTCTACAGTCTTTCCTAGTGAATGAATTGATGGTGGAGAGGTTGGAGAAGGATCACCCGTAGGCGATCCAGACCCCTTTGGTTTTGGTGTAGGAACTCAGCGAATGGATGGCCATTTCCTTGCCCCAGCCGCTTTCCTTGAATCCGCCGAACGGGCTGGACAGGCCGTAACAGCCATAGCGGTTCACAAAGATCATGCCCGCATCCAAGCGATCCGCCATTTGGTGCGCCACGTTGATGTTGGCGGTATAGACCCCGGCGGCCAGGCCATAGGTGGTGTCATTTGCCAGGGTCAGCGCCTCTTCGGCGGTATCAAAAGGCGTACAGGACAGAACCGGCCCGAAGATTTCCTCCTGAGCAATGCGTGCGGAACCTGGCACATTCGCAAAAATTGTCGGGCGGATGAACAGGCCGTTGGCGTTGTCACCTTGCTGATCCGCATGACCGCCAGCGACCAGTTCGGCTTCACCTTTGCCGATTTCGATGTAATCCATGATGCGCTTGAACTGTGCCGCGTTGCATTGCGGGCCCTGTTGCGCATCTGCGGACAGCGGATCGCCGCAGCGCACCGCCTCGGCCTTCTCGATCAGGCGGCTCATGACATAGTCATAGCTGCCTTTCTGGATCAGGAAGCGGGTCGGCTCGGAGCATTTCTCGCCCTTGTGCGAGAACATGACGGTAAAGGCGCGGTCGATCGCTGCGTCCAGATCCGGCGTGTCGTCGAAGATGATGCAAGGCGATTTGCCGCCCAGTTCCAGGGTCACTGCCTTAAGGTTAGACTGACCCGAGTTCTGCACGATCTGACGGCCCACATTGGTGCTGCCGGTAAAGGACACCTTGTGGACGTCGCGGCTGACCGTCAGGTGGTTGGCCACCGGCCCGTCACAAACCAGCAGGTTCAAGAGCCCGGCGGGCAGGTCAAGCTCTCGGTCGATCAGTTCGAACAGAAATTGCGTGGCCAGCGGCGTGTATTCGGAGGGTTTCATCACCACCGTGTTGCCCATGGCCAGCGCAGGCGCGATTTTCAGGCTGGCCTGATAGAGCGGAAAGTTCCACGGTGCGATCAGGGCGCAGACGCCCACGGGTTCCTTGTTGGTGAAGTTCAGAAACCCGTCTTCAACCGGCGAGACCTCACCGTAGAACTTGTCGGTCCAGCCGGCGTAGTATTCGAAGATCTCGGCGCAGGTCGGGATGTCGTCCACCATGGCCTCGGACAGCAGCTTGCCGTTCGGCAGGCTTTCCAGAATAGCCAGCTTTTGCGTGTTCTCGCGGATCAGCCGGGCGATGGTATTGAGCACATCGGCGCGTTGTTTGCGGGTGGTCTTGCGGCTCCAGACATCGCTTTGATGGCAGCGGTGGGCGGCAGCTGCGGCGGCATCCGCCTGACCCGCATCGGCCAGCGCGATGGTGCTGAGGGTTTCGCCTGTGGCGGGGTTCTTCACATCCCAAGCCTGACCTGCACCGGCCACCCACTGGCCGTTGATATACTGCTTCTTTTCTGCCTTTAGCCAGGTTTTGGCCCAGCTCAGATCTGCTTCGAGTGTCATTGTACTTCCTCTATTCCGGAAAGAGCTGCGCGAACGATGGACACATCGCCCGCGGCCTGTTTCGCTACGGCCGAGGCACGGCTGTAGCCATATTTGCGTTTGACCTGCATGAGGCTCGGGCCCAGCCCTTGCGCATTTTCGGTGTTGCGCTGGGAGTTCAATTCCAGCCCCTGTACACAGTTGCGGCGCAGCGAGGACACCCCGCTCTGCAACAGGGCAATCATGTCAAGCAGGGCGATCACGACCAGCATCTGCCACGGGTTGTAATCCAGTTCCCCGTGATCCTGGGTCATGCGCACCGTCGCCGCACGGCCACAGGCCATCATGGCGCATTGCATAGTGAATTCGGGGACCGTCGGATTGATCTTGCCCGGAATGGCCGATGAGCCGGGCTGCTTTACCGGCAGGCGGATTTCGCCAAAGCCTGCATTGGGCCCTGACGCCATCAGCCGCAGATCCCCGCCAAACCGGATAAGCGTCCGGGCGATCTGTTCCAGCGAGGACACCAGGTTTTGCAGCGGATCATGAGCTTGCGACGCGGCAAACAGATTGTCGGTGCGGCGCAGATCATGGGCCAGGCCTGCCTGTTCCAGAACCGTATTCAACTGATGGATGACCTGATTGAAGAAATCCGGGTCACAATCATCAGACCGCCCGATGATATTGCCGCCCAGGTTCACGGCTGCCAGATCGCTGGCGTCTGCGCCGGCGCGCGCCGTCAGCTTGCGCAGATTATGCGCAACCCCGCCGAAATAGTCCCCGGCGCGAATATCCACCGCATCCTGCAGGCAGGTGCGTGCCAGTTTGGGCTGGTCTCCCATCCGGGCCGCGCTCTGACCGAGGTCATCCACCAGCCCCAGCAGCTCGGTTTCCAGCCCCGCCCAGGCGGCACGGGCCGCGATGTGGCAGGCGGTTGACAGGCAGTCGCTGGTGGAATGATTGAGGTTAAGGTGATCATTCGGATGCAGCGGTGCGTTGCTGCCAAAAGACGTGCCAAATCGCTGATGGTTGGCGAGATTGGCCAGCACTTCGTTGACGTTCATGTTGATGCCGATTCCGCCACCCCCATGAAATGAATGTATGGGGAAATCCGTCTCCAGAGGCTGTGTCAACAAATGGTCTATGGCCGCGCTGATCGCTTCTCCCACGTCCTCCGGCATGGCTCCGATGGACACGTTGGTCTGCGCAGCCGCGCGTTTGACATGCAGCATCGCCTCGATCAACTGCGGATAAGCAGATAACTTTTGCGCGCCAAATAAGGGGAAAAGTTCTGCGGAGCGCTGTGTTTGAGCGCCATAGCGGGCATTCGCAGGCACAGATACCGAGCCAAGGGTATCATGCTCCGTCCTGAAGTGATCCACGGACACCACGCCTCCCTCGTGTCGAGCTGTCGTGGCGTGTCTTTGGTGAAATTCAGGGATTCAGGCAAATTACAAAAAGGAATAAGCATTCCTTTTTGTAATGACGTTGGCGCGAGAACTGACTAAGTTGCATGGCACTATCCCACAGTGGCTTGCGCATCGCACCAATGAATAATTCCCCAAGTCTCACCTCGCTCCGGGCCTTTTCGGTTGTTGGCAACTGTCTGAGCGTTACCGGCGCGGCCAAGCAGCTTGGCGTCACCCAGAGCGCTGTTAGCAGGCAGATAAGAGCGCTGGAGGATGCATTGGATCTCAAGCTGTTTGATCGGGTCGGCAACAGCATTTCGTTGACGGAAGAGGGCCGGGTCTTCCATCAGCGGATTTTCGAGACATTTGGCCTTCTGGAAAACGCCGTGGGCGAAGCCACCGGATCCCTTCAACGGCATAAAATCAACCTGCTGGCGCCACCCACCTTGGCGTCCCGTTGGCTGACACGGCGCCTGTCATCCTACCCACAACGGTTTCCGGGTGTTGAATTGGCCGTCCACACCGAGCCATGGCCTGATATCCGCATGGATTGCGTCGTTCAATTTGGCGCACATCCCACCGCAGGATCCGAACATGTGCAGCTGCTGGTGGAACAGCACATTGCCGTCTGTTCGCCGGCACTTTTTGAGGACCGTGAGGCCATGCGCGCCAGCTGCCTTTTGCATGTCTTTGACAAAGGTGTGCGCTTTCCTTTGTGGGAGGACTGGCTGGCACTTGAGCCGGACAACCCGGATATTCCCAGCGGGACATCCATGGAATTTGCAACGCTTGAGCTTGCCATTCAGGCAGCCAAAAATTCGGTCGGCGTCGCCGTGGTCGACCGCAATATGATTGAATATGAACTCAACGCAGGCAGCCTTGTCCAGATTTCTCCAACAACTGTGGTTGGGCCAAACGGATACTGGCTTGAGATTTCAGAAGAGCAACAAGCCAAAACCCGCTCGGTGCAGTTCTTTCGATGGCTCAGAGGCGTGGCGGGCCTAACGGCGGGTGCGTTTTAAAGCAAGACTAAGATACCGCGCACCAAACTCGGTGAGTTTCGATTTATCAACATGCCTCGAAGTACCAGATCTCGAATGACTAGCAACTGAATTTCCCAAGCAGCATCGCTTAGGTGCCGAGCGTTGGTTCCAAAATAATCTGGTCGATCATTACACCGGCAGGTTGCTCCAGAGCAAAGCAGATAGAGCGTGCCACATCGTCCGGCGTCAGCCCGGTCGGGTAGCTTTCGACAAACGCATCCGCTGCGGCCTGATCGCCCTTGTAACGGTTTAGCTAGAACCCGGTCAGCACAACGCCCGGGTCGATCTGAGTGACCCGGATCAAGGTGTCGGCCATGTCCATTCGCAGCGATTGCGTGAATCCATCCACGGCGAATTTGCTGGCGCAGTAGACGGCGGACTTCTGATAGGGCGAGAATGAACTGATGGACCCGATGTTGACGATATGGCCCCGGTTTCGGGCAATCATCCCTGGCACGATATGCGAGGTCATGCGGATCAGGCCGGTGACGTTGGTGTCGATGACATCGTCGCTCGCGGCCCGGTCGAGATCCTGAAAGACCTGCCAGCCGCCGGCATCATGGCCGGCATTGTTAATCAGGATGTCGATGTCGCGCCAAGGTGCGGGTAACCCGGCCAGAGCGGCGGTGACGTCGGCCTCGTCGCGCACGTCTAATTCGATCATCAGGCCGCTGTCGCCCAGCTCCGCCGCCAGCCCTTCTAATCGGTCGCGGTTGCGTCCGGTGCCGATCACGCGCGCCCCGCGTTCGGCCAAGTGCCGCGCGGTGGCGGCACCGATGCCGCTGCTGGCGCCGGTGATCAGTGCGACGCTGCCGGATGCAAAAGTCCCGCTCATGTCATTTTCCCTCCGAAACGGCATCCGCGACCTCATAGGCGTATCGCAAGTCCGCAGCATTAATTGTTATGTCACTGTGTTTGGCCAGTGCCGCAAACTTGTTCCGCCTGACAGAAACCAACTTTTTATACGACCAGAGTGCAAACTTCCTCGGGTCGACATCCCTGTCCCGGTTTCCAGCCGTAGCCGAAAACTCAGCCCAGTATTCAGAAAGCAGGTCCGGCGGATAGTAAATTGGTTTCGGGTTCGCAACATATCTCGCTATCAGGTTTTCGACGAGTTCGTCGTTCTCCCTCAGCGACACCACAAGGAACCTGTCTTTCAAAGCAGCAAATGTGGGGTCACCGGCAGTGAACAATTCGCAGAACGATCCGCTGGAATCAGCCAGAATTGGCTGATCGGCACCTAGCCGAAGAAGGTCCTCGACCGCCGTGCGTTCAGCCAACCGATGCAAGTTTTGCCGTTTCACATATTCGTTGAATTCGATCCCGCCTTTGTCCGGGTTGCCGGGCATCCCCAAATAGGACGTCAAAGGCGCAAGCGTGTCCTTGCACAATTCATTGTCCAGGCTGAGAATGCCTAGTTCTTTCAGCTTGGACAGCATTGCACCCTTGCTGACCTCGGCATTGAAGGCATCAAGAATCTGCTCGCGCAAATACCGCTCTTGGATTTGGGCGTCTACCGACACATAGTGCCACGCCCCGGATTGGTTCAAATAGCTCGAAAGGAGCGTTTTTCCGATTCCCGACATCCCGATCAAGAGGATGTCACGCGGTTCATTCAGAAGAGATTGAACCTCCGGGGGCAAGCACGTCAGTTTCATGGCGTTCCGAATTTTCCGTCGATCACGCTTTGCACCGCTTCAACCGTCGGATCGACGGTTGCGAACTCCTCTTCACGGGCAAACAGGTCCATCAGCCGCGCAGGCGTATCCGGAAGTGTGCCGAGCGCTTCTTCGACAGCCGTCGGGAATTTTGCCGGATGGGCTGTTTCAGCGACAACAATGGGACCGTCAAGCGTTGCCTTCAGCTGATCTGCCGCGAAATATCCGGTTGCTGAATGCGGGCAAATGATCTTGCCGAACTGCTTGTGGAGCTGGCGCATGGTGTCCAGGGCGTCGCCTTTGCCGCATTTCATCGCTCCGAAGTTCTCGGTCAGTGCGGAACGCTCGGCTTGCGTGAGTTCGTAGTAAGACTGTTCAGCCAGCTGTTTTTGCATATCGCGCGTTGCGTTCCCGTCGCGTCCTTTCAAAAGCCACAGCATGCGTTCAAAGTTGCTTGAAACCTGAATGTCCATGCTGGGTGAGATTGTTGGAATGGTCTCGGCTTTCGACATCCGTCCAGTGTCGAACAGCCGGGGAAGGACGTCATTCTCGTTTGAGGTGACGATCAGCTTCCCGATGGGAGCACCCATTTGCTTCGCGATATAGCCCGCAAAGATATTGCCAAAATTTCCGCTCGGCACAGCAAAGTTCACAGGCTGGCCGCAATCGTTGTGGATCTTCACCGAGGCGTAAATGTAATAGGACGTCTGAAGGAGGATCCGGGCCAGGTTGATCGAATTAACAGCCGTGTAGCTATATTCTTTGGAAGCTTCGCTCTGATACAGGCTTTTGACTATGCTTTGACAGTCATCGAAGTCTCCCCGGACGCTGATGGCCTGGACATTTTCCGCTCCCAGACAGGTCATCTGCTTGCGCTGCACGTCAGATACGCGGCCCTCCGGAAACAGAATTACTGCATTGGCGCGCGAACGCCCCGCAAAGGCGTTAGCCGTAGCTGCGCCGGTATCTCCGGACGTTGCGCAGAGTACTGTAGCCCGTTTCCCGGTGAGTGCGAGTTCCCGGTCGATCGCTTCCGCCAGAGGAGCGAGGGCGTAATCCTTGAAGGCGAGTGTGGGACCATGGAATAGCTCCATGCTCCATAGCTGGTCATTCAGGCGGGTCAGGGGCGGGCCATCATTGCGTTCAAAACCGGCCAGTGCATGTCTTATGCCTGCGGTGAAATCGCCCTTCTGCCACTCGGCTCCGCCAAATAGCGCCAGAACATCCGATGCAATCTGGTCGTAGGGCTGCCCGCCCAGCGTAGTCAGTTCGCCGGGTGTGAGTTCGGGCCAGGTCCCGGGCACGTAAAGACCGCCATCCTCAGCAGTGCCACGGCTTAGCAATTCCCGGAGGGATCGAGCGGGTGCGTTCCCGCGAGTGCTGGAGTAGAGCATAGCATTCCCCTGGATTTCCAATATTGTGGACTTAGCAAGGCTTCAGCAGTCAGTAAAGAAAAATCTAATATATTGGATATTGAGAATGAACACACACGCAGCCACTCCAGATATCGGAAAAATCATGAAGGAGGCCAGAAAGTCGCTTGGCCTGACTTTGGAGCGGCTCTCTGAGCGCACCGGGGTGTCCCGGTCAATGCTGTCTGCCATTGAGCGGGGCGCCACAAACCCGACCTTCTCCATCGTCTGGGCTCTTTCTCAAGCGCTTGGGATTGATCTCAGCTTGCTGGAAAGCGGGCCTGGTAAAGAGGAGCCAATTGAGCATCTTCATCACTATTCCACGCCAATGCGGCGCAGCGCGGATGGGAAATGTGAGTTGTATATGCTCAGTCCGCGGCGAACGGTTCTTCCTGTTGAATGGCACAGGCTGCTCATGAAGCCTGGAGCAGAGCTAGATTCAAAGCCTCATGCCCCTGGCACCTTTGAACACCTGACCTGCTTGTCTGGGTCACTGTCGGTAACGGTTGGCGATCGTACTGTCCGGGCTGAGGCTGGTGATACACTGCGGTACCGCAGTGACTGCAATCATCGCATTAGCAATGAGGCGGACGGGGAAACGGAGGCGATCCTTCTCGTGGCCCAGCCGACTCAGTATCAGGAGCCGACCGCGTCAGTTTGAGGGGAGGGCCGCAGAAGGGCTTGACCGAATCTTTGCATCATTCCTATATATCGGATTCAATGCGGTATATTGGAATACATAAAAAGAACCTTCGTCTGGTGCCTCCGGGCTCTGGCGGGCCGGCAAGCCCGCCAGCCTCCGCAAGTTTGAGCGGCGGCCTGCGGCTTGGTTCTTCATCCAGCTTCCACCCGCAGAAACGGACTTGAGGGCTTGAACCCAAGCCTCTCGTTCTCAAGCTCAATTCCGGCCATGAAGGTGCTATTGGATGTCTACTGATCAACTGTCCCAAGGAGCGCGCGGACGCCGCGGACGCCGCCGTGATGGCGGGGCGCCGGCCCCAGCAATCGTGCAGCGGCCCTTCACCCAGCTTAAGCGTCCTTATCCGGCCGTTGAGCTCATTTCGGATGATCAGGTCGAACATATTCACCAGGCATCCCTGAAACTGCTTTCAGAAACCGGCTTGGACGTTTTGCACGATGACGCGCGCGCCGTGATGAAAAAGGCGGGTGCAGATGTCAGGGATGGCGAAGTGCGCGTGCGCTTCGATCCGGATCTGATTAACCAAGCCGTTGCAAGTGCTCCGTCGGAGTTCACGCTGCACGCGCGCAACCCCCAGCACAACGTTGTTATGGGTGGGAACAATATTGTTTTCAACATGATGGCAAGTGCGCCGAATTGCTCTGATACGGACCGGGGACGGCGTGCTGGCAATCAGGAAGACTATCGCAATTTCCTGCGATTGGCCCAGATGCACAATGTGCTGAACGTGACCGGCGGGTATCCTGTCGAACCTGTCGATATTCACGCCTCTGTCCGCCATCTTGATTGCATCCAGGATTACATCACGCTGACCGACAAGGCGTATTGTATCTACTCGCTAGGCGAGGAGCGTGTGTCCGATGCGATCGAGATGACACGGATTGCCCATGGTCTGACACACGAGCAGATGCGTGATCAGGCGTGTATGTTCTCGATCATCAACACGAACTCTCCTCTGCAGCTCGATATTCCGATGATGCAGGGGGTGATGGCTTTGTCCGAGATGGGCCAGCCTGTCGTGATCACACCCTTCACGCTGGCCGGGGCAATGGCGCCGGTTACGATTGCCGGGGCCGTGACATTGCAGAATGCCGAGGCATTGGCGGGGGTGGCCTTTACCCAGATGGTGCGCCCGGGCGCGCCGGTGATGTATGGCGGTTTCACGTCCAATGTGGACATGAAGACCGGCTCACCGGCGTTTGGCACGCCGGAATACATGAAGGCGCAGCATATCGGCGGCCAGCTGGCGCGGCGCTATGGCATTCCTTATCGCTCATCGAATGTATGCGCGGCCAATACGGTCGACTCGCAGGCTGCATATGAGGCGGTTTTCTCGCTTTGGGGCGCCATCAATGGCGGCGCAAACATGCTCATGCATGGGGCCGGCTGGCTCGAAGGGGGCCTGTGCTGCTCGTATGAGAAGGTGATCCTCGATATCGACCTGCTGCAGATGATTTCAGAATTCCTGCAACCGGTTTCGACCAGCATTGACGATCTGGCGCTGGAAGCCATTAATGAGGTCGGGCCGGCGGGTCACTTCTTTGGCACTGAACACACCCAGGCGCGTTACCGCGATGCCTTCTATTCACCAATCCTGAGCGATTGGCGTAACTTTGAAACCTGGCAAGAGGCTGGATCGCCGATTGCGATCGAGCGTGCAAACGCGGAGTGGAAGAAGCGGCTTGCCTCATACGAGGCTCCGGTCCTGGATCCGGCGATCCGAGACGAGCTGGACGCTTTTGTCGCCAAGCGCAAGGCCGAGGGTGGCTCAGCGACGGACTTCTAACGCTTACAGGATCGGTTCGCGGGTCGCAAAGGACGTGATCGCGCTGCCGACCCGCAATTCATTAACAATCAGAAACCCCGCTTTCATTCAGAGATGGCCTGGAATTCAAACGGGGTGCGCGCACCCTATTCCCTGGCGCTATGAGAGCTGAATCCCTGAGGATGAACGAAACATGCCTACTATTCAGACCGAAGAGACCACAGGCGGCAAGAAACTTCCGTCCCACGCCAAAGTCGTTGTTATTGGCGGCGGCGTTGTTGGCTGCTCAATCCTGTTCCACCTTGCAAAATTTGGCTGGAAAGATGCGGTGCTGCTTGAGCGTGACGAGCTGACATCCGGTTCCTCCTGGCACGCGGCCGGGGGCATCCATACCATCAGCTCTGACCCTAACATCTCGCGCCTGCAGTCATATACGATCAACCTTTATAAAGAAATCGAGGAACTGTCAGGCCAATCCGTCGGTTTGCATCAGACCGGTGGTTTCTACGCTGCTTCCACCAAGGAATGGTATGACTACCTGAAGGGCGAGCGTTCGAAGGCGCGTTACATGGGCCTGGATCAGGAATTCATCTCGCCCAAGGAACTGGCCGAGCGTCACCCGCTGATCGATCCGGACCACTATCACGCGGTTCTGTGGGATGCGCAGGACGGCCATCTGGACCCGTCCGGCACGACATATGCTTTTGCCAAGGCGGCCAAGGCGCATGGCGCACAGTATTTCACCCACTGCGGCGCAACCGGTATGACGCAGCGCCCGGACGGCAGCTGGGACATCGTCACCCCCAAGGGCACGATCAACGCAGAGCATGTCGTGAACTGCGGCGGTCTGTGGGCGCGTGAGGTGGGTCATATGGCGGGCATTCAATTGCCGGTTCAGCCGATGGAGCACCATTACCTGATCACTGAGCGCATGGATGAAGTTGTGAACTTCGGTCAGCAACTGCCGCACGGGATCGACTTCGAGGCCAACGTCTATTGCCGCCAGGAAGGGCAGGGCATGCTGCTGGGCACCTACGAGGCCCAGGCGACCCCGTGGAAAGTCGGCGGGACGCCCTGGGACTTCGGCCATGAACTGCTGCCGCCGGATCTGGACCGAGTGGCAGACCGCCTGGAAACCGCATTCGAACGTCTCCCGGCGATGGCCAATGCCGGCATCAAGGATGTGATCAACGGCCCGTTCACGTTTGGTCCAGACGGCAACCCGCTGATCGGTCCTGTTCCGGGCATGAAGAACTACTGGGTGGCTGTTGGTGTCATGGCGGGCTTTTGCCAGGGCGGCGGCGTGGGCCTGACCTTGGCGGAGTGGATGATCGACGGCGAACCCTCCATCGATGTCTGGGCGATGGACGTAGCACGGTTTGGCGAGTTCGCGACACCTGACTGGGGTACCATCAAGTCGTCGGAGAACTACGAACGCCGCTTCGTGATGACCTTCCCGAACGAAACCCTGCCCAAGGGCCGCAAGCAAAAGACAACTGCGCTCTATGACCGCATGATCGCCAAGGGGGCGGTGATGGACCAGGGGTTCGGCTTGGAACATGTGCTGTGGTTTGCCGACGGTCCCGAGGATGCGCATGAGGTTCCATCCTTCGAGCGCAACCGGTCGCACGACTATGTCGCGCGGGAAATCAAGGCCGTGCGCGAAGCTGTCGGCGGCATCGAGATTGCCAACTTTGCCAAGCATGAGTTCAAGGGCGAGGGCGTTCGCGAATACCTGAACCATATCCTGGCCGGTTTTGTCCCCAAACCCGGACGCTTGGCGCTGACACCGATGCTAACACCGAAGGGCAAGCTTTACGGAGACCTGACCGTGGCTTGTCTGGCCGAGGATCACTTTATGCTGTTCGGTTCTGGCGCGATGCAGGAGGCGCACCGCCGCTGGTTCGAAAAAGACCTGCCCGCAGGCATTTCCTATGCCAATGTTTCGGACGACTGGCACGGCATCGCCCTGTCAGGCCCGAAATCGCGGGAACTGCTTGCCCGGATCACGCGCGACGATGTTTCAGCCGAAGCCTTCAAGTTCCGCGACCTGCGCCAGACTTTTGTCGGCGGCGTGCCGGTGATTATCAACCGGATCAGTTTCTCCGGTGAACTGGGCTATGAGATCTACTGCAAGCCGCAATATCTGATGCGCCTGGCAGACGCCATCGAAGAGGCCGGCGCGGATCTGGGCTATCGCTGGTACGGCGCACGCGCACTGCTATCGATGCGGCTCGAAAAGGGCTGGGGTGTCTGGACGATGGAATACCGTCCCGACTTTGACGCGGTCGAATCCGGGATGGATGTCTTCATCAACTGGAAAAAGGACTTTGTCGGCAAAGAGGCAACGCTGAAGGCCCGCGATGAAGGTGTCTCCCAGAAGCTGGTGACAATGACCATCGACGTTGAGGGGATCGACGTGGCCCATGACGAGGCGATCCTGAAAGACGGCGAACCGGTCGGCTATGTCAGTTCGGGCGGCTATGCGCATCATGTCGGCAAGTCGATGGCGATGGGCTATGTTGCCGCCGAATTCGCGGATCCCGGAACCAAGCTTCAGGTGGAAATCCTCGGCAACTTCTATGATGCGCTGGTCTTGGCGGGCCCGGCCTATGACGCCAACGGCGCAAACATGCGTTCCTAACTCGGGACTAGGACTATGGGGCGGCCAGAGAAGAAAATAGGCATGGAACGATGCGATCCGGTTACAATGAACCGCTTTGTGTTCTTGCTGATGCCGGGGTTCTCAGCTTTGGACTTGGGATCCGGTATCGATTCTTTGGCCGCCGCAAACGAAACATCGGGAAAGACGCTTTTTCAGTGGAAAATTGTCAGCGAAACGGGCGGCAGCGTTACCTCCTCATCGGGGCTGACTGCCGCGGTTGACAGCGCTTTGCCGGAGGTGCGCCGCGAGGATTGCATCGTCATTTGCTGCGCTTTCAATTCCCAAAACTACCCCAAGTCCGGCAGAACCGCGGCCTGGCTGCGGCAGGCCGCAAGAATTGGGGCGCGGCTTTGCGGGCTGGGGGGCGGAGCGCTGTTTCTTGCCCGGATCGGCATTGCAAAAGGCGGGCGGATCAGCTCGCACTGGAGGATGAAACCCATTTTTCAAGAGAGCTTTCTTGAACTGGATCCTGTCTGCACGATTTTTGAGGAGGCAGCCAACGTTGTCTCCTGCGGCGGCGGCGCTGCAACGCTAGACCTTTTTTCCGAGCTGATCTGTCAGAAGGCCGGCCCGGAAGCCTCCACTCAAGTTGCTGATCAGCTCCTCAGTGCATCTGTGCGGGAAGGGAGCAGCCGCCAGGTTGTGGCCAGTCTCCGGCGCGTCGAATTCAGGAATGAAAAACTGTCAAAGGCAATAGGCTATATGCAGGAATGCTTGGAGGATCCTGTTTCGCCGTCAATCATCGCTGAACAGGTTGGTATTTCGACGCGGCAGCTCGAAAGGCTCTTCAGCCAGCATTTGGGAAACAGTCCAAAGAGCTATATGACGGTTCTCAGGCTCGAGCGAGCGCGCGCGCTTTTGCAGCAAACGCAGATGCGCGTGATTGATGTCGCGACTGCCTGCGGTTTCTCATCGGTCAGCCACTTCTCGAAACACTACAAGAGGCAATTTGGCATCACTCCCCGTTTCGAAAAGGCCGTGCTCGCACACTAAATTCAGACTGCGGCAATGGGACCAAATCAGGCCAAGCTGGTCACAGCGCAGCTGTGTGGTACCATCGCGATTAAACGCAGAAGGTGCCTTACGCCAATGAGCCCAGCCATAGACCTCGCTGCCTGCTCAACAACTCCAAGGTCAGAAACGGCCTCCGCGGACTGCTTGTTCTACGGCCAGTAGTTGTTACGCAGCCAAGTCGAAAGCGGCGAAAGCAATGGTGTAGGATTAATGGGTCCTAACCTAAGTCCTGGCCGCTTCAAACGCTTGCCATGCTTCCTCGAATGCGTCGAAGTCGAACCCGGGCTTGCGCGCAGGCTCCAGGATCAGTTTCTCTGTTTCGAGCAGTTTGAGGATGGCCTGTTCGAGATCACCCAACACCTCTGGGGGGATCACCAGTGCGCCGTGACGGTCCGCATGCACCAGATCGCCGTCATTGATTTCCAGGCCGAAGATGTTGACGGGTGTTCCGACTTCCTTGACGTGTACGAACCCGTGGCTGGGGCCAATGGAGCCAGCAACAACCGGGAAGCCCTCGGGCAGATCGCCCAGATCCCGCATCACGCCGTTGGTCAGCGCGCCGTTGATGCCGAAGCCTTTATGCACGGTGGTGTTGATCTCGCCCCAGTAGGCGCCGATGCAATGGGGGAAGTCCAGATCCTCGACCACGGTGATCGAAGGCCCGGTGCCGAGAGCCATGTGCCGGTAGTAGTCCATGCGGCGCTTGCGGATCACTTCGGGCGGTTCTTCCGGCGGGTTCACCGCGGCAATCTTGGCGGTGCGGGCATAGCCCACCATGGCGCCGGCATCCGGGTCCGAACACAGCATGGTGCCGCGGGTGAAGGCGTTGAAACCGCGCTTTCCCTCAGCCACTTCGATGGCGTTGCAGACGGTGGGCGTGTCGACCTTATTCAGCAGGTTTAGCAGCGATGGTTTCATATCGTCTCCAGCCAGCGGTTAAGTGCCGCCGTGGTTTGTTCAGGTTGTTCCAGAACCGGCAGATGGCCGGCGTTTCCGATGATTTCCAGCCGGCTTTGCGGCATCAATTCGTGCATCAGCTCATGCCGGGCGACGGGGCAGGTGATGTCGTCGCGACCGCACAGCACCAGCGCCGGGCCGGTGAAGGCGCGCAGCGTTTCGCATTGGTCGATGCGGTCGCGCAAGGCTATGGACTGATTGATGAAAACGTCCGGACCCAGATCCAAGGCCATGTCCATGCACAGATCAAGGATCGCGGCCCGGTTGGGCCCTTCCGTCAAGTAGTTCGGCTTCATCTCCTCGGCCATTACCCGGCGCAGCCCGCCTTGGCGGACAGCTTCGATCTGCGGCGCGCGGCGGGCCTTGACCTCATCCCGCTCGGCCAGCGGGTTGGTGTCCATCAGCGCCAAGCCTGCGATCCGCTCTGGCGCCTGGCGGAGGATTTCCATCGCCAGGATGCCGCCCATCGACAGGCCCGCCAGAGCAAAGCGCGGCGGCGCGTAAGAGAGCAGCTCCGCTGCCAGCGCCGCCATTGTGCCATGACCGCCGATTGGCGCGGTTACGATCGGAACGCTGCCGGACAGCGCTGCAATCTGCGGGTTGAACAGCCGCGCATCGCACATCATGCCGGGGATCAGGACAAGCGGTGTCATTTGACGCGCCGTGCCCCCTCCGACAGCGCGGCGAGCTTGGCATAGGCGATGTCCGGGTCCACTGCGCCAAAGCCTGCAAAGGTACCAAAGCCGCAGTCCGAGCCCGCGATCACCCGGTCAGAGCCGACGACTTCCGTATATCTTTCAATGCGCTGCGCGACCAGTTCCGGGTGTTCTACAAAATTGGTGGTAGTATCTACCACGCCGGGCACCAGCACCTTGTCCTCCGGGATCTCTGCCTTGCGGTCGTGGAACACGGTCCATTCATGGGCGTGGCGCGGATTGGAGGTTTCAAACAGAACATAGCGCGATTTGGTGTTCATCAGAGTGGTGAACACTGTGTCCATCGGAATGTCACAGCAATGCGGGCCTTCGTAGTTGCCCCAGCAGATATGCACCCGGACGCGCTCCTGCGGCACGTTTTGCAGCGCGTGGTTCAACGCCTCCACATGCATGTCTGCGATCTTGATGAACTCCGCGTCGGACAAGTCATTGAACAGCATATGCCGCGACAGCGCCAGGTCGGGGCAGTCGAGCTGCAGATCCAGCCCGGCGGCCACGATGGTCTCATATTCAGCCTTCATCGCATCGGCCAGCGCGGCCAGGTACGCCTCGCGTGTGGGATAGAAATCGTTCCGCAAAAACAGCGAGATGACCCCGGGCGACGCCGCGTTCATGAAACCGTGTTCCATGCCGTGCTCTGCCATGGCAGTCTTGAGGTTGGCGATGTCCTTTTCCAGCTCAGCCTGGCCCTTGGAGCGCACCTCGCCGGTACACATGGGGCGGGCATATTGCGGCGTGCCGCCGTCGTCTGCCAGCCGTTGCAGGAAGCCCGGAAACATCTTCAGATCGGCAGGCGCATTGCGCGGGCTGTCGCCGGAAAAACCGGTGTAGCGGTCCTTGACGTAGGTGGCATAGGAGATCTTGGAGGTCTCGCCGTCGCTGACGATATCTACCCCCGCGGCAACCTGTTTGCGGACAGTTTCAGAAACGGCAGCCGACATGCAGGCGTCGAATTCCGCCTGGTCAAAAGGTTCCTTCCGCTCGCGGGCGAAGATGAAATCCACCACCTCCCGGGTCCGGGGCAGCGAGCCTACATGGGTTGTCTTGACCATCATCCAATCTCCCTGATTTCAGGGGGTGCCATGCGTACCCCCCCTGTACACCCCCTGTGCAGCGGACGGCGCCGCACAGGAGGAATTTCGGTCATCAGCCCTGCCAGGTGGCGCCGGCAGGATCGTCGGTTGCGGTGATGCGGTAGAGGCCCGCGTTCCCGGTCATCGACGGTTCGGCGCTGTAGCTTTCGCCAGGCAGCACCAGCGCGGTGTCGCCGTTGGATAGGGTGGTCTCGACCTCGTTGATGGTGGTCCGCCAATGGCCGCTGGCGGGCATCAGAACCACCGGCTTTTCCGCCTTGACCTGATCCGCTACGGCAGAGCCGCGGGCCAGGAAATCGACCTCAAAGCCCGGCTTGTCCTTGATCAGGCCGTTCTCGCCGATAACCACAGCCGGTTTGCCCGCCGCCAGCGCCATCAGGTCCCAGTAGCGGGCCACGTATTTGCCAACGACGTCCTCGACCGGGACCTCGGGGTAAGCCTTCATCTGCTCTTCGGTCAGCACCGGCATCGGTTGCACGTTGTGCGGCAGTTCCTGGCCCTTCTTGCTGTCATACAGCACGCCATTGTTGCCCAGCATCAGGCCGTGGGCCTGCGCGTCCTGGATCACTTGCGGCGCCCAGGTGACGCCGCCACCGGCATCGTCGCCGCCAAGGATCGACATGATCATGCCATAGTCCTGGCCGACGTTTTCAAAGCCGCGGAAGATGCCGGTGGGGATGTTGAAGATATCGCCTTCCTCGGCGATGAACTCACCCGCGGTTCCGTAGCGGCCCCAGAAGAAGCGCCAGCGGCCCTTGGCGACAAAGAACACTTCGGCGGTGGTGTGGCTGTGCAGCGAGTTGCGGCATTTCGGCGGCTGGCCCGCGGCGCCGATGTTGAAGCCGATCTTGTCGGTGATGTGGACATGCTGGTCCGGGCTTTCACTGACGCCGCCGCCGATGATGGTGAAGTTTTCCTTCTGGTCGGAGCCCGGGGTGTGGGCGTCGATGAAGGCGGTCTTACAGGGTTTCAATTCGCCGTAGCGGACGATGCGTTCTTGGATGGTGCTCATATCTCGTATCCTCTTGAAATCTGGTTTGAAACGGCTGAGTCAGCGCCCGCAACCGGGCGGGTGGTTGTTCAGCCGCCGTGCGCGCAGGCTGGCGCGGTGGGCGTGATACCGCCGGGCCGCCTGACTGGCGTTCAGAGGAGAGGCACCGGGCCGCATTCAGAGATCGCCGGTCTGCAGCAGGATCTGTTTCCAGACCGAGGTTTCGTCAAACAGCGCGTATTCGCGGCGCAGTCCCCAGGGGCCGAATTCGGCGTGGCTGGCGCCCAGCACGAAGACCTCGGCGCCGGTCGGTTTGCCGAAGACGCCCCAGCCGTCGTGCTTGCCATGCAGCGTCCAGCGCAACGCAGCGCGGGGCGGCATCATTGGATCGTCGCGGCCGATCTGGTGGTGGATCTTGAACTCGACGTTCGGGAAGGAGGCGCGCAGCCCCATCCAGAAGCGGTCCACCGGACCCCAGCTGTGGCCGGTGATGCCGCCGGGATATTCCGACTGCACTGCGCGGTCGTATTCGGATTCAATCGCGCGCATGTCGGCATTCATGATCCGCGTCAGGATATCGGCGTATTTCTGGCCCCATTCATTGTCGTTGCCGTTGCCTTTGTAAGGGCCGGGTTGCTCGTTGGCGGGGGTATAGGGCTGCACGCAAGCCTCGGGGCCGCCCTCGCGCGCGATCAGATCGCGGGCGTATTCCTTGGGGTCCCAGCCCATCTGGCGCACGATGGCGCCCTGGTCGCGGATCAGCCATTCATCGTTGATCTGGTTGTTGATCGCGTGACAGTCGGCCAGGATGCGGTAGGTGAGCTTCTTGCCGGTTGCCTTGCCGTAGACCCCGTCGCCCAGGTGCGTCGCGGTTGAGAGCAGCCGGTGCGAGGACAGCATGCCCTCCTCGGGCGTACCTGACCAGATCACGTCCTCGCCCAGAAGGGTGCGGTCGGGGAATTCGGCCAGGGTTGCCATGGTGGCGGCGATCACGCCCTGGTTGCCGACAACAACCGAAGCCGGCGAACGCACGACGATATCGGGCGCGTAGTAATCATGCAGCGTGGCGATGCCGCGATCTTCCCAGATTTCCTTGGTAATGCCAATGATGTAGTCGGGTAAATCCTTGAATTTGGGGTCAAATCCCTTCATGTCTTCCATCCTTCAGGTATGCGGGCCGAGCCGCGAACGATAAGAGGGCCGTCGATCTCAACCCGGCGCGGCCCGGCGTCGGGGCCTTCGATCTTGGCGAGGAGAATATCGACGGTTTCCGCCACCATACGGTTGGCAGGCTGCCGCACGGTTGTGAGGTTGTAAGTGGGCCAGGATGCAACGGTGACATCGTCGTAGCCAATGACGGAAACGTCGTCCGGCACACTGAGGCCGAGCTCGAAGCGCAGGGTGTCCATCACGGCGATGGCCATGTGGTCATTGGCCACAAAGACAGCATCCGGCGGGTCGTTTGCAAACATGCGGCGGGTGGCGGCCTGGGCTTCTTCGGTTACGAAATTGCCGACCTCGCGGGCATGCAGCGTCTTGCCGGCGGCGGCCAGTTCGGCGGTAAAGCCGGCCTCCCGGTCGCGCTGGGTCGAGGCGCCCTCCCAACCGGCGATATAGCCGATTTTCTCGTGGCCGCCTGCCAGCAGAAATTCCGCGGCCTTGCGCCCGCCGGCGATATTGTCGGAGGTCACGGCCGACATCGACTGGTCGTCCTGCGCGCGGTTGAACAGCACCATCGGCACGCCGGCTGTCTGGCAGCGGGCGGAGAGGTCGGAGGAGAGCGCAACCGAGGCCGCGATGATGCCGTCGACCTGGAAATCCAGGATCTCCTCGACCACGCGGTCGATGTTGCCCGCAGCGTGCGACGCAAGGAAGACCAGCACGTGGTAGCCCCGGTCCTGCAGGGCATTGGTCAGTTTTTCGAGTGCTTCGGGGTAATACTGGTTGTTCAGATAGGCAACGACCAGCCCGATGATGCCGCTTTTTCCGGACACCATTGCGCGGGCGAGCACGTTCGGCCGGTAGCCGAGCTCCTCGGCCGCTTTGCGGACTTTCTCGATCGTTTTCTTAGAGGCGGACGCGCCAGGGGTGAACACCCGGCTGACCGCAGATTGGCTGACACCCGCCAGGCGGGCGACGTCCATTGAGGTGACCTTGCTTGCTCCCATCAGTCTGCCGTCCAACCTCCATCAACCATCATCGCGGTTCCGGTCACCAGGGCAGACGCGTCTGAGGCCAGGTAGACAGCGGCCCCCATGATGTCTTCGATCTCTCCCGGGCGGCCGAGCTTGATTTTATCCAGTACCCAGGCCCGTTTTTCCGGGTCGTCAAAGGTCGGCCGGGTCAGATCGGTGAGGATAAAAGTCGGACAGATCGTGTTGACGCGGATCTTGTCCGGGCCGAACTCCAGCGCCATCGCCTTGGTGAAGCCTTCGACCGCGAATTTGGAGGCACAGTAGACTGCGCGCTCGCGGCCGCCGACGTGGCCCATCTGGCTGGAGATGTTGATGAGAGAGCCGGGGCGGCCGGCTGCCAGCAATCCCTTGGCTACCGCTTGGGTCAGAAAGTAGGCGCCGCGGACGTTGACTTGCATTACCGCGTCGAAATCCTCTGTCGAGGTGTCGGTGGCCTTGCCGTGGCGGGCAAGGCCTGCCGAGTTGACCAGGATGTCGAAGGGGCCGTTTGCGGCCACCGCCTCCGCCGTTGCCGCAACATCGGCGACATCCAGTTTCAGCACCCTGGCTTTCCAGCCGCGGGCGGTCATTTCCGCTGCGATGTCCTGCAGCGCGTCAGTGCGGCGCGCTGCAAGAGTGACCTCAGCACCCCGTTCTGCCAGGGCCACGGCACAGGCCGTGCCGATGCCGGAAGACGCGCCGGCAACCAGGGCGCGCTTGCCCTCTAGGCTGAAACTGGGGGTGCTGGGGAAGGTGGGCATGTCAAACCTCGCTGACAGGGAAGGGGATTTCGCCAGCCACGCGGGCCTTGTTGAACTCGCGCAGGCGGGCAAAGACATCTACGCCCAACTGCCGGTAGGCGTCCAGAATGTCCACCGTGACCCAGTTTTCCCGGATCTTGCCGTTCTCCAGCCTCCAGAAATCGACGCTTCGCATGGTGATGCGCTGGCCCGAGGGGGCGATGCCCATCCAGCCGTCGTGGGTGACGGTCTGGATCATGTTCGGCCAGCCAGTCACCGCGGCGTATTCACCGTCGCCGAAGAAGTGATAGGTGATCTCGTCCAGATACTGGCCGCGGTCGGGCATGCCGTTCAGGAACGGGATCTGGTGCCAGTTGCGGAAGCCTGCGATGCCGCGGCCGGTGCCGATGCCGGCAGGGCCGTACCAGTTCATCCGCTCATGCCAGAATTTCGGCATCTCCATCACTTCCGGGCCGCCCTGGCTCGGGTGCTTCTTCAAGTGGGTCAGCATGTCGACGATGTGGCTGCAGGAGGCCTGCGACTTCTCCTCGTCCCAGGGGCCGGGGACGATGCCGTCATGCGTTGCCGGGCCAGGGATGCAGAATTCAAGGCCCAGCGACGGCGCCATCGGCCAGGCCTTTGCCTGCATCATCACCTCGGGGATGTCCCAAATGGTCTGGATTTCCACCACGCGGCCTTCCTCAAAGCGGTAGAACTCGTGGTAGCGCATGTGGGTCAGATGGCCGGTTGGCGGAATGTCGAGCCAGGGCTTCACGAAAGTGCCAAAGTAGTGGCCGCCGCAGCCGATCCAGTCGCCGCCGTGCTCGGTACGGCCACCCATGACGATCCAGTCGCGGCGCTCCAGGTCCGGCATGGCGTTCAGCAACGGGGCGTAGCAGGCTTCATAGAGTTCTGCGGGGCCGGTCAGGTCGCCGAACGGGTGGCACATATGCACCACCGCGTCCGGCGCGATCAGTTCCTCCAGCGCGGCGCGCACGCCTTTTTCGGTGAAGTCGCGCATCGCGTCCCGCATCGGGGCGATCAGCGCCTTGTTCCGGGTGTGAATATCGGTGGTCATTCTGCAGCGGTCCCGTAAGGCACATTCTTGCCGCCGTAGCGGCGGACGCGGATGTTGCACTGCTCGGCGTGGCCGACGAAGCCTTCGAGCATGCACAGTCGCGAGCCGTATTCGCCGATCATGGTGGCGGCCTCGTCGGTGGTGACCTTCTGATAGCTGTGGGTTTTCAGGAACTTGCCCACCCAGAGACCGCCGGTGTAGCGCCCCGCCTTCTTGGTCGGCAGGGTGTGGTTGGTGCCGATGACCTTGTCGCCGTTGGAGACATTGGTACGCGGGCCGAGGAACAGCGCGCCGTAGCAGGTCATGTTTTCCAGGAACCAGTCGTCGCGGTCCGTCATAACCTGCACATGCTCGGAGGCAATGTCATCGGCGACCTGGAGCATCTCCTCATAGGTGTCGCAGACGATCACCTCGCCGTATTCCTCCCACGACACCTTGGCGGTGCCGGCGGTCGGCAGGATGTTCAGCAGCCGGTCGATCTCGCTCAGCGTCTCCTCGGCCAGCTTGCGCGAGTTGGTCAGCAGCACGCAGGGGGAGTTGTAACCGTGCTCGGCCTGGCCCAAGAGGTCGGTGGCGCAGAGCTCGGCGTCTGCGGCGGTCTCGTCCGCGATCACCATGGTCTCGGTCGGGCCGGCAAAGAGGTCGATGCCGACGCGGCCGAACAGCTGGCGCTTGGCCTCCGCCACAAAGGCGTTGCCGGGGCCGACGAGCATGTGGACAGGATCGATCGTTTCGGTGCCGATCGCCATTGCGCCAATCGCCTGGATGCCGCCCATCACGTAGATCTCATGGGCACCGCCCAAGTGCATCGCGGCAATCACAGCGGCGTTGGGCTTGCCGTTGAAAGGCGGGGTGCAGGCGATGATGCGCGGCACGCCCGCGACCTTGGCGGTGGCGACGGACATATGCGCCGAAGCCACCATCGGGAACTTGCCGCCGGGCACGTAGCAGCCGACCGATTGGACGGGGATGTTCTTGTGGCCGAGGATGACACCGGGCAGAGTCTCCACCTCGATGTCCAGCATGGAATCGCGCTGCGCCTGGGCGAAATTCATCACCTGCTTCTGCGCGAATTTGATATCCTCCAGCTCGCGCTCGCTCAGCGAGGCGATCAGCGCGTCGATTTCTTGCTGGCTGAGGCGGAAGCTTTCGGGGCTGTAGTTGTCGAATTTCTCGGACAGCTCCCGCACGGCGGCATCGCCGCGGGTTTCGATATCCTTCAGCGTCGCTTCGACCACGGCGCGGGTCTTGGCGTCGTCCTCGGCACGGTCCGCTTCAGGCTTGCCGCGTTTCAGGTATTCGATGGTCATGGTCAGGTCCTCAGTTTTCGGGGCGCGGCGGCACTTTCTCGCCGCGGTCAAATGCTTCCCAGCCTTCGCCGTTGAACAGGTCAACGCCGAGCTGAGCGGCTACATGGGCAAAATCGACGTTCACCCAGTTGTCGACGATCTTGCCGTCGACGACTTTCCAGAAGTCCATGTAGCGGATCTCGACTCGCTTGCCGGTGGGTTCGATGCCTAGGAACGTGCCGGAGTGAGTGGCCTCCTGGCGGCCGAATGCGGCGGCCCATTCGCCCATATAGAGGCGGGCTTTGTCGATGCAGACCTTGTCAGAGAAGGCAGCCTGGAACGGGCGCTGCCAGTTGTCCTGGAATTCCTTCAGCCCGGTCTTGGTGCCGCAGCCCTGGTTGCCCATCCAGCGGAAGCCTTCGGAGAAGAATTCGCCGATGTCGCTGATCCGGTGGTCGTTCAGCCCGTCCACCATGTTTTCGATCACGCGGCGGGTTTCTTCAGTCTTGCTCATGTCCGTGTTTTTGGTCAGCACGGCTTGTTCGGGGCGGGAGCCTTTCATGCTCTGTTCCTTAATTTGTTGCCAAGGGATGATGTGATCAGACGAGGAGGAGACGGCCGCCTGTCAGAAAATCCCTTGGCATCCGGTTGAGCGCCGGGTGGCGCGCAACGGCATTATGTCTTGCGGCGCTGCTCATCAGCCTTTCACCGCGCCGGCGGTCAGGCCGCTGACGATCTGTCGCTGGAAGAACAGGATCAACACGAACAGCGGGGCGGTGGCGGAGACCACGGCGGCGACGGCGTACATCACCTTGCCTTCGACCTGTGTGGTCCCGAGGAAACTGTTGATCGCGGGGATGATGGTCTCGTTCTCCGAGCTGAGCAGCATCGCGGTCACCGCGAAGTCGTTGTAGGCGAGCAGGAAGCTGAACAGGCCGGTGGTGATAACGCCGGGCCACATCACCGGAATAATCACGTGGCGGAAGGCCTGGAAGCGGGTGCAGCCGTCGACCATGGCACTTTCGTCCATGTCCTTGGGGATGTTGAGGAAGAAGGAGTGCAGCATCCACAGGGTGAAAGGCTGGTTGATTGCCACCAGCACGATGATTGTGGTCGGCAGGATGCCCCAGATGTTCCACTCGAAGAACGGCAGCAGGTAGCCCGAAACCAGGGTGATATGCGGCATGGCGCGGAACACTAGCGCGGCCATCAGGAGCCAGAAGGCATAGCGGCGGCCGGAGCGGGCGAGGGCGTAGCCGCCCAGAGTGCCGAAGGTGAGTGAGATCACCACGGTGAAAAACACCACGATCCCGGAGTTGATGACGTTGCGCCAGAATTCCTCGTCCACCCAGGCGCCCTGGTAGCCTTCGAGCGTGAAGGCGCTGCCGGTCTGCTGGATCGTGTTGACCCCGTAGATGGCGTTCTGCCAGTCGGTCTTGGAGAAGAAGTCCGACTGCACCTTGAAGCTGCCCCAGAAGGTCCAGAAGAAGGGGAAAGCAGCGATGATCAGCCAAAGCGCCACGAGCGCCAGCGAAACCACTGTGAGCAGAGGGACGCGGGAGCGGGATTTCGGGTTCACTGCCGGGACTGCGATGGAGGATTGTGCATTGGTTGCCATGATCGTGCCCTCAGTGTGCTTTGCGGGAAAAGTCGCGCCAGGTGCGGATCAGCACCGGGGTCAGCAGGATGACCACGCCGATGATGGTCATCATCGAGGTCGCCCCGGCCGAGCCGTAGAGCGGATTGCCGCTTTCGCGCAGGTCGTTGTAGATGATCCAGCTGAGCGAGGTGGCGTGGGCCTCGGCCTTGAAGCTGACGATCGGCTCGAAGACGCGGAAGTTGTCCATCAAAAGCATCAGCGTCACGAAGGACATCAGCGGTGCCAGATGCGGCACGACCACATGGATCATGCGCTGCCACTTCGACGCGCCGTCAATCATCGCCGCCTCCATGGTGTCCTCGGGCACAGTCTGGAGGCCTGCGTAAAAGGTGATGAAGCTGAACGGCAGGGTGTGCCAGACGCCATAGACAATCAGCATGGTCCAGGTCAGCGCGGTGGAGGCCTTGAGGCTGAGCGAGGGATCGTTGAAAATCCGCTGGATGGTGGCGCCGATGACGCCGTCGCTGTCGACCATCCAGAACAGGATCAGGGAGCCAACCAGCGGTGTGACAAGGAACGGCAGCAGCGAGATGAAGATCGACGGGCCCTTGAGGATGCGGGGCAGGTTGTTGACGCCCACAGCAATTGCCAGGCCAAGCGTGATAACGACCGGAGTGACCACTGCCGTGTAAGTCAGCGTGAAAATTAGCGCGCGGTAGAAGGGCAGATTGATGATCTGTTTCCAGAACGCGCCGAAAGTTTCCGTGCTGCTCCAGGCCTCGCCGACCTCGACGAAGGCCAGGTGCGAGCGGTTGATGTAAGTGTTGAGCCCGTTGTACCGGCCCAGGGGCTGCTCTTCCTGCAGTGCGGCTGTGGCCGCGGTATCAACAGTGGTGGTGGGCGTGCAGCCGAACGGGCCGCAGCTCTCGGAAACCACCAGAACCTGCTCGTGCTCGACAAACAGCGACTGGAGGAAAACCGAGACGATGGGCAGCGCGATGAAGAGGATCATCGCGGAAAGAGTCGGCAGGATGAACCAGAAAAATGTGCGGTGCTTCATGGTGTGGGTCTCGGTGTTCAGTCCGGGAAAAGAGAGGGGGCCGGAGCCCCCTCCAGTCGGGGAGGTTTACTTGAGGAAGCCGGCTTCCTTGGCCGAGGTCCGGTAGGCGGTCTCGACATCCGACAGCGCCTGCTCGGCACTTTCACCACCCTTCAGGAAGTCGGTGAGCTCGGAGCCGAGTGCTGCGTGCAGCAGGCCGATCTGCGGGATCATCGGATAGGGCCGGGCCCCGCCCTGCACGGTTCCGGCCACGCCCGCTGCTGCCGGTCCGGGTTCAAAACCCGGCAGCAGCCAGACCGCGTCGTCGTTGTTCTCCGCAACCATTTCGGGGGTCAGGCCGCTGATCAGCGCGGCGAAGGTTGCCTCAGCTTCTTCATCGGAGACATTGGAGGCAATGGAGATGCCATCCCACCACAGGGTGGCCGCCGGGATCGAGCCGCCGCCGACGGTGGGGGCCGCGGACAGGACGGTGTTAGAGGTCACTTCCTCGGTGGAGCCTTCGTCATCCAGGATCGGCGCACCGCGCGAGCCCCACATGACGGCCAGCGCTGCCTGACCGGATTCCCACAGGCCCTGGGTCTCGTTGGAGGCATGGGTCAGGTGGTCCGGGTGGGCGTATTCGGCAAGTGCCTTCATGGTTTCCAGCGTGGCGATGCCCTGCTCATTGTTGATCGAAGGTTCGGCTGAGCCGGGTGCGAAGAACTCGCCGCCGTGGCCGAGGTAGATCATGTTGAAGACTTCGCCTACGTTCCAGCCAGTCTGCAGGTTCATCGCGATGGGATGTTCCATGATGCCCGCAGCGCGGATCTTCTCTGCGGCCTCCAGCACTTCCTCATAGGATGTGGGGATGCTGTCAACACCCGCTTGCTGCAGGATATCCTTGCGCGAGAACAGGTGCTGCGAGTTGGCCATGAAGGCAACCGCCATCACGTTGCCGTCGATGGTGATCAGCACATTCGGCGGGATGCTGTCCTTGTATTTCTCGACCAGGTCATTCAGCGGCCGGACCAGCCCATCGTTCATCAGCTGGGTCAGCGTGGCGTTGGCGAGGATCACCGAGGTGTATTCCGCCGGGTTCGGCGTCAGCGCCGCGTTCATGATCTGGCGCGCTTCGGTGGTGTGGTTGGCAGAAAACTCCTCCGCCGAGCCTGCGCAATTGGCTTCAGCTGCACCGACCACGGCGTGGATTGCCGGGAAGTCGCTGGCTAGGATGCGGATCGACTGGCCCTCGGGGCCGCAATTGGCCGCGAAAGCTGCCGAGCCCATCAGCCCGGTAAACAGCGATGCTGCGGCAAGTCGTTTCAGTAACATATTATTCTCCCTGTTTTATCTGGAATGGATGCAGGCGGCTTGACCCGTTCGATGGACCGCAGCGGCGGAAGCGCCGGCAGGCGGGGGCACTCAGCCCCCGAGCCGCGCGCCGGTTTGACCGTCAAACAGGTGGCAGATGCCCTGCGGCACGGAGATCGACACTGTCTGGCCGATTTCAGCCCGGAAATTCTTGTCCGCCTTTACCGAAACCAGAGCCCCGCCCACGCGCACCGAGATCATCGTTGCGTCGCCCAGCAGTTCCATCGTGTAGATCGGCGCGTTGATCTGGCCTTCGCCGGGTGCCGCGATGCTGGCGTCCTCGGCCCGGAAACCCAGTGTGAGCGGTCCGTCCGAGGCGTTCAGCCCGTTGATTTCCACGTTCTTTGCCCGGAAGGTGCCGCCCTGGATCTCGCCCTCCATCAGGTTCATCGCCGGGTTGCCGATGAAGCTGGCGACAAAAGTATTAGCGGGCCGGTCGTAGATTTCGGTCGGTGAGCCCACCTGCTGAACCACGCCCTTTTTCATCACCACGACGCGGTCGGCCAGGGTCATCGCCTCGATCTGGTCGTGGGTCACGTAGATCGTGGTCACAGCCAGCTCGTGGCTGAGGTTCTTGATCTGGGCGCGGGTGGAGACGCGGAGCTTGGCATCGAGGTTTGACAGCGGCTCATCCATCAGGAAGACATTGGGTTCGCGCACAATGGCGCGGGCCAAAGCAACGCGCTGGCGCTGGCCGCCGGAGAGTTCGGCCGGCTTGCGGTGCAAAAAGTCGTCCAGTTCCACCATCGCCGAGGCGCGGCGGACCTTCTCATCATGAGTCTTGGGGTCGATGCCGCGGACCTTCAGCGGAAAACGGATGTTCTCGTAGACGTTCATATTGGGGTAGAGCGCGTAGGACTGGAATACCATCGCCACGTCGCGGTCCTTGGGTTCCATGTCGTTGACGCGCTGACCGTCGATCAGAATGTCGCCCTCAGAGGCTTCCTCCAGCCCTGCGATCATCCGCATGGTGGTGGTCTTGCCACAGCCCGAAGGCCCTAGCAGCACCAGGAACTCCTTGTCGGCGATGGTCAGGTCGAAGTTGTCGACGCCGACGAACGACCCCCAGCGCTTGCCAACATTCTGCAGTTGTATCTCGGCCATGGCTTCCCCTCTGCCGGCTGTGACCGGCCGTTTTGCATACGAATGCAAAGAGGGTAGACTTATAGATGACTTTTTGGCAAGACTTTTTTGCACACGTATGCAAGGGGCAACCTCTCATGACTGACTTTTCAGCGGAAAAGCAATTAATCCGAAACCTTTACACCGATTTGGACAGGTCGAAGGCAGGGCAAGCAGGCGAGGTGCTTGCGCGGTACTACGCCTCGAATCATATCTGGCGCGGCTACCATCCGTTCCATGAGCAGCAGGGCGCAGAAGCGGTCGCTGACGTGTTCTGGACCCCCTTGCGCGGGTCACTGAAGAATATGCAGAGGCGTGAGGACATCTTTATGGCGGGCGCCAACGAGATGGACGGGTTCGCTTCGGTCTGGGTGGTCTCGATGGGGCATCTGATGGGGCTGTTCGATGCGCCCTGGCTGGGGATCGCCCCGACCGGCAAGATGGCATTCCTGCGCTATTGCGAGTTCAACAAGGTTGAAGATGGCAAGGTTACCGAAACGGCGATGTACTTCGACATTCCGCATCTGATGATGCAGGCGGGCTTGCAGCCGTTCCCGCCGCAGACCGCCGCGCATCTGGTGCAGCCCGGACCGATGACCCATGACGGGCTGATGTTCGACCCGCAGCCGCCGGAGGAGGGCGAAAAGACCCTTGCAACGATCAACGCAATGATCTCCGACCTCGGCCAGTGGAAAAGCGGGCTGAGCCTGGAGGATGAGCTGCGCCGGACCTGGGCCGAGGACATGATCTGGTGGGGCCCTGCGGGGATCGGCGCCACCTATACGATCGAACGCTATGCCAAGCAGCACTCGGGGCCGTTCCGTGCGGGTTTCACAGGCCGCTCCAAGACCAATCACCTCTGCCGTCTGGCCGAGGGCAGCTATGGCGGATTCTTCGGCTGGCCGAATTTCACCTCCCGCCCCACCGGGGGTTTCATGGGGATGCCCGCCACCGGCAAGGCGGGCGAATTCCGGGTGATCGACATCTACCGCCGCGAGGGGGACAAGCTGGCCGAGAACTGGATTTTCATCGATCTGCTGCATTTCTGGAACCAGCAGGGCGTCGACATACTGGCCCGGATGGCAGAGGTGCCGCGCACATGACCGGGTGGATCGACGCGCATCACCACCTGTGGGATCTTGGGGCGGTTCGCTATCCCTGGCTGATGGCCAAGGGGGAGACACGGTTCTTTGGCGATCCGGCGCCGATCCAGCGGGATTACCTGCTGGAAGAATTCCGCACCGAGGCCGCAGTCGAAGGTGTCATTGCATCGGTGCATATCCAGGTGGGCGCCGAGGACTGTCTGGCAGAGGCGCGCTGGGTGCAGTCGGTGGCAGAAGCGAATCCGGACTGGCCGATGGCACAAGTGGTGTTTTGTGACCTGACCGCGCCGGACCTGTCCGAACAGCTCGACCGGTTCCAGAGCCTGCAAACCGTGCGCGGTGTGCGCCAGATCATCGGCCGCGCACCGGGCGAAGACGCGCAAACCGGCACCAATACGCTGCTGGATGACCCGCGGTTTCTGGCAGGATTGCAAGAGGCGGGACAGCGGGGGCTCAGCTTTGATCTGCAGCTGATCCCGGAACTGATGGAGAAAACCGCAAGGGTTCTGGCGCAGGCCCCGGATACCCCGGTGGCGCTGTGTCATGCAGGCTCACCCCATGACCGCTCCGCCGAGGGGCTGACGGCTTGGGGGAAGGAACTGAAGCACTTCTCGCGTCTGCCCCATGTCACTTGCAAACTGTCAGGTCTGGGCATGTTCGAACACAATTGGACAGTGGTCAGCATCCGTCCGATTGTCGAGACCTGCCTGGCGCAGTTCGGCGCCGATCGGGTGATGTTCGGGTCGAACTTCCCGGTCGACAAGCTGTATTCTGATTACCGCACTCTGGCGCAGGCCTATCGCGGGCTGGTCCCGGCAGAGATGCACAGCGCCGTGTTTCGCGGCACCGCGGCCCGGTTCTACAATCTGGAGGCACCACAGTGACGATCTTTGCCTTTGAGACCAAGGTTGTGCCCGAATGGATCGACTATAACGGCCATATGCGGGACAGCTACTATGGGCTGGTGTTCAGCCTGGCCGTTGATGCGATGCAGGATGAGGTCGGGTTCGACGCCGACTATCGCAAACGGACCGGCTGCACGATCTATCTGCTTGAGGATCACAAGTTTTTCCTGCGCGAGGTGAAGGAAGGGGACCGTGTCCGTGTCGAAACGCGGCTGCTGGACTGCGACGGCAAGCGTTTTCACCTGCACATGCAAATGCTAGCCGGCGACAAAATTGCAGCCGCAGGTGAGTTCATGGAACTTCACGTTCAGCAGAAGCCGGAACCGCACGCGACGGCGATCCCGTCTGATATCCTGCGCCGCCTGCAAGCTGCGAAGATATCAGCGTCGGAGCGCCATAAATTGAAACACCGCTCGCGCTCGATTGGGCTGCAAGGCGGGCGGCAGGCGGGATGAGGGCACCGTAAAGTTGCTTCACCAGCCTGGGATACACCCGACAAGGTCGCTTGAATGACGCTCGCCTCTGTTGCCGTCACCGATTTTAACCCGACGCAATAGACATGCCGTCTGGCGGTGGTCAGCCGGTCACAAGCTGCGCGCGCAGGAAGGCGACGTTGAACGCAAGACCAGGCAGAAGCCATTGGAACAACCGCACGACGGCGAGAACTTCATTCGGGTCCGCATCCTGTGCCGCAGCGGCTTCCAGAGCATCCGGCGTGAGACCGGTGGCGTTTGGCAGGCCAAGTGCCAGTTCCACCGCCCGTTCGTGAATGTCCTGGGCCGCGGGTTCGTATCCGCCGGACCGGATCACGGGCTTGAGATCTTCCCAAGCCGCCGCAATATAACTCGGCCAGCGGGCAAAGGCGCGGTAATCGGTATTTACAAACGGCAACCCAAGCGTCTCGCGCAAGTCGGCGTAAAGCGCCGCGGTGTCCGGGCTGGCATGATGGGCCTCCATCAGGACCGGGTGTTCGCCTGCTGCCGCCAGCGCGGACCGGGGTGCGGCCTCGCCTTGCGCGGTCCAAGCCTGGCCTTCCAGCAGCGTCCGGGCCAGCGACGCCATCAGCAGATAGGGCATGTTGCCGGCAGAGAAGACCTCGTTGCAGGCGATGATCTGCTCCAGTTCCGCCGCGTCATAGCCCGCGTCCTCGAGCCGTGTCTTGATGGGCGGCGGGGAGAACGAGCCTGCCCGCATTTCCGCGAAGTTGCGCAGGTCCTGACAGGCCGCGACGAAGGCCTCTGTCGCGGCCACCGGCTCCAGCGCTTTCCAGAACGTTTTGTAGAAGCTTGGATAACGGGCAAAAGCCATCGCCACGACCCCCATCCAAGGCACGCCCAGCCCGCGTTTGGTGCGCTCGTAGATTTCCGCCAGTTCGCCGGTTGCGGCGCGTTCGGGCAAGGGGCGGATGGGCGGCAGCGGGGACGGTTTCAGCCGCTTCAGCACGTCAGGCCTCTGCCGTTATATGCTGCGGCAGTCCTTCACTCCATTTGCGCAACTCGTCCAGGAACCCCAGTGCGGTGCGGCCAAGATCCGTGATCGCGTATTGCACCGACACCGGTGCGGTATCCAGAACCTGGCGGGTCACAAGACCCTGTGCTTCGAGCTGGCGCAGGCGTTCGGTGATCATCTTCTTGCTGGCACCGCCGACCATGCGGGCGAGATCGTTGAACCGGACGGGTTCGTCTTTCAGGTGCCACAGGATGGAGCCGGTCCACTTGCCGCCGATGATCCGCATGCCGCGCTCGATTGCGCAGGGTTCAAAACAGGCGTCGTAGGCGTTGCGGCGGCCTTGGTCGTCTTCTTCCACGCGTGCTCGCATCATTGCCTCCATGGGTTTCCGGAGTGGATTCGGGCCGGCAGGAAAAGTGATCAGGTCACTTTTCGTTGCTTGGGAAACAAATTTCACAATTGTCCAAATTTGTCAACGCGGGCGGGGCGCGGAAGTTTTCCGGTCTTATTTCATGGCCTTAGTCGGGTCATCTGCGAAACCGCCCCATCCTTCCGTGCTGATTTTGGTGGAGGTTACCAAAAGTATACTAGTTGCGGAATGTTTCGTCGTGTCCAGATTGCAGGCTGTGCGGCGGCTGATCCCGCCACGCCGCAGGAAATCGCAAGGAAGACACCATGAGCAATATTCTGATCCTCAACGGCCACCAGCCCTATCCCTTTGCCAAGGGTGAACTGAACGCAGCGCTGATTGACCGTGCCACCGCGTACCTGAAAGCCGCCGGACACGACGTGCGTGTGACTAAGATCGCCGAAGGCTATGATGTCGAGCAGGAAATCGCCAGCCACCAATGGGCCGACACCGTCATCATGCAGTTCCCGGTAAACTGGATGGGTGTACCGTGGTCGTTCAAGAAATACATGGATGAGGTCTATACCGCAGGTATGGATGGCCGCCTGACCAATGGTGATGGCCGCATCGCCGAAGCCCCGAAAGAAAACTACGGCATGGGCGGCTCGCTGACCGGCACCACCTACATGCTGTCCGTTACGCTGAACGCCCCGGCTGAGGCATTCGACAACCCGGCTGAGCCGTTCTTCGAAGGCGCGTCGCTCGACGATCTGCTGCGCCCGATGCACCTGAACGCCAAGTTCTTCGGCATGTCGCCGCTGCCCACCTTTGGCGCCTTTGACGTGATGAAGAACGCCGATGTGGACTCGGATTTCGCCCGTTTTGACGCGCATCTGGCCCATGTCTTCGGTGCCAATTCCGTATCGGAAGTGGCCTGATCCACGTTTGTGGAACTCATTCCAAAAAGGAGGCTCATGAGGTGAGCAACTCTCCCCTGATCACCGAAGGCCAGCGCGCGCCGCTGGCCGACGAAGCGTCGCCCGACATGTATGAAGAGCTGGTGAACACCGGCATTACGCGTCTGGTCCGCATGAAGATGCCGCCGGGTGCGACAGATGAGCCGCACCGCCACCCTGAGGAGATCGTCTACTTCATCAAGGGCGGCCTGCTGTCGATCAAGCTGGAAGATGGCGGAACCCTCGTGAAGGAGGTCCGCGATGGCGATTACATGCACAACGGCCCCTGGACGCATCAGGTCAGCAACGTCGGCACCACCACGGTTGAGGCCGTGCTGTTTGAGCGTCTGGACAATGACGTTGAACTGAAAGGCTGAAGCGAGGGACGACAGATGACCAAGACTATTCTGATCACTGGTGCCGGCTCCGGGCTTGGCAAGGGCGCGGCCTTCGAACTGGCGAAGCAGGGTCATCGCGTGATTGCGACGACCCACGGCGCAAAAGGTGCCGAAACGCTCAAGGCAGAAGCGGCCGCGCTGGGTTTGACGCTGGAAACAGCCAAGCTGGACATCACAAGCGCCGAGGACCGTCAGGCCGCCTTTGACCGCTTTGGCGCCGATGTGGATGTCGTGGTGGCAAATGCCGCCATCGGCGATACCGGCCCGATTGCCGAGGTTGACGTGGACCGCATCCGGAATGTGTTCGAAACCAACGTGTTCTCGACCGTCGAGTTCGTGCAGCCCTATGCGCAGGCTTTTGCCCGCCGTGGACGCGGTAAGGTGGTGTTCGTCTCGTCGATCGCCGGGTTCCTGACCTTCCCGTATCTGGCCCCCTATACCGCGTCCAAACACGCGCTGGAGGCCATCGCAGAACTGATGCGGGAAGAGCTTGAACCGATGGGGGTACAGGTCGCGACCATCAATCCGGGCGCGTACCGGACTGGGTTCAATGACCGGATGTATGACAAGATGGACGAGTGGTACGATCCTTCGAGTAGCATTACGCCGCCGGAAGCGATCCGCAAGGTCCGCGACCTGTTTGCAGGCGACGGCTTGCAGATGGATCCGCAGCCAATGATCGACAAGATGGCCGAGGTCATCGCGGCGGATCACCACAAATTCCGCACTGTTTTCCCGGAAGAGGCGATCAAGGACGTGCTGGATTACCAACAGAAACACTGGACGCTGGAAATCTGAACCCTTCGGGCCTGCGAGGCAACGAGCGGGCCCGGATACTTGCCCTCAGGAGACAATCATGACCCTACCGGACATTCACCTTTACACCGCTGCCACTATGAACGGTTACAAGCCGGTTATTTTTCTGGAAGAAGCTGGTGTCCCCTATGACCTGACTTTCATCGATTTCTCCAAGCAGGAGCAGAAAACCCCCGATTTCCTCAAGCTGAACCCGAACGGAAAGATCCCCACGATCTATGACCGGGCCGAAGATCGGGCCATTTTTGAGTCCGGCGCCATTCTTTGGCATCTGGCCAACAAATACGGCAAGTTCCTGTCAAACGATCCGGTTACCCGGTCGGAAACGCTGCAGTGGCTGTTCTTTCAGGTCGGTCACGTCGGCCCGATGATGGGGCAAGCGATGTATTTTCAGCGCATTGCTGCCCCGAACGGGCATGAGGAGCCGTTCTCGATCAAGCGTTACGTGGATGAATCCCGCCGCTTGATGGAAGTACTGAACACACAGCTGCAAGGCCGCGATTTCATTGCCGGGGAATACTCCATCGCCGACATGATGATCTACCCGTGGGCGCGGGCTTACCCGTGGGCGCGGGTCGAAGTTGACGACTTGCCGCACCTGAAGGCCTGGTTCGACCGCATCGACGCGCGCCCGGCGGTTCAGGAGGCGCTGACCATCCCCAAGGCACAGCCCCAATTCTGGGACGAAAACGCGGATGCCGATGCCTTCCTGAAGGAAAATGCGGCGCGTTTTTCAGGTGATGTGAAAAAAGCCTGATCCTACCTGGCGGGAGGTCTCCGGGCCGCTGCGGGCCGGGGGCAAACCAGATGAGAAAGACGCAATGAAATGAGCATTACACTTGTTGGCTACCCGGTCTCGCCCTTTGTGCGCAAGGTGCGGGTGGTGCTGGAGCAGAAGGGGATCGGTTATACTCTGGACCCCGCCGTTCCCTATACCGAGCGGGAGAAGGTGCTGGCGGTCAACCCGGCCGGCACCGTGCCAGTGTTGCTGCCAGGTGATGGCCTGGCGCCAGTCACCGAAAGCGCTGATATCGCCGCCTGGGCGGAACAGTCGGTGCCGCTGCCGGTGCTGATCCCGCCGCAGCCGGAGCTGCAACAGCGGGCGCTGCGGATTCAGCAGTTTGCTGACAGCCAGATGGCGCAGGTCTTTGGCGGCATGATGTTCGGCCAGCGCATCGTTGTGCCCTATTACTTCGGAAAGGCCGACGGCAAGGAAGACATGGTCGAACATGCGATGACCGTGCTGGCGCCGCAATTGCTGGATTCGCTGGCAGAGCTCTTGGCCGATGCGGACTATGCCGCGGGCACCTTCAGCGTGGCGGATATCGCTTTGTCGAGCTGGTTGCGCGGAGCGGAGCTGGCGGGGTTCGCACTGGACGATGCGCGCTGGCCGTCTACCCGGAGCTGGCTGGATCGCTGCTATGCGCAGCCCGGATACGCCCGCGTGATCGCGGATGAGGAGCAGCTGGAGGTCGTCCGCTGGGCACGCAGCCGTTATGAGGGGGCAGCATGAAGGCCCTGGTTTATCTGGCGCATCCCCGGCCTGACCGGTCAGAGATAAACGCGCCGATGTTCGAGGCTGCGCGCGGGATCGAGGGCATAACTTGCGTCGACCTGTACGGCGAATACCCGTCTTTTGAGATCGACGTCGACCATGAGCAGCAGCGGATCACAGAACATGATGCGATTGTTTTTCTGCATCCTCTGTACTGGTATTCCGCACCAGCAATGCTGAAGGAGTGGCAGGACCTGGTGCTGGAGCATGGGTTCGCTTATGGCCATGCGGGCCACGCACTGGACGGTAAGGTGACCTTCAACGCGGTCACTTGCGGTGCTGCGGCCGAAGCCTACACACCCGAGGGTGCAAATGGCGCGCATCTGCGTGACTTGCTGATGCCATTCGAGAAAACCGCTGATCTATGCCGGATGCGCTACCTGGCGCCTTTCGCGCTGTTCGGCGCGGGGCGCGCGGTGGAAGAGGGGCGGGACCAACCTCACCTCGCCGAGTGGCGGACACTGCTAAAGGCGCTGCGGGACGATAGGCTGGATATTGCGGCCGCCCGCGCGGCGCTGTCGCTGAATGGATTCAAGGCGGCCGGGGTCGCCAAGCTGGAGGCCGTGTGATGGATCTTCTTGCTGCTGGTTTTGTCTATCTGGTTGCCGCGGTGATTGCGGTGCCGCTGGCCAAGCGTCTGGGGCTTGGCTCGGTGCTGGGGTACCTGATCGCGGGGGTGGTGATCGGCCCGGTGCTGGGCGTTGTCGGCGGCGAGACCGTCGACATCCAGCATTTTGCCGAATTCGGCGTGGTGATGATGCTGTTCCTGGTCGGTCTGGAACTGCAGCCCGCGATGCTGTGGCGGATGCGGGCGCAGCTGTTGGGGCTGGGCGGGATGCAGGTGCTGGGCTCCGCCGTGCTGATTGCTGCGGCGGCGCTGGTCTTTGGTGTTGCCTGGCAGGCATCACTGGCGCTGGGGATGATCCTGGCGCTGTCCTCGACAGCGATCGTGCTGCAGACGCTGGGGGAAAAGGGGCTGATGCCGACAGCGGGCGGCAAGGGCTCTTTCTCGGTGCTGCTGACTCAGGATATTGCGGTGATTCCGATGCTGGCGCTGATGCCGCTGCTGGCGGTGAATGCCGTTGCTGGCGGCCATGACGGTCACGGCGATTCCGGCCATGGTGCGCCTGCGGCTGACGCGCACGGGCATGGTCATGGCGCGCCGACGCTGTTCGACACGCTGCCCGATTGGGCGCAGGCGGTGGCGGTCCTGCTTATCATCGGGGGCATCATCGTGGCGGGGCGGACGGTGATCCGGCCGGTCTTCCGCTTTATCGCCGAGGCGCGGCTGCGCGAGATTTTCACCGCCGCGGCGCTGATGCTGGTGATCGGCATTGCGCTTTTGATGAACTATGTGGGCCTGTCGCCTGCGCTTGGCACTTTTCTGGCCGGCGTGGTGTTGTCGGACAGCGAATACCGGCATGAGCTGGAAAGCGATATTGAGCCCTTCAAGGGACTGCTCTTGGGGCTGTTCTTCATCACGGTCGGCGCGGGCATCGATTTCCAGCTGCTGCTGTCCAACCCCGTTGGGCTGGTTGGCCTGGCGCTGGGGCTGATGGCGCTGAAAGCGGGGGTGCTGTACGTGCTGGGCACTGGTTTCGGCCTGCGCGGCGCCGACCGCTGGCTGTTCTCGCTGGGTCTGGCGCAGGCAGGGGAGTTCGCCTTTGTTCTGTTCGGCTTTGCCGCCGGGGCCGGCATCCTGGGTGCCGAGGTGATCAAGCCGATGACGCTGGTGGTGGCGCTGACCATGCTGCTGACGCCGCTGCTGTTCATCCTTTATGAAAAGGTGCTGGCACCGCGTGCGGTCCGGACAGAGGACCGCGCGGCGGATGAGATCGACGAGGCGGGCAGCATCGTGGTGGCGGGCATTGGCCGGGTCGGCCAGATCATCACCCGGATGCTGGTCACTAACGGTCACAAGGTGACGGTGCTGGACCACGATCCCGAAACCATCGAGAACCTGTCGCGGATCGGCTTCCGCGCCTACTACGGCGATGCCACCCGCCCGGACCTGCTGCACAGCGCAGGGCTGGAGGATGCCAAACTTTTCATCGCCGCGCTGGATGACCGGGAAAAGCAGACGGAACTGGTGCATCATGTTGCCAAGACCTATCCGCAGGTCACCATCCACGCCCGCGCCCATGACCGGCATCATGTCTACGAACTGGAGCGGGCGGGCGCCCATCTGGCCCAGCGGGAGACCTTTGAGGGCGCGCTGGCGATGGGCCGCGATGCGATGACCGCCATCGGCTACCACCCGTTCCGTGCCGAGGCCGCCAGCCGCACCTTCCGCAACCATGACCGCGAGGCGCTGGACGGGCTGCGGGAGAGCTGGAACGAAGGCGGGGTGTCGAAAAGCTATATCGATGCCATGCGGGCGCATTCGCAGACTCTGTTCGAGCTGATGAAGGCGGACCGCCATGACACTCACGACCGTTCGGAACGCGGCTGGACCCCGCCGCCCAAGGGAGATGCGAGCCTGTGAGACCCAGGTTATGAACGAGGGTAAACCGGATATCCTTCTGTACACGGCGCCGACGATGAACGGCTGGAAGCCACTGATCTTCCTGCATGAGGCGGATGTGCCTTATGAGCTGTCAGCGGTGGATTTTTCCAAGAAGGAGCAGAAGGCGCCGGAGTATCTGAAGCTCACCCCAAATGGCCGCATCCCAACCATCGTAGACCGCGGCAACGATGGTTTCGCGGTCTTCGAAAGCGGCGCGATCCTGTGGTATCTGGCCGAGAAGTACGGGCGGTTCCTGAGCGATGATCCCAAGGAACGCTCACAGACGCACCAGTGGCTGATGTTTCAGATGGGCGGCATTGGGCCGATGATGGGGCAGGCGATGTACTTCCAGCGCATTGCCCGGCCCAACGGCCACGACGACCCCTATGCAATCAAGCGCTATGTGGACGAGTCCCGCCGCCTGCTGGAGGTGCTGGACAGCCGCCTGCAGGGGCGCGCCTGGCTGGTGGGGGAGGAGATGTCGATTGCCGATATCGCCACCTACCCCTGGGCGCGGTCCTATTTCTGGGCCGGAGTTGATGTCTCCGGCCTGGACCATCTGAACGCCTGGCTCGCTCGCATTGACGTGCGGCCTGCCACCCAGGCGGCGTTGCAGCTGCCGAAACCGCGACCTGCCGTCTTTGGCCAAGGCGACACCGAAGCTGCCGCGGCCGCCAATGCCGCCAATTACAAGGAGTGATCCCATGACCGCAGAAACCCAGCCGATCCGCGTCGATATCGTCTCGGACATTGTATGCCCCTGGTGCGCCATCGGCTATTACCAGCTGGGCGAGGCTGTGCGCGAGACCGGCATCGGGGTGGATATCCGCTGGCACCCGTTCGAGCTGAACCCGAAGATGACGCCGGAGGGTGAGAACCTGCGCGAGCATCTGGCCGCGAAATACGGTACCACCCCGGAGGGTTCGCGCCAGGCGCGGGCGCGACTGACAGAGATGGGCGCGGCGCTGGGGTTCACCTTCAACTATGCTGACGACATGCGTATGTATAACACCTTCCGCGCCCATCAGCTGATCGGCTGGGCGGAGGAGCAGGGCAAGGCGCATGACGTAAAGCTGGCGCTGTTTGCGGCCTTCTTTACTCGGCGCGAGGATGTTTCCAGCATTGATGTTCTGGCCTCGGTTGCCGCTGGCGCGGGGCTGGATGGCGATGCGGCCCGCGCCATGCTGGAAAGAGGCGGTCGCGCCGAACAGGTGCGCGCCAAGGAGCAATTCTGGACCAGCCGCGGCGTCCAGGGCGTGCCCGCGATGATCTTTGAGCGCCAACATCTGGTGAGCGGTGCGCAGGGCGAAGAAAACTATGCCAGTATCCTGCAGCAGTTGAAGGCCGCGCAGGCCGCCTGAACAGCAGTTAGGGGTAGCCGGCGCGTGCTAGCCCGACCTGGTGCGGAATTGCTGATGAGGGAGAAACCACATGAGACTTCAAGACATCAAGGCGCTGACATTTGATACCGGCGGCACCGTGCTGGACTGGCACAGCGGGTTCCGCGATGCATTCGCCGCGGCGGGACAGCGCCACGGGATCAGCCGTGACTGGGCGGCGCTGGCCAATGACCTGCGGCGGCGGTCGATGCAGGCGATGCTGAATCTCGGTGAGGATGGCCCGCCGACATACAACTTCGACGAAGCGCACCGGTTCTGTCTGGAGGCGCTGCTGAACGATGAAAGGCTGGAGACCTTTGACGCGCAGGATCGGCAAGCGATTGCTTGGGATTCACCACATAGGTTCGATGCCTGGCCCGACGTGCGGGAAGGGCTGGCGGCGCTTCGCATGAACCGCATCGTGGCGTCATTCTCGCTGCTGTCCTACCGGCTGATCATCGACAGCTCGCGCCGGAACGGGCTGGTCTGGGATGCGGTGCTGTCATGCGAGGGGCTGGGCCTCTACAAGCTGCTGCCAGAAGCCTACCGGCGGGCGGCAAGGCGGCTACAGCTGGCGCCTGAGGAATGCCTGATGGTGGCTTGCCACCCCTATGACCTGGACGCTGCGCGGCAGGTGGGGTTCCGCACCGCGCTGGTGCGGCGGCCTCGGGAATGGGGAGACCGGATGCCGGAGACGCCTGCACGAGGCGAAACCGGTGCTTATGATCTAGAAGTGGACAGTTTCAACGAACTGGCGGCGGCGTTGCAGGGCTAGGCGCGTTCCAATGCGTGCGCCGGAAGCGGCCGGGGGTCATTCCGGCCTGACGTGAGAAAACCCGGTGAAAGGCTGGCAGGTCGGAATAGCCCACCTCTGCCGCGATCTCTGCCACGCTGCGTCCAGTTGTGGTCAGCAGGTCGCGGGCGCGTTCGATACGCAAGTTCTGCTGGTAGGCAGTCAGGCTGTGACCGGTGGTGCGGGTGAACCGCCGCTGCAGACTGCGCAGCGACAGGCCAACTGCGGCAGCAAGATCGGCGGCACTCAGCGGCTCAGCCAACTGAGCCTCGATCCGTTGCTGCGCGGCTAGAACAGGCCGGTCTCCGTGGTCCATCGGCGGCAGGAAGCGGCGGTAGCGGCGCTGGTCGCGGCGGCCGGGGTCGATGATGAAATGTCGGGCGGTGTCCAGCATTGCGGCGCGGCCCGCTAGCCGCTCAATCACCACCAGCGCCAGGTCGATCCAGGCCATAAGCCCACCAGCGGTCACCAAATCCGTGTGCTCGATCACCAGCCGGGCTGTATCGAGCTGAAGCGCGGGGTATTCCAGCCGTATGCGCGTCTCTAGCCCCCAATGGGTGGTTACTGGACGGCCCCGATCGATCCCTGCGGCGGCAATCCAGTGCAGCCCGGTGCAGGCAGAGCAGATGAGCGCACCCTGGGCGGATTGCTCCGCTAGCCAGCCGGTGACCCAGGGCGCATCCGAGGGATGCACCTCACACGCGGAAGGCGGCAGGATCACGGCGCGGGTATGGGCGGGTGCCAGGTCCGGCTGTGCGACCGTTAGCGGGGCCAGTCCGGCGTGGCTCAGAATGTCATTCAGCCCCAGCACAGCAGAGGGCATGGAACCGGGATAGTTCAGGATCACTGTGGGCTGTTGAGATGGCATGATTGGCGTAACTGGCAAATAGTTTGTCACCGGCGACAATACCTGCCACCTGAGCTTTGCGCCATATCCGGATCACCACACGCGAAAAGGAGAGCGCCCATGCCCAATGCCCCTCATACACTGTCCGTCGGCCAGATCAGCCTTACGGTGTTCGACGACGGCCATTTTGATCTGCCGCTGGAGTATTTTTCCGGCCTGTCCGGCGATCTGTCCCAACGGCTGAGCGCACCGCTGACCATCGGCGCCAACCTGTGGCAGATTGATACAGCCAGCCGTCGGGTCCTGGTCGATACTGGTTCCGGCCAAGCACTGCGGCAGATGTTCCCCGCGACAGGCCAGGCGCTGGAAGTCGTCTCGGGCGAAGCGATCACCGACATCGTGCTGACTCATATGCACGCCGACCACCTGGGTGGGCTGCTGGGCGGCGGATTTTCCGGGGTCCGGGTGCATGTGTCGAAGCCGGAATGGAAGTTCTGGACGCAGGCCGGGCTGGCCGATGCAGTGCCGGAGGAACAGCGCCCGATGATCGAAATGGTGCAGGCAGTGGCCGCATCTTTCGCGGACCGTGTGGTGACCCATGAAGGGGCCGCTGACCTTGGCGAGGGGCTGACGCTGGTGCCGCTGCCGGGCCACACCCCAGGCCACACAGGGCTGCGCCTTAGGTCTGGCGGCGAGGAGCTGCTGATTGTCGGTGACGCGGTGATCTCGGGACAGGTGCATTTTTCCGAGCCTGACGCAGGCTATGCGCTGGACAGCGACGCTGATGCCGCCGCCGCCACCCGCCGCGCGCTGCTGGCTGATGCGGCGCAGTCGGGCACACCGATCGCCGCCACCCACCTGCCGTTCCCGGGTCTGGGCCGGGTCGAGGCGGAGGGCGATGCCTGGCGGTTCGTGCCGCTCTGAGCGGGCCTTTCCGGGTTTGCCAATGGTCTGAACGGAAAATCCGGCGGCTCCGAGGGGCCGCCGGTCTGTTTCTTCGCGCAAGCCGTTGACTCAACCGGGGCAGGCGGCACCGGTTTCGATCCAGTTCTCCGCCAGTTCGGCAAAGGCCTCCCAGGTGCCGGGCGCCGGGGTGCGGCCTTCGCCCGGGGTCCAGGCCCAGCCGACCAGGGAGTCATGGCCCATGTGGTGCGCCACCTCGGTCATGGTGCGGCCTCCATTGCGCTCTGGATCCTTCAACTGGGCGCAGATCTCCGGCACGGTCATGCCGACCCAACCCATGCTGGCGGGTGCCAGCTGCCAGTGCCCGTTGCCGGGCACCGAGCCGCTTTCCCCCAGAAACGGGCGGTTTTCTTCGCCGTGGCAGGTGGTGCAGCGCATCGCGACAACGCCGAAGTTGTCCTCGGTACGCGGCACGGGCGGCGAGTGCGGTTTGCGCTCGTCACCCTGCAGCGGCCCGCTGTTGACCGGGTGGCAGTTCATGCAGCGCGGGTGAGTGATGACCTTGGCCATTTCGCCGAAAATCGCGGCAGAGCGCGCCTCTTCGGGGGCAATGCCTTCGAAAGCCTCGGCAGTTTTCAGGCCATTCACCTCCTGGGCGGCGGCTGCGCCGCCGACGGTGAATTGCGCGAGCAGGGCCGCAACGGTCAGGGCCGCAGCGCGTTTGACGAAGTTCATTATCCGGTCTCCTTTTACGCGCGCACCAGCGGCAGGCGGCGCACTGGCTGGCCTTTCAGGACACGCCAGGCGTTGCTAACGGCCGGTGCAATCGGCGGGGTGCCCGCTTCTCCGATGCCGCCGGGCTTTTCACTGCTGACGGCAAGATCGATCTCGACCTCAGGCATCTCGTGGATCCGCAGCAGGCGGTAACTGTCGAAGTTCTCCTGCGCGACCTGGCCGTCTTCGGCAAAGGTGATCTCGTTGAACAGCGCGGCGCTGAGCCCATAGCCGAGCCCGCCTTCGATCTGCGCCTTAACCACATCGGGGTTGATGGCGATGCCGACGTCTGCGGCCACCCAGACCTTGCGCACGCGGGGTTCACCGTCCACCTCCGAGACCTCGGCGATATAGGCGAAATGGGCGTCATAGCTGGGATGCAGCGCCACGCCGTAGGCCTTGCCGTCAGAACCGTTCACGCCCTGCCAGTTGGCCATTTCCGCCACGCGCTCCAGCACCTTGCGGTCGCGCGGGGACTTGTCGCCTAGCAGCTCCAGACGGCCTGCGACCGGGTCTTTGCCCTTGGCCTGCAGCACCTCGTCCAGGAACACCTCGTTGGCGAATGCGGTGTGCGAGTGGCCGACTGAGCGCCACCACAGGTGCGGCACCTTGCTGTCGGTGCGCACCCAGCGGGCCTCGAAGGCGCCAAAGTCGTAGGGTTTGTGGATTGAGCCCTCAACCGAAAAGGGGTCGACGCCGTTTTGGATCACTACTTCGAAGGCGGAGCCGCCCATGATGCTTTCGGTGGCGAACTTGTCTTGCCAGCCGATGATGCGGCCGGTTTCGTCCAGCGCGGCGCGCTGGCGGTGGACGGCCTGCGGGCGGTAATAGGCGCCCTGGATGTCGTCCTTGCGGCTCCAGACCAGTTTGAAGGTGCCCTGGCCGCCAGCCTTGGCGACCTGGGCCAGCTCCTGAGCGAATTGGCCGTCATACTGGGCGCGGCGGCCGAAGCTGCCGCCGGCCATCAGGGTGTTGATTGCCACCTGCTCGGGCGCGATGCCGAGGATATTGGCGGTCACCTGCTGGTCGACGGTCTGCATCTGGCTGCCCATCCAGATCTCAGCGGCGTCGCCGTGATTCTCGATCACCCCGTCCATCACCTCCAGCGGGGCATGGGCCAGGTAGGGCAGGCGGTATTCGGCCTCGATCACCTCAGCGGCACCGGCAAAGGCCGCGTCCAGATCGCCGTAGGTATCGGCAACCACGCCTTCACCCGTCGCAGCGGCGGCGGCGACCTCTTCCATCTGCTCCTCGGCTGAGCGGGTTTCGGCCTCACTCAGATCCCAGTCGATCTCAAGCGCATCGCGGCCCTTAAAGGCGCAGTAGGTGTTCCTGGCATAGACCGCGACACCGGTGGGGATGGTCTCGACCTTCTCGACGCCGTCAATGGCCAGCGCGGCGGCGGCATCGACGGATTTCACCTTGCCGCCGATCCAGGGCGAGTGGGCGACGGCAACGGTCAGCATCCCCTCCCGGTAGACGTCGAGCGTGAACTGTGCTGCGCCGGTGGTCTTGTCCGCAGAATCGAGGCGCGGGACGTCCTTGCCGATCAGCACGAAATCTGCCGGGTCCTTGAGCTTGGGCTCTTCGGGTGGGGTGCTGTCCTGAGCGGCGGCAACGAGCTCGCCGAATTGCGCCGAATTGCCACTGGCCGCGTGGCTGACGACGCCCTTGGCGACGGTGATCTCATCCTCGGGCAAACCCCATTCGCGGGCGGCGGCCTGCACCAGCATGGAGCGGGCCGCTGCGCCGGCCTGGCGCATCTGGGTAAAGGCATTGCGCACCGCGGTGGAGGCGCCGGTGCCCTGGATGCCAAAGGCGAAGTTCTGATAGGTGGCGGTGTCCGCAGGCGCGTGTTCGGCGCGCATCTGCGACCAGTCGGCGTCCAGCTCTTCCGCGACGAGGGTGGCGAAGCCGGTAAAGGGCCCTTGGCCGAATTCGATGTGCTTGACGATTACCGTGACTGTGTTGTCCTCGGCGATGCGGACGAAGGCGTTGAGGCTGATCGGGCCGGAGGCTGCCTTCGCCGCCATCTTGCCGCCAACAGGAAGATGCGCGCCGATGATAAGGGCTGCGCTGCCGGCCAGGAAGCCGCGCCGGGTCGGGGAGAACTTGGTCATGGATCAGGCCTCCAGCATCTTGGCTGCGTTGTGGATCGCCTTGCGGATGCGCACGTAGGTGGCGCAGCGGCAGGCGTTGCCGGCCATCGCGTAGTCGATATCTTCATCCGTCGGGTTGGGGATTTCGGTCAGCAGGGCGGCGGCGGCGATGATCTGGCCGGACTGGCAGTACCCGCACTGGGGCACGTCGATATCGACCCAGGCCTTGCGCACCGCGTCGGCCTCGGGGCCTTCGAGCGCCTCGATGGTGACAACGTCGGAGCCATCGAGCGCCTCCACCGGGGTCACGCAGGAGCGCACCGGCATGCCGTCGACCATGACTGTGCAGGCGCCGCATTGGGCAATACCGCAACCGAATTTGGTGCCGGTCAGGCGCAGATCGTCGCGCAGCGCCCAAAGCAGCGGCGTGTCGCCGGGGACGTCGAGTGTGACGTCCTTTCCGTTGATGGTGAGGTCAGTCATTTTTGGGGTGTCCTCCTTTGGCTGGTCCTGGAGATTGGCTTCAACGCCTTTTGGCGCTGCCCTGCCGAGAGTGGCAGGGCCGGGGATGGGGCGGTTCGCGCTTACCGTTTCACCGCAGGTTTCGAATCGCAACCGGTATACTTTTAGTAACCTTGTGGCCACACAAAGCCCGCGAAGCAGGGCCAGGGCCTAGAGGCTGACTTCCGGAGACGCGAAAGTGATTGGTTTCCAGTTGGGATTGCGGTCCTTCTCAATGATCGCGGCCCGCACGCCTTCAAGAAAGTCGCCTGCGGCCAGACAGTATGACGCGGCGTTCAGATCGCGGGCCAGACAGCGGAGCAAGCTGGAATCTTGCCGCGCTGCATCCAGCAGTTTCAATGTGAGCTGGAGGGAAATCGGCGAGACTCGGCGCAATGCAGCGGCTGCATTTTGCGCCCAATCCTGGCGATTCTGCTCCAGCCGCTCAGCGATTGCTTCGGGCAGCTGCCCTGCGAACGTCTCCGCCGCGGCTTGAGGATCGGGCAGGGTTCCGGGACCGGGCGGTTCGCTGAAAGCCGCGATCGGGCTTGCGTCCGCCGCTTCCATCAACGCGCTGGTCAGCGCTGGCAGCTGGTCGGAGGGCACAAAACTGTCTGCGAGTCCCAGCGCGATGCAGTCGGCGGGACCAAGCCGAAGCCCGGTCAGCGCAATCAGCCGCGCCAGCCCTTCGGGAGCACGGGCCAGCAAGTGGCTGGCGCCCACGTCGGGCACCAGGCCGATGCCGCATTCGGGCATCGCCAGCACGGTGCGTTCGGTGACGACACGGTGCGCGCCATGGGCCGAGATGCCGACGCCGCCGCCCATCACAATCCCGTCCATCAGCGCCACATAGGGGGTGCTGAGGCCGGCAATCTGGGCGTTCAGAGCATAGTTTTCTGCCCAGAAATCGGTGCAATAGGCGTTATTGCCCGCAGTGCCCTCGGCATAAAGCCGGGCCACGTCGCCACCGGCGCAGAAGGCCCTGTCCCCGGCGGCATCGGCGACGATCAGCTTTACCCCTGGGTCGGCTTCCCATTCCGACAGGATGCGCGACATGCGCTGCACCATTTCACGGGTCAGGGCGTTCAGCGCCTTGGGGCGGTTCAGGGTGATCCGCGCGGCGGCGCCAGCTTTGGTTTCTTTAACTTCGGGTTCCAGCATTCCGGTCTCCTTGGGCTTGAACCAGTTGCGGGAAGGGGTCACGCGGGATGCGTGGCCCCGCGTTCGATGCGGTAGCTGCGGTCCAGCAGGTCGGCGCAGTGGTGATCGTTGGATTCCGCGATCAGGATCGACATGCCTTCGGACTTCAGGTCCCGCAGGATTTCCGAGATCCGCCGCGCCAGCACCGGGGCGATGCCCTCGGAGGGCTCATCCAGCAGGATCAGCCGCCCGCCCATCATCAGGGCGCGGGCCAGCGCTGCCAGTTTCTGCTGGCCGCCGGACAGCGAGGTGGCGCTGCGGCCGCGGAACTCGCGCACCTCGGGCATCAGGTCATAAATCCATTTCAGCCGGTCCTGATAGTCGGGGATGTCTACCGCCCAGACCGGCATCATGATGTTTTCCTCGGCCGAAAGCTGCGGTACCAGCTTGCGGTCCTCGGGCATGTAGCCGATGCCGATGCGGGCGCGGTCTTGCGGCGGGGTGGCGGGCAGCTGGTAATGGTCGAAGCTCATCGTGCCGGACTGTGCCGCCAGGAGCCCCATGATCGCGCGCATCATCGTGGTCTTGCCCGCGCCGTTGGGGCCGATCAGGCCGATCATCTCGCCGGTCTTCACCGTCAGCGCGCTGTCGCGCAGGATCGGCACCGGGCCGATGGAAACGTTCAGGTTACTGATCTCAAGCATAGGCTGTCTCCGCCTTTTGGGTTGGGGCGTGGGTGTCGCCGATCACCAGTTCCCGCACCTTGGGATCGATCAGCGCCCGGGCGGGCGGGGCGTCGCAGATCACCTCGCCCGAGAAGAAGGCCAGCACCCGGTCGACGTAGCGTTCGACGATCTCCATGTCGTGCTCGATGAACAGGACGGTGGTGCCGGAGGCCTTGAGCGCCGACATCACCGTGTCCATGATGGCGAACTTCTCCTCGGCGGCGACGCCGGAGGTGGGTTCGTCCAGCAGCAGCATCTTGGGGCCGCTGACCACCGCCATGGCGATGTCGAGCAGTTTGCGCGAGCCCTGTGACAGCGCGCTGGCCTCGTGATCGGCCACATCCGACAGGCCGTAGCGGGCCATTATAGCGTCGCATTCCGCCAGCAGGTCCGGGCCGGCGATGGGACGCAGCAGCGCGCCGCCCTTGCGCCGGGCCAGCGCCAGCGCCGACAGCAGGTTTTGCCGCACGCTGAGGGTCATGAACACCTGGCTGACCTGGAACGAGCGGGTGAGGCCCTGATGCACTGCCAGCCGCGGCGCGATGCCGGTGATGTCTTTGCCGCGGAACCGAATGGTGCCGCCCGAGGGTTTCAGGTAGCCGGTGACCATGTTGACGAAAGTGGTCTTGCCCGCACCGTTGGCTCCGATCACGCCGACCACCTGGCCTGCGGGGATGTCGACGTTGATGTCCTTTGCCGCGGTCACGGCGCCAAAGGATTTCTGCAGGTCCGTGACGGACAGGATGGGCGTATCAGTCATGACGGAGCCTCCGGATAAGGGGGATGCGTTCCAGCAGCGACCAGATACCGCCGGGCAGGAAGAAGATGATCAAGAGCAGCGTGCCGCCGACGATCAGCTGCCAGGCGTGAGGGGCGATTTCGAACGCGTAGGTGCGCAGGAACTCAAAGATGATGGCGCCAATGAATGGGGCCAGCACGCTGCCCGGTCCGGCCATGATGGTGATGAAGACCAGCTCGCCCGAGACGGTCCAGTAGACCATGCTGTCGGGATCGACCTGTCCCAGCGCCATCGCCATCATGCCGCCCGCGGCGCCGGCCAGGGCGGCCGAGATCACGTATTTTATGTGAATGGCCTGCGACACCGAATAGCCCAGGTATTCCACCCGGATCTCATTGTCGCGGATCGCGGTGGTCAGTCGTCCGAGGGTCGACCGCAGATACATCTGCACCAGCACCGCCAGTGTCAGGCAGACGGCGATGATGGCTGTGAACAGCACCTGCTTGCCTTCGGGCGCCCAGCCCAGGAAGGTGGTCTGCGACACCGAGAAACCATCGGTGGATCCCAGCGCCTCAGTCTTGACCAGGATGCCGTAGAGAACCATCGAAAACGCCAGCGACAGCATCGCAAAGAAGATGTCGCGGTAGCGGCGCAGGATGAAGCCGAGGGCAAAGCCCGCGATGACCGCGGCCAGCATGGCGATGATGATGCGCAGGGCAAAATCGCTGAGGCCCAGCCATTGCTCGGACAGCGCCACCGCATAGGCGCCCAGCCCGAAGTAGAGCCCGTGCCCGAAGGACATCAGCCCGGTGCGCCACAGCACCAGTAGCCCCAGCACAGCAGCGCCGCGGGCCAGGCCGAACATCATGTTGTTGACGACCCAGGCCGGCAGCATCAGCCCGGCCGCGGCCAGCGCCAGAAGGGCAAAGGCCGTGAGGCGCACGGTCTTGTCGGATAGAATTGCTTTATGCATCAGATTTTCCTCGCCTTGGCGGGTGCGAACAGCCCCTCGGGGCGCACGATCAGAACTGCGGACATCACCAGGAAGATCACGAACAGTTCCAGCTCCGGCAGTTTGTGGACCGCCAGCGCGCGCAGCAGGCCGACCAGCAGCGCGCCGATCAGCGCGCCGGGGATCGAGCCCATGCCGCCGATCACAACAACGGCAAAGCTGAGCACGATGACATCGACCGCGAAGCCGGGCGCCACCGACACGGTGGGCGCGATATAGGCGCCGCCAAGCGCACCCAAAACGGCGCCGGCGCAGAATGTGACGACGAACAGGCGGCGCACGTTGATGCCGACGATCAGCGCCATCTCGCGGTCATGGATGACGGCGGTGATCAGCTTGCCCCAGCGGGTGCGGGTCAGCATCCACCAGCTTCCCGCGGCGACGGACAGCGCCACGCCGAACAGGGTCAGCGAGTAGACGTCGCGGAAGATGCCGCCCACCTCGACGCTGCCGAGGGCCACCATCGGCTGATAGGCGAAATAGGGGTTCACGCCGAAGATCAGCAGGATCAGATCCTCGAGGATCAGGAACACCCCGAAAGTGGCCAGCACGATCAGGATTTCCTCGTGATCGTACAGCCTGCGCAGCACGATCCGCTCGATCAAGAGGCCCAGCACGATACCGACCGCCAGCGCCGATCCGGCGATGATCAGGAAACCGAACCAATCGGGAAAGCCCATTTCTGATGCGGAGCCGATGAAATAGGCGGCGGTGTAGGCACCCCAGGCGTAAAAACCGCCGTGGGCCACGTTCAGGATCTTCATCACCCCGAAGATGATGGTGAGACCCGCCGCGACGATGAACAGGTATGAAGCATAGACCAGCCCGTCCAGCAGTATGGTAAACAGTAGTTGCATGAGTATTTTCCTCCTCCCTTCTTCTCCAGCAGCGGACAGGGCAGGGCCGCCCCGCCCGTCACCGGGGAGAGCCGGGGTCAGCAGCTGGCGCCGGGCATGCCGGCCTCAAGCCATTCGATGCCTGTCTGGCCTTCGGGCGGCATGATGCAATTAGCGGGGTAGAACACGACGTCGGTGGCAACCGGTTCACCGCTGTCCTTGTTCCAGCCGGTGATGCCATAGCCCACCGGATGCACTGCTTGGTGGCCGCCACCGAGCGTCATTGAAATGCGGCCGCCGAAACTGTCCCATTCAAGTCCTGTCAAGGCGTCGATGATTTGCGCTTGCCCCGGGAAGCCGCCGACTGCCTCCGCGGCCTTGTCCATCGCGATCTTCAACGCCAGGATGGACTGGGCGTACTGATAGGACGGCCCCAGCGGGTATTCGCCGTATTTTTCCTTGTAGTGGTCGACGAACCAGCGGTTCAGCGGCGAGTCCATGTCGCGCACCAGGAGGCCGTATTCACCGCGGGTGCCAATCACTACGCCTTCGGGAAAGCCCTTGCCCAGGCGATCCACTGCCGAGGCGCCGAGCGTCGAGATGAAGGTTTTCTGCCGGAAGAAGCCGCGCACGTTGGCCTGCAGAACAAAGGCCTCCATGTCGCCGTCCCAGAAGCTGGAATGCACCAGCGGCGCCTTGTCGAGCGACAGGGTGGAAATCTCGGTGCCGAACTGGCCCGCGAACAGTTTCGGGAACTGCGGGTTGTCGGAGGCCTTGGTGTCCGGGTTGATGGTCTCCATCGCCAGGTCAAAGAACTTGTAGCTGTCCTGGCCCCAGGCGTAATTCTGGTTGATGCCGGTATAGGCAGGCGCATCGCCGAACTTGTCGCGAACATAGAGCGCGGCAGCAACGCCATCGCCAACCGCGTGGCCGGTGGTGCGGAAGACGTATTCCTTGCCGCCCTCCTCGAACAGACGTGGCGAACCGCAGACCGGGATGATGGTCAGCGTCTTCAGCTCTTCGGCGACCGGCGCCACCGACAGGCAGGACCCCGACGAGATATAGCCGATCACTGCGTCCACGCCCTGTTTCTGGACAAGGTTGCGGTATTCAGCGACCTGCTTGGTATTGCCGCCGGCCTCGTCCACGAAAATCGGGGCAAGCCGCGCCCCGGCAAAACCGGGGGTATTATAGGGGGCGGGCAGCTCGCCTGCGTTGATAGCTTCGATGACCAGTTCGGCGCCCTGGTGGCCCGGTACACCGAACGGCCCGGCGGCGGGGCCGGACAGAAAGGTGACGATGCCGACCTTGAATTCCTCCTTGGCGGCTGCGGGCAGCGCATTGAGCGCGGTGCTGGCCGCAAGGCCGAAGACGCAGGCAAGTTTCAACAGGTTGGGTTTCATGGTTTTTCCTCCCTTAAAGTGTTGCGGCCACGGGTTGATCCCCCAGCGCGATGTCATGGATTTCCAGCCCCGCGCCGTTCAGGCGCACGGCTTGTTTGCGCTGCCATTCGCCGGTCTCCTCCGGGAAGTCGCTGCGCATGTGGGTGCCGCGGGATTCCTGCCGCCTCCGCATCGCCAGGCACATGGCCTCGGCCAGACGGGCGACCCGGGCTAGGCGTTGGACCTCGGTAAAGCCGTCGAGATCGTCCCAGCCCAGTCCGGCAATTTCGCCCTGCAGGGTGCGGATCTGCGCCAGCGTTTCCGCCAGCAGCGCGTCGGAGCGGGCTGGGCCAAGGCCTTTCTGGGTGAGCTGGCGCACCTGTGCCAGCAGGCCCGCGGGGAGGGCGCCCTTGCCCGCGCGCCGGGTTGGGGGCGGATTGTCGGTGGAACGCGCCATGTTGGAACGCGGCTGCAGATTGGTGGCCGCGTGGCGGCCGGAGATGGCTCCATAGGTCATCGCCTCGACCAGCGCGGTGCCGCCGTGGCGGTTGGCGCCGTGCAAACCGCCGGCCACCTCGCCCACCGCATAGACGCCGGGGATCGAAGTTTGACCGTCGGTGTCCACCCGCACGCCGCCGATGGTGTAGTGCGACGAGGGCGAGATCCGGACCGGGCGTTCGCGGTAATCCGGCACGTGTTTGGACAGGAAGGTCGCGGTCAGCGAGTCCGGCGCCCATTCGGCGTCCTGGGTTTCGCGGAAGTCGATGAAGACCTCGCGCCCCTCGATGATCTCCGACTGGATGATGAAACTGAGGAAGTCCCAGTTGTGCAGCGCGGCAAGCGCCGACTGGCCGGGGCCCATGTGTTTCAGGATCAGGTCCTCGCCGTCGGAATTCACCAGCTTGGCGGTGGAAGGGTAGTCCGGGTAGAGGAAGATCGCGGGCGCGCCTTCTTCGTTCACCGCCAGCGGGTAGAACTGGATGAACTCCATGTCGACCAGCTCGGCACCCGCTTCCAGCGCCATCGACTGGCCGTCGCCCAAGAGGTTCTGCGGGGTGTCGGTGAACTCATAGACGCCCTGCATCCCGCCGGTGGCCAGGATCACTGCCCGGGCGGCGATTTTCACTGGTGAGCTGTCCACATCGGCCCAGACGCTGGGGCCCTCGCGGTGCAGCGACAGGGCGCTGCCCTTGATCCGGCGCACGTTGCTGGACTTGACCGCCTTGCGCAGCTGCGAGAACAGCGCGGTGCCATGGGTGGAGGAGAACTCCATCATCAGCCCGGTCATGTCCTCCGCACCGTCGCTGCCGTAGGTTTCGTCCAGGATGTCTTTGCCGCGCATGCCGGTGGACCGCCGCACCCGGTAGCCGCGCGGGGCGCGGTCGACGGGGATGCCGTATTTTTCGATGATCGCGCCCATTTCGGCGGGCGCCTCGTCCACCAGCCGACGCAGTAGGGCGGTGTCGCACAGCCCCTTGCCGGTCACGTCGGACATGGCATCGAAGACCTCCTCCTGCGGGAAGCCGTCATGCGCGGCATAGGTCAGGAAGCCGGTGGAGATCGCGGTCGAAGAAGCCTGCCCGTTGAACAGCAGGACAACATCGGCGCCCGCTTCGCTTGCTGCCAGGGCCGCGACCTGGCCTGCGCTGCCTTCTCCGATGACGAGAACGTCGGTTTCGATGATATTAGTCACTTGTTCCTCCTGATGTCTCAGCTTCAAGGCTACGGCTGCGGGGCGGCGGGGCCGCTGCTGAACCGGGGCAGGGGGAGAAAATAATTTCCTTTATTTATGAGCGACTTGCGTGGTTTCCGTCTGGCTGGCGCAAGTGAATGGTGTCGAAATTGACCCTATGTGGTATCAAAAATGATACCAAATCGGACTCGGGAGGCACCGGCATGAAACGCGAATCGGATATTCTAGACATGCTGCCCTTCGGGGTGCTCAGGCTGCAGGGGGAGCGGATCACCTATGCCAACCGGATGCTGCGCAGCCTGTTTGACGGCGGGCTGACGACGCTGTCTGAACTCGCCGACCGCTATCCGGAGCTGGAGGATCTGCGCCGCCGCGACGGGGCGGAGCAGGCGCCGGCCTGGATCACCATCAACGCCTCGGTGTTCTGCGTGGCCAGCGTCCGGCGCGACACTGCGGTGGAGCATTATTTCCTGCCCAGCTGGTTCGTCTCGGCCACCGACGAGGGGCTGAAAGCGCTGCAGGATAATTTCGACGATTTCGTCGAAATCTTTGAAAACTGCTTTGATGGCATCTACGTCGCGGACGGGGCGGGACGCACCCTGTGGATGAACGCCGGTTTCGAGCGCTGTTACGGCCTGAGCGCGCGCAACTTCCTGGGGCGCGACGCCAGCAAACTGGAACGCGAGGGGTATCTCGATCCGCTGATCACCTGGAAGATCATCACCACCAAAAAGCGCCAAACCGCGCTGCAAACAACGAAATCCGGGCGCAAGGTACTGGCCACCGGCATCCCGCTGATGGCGCCGGACGGCACGGTGCGGCGGGTCATCATCAATTCGCGCGACACGACTGAGCTGATTGAAATGCAGGGTAAGCTGACGGCTGCTGAACAGGAGATCCGAAACTACGAAAGCGAGCTGCGGGAAATCCGCGAGAACGCGGCGCAGGATGGTGAGTTGTTCTGGGCCAGCGAGGACATGCAGGAGACCGTCCGTCTTGCGATGCGGGTGGCGCGCACAGATGCGGCGGTGCTTATCAGCGGCCCGTCGGGTGTTGGCAAACGCAAGCTCGCGGATTTGATCTTCCGTTACAGCAAGCGCAGCCGCAAGCGGCTGCTGCGCTTCGGATTTGGCGGCTTACCGGAAGCCGCGGTTATGGAGGAGCTGTTCGGCAAGGAGGCAGCCGAGGCTGGCCGTGACGAGGGTCTGCTGGCGCGGGCAGTTGGCGGCACCATGATCTTGGAGCGGGTCGACCTGATGCCGCCGCGGGTTCAGGAAAGGCTGTCCTCTTGGCTGCGTACAGGAAAATCACGCCCTGGCCGCGAAGGCAGGGACCTGCGGTTGATCGCAACCAGCCGCGGCGATTTGAGCACGATGGTTAACGCGGGCAGATTCCGTGAAGATTTGTACTACCGCCTTGCAGTTGCTGAGATATGCATTCCGCCTTTGCAAGACCGCGTCGCGGACATTGCCGGGCTTGCGCAGCATTTCCTGGAAGCTTTCAACAAGCTGCACGGTGCGGAAAAATACTTTGACCGCGCGGCAATTAACCGTTTGGCGCGCTGGACCTGGCCGGGCAACGTGCGGGAGCTGCGGACCATGGTCGAGCGGATGGTTGTCACCGGGGAGGAGGCACGCATATCAGCGGTCATGGTTGAAGCCGCCTTTGCCGGAGCGACAAATCCGGTGATCCCGCAGGGTGGGATGTCAGGCCGGGTGCCAGCCGAAGAAGTGCGCGACAGGGTCCGGGCCTTTGAGGCTGATCTGCTGCACGATCAGGTAGCCCGCGCGGGCAGTATTCAAAAGGCGGCCGATGCGACCGGTATCAGCGTTTCCACGATCAAGCGGAAGCTTGCCTGGAGGAAGGTCTCGGAGGCAGCGGGGACAAAATTGTCAGAATGACCCCGCCTGGCGCCGGGCGCGGCCTTTCAGCAGAGCGGGCTGCGGTCCACATCATGCTCCTAGGCCGCGGGCAAACCTGCCTACTTCGCGGTGATGACCTCTATTTCGACCTTGAACTCTTCGCGTGTGAACCCGGAAACGATCAGCAGGGTTGAGCTGGGGACCCGCCCGGTTCCGGCCAGGAATTCATCCCGCGCGCGCATGTAGCCGGCCATGTGGTCGCGGCTGGTGACATAGGCGGAGATATGGGCGGTATCACCGGGCCTCATATCCCCCTCGCGCAGGATTTCCGTGATGTTTTCGAAGCAGACGAGGGCCTGATCATAGCTGCTTTCGGGGATCGAATCATCTGCCCGAATGCCAAGCTGCCCCGAGGTCACAATGACCCGTTTCCCCGCCGGAATCTCAGTGCCATGCGCATAGGCGGCGAAAGGCGGTCGAATAGTGGTTGGGTTTAAGGCTTTCATTTCATGTCCTTTTTTCCGATCGCTTAAAAGGCTTGCAAGAGGGAAAAGAGTTTGCAAGCCTAAAGACACTCTCTGGCACAGATCAACATCAGGGCCACGCAAAACCAATTCTCTGAAGGAGGGGGAATATGGCACCGCGTGTCCTTTTGGTGCGCCATGGCGATGAGCCGGCCGACGACCGTGTGGTTACCTGGCTGGCGGCGAACGGCTATGAGGCCGTGACCCGGAAACCTTTTGCGGGCGACCGCCTGGATGATGTGGGCGAGGTCGCGGCATCGGTGATCTACGGCGGTCTGTTCGACGTCTTTGAGAGGGAAAAATACCCGTTCCTGCTGGAGGAAGACCGCTGGATCGCGCAGTGCCTGGAGAAAGGCATCCCGCTGCTCGGAATCTGCCAGGGGTGCCAGCAGATCGCCTATCATCTTGGCGCTTGGGCGGGGGCGCCGGAGCGGGAATTTTTCGAGTTCGGCTATTACCCGGTTGAACCCGCTGAGGAGGCCGGAGAGTTCCTGGAGGCACCGCTGGTTGTTACCCAGGCGCATTACCACACATTTGACCTGCCCGCGGGGGCAGTCCGGCTTGCCGGAAATTCAGAATACCCGAACCAGGCCTTCCGCTATGGAGAAAACGTCTTTGGCTTCCAGTTCCACGCCGAAGTGACACCGGCCGGCTTCCGCCGCTGGCAGGACAGCAAGGCGCATGTTTACGGGCGGCCCGGGGTTCAGGACGTGCAATCCCAGAACCGGCTTATGTCGGCTCATGATGCGGAGCAGGCGCGCTGGTTCAACGGGTTTCTTGACAGTTTTCTGGGGCAGGCGGCATGAGCGTTCAGGGACATTGGGCTGAGCTGAAAGCGCCGGATTTCCAGGCTTTGCCGGCGGATTGCGTGGCGGTGCTGCCGCTGGGCGCGACCGAGCAGCATGGACCGCATCTGCCGCTGTCGGTCGATACGGACCTGACGCAGGCGGCGGTTAGGCTGATGCTGGCGGATCTCAGCCCTGAGCAATCGGTTCTGGTGCTGCCCGCGCTGACTATCACCAAGAGCAACGAGCACGACCGCTTTGCCGGGTCGCTGAGCCTGTCACCGGAGACGCTGCTGGCGGTGCTGCGTGACATCGGTGCCTCGGTGGCTCGTGCAGGTGTTGCCAGGCTGGTGTTGTTCAACGGGCATGGCGGCAATACCGCGCTGCTGCAGGTGGCAGCGCGTGAATTGCGCATCAGCCACGATCTGATCGTGGCCGTTTGCTCATGGTCGGGCTTTGCTGAATCGGAGGGTCTTTTCGAACCCGGCGCTTATGCGGTGGACCTGCACGCGGGCGACAGTGAGACTTCGGCGATGCTGGCCGCCCGGCCCGATCTAGTGGACATGGGCAAGGCAAAGAATTTCCGCACCGCAATGGAGGACTGGGCCGAGAATTTCCGTTTTATCGGACTAACCGGCCAGCCGGCTGCGCCGGGCTGGATTGCAGACGATCTGAACCCCGAGGGGGTGTGCGGCGATGCCTCCGCGGCCACCGTGGCAAAGGGGGAGGCGATGCTGGCCTCTGCCGGACGCAACTTCGCGCTGTTTCTTGCGGAGTTTGCCCGCTTTGATCACAGGAACGGCTCATGAGGGATACCCTTCCTGCAGATGCGCGCCTGCCCGGTGTGCTTATCCCGGCTGCACTGATCGCTGCGGCAGACCGGTTCGGCGGGCAGTTGTACGGCGATTGCCTGGCGGGCGACCTTGTCCTTCGGGACGGGCGGGCCGCTGGACTTGAACCGGCCTCGGCCCCGCTAGAGCAGCTGGTGCTGCCCAAATTCACCGAGCCGCATGTGCATCTCGACAAATGCCACACCATTGACCGGATGCAGGGGATCGGCGGCGGGCTGGGTGATGCAATCGCCGCACAGGCGCAGGACCGCAGGATATGGACAGCCGAAGACATCCACCGGCGGGCGGGTCGCGGACTGCAGGAGCTGCTGTCGGCAGGCTGTGCCACTGTTCGCACGCACGTCGATTGGGGTATCAGCCCGGACCCGGCGGCTGCACCATTAGCCTGGGACATCCTGCGGGAACTGAAGGAAGAGGCCCCGGCAGGGGTGATCCTGCAACGGGCGGCGCTGACCGGTGCCGACATGATGGCCGACATCAGCTATGCCCGTGCCTGCGCCCGCCGGGTGGCTCAAAGCGGCGGCGTTCTGGGCGCCTTTGTGCTGGGCCAGCCTGAGCGGCAGGCCGGAATTCTCAACACCTTCCGCGCCGCGGAGGAAGCCGGGCTTGCGCTGGATTTTCACGTCGACGAGGGCCTTGCGACCGGTCTCGACGGATTGGAGATGATCGCCGATGCGGCGCTGAAAACCGGTTTCCAGGGCCCGGTTCTGTGCGGTCATGCCTGCAGCCTGATGAATCACACCGATGAAGACGTGCAGCGTATCGCGGAGAAGCTGGCCCGTGCGAGGATTTCGGTGGCAGCACTACCCGCCACCAACCTGTATCTGCAAGGACGCAGCGCAGGCACCCCGGACCGCCGCGGGTTGACCCGCATCCATGAATTGCAGGCCGCCGGGGTCAATGTGGTGCTGGGCACCGACAACGTGCGTGACGCATTTTGCCCGTTGGGCAGCCACGATCCGCTGGCGACCCTCTCGCTGGCGGCACTGGCCGCGCATCTGGACCCGCCTTTTGGCAGCCATCTTCCGATGATCACCACCGGCGCCCGCAAGGCGCTTGGCCTTGCGCCCGTAACCGTCGACGGGGCTGCAATCGGGGATCTGCAGCTGTTCGACGCTCTCTCGGTCACGGACATTCTGGGCAGCCGTGCTGCCCCGCAACCTCTGGCCGAGGCCTTGCAAGGAGAACAACAATGACAGAGATGCCGCTGGAACACCCCCGCACCGATTGGGCCGCATTTGCCGACAGCCTGTCGCCGGTGGAGGTGATTGACGAGCCGGTGCTTGTGAAGAAACGCTCGCGCGATTTTTTCTGGTACAGCCCGGTTCTGAATGCACAGCTGAAGAAGTGCTTTGGCGATCTGGTTGCGGTGCCCAAGACCCCGGATGAAATGTGCCACTGCCTGCAGCGCGCCTTTGCGGCGGATGTTCCGGTCACCCTGCGCGGCGGCGGCACCGGCAATTACGGTCAGGCGGTGCCGCTGAAGGGCGGGCTGATCATCGAGACCACGAAGATGAACCGCATCCTCGAGATCGGCGAGGGCTATGTGCGGGCCGACGCCGGGGCGCTTATGGCCGATGTGAACGCTGCTCTGATTGAGCAGGGCTGGGAAATGGCGATGTTCCCTTCGACCCAGGACATTGCCACTATCGGCGGCTTCGTGGCCGGCGGATCGGCCGGGATCGGGTCGATCGCCAACGGCGCCCTGCGGGAAAAGGGCAATATCATCCAGCTAAAGGCGCTGTCGCTGGAAGCAGAGCCGCAGGAGCATGCTTTTGACGCCGAAGCGGCGCTGCAGATCCACCACGCCTGGGGGCTGAACGGCGTAATCACCGAAGTCACCCTGCGCACGGTTCCGCACCGCAACTGGATCGGCTGCATGGCCACCTTCGACAGCTACCGAGACTGCTATGCCGCGGGCTATGCGCTGGCGGCTGCGCCGGACATCGGCTGCAAGCTGGCCAGCACAGTCGAGGCGCGGATCGTTGACTATTTCCCGCGCCTCAAAGGGCACCTGCGGGAGGGCAGGCACCTGCTGGTCTCGCTTGTCCCGGCGGAGGATATGGACGCCTTCCGCGCGCTCATTGCGGCGCAGGGCGGCCATCTGGATCTGGCGATGAGTGATGCCGAGCGGCAGGCGGCAAAGCTGCCGCATGTTTTTGAGTTCGCGTATAACCACACGACCCTGCAGGTGCTGAAGGCGGACCGCTCGGCCACGTATCAGCAGATCGGGGTGCCGGATCCGTCGGACGCGGATGCGGTTGCCGCCGCGGGCGCGGCTTTGGGTGATGACGTCTGGCAGCACCATGAGTTTGCCCGGCTGGACGGCAGGATCGCCGCCTTTGATCTGCCGATCATCTGGTTCTCGGACGAGGCGCGGTTGCGCGAGATCAACAGCATCTACGAGCAGCACGGCCACAGCGTAGCAGACGCGCATACCTATTTCGTCGAGGGCGGTGGATTGAAGAACGCCGACTACCGGCATCTGGCGTGGAAAAAGCGAATGGACCCCAAGGGACTGCTGAACCCTGGCAAGTCACGGGCCTGGGAGAAGGTGAAACACCTCTCCGCTGAGGAAATCGAAGCAAAGGCAAAGGGCTAAGGAGACCCCAAATGACTACCATTCAGACAAAACCGCTGACGCCGAACTTTGGTGTCGAAGTAAGCGGTATGAACCTCTCCGACGTCAGCGAGGGGCAAAATTTCGCCGAACTGCGCGCGCTGTTCGAAGAACATTCAGCGCTGCTGTTCCGGGCGCAGGACATTAGCAACGCGGAGCATATGGCGCTAGCGCAGCTCTTTGGCCCGATCGAGGACCGCAAGGCAGATGAGCGGAAACCAGGCGAGAAATTCGAGGTACCCGAGGTCTCCAACGTGCAGAAAGACGGTTCCACGTCGGGTGAAATGGATCTGCACACGCTGAACCTCAAATCCAATTTCCTGTGGCATTCGGACAGCACTTTCCTGCCCACGCCCGCGCTGACCAACATCCTGATCGGCCGGGTTGTCACCAGCGAGGGCGGCGCCACTGAACTGGCCAGCACCCGTGCCGCCTGGGCGGCGATGCCGGAGGCGCTGAAGGCAAAGATCCGCGGCCGCGGTATCTGGCACCGCTACAGCCATTCCCGGCGAAAGATATCTCCTGAGCTGGCTGAATTGCCGATGTTCAACAAATGGCCCGACCAGCATTGGAACGCAGTCTGGCCGAACCCGGTCAATGGGCGAGAGGCGCTCTATATCGCCAGCCATGCCTTTAAGGTCGATGGCTATGACGAGACCGAAAGCCAGGCGCTTCTGGATGAACTGATGGCGTTCTGCACGCAGCCGGAATTCACCTATTCTCATCAGTGGGCTGTAGGCGATGTGCTGATTTGGGATCAGCGCGCGGTGCTGCACCGCGGCACGCCATGGCCGTACGAACAGCCACGCACCCTGTCCAGCATTTGCGCGTCGGTGACTGAGGACGACGGGATCGGCAGCATCCGCATGCCTGCATAAGCCCTGCACTGGCCGGGCGGGGTCCCGGCCAGTGCAATACTGCGCCGCAGAGCGCTTTCGGCCAGCCTCACGGCACAACAGAGAGGGAAACAATGACCTATTTTACCAGCACAGGAAAACCGCTGCCGGATTCACTTACACAGCAGGCCCGCCGCCTCGGAACTGATCCTGTCAGCCGCCGGGAATTCCTGGCAACGGCGTGCTCCTTTGGTGCAACCGCCGCAACCGCCTATGCGATGATGGGCCTGACTGCACCCGCACAGGCCGCAGCCAACGCGCAGATGGGGGGCACCGTCCGCATCCAGCAGCAACTCGTGGCGATGCGCGACCCGCGCAAGTTCGACTTCAACTCCCTTGCAACCTTCACCCGCGGCTGGCTGGAATACCTGGTGCAGTACAATTCGGACGGTACTTTCACCCCGGTCCTGTTGGAAAGCTGGGAGATCAGCGATGATGCCACCGAATACGTGCTTCATGTGCGCGAGGGTGTGACCTGGAACAACGGCGACCCCTTCACTGCCGAAGATGTTGCGGCCAACATCGCCCGCTTCTGCGACGGCACCGTCGAGGGCAATGCCATGGCCGGCAAGCTGCAGGTGATCATCGACCCGGAAACAAAAAAACTGCTGCCAAATGCGGTCGAAGTGACAGGCAGCCACACCGTGCGGCTGAAACTGCCGCAACCGGATATCTCGCTGATTGCGGGCTTTGCCGACTACCCCGCTGCCATCGTGCATCCCTCCTTCGACGAGGTGACGATGCTGGACAATCCGATCGGCACCGGCCCTTATTTGCCGGAATTCTACAGTACCGGCGACAGTGCCGCACTGGTGCGCAACCCGGACCACAAATGGTGGAATGCCGGCAACGGTGCCTACATGGACCGGGTCGAATTTCTCGACCTGGGCGCCGACCCGGCGGCGTTCTTCGCCGGTGCCGACGCAGATGAGTACGACGTCAACTTCGACACCGAAGGTGATTTTATCGCGTCCTTCGACTCGCTGGACGGCTGGACCAAGCATGAAGTCACCACTGCGGCCACGGTTCTGGCCCGCTGCAACCAGACCACCGAGGTGGATGGCACGGCCATTTATGCCGATGCGCGGGTGCGCCGGGCGCTGGCAATGGCGGTGGACAACGCGGTGGTGCTGGAAATTGCCTATGGCGGCCAAGGCCGTGCGGCGGAGAACCACCATGTATCGCCTGTGCATCCCGACTATGCCGATATCGGCGCGCCGGTGCGTGACCCCGAAGGTGCCATGAAACTGCTGGAAGAGGCTGGCATGGCGGACTTCGAGCATGAACTGATCTCGCTTGACTCCGCGTTCTGGAAGGCAACGGGCGATGCTGTCGCCGCGCAGCTGCGCGATGCAGGCATCAAAGTCAGACGAAAGGTTTATCCTACTGCGACATTCTGGAACGATTGGGCGAAGTACCCGTTTTCGGTGACCAACTGGAACCACCGCCCGCTGGGTATCCAGACACTGGCGCTGGCCTACCGGAGCGGCCAAGGCTGGAACGAGTCCGGTTTTGCCAATGCCGAGTTCGACGGTCTGGTCGAACAGGCTCTGGCAACCGCCGACCCGGCGGCTCGCAGCAGGATCATGGCTAAGCTCGAACAGATCATGGTGGATGAAGGCGTCATCATTCAGCCCTACTGGCGATCGCTCTACAACCACTCTAGGAGCAACCTTAAGGGGGCCGCGGTCCACATCTCCAACGAGCTTTACCCGCAGTACATGTACTGGGAAGCCTGACCTTTGAACACTCTGCCCGCCGGCCGGATTCGGCGGGCAGACAGCAGCGGAGAGCAGAGCATTGCTGGAAACCACCGTACTGGCCGCGCAGGCCGTCAGCGTTGCCTTCATGGCCGCCTGGCTAACAATTGGCGCGCTGGAAAATCTCCTGCACCCCTTTCTGAATGAAACCTACACCGCCGAGGTCATGGACATGACCCGCATGCGGGAGGAGTACCCGGAAGCCTACCGCTTTGTCGCCTATCGACGGGTCACCAGCAGCAGGCTGCGCCGCGTCCTGTTCCGGCTCATTGTCTCGTGGGAACTCACGGCCACTGCCGCGCTTTGGGCCGGTTCAGCCGCGCTTGCCATGTCCGCCGCCGGACGGCTGGCACAGGACACGGCCATTGCCCTGGGGCTGGCTGGAACCTTGATGTTTACCGCGACCTGGTGCGGGTTTCTGATCGTCGGGAACTGGTTTTGCTACTGGTTCGGGCACGAAGGCGGTCAGAACACGCATTTCCAGATGACGCTGTGGGGCATGCTCAATGCCGTGCTGCTGGTCGGTGGCGCCGTTGTTGTTCTCTAAAGCAGGCGGTTGAAGTGAAGAGCGGCCGTTCCTACCGGGCGGGGCCGGCTGCACCTATCAAATCTTCTGCAACTTCTGTCGGCCCCAAGGGTAGCCTGTGTTGTGGAACGCGGCCGTAAGATTTCTGCGGTGACAACGCAGGCCGGAAGGCTAAGGCCGGATATGCTTTGGCATGCCCGCGCCTTTTGCCATCCACCAAACTCCGCAAATCAGAGACGAAGCAAGGCAGATAGACGTTGTCGCAGATATTGCTTCTGACTGGTCATGACGACGCAGCTTTGAGAACAACGCCGAGAGGATTGCCCCGACAAAAGCAAGACCGTAGCGGAATGTCTCACATAGGCGCCTTTTGAGGCCGTACGCTATTATGCGTTTATATGATTGCGGAGAGGGCAGGTAGGATACGGCGGTTGCCTGCTCCCGCAACCAAACACATCACTGTAATAGCAGTAGCTTAATAGCCGCCCAAGGGGCGGCTTTTTGCCATCCAGAACAGCCCGGTGCTACAGCGGTGCTACGCAACGCTGCAAACAAGCGAAAAAACCTAAAGCCAAGCAGTGCGACTCGGAAAGCCGAAAACAGCCCCTTGGCGACATCCGTACCAGAAACAGCGGGCACACTCCGCTGCGGTCGCGAAACTCTGGGGCAACATTCCCGGAAGTAGGCGCCCGATGGATGAGGCGATGTGGCATGAACCGCACCGGGTTTGCCGGAGGCTTCAACTCCTGAGTAGGATGAAGCCACAATGAGCAAGACAACAAACAAGTATTCTCCTGAGGTCCGCGAGCGTGCGGTGCGTCTGGTGCTGGACAACCAGAGCCAGCACAGTTCCCGCTGGCAGGCAATCATGTCGATCTCCGCGAAGATCGGCTGTTCGGCGCACACGCTGAATGAGTGGGTGAAGAAGGCGGAAGTCGACAGCGGCAAGCGGGCGGGTGTTCCAACTGATGTCGCCGACAGGATGAAGGCGCTTGAGCGGGAGAACCGCGAGCTGCGCCAGGCGAACGAGATCCTCCGCAAGGCATCGGCGTATTTTGCGATGGCGGAGCTCGACCGCCGGTCGAAGTGATGGTGTCATTTATCCGCTGCCCGGCAGCACATGCGCAGCATGTGCGAGAGGGGACATGCATCGCGGTGAGCATGGGGTCGAGCCGATCTGCATTCGCCATTGTCTCTCGGACCACTGGCGTTCCAATGGCTCCTTCCTGCCGATTGCCCCTTCCACGTATTACGAGCATCTGGCGAAGCGGGCCGATCCGGCCCGGTTGTCGGACCGTGCCCGGCGTGACGCGGCATTGCGGCCCGAGATCCTGCGTGTTTTCGAAGAGAACTGGCGGGTCTATGGCGTGCGGAAGATCTGGCGGCAATTGCAACGGGAAGGTTTTGACGTCGCCCGCTGCACGGTCGCCCGGCTGATGAAAAGTATGGGGCTTCAAGGCGCTCGCCATTGTCCTCGGACCAATGGCGGACAAAGGCTCGCTCCGGGGCAAGCCGCACAAAACCACGGTGCCCGACAAGAAAGCCCCGTGCCCCCTCTCGCACATGCTGCGCATGTGCTGCCGGGCAGTGGATGGACAAGGTAAACCGGCAATTCCGTGTGCCCGCGCCCAACATGCTCTGGGTCAGCGATTTCACCTATGTCGCCACCTGGAAAGGGTTCGCCTATGTCGCCGCTCGCCATTGGGCTCGAACCAATGGCGCCTTCAATGGCTCGCTCATTGACGCCTATGCCCGCAAGATTGTCGGCCCCCTCTCGGCAGATTTGGCATGGCCAAATCGCCTGCCGGTCAATGGGTCGTGTCAGCACTTCGGCGCATGCCGGGTTCGTTCTCGACGCCCTGGAACAGGCTGTTCACGAGCGGCGGCGGACAAAGGCGATGGGGCTTGTTCATCACTCCGACCGCGGCAGCCAATACCTTTCGATCAAATACACAGAACGGTTGGGCGAAGCTGGCATCGAACCTTCCGTCGGCAGCGTTGGGGACAGCTATGAGTTCAAGCGGGTCTGCGCAGCGGATCAAATGATCCGGGGGGATCATTTGAAGGCGCAGAACGCGCTGGCTGAAACGATCAATGGCCTTTTCAAGGCTGAGGTCATTCACCGCCGCGGCCAATGGCGCAACTTCGAAGCCGTGGAATACGCAACGCTCGAATGGGGGGATTGGTTCAACAACCGCCGCCTGCTTGAACCCATTGGGAACATCCCGCCGGCAGAAGCAGAGGCCAATTTCTACGCCGCTCTGGAAACTGAGGACATTGCCGCGTAACTAACTGAAATCAGCCTCCGGCAAACCCGGTGCGGTTCATTACTGACTTTCTATCGTCCGGTCAGTGGCCGTAACCTTTACAGAAGCATCCTCCGGGAACCCGGTGGCTGCATATGTGGAATTTTTGGTCCCGGTCCACCCGTTTAAGGACGCCAGGTTTTTCCCGCGAATCCGCATCTTTGCGGCGAGGGAAACTCTCAACGCTCATCGACTCCCCACCAGCGCATTGTCTGACGGCAGTGGTGGTCGATTGCCTTCGCAGCCTGTTCGATGTCGTGCGCACGCAGGGCTGCAATGATGGCGAGATGCTCTTCCATGGCGCTGACAATGCGGTCAACCAGAAAGGCACGGGCGGCCTGAATCACCGACAGACGGTTACGGTTGGCATCATAGACGCCGCGCAGAAAAGGATTGTCCAGCCCGCTCGCCAGCAGGTCATGCAAGCTGAGATCGGTTTCGAGGGCCTGAGCCGGCAGATCGCCGCCGCTGCCGGATTGCGCCAGCTGCAGCATCGTTTCATGCGCGCCTCGCAAACGGTTGAGCGGCATCGGCACACCGGCCCGGATCAGACGGCAGGCCCCTTCCTTGTCCAGCAGCGCACGCATGTCCAAGCAGGCACGCGTCACTTCCGGGCTCGCGTCCATTACCACGATGCCGCGCTTGGGCAGGATACTGACTAGGGATTGTGTCTCTGCCCGCTTGACAGCCTCGCGGGTGGCGGCAATCGGAAAGCCGAGCAATTCGGCAAGTTTGGGCATGGAAATGAACTCATTGGCCCTGAGCGTGCCTTTCCGTAGGGCAGCCAGCAGCGCTTCGAACGCCTGGTCCGCCTGCAGCTCCTGTCCTGATCCGGTCGCGTCTTTCATGCTCAACCCTTTGAATATCAAATGAATCAATAAGTCCTTCAAGAAATCCGGATAGATGCTTTTCGGAATCCCTGATTGTCACAACCATAATATAGCACCTAACATTTTAGAGAAGATGTCAACAGGCATTTGATAGTGACGGCAAGGGAGGAACACATGTCAGCACAGCAACAGGAGATTGAAGCGGGAGTTCAGGAGGAGGGAATCCGAATGCCGCATATCTACGTGATCCTATTCGTGTTCACGGCGCTGGCCGCGCTGGCGACACATTTCGTGCCGGCCGGGCTGTACGACCGGGTGACCCTGGCGAACGGACGCAGCGCCGTCGATCCGGACTCCTTCCGATACGTCGAGGCCAGCCCGATCGGCTGGGAACAATTCATGCTGGCCGTGCCGAACGGTCTGGTAAACGCCTCGACGGTGGTGTTTTTCACCTTCATCATTGGCGGCATGTTCATGGTCATACGCCGCACCGGCGTGATTGATGTGGTTGTGGACAAGCTGACCCGGCGCTTCGCGGCCCGCAGCGTGCTGATGATACCCGCCCTGATGGTGATCTTTGCAGTCGTGGCGACACTGATCGGCACCCAGGAGCTGGCGCTGGTCTATGTGCCGGTGATCCTGCCGCTGATGATCGCGCTGCGGTTCGACTCGGTCACTGCGGTAGCCACCGCGCTGCTGGCGACAACCGCAGGCTTTACCGCCGGGGTGCTGAACCCGATCAACACCGGGCTGGGCCAGACCATCGCCGAGCTGCCGCTCTACTCCGGCGCCGGACTGCGGGCTTTGCTGTTCATTTGCCTTCTGGGCGCCGGGATAGCCTATCTGATGCGGTATGCGCTGCGGGTGCAGAAAAACCCGGAGGCGAGCCTGCTGGCCAATGACCCCAAGGAAGCCGCCAAGCGCGAAGCCTATGTGCATGACCTGGACGCGCCGGCAATGCGCTTTACCACCCGTCAGGCCTGGGCGGGGATTGCCGCGCTCATGTTCTTTGGCCTAATGGTCTGGGGCGTGCTGACCCGCGGCTGGTTCATGATGGAAATGGCGGGGCTGTTCGTGCTGATGGGCGCAACTGTCGGGCTGATTGCCGGGCTGACCCCGGGCAAGATCTGCGACGCCTTCAACGAAGGTTTCCGTGACGTGCTGATGGGCGCGATCATCGTCGGCCTGGCCCGTGCGGTGGCAGTCATGCTGGAGCAGGGCCAGGTGATGGATACGCTGGTTCATGGCTTGGGCAATCTTGTCGGCGACTTTCCTAGTTCGGTATCCGCGGTCGGCATGTTTGTGTCGCAGCTCGGCTTCAATTTCGTAGTGCCGTCGGGCAGCGGCCAGGCACTGGTCACCATGCCGATCATGGCGCCGGTGTCGGACCTGATCGGCGTCACCCGCCAGAACGCCGTGCTGGCCTATCAGCTGGGCGATGGTCTTTCAAACATCTTCTATCCGACCTCGGGCTACTTCATGGCAACGCTTGCGCTGGCTGGAGTGTCCTGGGACCGTTGGGTCCGGTTCTTCCTGCCGCTGTTCGGTCTGTGGATCGGGATCGCAACCCTGTTCCTGATCTACGCGCAGGCGGTGAACTGGACAGGCTGAGGCGAACACGGGAAACAAAAGGGAAATGCGGCGGCCGCTTGTCGGTCGCCGTGTGGTGTTTTTCAGTGTTGTGCTAGGTGCTGAGCAATATGCCGATCTCAGCCCGGAACGGACATAGACTTTGGGTGCCGCGCCAAGGATGCTGCCGGTGCGAAATTCTATGGCCACCTTCCCAGAAGCGGACGCTCGCCAAGGCGATGTCGCATTGTTTGATACTGCGGTCAGCACCAGCGGCAGTGATGCGCAGAAAGCACCAATTGCAAATCCCTTCCTGTCGCCAGATCAGGCCACGATTTTCGCCGCGGCGACGCGATCAAAAGCTGTCGCTCGTCGAGGGCGCAGCATGAAACTGGCATCGTGTGACCTGGTTGCGGGACAAAGTGAAAATTCGCTGCAAGCTGCTTCAAAGGCGGCGAACTGCGCATCTTGCCTGCGGCCGCTTCACTGGAAGGGCGGAAAGTGTGAATTCGCCGCAACCTACCCGACCAGTGAAAGCGGCCATTCGCAGCCGAGAGATCAAATTCTGTAATTCTGAAGGTAGCGGGCAGCCTGAGAGGCTGCCCGCGATGCGAACGGAGCCATCTTATTACGGCAAGAACGTAAGTCCGCATGCTAGGACTACGCCTGTCACGAGCAACACTACCAGGCAATAGCCCATGATATCCTTGGCCGACAGGCCTGCGATAGCTAGCGCTGGCAATGCCCAGAAAGGCTGTATCAGGTTGGTCCAGGTATCGCCCCAGGCTACGGCCATCGCTGTCCGCGCAGGCTCGACACCCAGCGCAGCCCCGGCTTCGAGCATGATCGGCGCTTGAACCGCCCATTGGCCGCCGCCGGAGGGCACGAACATGTTAACGATGCCTGCCGACAGGAAGGTGAACAGCGGCAGCGTGTCCGCAGTGGAGATCGAAACGAACCAGTTCGACATCGTGACCGCCAGGCCGGAGCCCACCATCATCCCCATGATCCCCGCGTAGAAGGGGAATTGAACGATGATGCCGCTGGCACCATCCACCGCCTCCTTGACCGAAGCGAGGAACTGCGACGGGCGGCCGTGCAGCAGGATGCCAAGGAACAGCAAGGTGAAGTTGACGATATTGAGGTTCAGCCCGGCGTCGGTCCCGAAGATGTAATAGCCGACATAGACCAGCCCCAGCACACCGGAGGCCATTGACAGGACCATGCTGTTCTCCAGCCGGGAAGAGGGAGAGTCCGGCCCGGCCCCGTCAGCGCCGCTGTCCTCTCCAAGCTTGGCCGGATCGATTGTCACCTCCTGGCCTTCCGGCGGGGTGATCAGCCAGTTGACCAGCGGGATAACGATAAACAGCGCCAGCAGGATGCCCAGGTTCATAGGCGAGAAGATGGTTTCGCTGGTTGGTACGACGCCGATTTTGTCGGCGGTGAAATGTCCGTCGGTGGCGATCACCAGCGGCACCGAGCCGGACAGCCCGCCATGCCAGACCATGAAGCCGCTGTAGGCGCTGGCGATGGCCAGACGGTAGTCCAGCCGCGGAAGGCAGCGAGCCAGTTCACGTGCGAACAGCGCGCCGATCACCAGGCCGAAACCCCAGTTGATCCAGGCTGCGACCAGCGAGACGAGGGTGACCAGGACAATGCCTTGCCGGGGCGTGCGGGCGGCTTTGGCCAGCACCTGAAGCAGCCGCTTGAACACTGGTGTGCTGGCTACCACAAAACCGGTCACCAGAATGAGCACCATTTGCATCGAGAAGCTAAGAAGGTTCCAGAACCCTTCGCCCCAGAACTGTGCCATTTCCACCGGTCCGTGACCCTGGATCAGCATTCCTGCTCCGAAGACGACGAGGGTCAGCATCAGAACCAGTACAAAAGCATCCGGCAGATAGCGTTCGACCATACTGACAGACGCGCGAGTGATACCCTGTATCATTGTTGAGTTCCTCCTTGATTATCACTTCTGCGGACGGATCGGCATCCGGGCGGCGAGCCCCAGCGCGGTCTCCAGAACCTGGGCGGCGGACAGCAGATCAAAATCGCCCTTTGGCTTGCCGATCAACTGCAGGCCCACCGGCAGCCCGCTGCGGGTGGTGCCGCAGGGGATCGAGACTGCCGGGCAGCCGGTCAGCGTGATAACAAAGGTCAGGAACATCCAGTCGATGTAGCTGGTCAGCTCCTGGCCGCCGATATGGGTCGGGAAACGCTGTTCAACGGGATAGGGCGGCACTGCCACCGTCGGGCAGGCCAGCACGTCGTATGTTTCGAAGAAGGCTGCGACATTGTGGAAAATGGCGGCACGGGTCCGCTCCGCGCGCAGCACCTCGTCCGCGGTGATGTTCTGGCCCTTTTCAATGTTCCAAATGATTTCCGGGGCGACCCGGTCGCGGTCGGTTTCCAGCAGGTCGCCGCGCAGGCTGGCGACCAGCACCGCGCGCAGGGTCTGGAAGGCCTCCAATCCGCCCGAGAAATCCGGGCAGGCCTCTTCGACCGCAGAACCGGCCTGGGCAAAAGCCTGGGTGCCGCTGCGGCAGATGTCGGCCACTTCCGGATCGACAAGAGACAGGTTCAGATCCGGCGTGAAGGCCACACGTCGGGGCGCCCTTGGTGCGCGCACCGCTTCGACAAAGGGGGTTGCGGGCGCCGGGAAGGACAGCGGGTCCTTGGGATGCGAATGAGCCAGAGAGTCCAGCATCAGCGCCGCATCAGCCACATTGCGGGCCATCGGACCCTCGACCCAGAGCGGATCGAAGGGCAGAAGGCCCGCCCCGCGCGGCACGCGGCCGACGCTGGGGCGCATGCCCACGATGCCGCAGTAGCTGGCCGGAATGCGCAGGCTGCCGCCAAGGTCGTTGCCGGTGGCCAGCCAGGCTTCGCCCGCTGCCAGCGCTGCGGCCGAACCGCCGGAGGAACCGCCCACGGTCATCCGCAGATCCCAAGGGTTGCGGGTGGCGCCGAAAACGGGATTGAAAGTGTTGGCCCCGGCGATTTCGGGAACGTTGGACTTCGCCATGGGAATGCCGCCGCTTTCTTCCAGCGTCTGCACCGTAAAGTCGGATGCCTCTGCCTTGTTTTCGGCAAAGATCGGCGAGCCGTAGGTCGTCACCTGCCCGGCGACATCATTGTAATCCTTGACCGCGACCGGCAGTCCCGCCAGCCATCCGGGCCGGTCGGCGCCGGGGTGCGGCTGCGAAGGAAAGGCTTTAGCGGCCTCGCGCGCCTCGTCAAAGAAGCGGATCGGCAGGGCGTTGACCGCCGGTTCAACCTCTTCGATCCGGGCGATTGCTGCCTCCACGAAATCGAGCGGCGTCGCCTCCCCCTTCTTCAGCACGAAAACCGCCTCGGTGGCTGTCATGCTGATGAATTCATCGGTGGTTTCTGGTTTTACTGTCATCTGGGCTCCTCCCCATGCGTAATGTTGGTCTGATGTTGGCCGCCGGCCAGTGGTTCAGCTGGCGGCGGGGGTGTGAAGATTGGCGAACTGGCGGCGTAGCTCTGCCTTTTGCACCTTGCCCATGACGTTGCGCGGCAGCGCATCGGCCAGCAGGACCGATTTCGGCTGCTTGTAGCGGGCCAGTTCGCCGGAGAGGGCCTTGAGCAGGGCGGCGGTGTCGAGCGACGCGCCGGGTTCCGGCACGACGATGGCCGCCACTGCTTCGCCGAAATCAGGATGCGGCACCCCGAACACGGCGGACTCTGCCACGCCGGGCAGCGCGTCGAGGGCGGATTCGACTTCCTTGGGATAGACGTTATAGCCGCCGCTGATCACCAGGTCCTTGTCGCGGCCGATGATGTGCAGATAGCCGTCAGCGTCGATGCGGCCCAGATCGCCAGTGATGAAGAAGCCGTCTTCGCGGAACTCCGCTGCTGTTTTTTCCGGCATGCGCCAGTAGCCCTGGAACACATTCGGGCCGCGGACCTCGATTGCGCCGGTTTCACCCCGCGGCAGGACAGCGCCGGTTTCGCGGCCGGTGATCCGGATCTCAACATCAGACAGGGCAAAGCCGACCGCGCCGGTGCGGCGCTCGCCATCATAGGGGTTGGACGCGATCATGCAGGTTTCCGTCATGCCGTATCGCTCCAGGATCACATGTCCGGTGCGCTCGGCGAATTGTGTATGCACATCCTGCGGCAGCGGCGCAGAGCCCGACACGAAGACCCGCATTGCTGCAGCCGCAAGCGGGTCCAGACGGGGCGACTTCAGCAGGCGGGTATAGAAGGTCGGAACCCCCATCAGCACCGTGGCATCGGCCATTTCATCAATGATCTGGTCGACGTCGAAGCGGGTCAGGAAGATCATCGTCGCCCCGGCGGCCAGCGCCATGTTGCAGGCCACGAACAGTCCGTGGGTATGGAAGATCGGCAGCGCGTGGATCAGCCGGTCGGCGCCGGTGAAATGCCAGGCATGGTTGAGAGCAACGGTGTTGGAAACCAGATTGCCATGGGTCAAAACTGCCCCCTTGGAACGCCCGGTGGTCCCGGAAGTGTAGAGAATGGCAGCAGGATCGTCCGCGTCGCGTTTGACCGGCGCGGACTGCGGCACAACCTGGACGGCGCGCTGCATCAGCGTGCCGTCGCCGGCAGCGCCCAGGCTTTCCACCGTCAACGCGGTAGAGGCGCGGGCCGCGTGCTGCGGCATCACTTCGGGTGCGCAGACGAACAGGCGCGGTTCCGCATCACGCAGAAAATAGTCAATCTCGGCGCCGGTATAGGCGGTGTTAAGCGGCAGGAACAAGCTGCCGGTGCGCAGGCAGGCAAGATACAGCAGCACTGCCTCCGGGCTCTTGTCCACCTGCACCGCAACCCGGTCTCCGGAACGCACACCCAGCTCCTCAAGCGCGGTAGCAAACCGCAGCACCAGATCATGGGCCTCGGCATAGGTGATGTGCGGCTGGCCCGGCCGTTCGAACATTACCTTGGCGCCATCCTTGCGGCAGCTGGCGTCGAACAATTCAGGGATGGTGCAGGTCATTTTCTGTCTCGCTTCACAATTGGTTTCGGTTATCCGGACGATTCAGGCGCCTGAGCCCTTGCCGCTCCGCAGGGCGCGCCGGACTGCGGGACCGCAGGCCACAGTGCCCTCGCCGGCGAGGGCCTCGTGGCGGGCTTCGATCTGATCCAGCTCGTAGAGGTAGTTGATCATCAGGCCATGAGCGCGCTGCAGCGCCCCTTCGGCAAGATCCGCCGGCCAGTTGATACGGTGCGCAGAAGCGCCGTTGCCCAGATGAAACCGCGCCACCGGATCCACGGGCAGGCCCGCGTCTGTTTTGCCGTGAACGAAATACTGCGCCGCCCAATCCTGAACCTTAGGTGCCAGCCTCTCACGCAGGTCTGCATCCTGCTGCCAGCTTTCCGCCGCCAGCTGTACCGCCAGTTCCTGTGCCCCGGCATCTTCCTGGCCGGCCAGCCAGCGTGCAAAACCCGGGGCCGGGGAAAGAGTGACGAAAGTGTGGATCTGCGGTAATTCCTGCGAGAGGCTGCGCACCACCTGCTTGATCAGGAAGTTGCCGAACGACACGCCCTTGAGGCCGGGCTGGCAATTGCTGATGGAATAGAACACCGCGGTATTGGCGGCTTCGCCCGCAGCATCGCTGCCCCCGGCCAACAGCGGCCCGATCGCGCCGGGGATGCCCTGGCACAAAGCAACCTCGACAAAGATCAGCGGCTCGTCGCCGGTCGCCGGGTGGAAAAAACCGTAGCACCGGCGGTCGGACGGCTCGAGCCGCCGCCGCAGGTCGTTCCAATCCCTGATTTCATGCACTGCCTCATAGGCAACGATTTTTTCGAGGATTGCCGCGGGCGAATTCCAGTCAATCCGCCGCATCACCAGAAAGCCGCGGTTGAACCAGGAAGACAGCAGGTGGCTGAAGTCGCTGTCCAGCGGTGCCAGTTCCGGCGCGCCGCGCATCAGCCGCAGCAGGTCTTGGCGCATCCGCACCAGTTGCAGAGTGCCGCCGGGAGGGTGGTTGAGCATGCGCAACAGGCTTTGCCGTTTAGGCTCCACAGCCTTGAACAGGCCTTCCAGAGCCTCTTCAGACTGGCCAGTTTCCCATTCCGCAAAAGCAGACCGGACAGCAGCAGGGTCTGCACTGTAGTCTTCCAGGAGCATCCGGAAGAAACGCGCCCTGCCTTCATCATCCAGCTCGCGATAGGCGGCAAGCGCCTGTTCTGCCACGGCGATCCGGGAAGCTTCGCCGCCTTTCCGCATGAGTTCGGCGCAGTCGCTGGCAAGCCGCTGTGCGGCAGGTTGCGATGACGATTGCGCAGCGGTCTTCGAACGCATGCGGTCTCCGATGCTCTGCAAAAGGTCGCTTAGCAACGTGATGTTCGGCCCGGTCATCGCCTCTCCTCCCTAGATTTCACTTTCTTATACATCAATACCGATTTGTTGTATATAACAGAACATCATGTGGATTAATCACGCTCAAGCTTCTATATTCCTTGCAGGATTTCAGGGGATCGCCGCGCATGGCTCGAAAATCAAACACAGTCCGCATCCGTGAAGCGCTCGAAAACGCCATTGTTAATGGCCGATTCGCACCAGGCATGCGGATTGATCCGGAAGCACTGGCTCAGGAGTTCGAATGTTCCCGCACCCCGATCCGCGATGCGCTCCAGCAGCTTGAAGCGTCAGGTCTGGTCCGGATCCATTCCAAGCAGGGCACTTTTGTAACTGAGTGGAGCGTGGAAGAGCTTGCCGAGCGGTTCGAAGCGATGGCTGAGCTGGAGGCCACCTGTGCCCGATTGGCCGCGCGGCGCATCACGGATGAAGAGCTGGCAGAGCTGGAGGCACGGCACGAGTCTTGCCGTCAACTGGCTGAAGAAGAGCGGTTTGACGACTACTATGCGGAAAACTCAGCCTTCCACGCCTGCATCTACCGGGCTACGCACAATGCCTTCATAGAGCAGGAAGCAATGCGCTTGCATTCAATGCTGCAACCGTACCGCCGCATCCAGCTGCAAGTCCGCAACCGGGTGAAGAGATCATTTCATGAGCATGATGCGGTAGTTTCGGCCGTTCGCAGCGGCGACGACCAAGCCGCTGAAAAGGCAATGCGTGACCATGTGCTTATTCAAGGCGACCGCTTTCATGATCTTCTTGCCGCACTGCGGATGGATGCCCAGCAAAGGAAAGAGAACGCTTCCTGATCCTGTGGACCGGCTCTCATTACAATGATTGGAGTCACTCTGTCACTCCTACGGATGAGGCGTGCGTACTGTTGCGCCGGGAGATCCATCTTAGATGATGCGCGTTAGCTAAACGGCCGTCTTGGAGAGGCCACGGTGCAGCAACTTAGAGGACAATCAATGTAAGGAAAGGGCTGACACTAATTCGGCCCATGGAGGCTTTGCACGCTTCTTACCCGTTCATGCCTCGTGCAGCATTCAGTAGTATGGGCTCACTGCCGCCATGCGGCGGCACAGCACCGAGAAACCAGCACAAGCCTGCCCCAGGCCAGCTGTGATCGGCTCAAGCCAGCCCTTTTGCGACATTCGTACCAGGTGCAGCGCGCACTCCGCTGCATGCGCGAAATTCCAGGGCCGCCTTCCCGCAAGCGGACGCTCGGTGAGGCAATGTGGCGTCCTTTGATGCTGCGGTTAGCACCAGGGGCCGCGAAGCGCAGAAAGCGGATTTTGCAAACTCAGCCTTCTGAAGCGTTTAGGTGATGCTTCATGCTGCGATTCCAAGCGCAAAAGCTGACGTTCGCCGCAGGTGCATCGACTGGGCATGGGCGAATGACAGCTGTGCCGGACAGGGACGAAGCCGCTCGCGCGGCACTGGTGCCTGTGGCAGGCGTTTTGCATTGATCTGACACCTGTGCATTTGGGAATGGGCGCGGCTGTCTTTCGATTGGGACCTCTCAATCGAAAGACAGGAGGTTCCCATGGCGGAGGAGAGAACAACGCCGCTGCGCGCGCGGATGATCGAGGACATGCGGATCAAGGGGCGGGGTGACAAATCTCAGAAGTCGCACATCCGGGCAATCAAGGACTTCGCAGGGTTTCTGGGACGGCCGCGTCATCGCACTGAGGTTCTTCTTCGAGACGACCTGCGGGCGGGCGAGAGTGCAGGCGGAAATGAAAATGATCCGGGGGATCATTTTCCCGCCAAACGCGGCATATGCAGTTCCGCACCCAGCCGCGCAAGCTCCCCGTGGTGTTCAGCGCCGAGGAAGCAGCGGCACTGCTGCGGGTCGCGCCAGGACCGGGGCTGAAGCACCGGGCGGCGCTGAGCATTTCCTATGGGGCCGGGCTCAGGGCGTCGGAAGTCTGCAATCTCAAGGTCAGCGATATCGTGCCAGAGGCGCGTCTCCGACACGCCAGCGACCGGATGCTGATCCATGTCGAACAGGGCAAGGGGCAGAAGGATCGGAAGGTCATGCTGTCGCCGGGATTGCTGAACCTGCTGCGCGAGTACTGGCGCGAGGCGCGGCCCGAGGGCTGGTTGTTTCCGGGCAAGCCCAAGATCAACCCCCTCTCGTCGCGCCAGCTCCATCGCGCCTTCAGCTCGGCAAAGCTCATCGCGGGGATCAAGAAGCCGGGCAGCACGCTGCACACGCTGCGGCACAGCTTTGCGACGCACCTTCTGGAGGCCGGGACGGACGTGCGGGTGATTCAGGTGCTGCTCGGGCATGCCAAACTCGAGACCACGGAACGCTACACACATGCCGCCACGAAGCTGATCCGTGACACGGCGAGCCCCTACGAGACGCTGGCCAAGCTGCAGGATCGAAGCCGGGAGTAGCGGACCGGGGCGGTGCCCCGCCCGCGGCTTGAAATCGCTGACGTCTTTCGCGCCCATGGTCCCGAATGGCGGCGGGGCAATGCCGGGCATGTCAGCCTCACCCAGCTCAGGGTGATGTCCACTGCCCGGCAGGGTCTTGCAAAGCAAGATCCCGAGAGGGGGCGATCGAAGCCTGCCGGACCGAGGCGCTCGGCGGGCATGTGGCAGCCTGCGCCAAATGCGGCCACCGGCACGTCGCGTACAATTCCTGCAAGATACCATTGACCGGCAGGCGATTTGGCGGCGCCAAATCTGCCAGGAGGGGGCACTGCCCGAAGTGCCAGGGGCCGGCCGCGCGCGACTGGATGGCAGCACGGGCCGATGACCTGCTGCCGGTGGAGTATTTCCACGTGGTTTTCACCCTGCCGGCGGAGATCGCACGGATCGCCTACTGGAACAAGAAGACGGTCTACCGCCTGCTGTTCCGAGCGTCAGCCGGGACCGTGACGACCATCGCCGCCGATCCCCGGTATCTTGGCGCCCGTGTGGGCATGACCTCTGTGCTCCATACCTGGGGTTCGGCGCTGACCCACCACCCGCATGTCCACATGATCGTGCCCCCTCTCGGCAGATTGCTGCGCAGTCGCCTGCCGGGCAATGGGACGGCGGCCTGTCACCTGACACTACACGCTGGATCGCCTGCCGCCCTGGTTTCCTTCTGCCCGTGCGCGTCCTGGCCCGGCTGTTCCGGCGCCTGTTCCTGGAAGGGCTGTCGGCGCTGCACAAGGCAGGGCAGCTTCAGTTCTTCGGTGATCTGGAAGGACTGGCCGACCCCGCAGCTTTCGCCGCCTGCCTCGCCCCGCTCCGCAAGACCGAATGGGTCGTCATCGTGCCGGAGGCGCGCCTTCGACACGACGCCAAACCGCCCTGCGGCGGGCCTGAGGCTGTCCTCGCCTATCTCAGCCGGTACACCCACCGCGTGGCGATCTCGAACCATCGCCTTGTCAGCGCTGATGCCGATACTGTGGCGTTCCGACGGAAGGATTATCGGATCAAGCGCGGCGACCGGATGAAGGTGATGCGGCTCAAGACCGGCGAATTCATCCGCCGGTTCCTGCTGCACGTCCTGCACCCTCTCGGGCATGCAGGCATACCCTGCCGGGCAACGGACGGCTTTCACCGCATTCGCCACTATGGCCTGCTGGCCGGCGCCACCCGCAAGGCCACTATCGCCCGCATCCGCGGCTTGCTTGTGAAGACCCCGGCGGAACAGGAAACGCAGGAGACTGCTGAAGCCGTACCGCTCACTCTGCGCAAGCCGTGCCCTTGCTGCGGCGGCCCGATGCGCATCGTCGAAATCTTCCGGCGCGGGCAAAAACCGATGAGCCGCGCGCCACCCAGGGAGCAGGCCGCATGACGAAACGCCCGTCCACGCCGCGAAGACTGCCCCGGTTCCAACTCGTGCTCCGGAACGCCCCCGGTGCGCCCGGTCCTGTGGCTGGCCCGCAATCACCCGGTCAACGGCTCCGCCGGCATCCGGAACGCATGATCACAGCCCGCTGGACAACCTTTCTCAACCGGCGCTTCCTGCCTGGCTGGCGCTCAGAACCGGCTCTCGCAATCACCCGCAGCATACTTTCCCCATAGACGCCGCCCAGCCTCCCACGGCTTCCTCCTTGTCAGGTTATTCAACACGGGCGGGGTTGCACTCGAACGCCACCGATGCGTCGCGGCCCGCATCGAAAAACCCTCGACGGAGCAGCCTTTTGCTCTTGCAGCTATTGCTGCCGCAAAAATTCCGCGCTCCCACAGCGCGAGACTTTCGGCAGCGCGGATTTCCTGCGTATCGGCGATCCAATGGATCTAAGCACTGGCATGGTGCCCGAACTCTTGATCCCGCTGGACTGAGCGTAGGGGACATCTAGGGAGACGTGAAAGGGGAAAGGAATTGCAGGAATATGGTAAGTGGCTGATTCCCCTTCGTTAAATAGTTTCTTTATTCCCTTGCCTTTACCGCGCGCCGCTCCCATTTCAGCGATAGGCAACTCATGGAGGGTTGCGGGGTCTCTGATGGAGAAACACATGAGCAGAGCAGCTTTTGGCGCTCTTCTCGCGGCCTTGGCGGCTGTTCCGGCAAATGCAATGAGCGCCGGAATTGATACCGATGGCGACGGCAAGGCGTCTTTGGAGGAACTGCAGGCTGTCTATCCCGGTGTGACCAGCGAATTGTTTGCTGAAATCGATGCAGATGCAGATGGCTTCGTGGACGACGAGGAGATGGCGGATGCGGTTGCAGCCGGGGTTCTGGAAAAACCGGTCAAGGAGTTGTAGCTGCAGGTGCAGCGGGCGTTCTTGCGGCCTGTTCCGTCTGAACCCTTGTTTCGGAAAGGGGTATCACCATGACTATTCGCAGACTGCTTGATGAACTGGAAACGGATATCCAATGGATCGCTCCGGTCTCACCCATGGATGTGGCCATCGCCCTGCTTGCGCAAAAGGACACCTCAGCGCTGCTGGTGTCCTCCGACAAGCGGTTGGTGGCGGGAATTCTGACCAGTAGCGACATTGTCCGCTATCTTGAGGCCCATCAAAAACTGCCGGTCAATCTGCGTGTGCGGAGCGTAATGACGCATCCAGTCATCTCCTGCGATGCTCGCCAACCCGTGCAGCGGCTGGAATGGCTGATGTCCAAGCACCATGTGCGTCATATTCCGGTTACCGAGGATGGGGAACCGGTTGCGGTGATCAGCATACTCGATGTCACCCGCTACCGGCTGCTGACCGCGGAGCAGGAGGCGGCTGAACTTCGGGACTATGTTGCTGGGGCATCCTGGCGGGCCAGACCGCGCCCGCACCGGCAGAATTGAAGCGGATCGAAACCGCGCCCGCCTGGCGTGGCGCATCTGAGGATTACGCATATGGTTTTGGCCGGCCATATCAAACTGGCAGCCGCCAGACAGGCGGCACATGATCTGGCGGAGAAGCTTCTGCGCCTGATCCCGCGACACGGTTCCCGCACTGCGTTGCGCGAAGAAGATACGCCACCGCCGCGTCCGGAAACCCTGATGGAGGATGGTTGGGAACCGGCGGAAACGCTGCAGAGGGAAGCGGCACAGCGGCGGTACCTGCCGCCTGATTGCGATGGCGGCATTGTGGAAAAAAGCGATACGCCAGGGCGCTATAGTGGTGGCCGGTACCGCGGCTGAACCGACAGAGGAAGGTTCACGCGCGGCGTCCTGTCAGCGGTCCAGAGTTTTCTCGTAGACCGCTTTGCCGTCGCCGTCGCGGTAGAAGTCAGGAAACTCGGCGCGCAGGGCGTAACCCATCCGTTCATAGAACTGGCGGGTTGCTGAATAGGGCGGGCTGCTGGATGTGTCGATATAGACCTTTCGGCCCTGCACTTGGCGAATTGCAGCCTCGACCCGTTCCATAAGTAGCCTGCCCAGACCGCTGCCTTGAAGGGACGGGGCTACTGCGATCCAGTAGAGATCCCAGCTGTGATCGCTGCCCGGCACCGGACCGAAGCAGGCGTAGCCCTGTAGCTCGGTGCCGCATTCGGTAAGCAGGAAGTGGTAACCGGAGGCAGCTCCGGCGCTGAGCCGCTCCTCTGCCAGCTCACCGGCGATTTCGATTTCCTCCTTGGAAAACTTTCCGGTTTCCGCAACCAGCCGCGTGATCCGGGCGGCGTCTCCGGCCCGCAGGGTCTTGCGCCAGCGGCGTTTCGGGGACGGGGCAGGGAGGGGCAGAACCTGCGGCTTCTGGCGCTGCACGATCCCCTCGGCCAGTCCGGTAAAGAAAGCTGCGGCGTTGTCGCCGAGAGTGCGCACCAGGTAGCCGCCTTCCTGAACCACAAGAATGGGGAACGGATGCCGGCCGATGCTGGCGCCTGCGAAGTGGAAATCCTTCGGCCTGAGCTTCCAGGTGCCGGTCGGGTCGCCGCGGCCAGTGTCGAAGCCGAGGCAGAGAACTAGATAGCCGGGATCGTGCCCTGCGATCCGCGCCAGCGCCTTCTCCATGGCGGTGTGGAAGTCTTCGGGCGTTGCCTGTTCGGCCAGAGGCAGGTTGAGGTTGTACCCGGCGCCGCTGCCTTGACCTGTTTCATCGCGAAAGCCGGTGAAATAAGGGTAGGCAAAGCTGGGGTCGCCGTGGACGGAGACCGTCAGCACGTCGGCGCGGCTGTAGAAAATATCCTGCTGGCCGTTGCCGTGGTGGTAGTCAATGTCGAGCATCGCGACCCGCCCGTGCTGGGACAGGAAGTTGGCGGCAATAGCGGCGTTAGAGAGGTAACAGAAACCGCCGAAGGTCTTGAATTCGGCGTGGTGGCCGGGCGGGCGGATCAGTGCATAGGCGGCTGGAGCGCCGTTCAGTTCCTCCTCTGCAGCGGTGAGTGTGCAATCGACAGCGCGACGGGCGGCAGGCCAGGCATTTCGGTTGATCGGGGTGAATGTGTCTATGCACCAGTATCCTGCCAGCACGGTGCGTTCGCGCGGACGGCGGGCCGTATTGCGGACCGGAAAGACATATGGGTAGACCGCGCCTTTCTCCGGCGCCTCTGCGCAGGCGCTGCGCAGGAAGTCGACCAGTTTCGGGTCATGCACCGCCTTGATCCAGCGGTCCGGGAAGTGCCGCGGCGGCTGGCGGGCGAACAAACCGGTGGCGTCCAGCGCGTTGGCGATGGTAGCGACCCGTACCGGGCTTTCAACATAGCCGCGGGTATGGACATGGTGAATGTCGTGGCGGTCGTTGATAATCATCGGAATCTGCAGCCCGGACGGCGGCGGCATGCTGACCGCGCGGACGGCATAGCGCGGCGGGCGCAGCCCGTAGCCTCCCGAGGTGACAGAGGCCACGACCTTCCGGACGTATTCCGGCGGGCAGAGGTCCGCGTATTTCCGTTCCAGGATGGCGCGGAAGATCTCCTTGAGCCGTTCGGCTTGCGGCAAGTCAAACTGGCCCAGGCCATCGAACACCAGATGCGGCATATCCGTGTCCTCTGGCGAGAGCGGCAGCTCATAGCCGGTGCCGGTGATGGGCCGGGCGCCGTAGCGTTCGTAGAATTTGAGCCGGGCCGCGTTCTGGGCCAGGGCGTATCGGTCCTGGACGTTTTCGGGGTCATCAGGCAGGCATTCGAAGTAGAGCCCCGCAGCCCCCAGCGCGGCTGCCTCCTGCCGGATCCGCTGATAGAGCGCTCCGCCGGTGCCGGAGCCTGCGGTCTCCACCGGGGTTGCCGCCAGAATGTCCAGGAATGCGAAATCGAGCTCCGGGTCGAACAGCAGCAGGGCAGTGCCGCGCACGTCGCCGCGTCCGTTTTCCGCTACAAAGAGCGACGGGATGAACCGTTTGGCAAACGGATTGTTCAGATGCTCCGGCAACGCGTCGATATCGGCGGACCGTTTGCCCGGAAACTGGGCGCGCAAGATCGCCAATGCCTTGCCAATTGCGGTCTGGCTGGCGGAGGCGTGGGCATCAGCAATCTTGCGGATGCGGAACATGGCGCGGGTCCTTTTCAGCTGCGGCGAGGGGGAGCGCTGCGAGATGCGCGATCAGGGCGTCATAGCCCATCCCGGTCTGTTCAGCGGCAGCGGCGAAACCTGCATCCGGCGCCAGGCAGGGGTTGGTGTTCACTTCCAGGATCCAGGGGCGGCCGCCCGCATCAACGCGGAAATCCACACGCGCATAGCCGGAAAGACCAAAAACCTCCCAGGTGCGCCGGGCGAGATCCGCAAGCAGGCCCAGAAGAGCATTGTCGCTGTTCGGAAAGGTGAACTGCCGCGGTGTGTGATGGTAGCTGTGTGCGGTTTCATCCCATTTGGCGGCGTAATCGACGATGCGGGGGGCATCGGGGGTGAAATCCTGAAACAGGATTTCGGCGGGCGGCAGCACTTTAACGTCTTCGCCGAATTCCAGCAGCGACAGGTTGAATTCTCGCCCTGGGATGTATTCCTCTGCAAAGAACCTGCCGCCGAAGCGGGCTTCGCGGCGAGCAATCTCCTTAACTGCGCGAGCGCCGGGCACAACTGATTGAGGATCGATCCCCAGCGAGGCATGTTCCGTAACGGATTTGACAATCACCCGGTCAAGCTTCGCGAGGGCAGGGCCGGACTGCGGCCAGGCCGGTGTCGGCAGGCCGTGCCGGGCCATTAGGCGCTTCTGCGCGGTTTTGCTGAGGGCAGCCAGCTGCGCCGCCGAGGAGCAGCCGGTATAGGGAATACCGTCTTCTTCCAGCAGCGGCAGCACCTCGGCCGCGCGCTGCATGTCGCGGTCGATGGCTTCCACCATGTTGAAAACCAGCCCAGGGCGGTCTCCAACTGCCCAGGGCAGCGTAGAAGGGCGGCCCGAGACATGCGCGAGCCGGGCGTCAAAGCCTCGCCGGCTCAGCGCGGCGCGGATTGCCTCCGCAGTATCGCGGGTGTCGCGTTCGTCGGGGTCGTCTCCGCTCGCCCCGTGCATAACGATGATGGAAAGCGGTTTCATAGCGCTGCGCAGAGCGCCTTTGTGCTGTCCGCCAGGCGGCAGCGGCGGACAGCGGCATCCAGAATGCCGCCGATCAGCCCCTGGTAGTCAAGGCCTGCCCTAGCCGACAGGATCGGCAGGTCGGAATGGCTGGGGTGCAGGCCGGGCAGGGTGTTCACCTCCAGAAAATTCGGAATGCCGGCTGCGTCGGAGCGCAGGTCGGTCCGCGCCGCGTCGCGGCAGCCGAGCGCACGGTAGGCGGCCAGCGCGGCGGCGCCGGCCGCACGCGCCTCAGCGTCATCGGCGAGGCGGTAGCAGACGCGGGTTTGCCAATGCTCCTTGTTCTGAAAGCTGTAAATTTCCGCCTCTGCGGTGTCGAGCAGCAGGATTTCCATCACCGCAATCACCCGCGCCTCCGACCCGTTGCCGAGGATCCCCGCAGTGAATTCGCGCCCGGGCAGGAAGCTTTCGGCTAGAACCGGCTGGCAGAAGCGCTGACGCAAAGAGCGGGCAGCGGCAGCGGCCTGATCCGCAGTGTTCACTTTGGATGCATGTTCGCAGCCCTTGCCGGTGCCTTCGGCCAGCGGTTTCAGGAAGACCGGAAACGGCAGGTTCAACCCGCCGTCATCCTCTGGCGTTTCCAGCACCGCAAAGGGCGCTGTCGGGATGCCGGCATCGCGCACGATCCGCTTGGCCATCGCTTTGTCCAGCCCCAGCGCCTGGGTCAGCGGGTCGGAAAAGGTATAGGGGATATCGAATGCTTCCAGCAGGGCAGGGACCTGCGCCTCGCGGGCGCGGCCCCGCAGCCCCTCGGCGATGTTGAAGACCAGATCCCAGCGGTCGCCTGCTGCCAGCCGCTGTGTCAGGATACGGACATGGCCGATCCGCTGGGTCTGATGTCCTGCTGCGCGCAGGGCAGTTTCGATGGCGGTGATGGTTTCCGGGCTGTCGAACTCGGCCATCGCCTCATCGCTGAGGCCGCTGCCCTGGTGGTCGTCGCGCAGGTCGTATGTCAGGCCGATCAGCATGGCCGGTGTCCCTTTGATGCGCCCAGGCTGCCGCCCGGGTCGGAGTAACGGTAGAGAGTGTTCTCGAAGTTGCGCAGGATTAGGTCGCTGCCGTCACGCCCCGCCACATAGTCCGGCAGCAGCGGGATCTTGCCGCCACCGCCGGGGGCGTCGATGACGAACTGCGGGACCGCATAGCCGGTGGTATGGCCGCGCAGGCCCTCGATGATCTTCAGCCCTTTTGCAACCGGCGTACGGAAATGGGCGGAGCCGGTGATCGGGTCGCACTGGTAGAGGTAATAGGGCCTGACACGCCGCATCAGCAGCGCCTGGTACATCGGTTTGAGGATATCAACACTGTCGTTGATCCCTTTCAGCAGCACAGTCTGTGAGCCAAGCGGGATGCCCGCGTCCGCCAGCCGCTTGCAGGCCTCAGTGGCCTCGGGCGTCAGCTCAGCCGGGTGGGTCACATGAATGGACATCCACAGCGGATGGTGCCTTTTCAGCATCCGCACCAGATCGCGGGTTATCCGCATCGGCAAGACGATCGGCATTTTAGTGCCAAGCCGGATGAACTCCACATGCGGAATCGCGCGCAGGCGGCCCAGAAGGTAATCTAGCTTGTCATCCGCGATGGTCAGCGGGTCGCCGCCGGACAGCAGCACATCGCGGACCTCCGGGTGCGCAGCGATGTAGTCCAGCGCCCGGTCCCACTGGGATACCGAAAACTGGTATTCACCGCCCGCCTGACCCACCATCCGTGACCGGGTGCAATAGCGGCAGTAGGTCGAGCAGGTGCCGGTGGCCAGGAACAGCACCCGATCCGGGTAACGATGGACCAGTCCCGGCACCGGGGTGTCGTGGTCCTCGCCCAGCGGGTCGCCTGCCTCGCCCGGGAGCTGCAGGTATTCCTGTCCGACGGGAATATGGGTGCGCCGCAGCGGCTCATCCGGATCATCCAGCCCCATCAGGCTGGCGTAATAGGGGGTGATGCCGACCGGCAGTCCGCCCTGATGCCGGGCCAGTGCTTCCTGTTCCCCATCGCTCAGATCAAAGATCCGGCTGAGCGCCTCCTGGCTGCGGATGCGGTTGCGCATCTGCCAGCGCCAGTCGTTCCAGTCTTCCGCGGCAGCCTGGGGGAAGAAGACCTTGCGGAAAGCTCTGGTCCTTTCCCCGGCCGGAAATTTTGGCGACCGGGGGTGGCGGTTTCGAAAATGAGGCGGGGAGATGCGGGCCTTTGAGCTGTCTCGCAATTGCAGATCAGAAGGGCTCGCGGTGGTCTCTGGAGGGTCCTGGCTTTCCTGAATGCCTGGGCCTGCAGCAAGGGGATGATCCATCCATGGGTTTCCTTGCGCCCAGAGTGCCGTCGCGCGCCAATCGTCGTTGCTGTCACAGCTCTGAGACAAGAAAAACCTGTGGCCGTTTCAGGTGAAAATCAAGCAGTTTTGCAGGCGGTTACACAGATACTTCGGCGGCTTTCCGCTAAGCGCCACGGCCTGCGGTCCATGCGTTGAAACCCCGCAGGCGAGAAGGCTGAAAAGAGTGTGCTTTCTATTCGTCCGTGACGGCGCGGGCCTTGGCAGCGCGCCGCTCCGGAGTGTTCCAGACCGGTACGAAGAGAGCCGATCCGTTGCGCCAGATGCGGGCAAGGACGGCCTCCTTGCGGCTGGAGGCCAGTTGGGCCGCGGCAGTGCGGAAAGCCGCCAGATCGGGCAGCGGCATGCCGTCCAGATGGGTGATCACATCGCCGGGGGCGAGGCTGCCGGGACGGTCCGCGCCGCCGGTCCAGACCAGCAGCCAGCCTTTCTCATCAGCGGGGATGGCCAGTTCGCGCCGTGTTTCGTCATCCGCTGGAACAGCGGCCAGCTCGAGACCTAAAAGAGAAAGTTCCGCCTCGCTCTGCAGTTCCGGCATGGCTATCCCTTCCGGGGCAGGGGCGATCCTGATCGCCTGTTGTGACGGCGTACCGTTGCGCCACAGCGACAGCTCTGCCACGCCGCCTTCCGGCAGTCCGGCAATCAGCTCCACCAGCTTTTGTGTGGCGGTAACGGGGGTGCCGTTCACCGCCAGAACGATATCTCCAGGCTGCAGCCCGGCGGCCATGGCCGGAGAGGCGGGCTCAACCCTGGTGATGATCTCGCCTGCCTGCCCCTGCGCATCTGTGAGCGCGGCCAGCCCGGGGGTAAGCGGCTGGCTCTGGGCGCCGATATACCCACGCAGCACCCGGCCGTTTTCCAGCAACTGGGCGGCGACCTCCATCGCGAGGTCGGCCGGCACCGCGAATCCCATTCCCGCGCAGCCCTCGCACCAGGACATCATAGCGGTGTTGACGCCCACCACACGGCCACCGGTATCGATTAGCGGGCCACCGGAGTCGCCGCTGACCACCGAGGCGTCGATCTGGATAAACCGGTCATAGGGGCTGGTCAGCAGATCGCGGTCCAGCCCGGCGATGATACCTTCGGTGGCCGAGAGGCCAAGGCCGAAGGGGTTGCCCAGCACCACCACCCGGTGTCCGGGTTTTAGGCTGCCGGGGTCGCCCCAGCTAAGCGCCGGCAGCGGCTTATCGGCAGCTATTGCCAGCAGCGCAATATCGGTGTGCTCATCCTGCCCGATCAGGCGGCCGCCGAAAACACGGCCGTCGTGCAGGTGGACGGTAATGGTGTTCGCGCCATTCACGACATGGGCATTGGTCACTATCAACCCGTCCGCACCGATGATGAAGCCGCTTGCCATTGTGCTGGTCTGATCCGGCTCGGCTAGCCCAGCTCGTCCCGAACGGAAGGCGGAAGGCCCGTCCTCTCCTGAAGCAAATCCGCCGTAAGTATTAATCATGACGGTTGCAGGCAGCAGCTCCTCTATGATCGGCGCAAAGGACCCGGTTGCGTCTAACTTAGACGAGGGCATGGCGGATTGCGCCTGGAGCGGTGAGGAAAGCAGGCAGGCGGTTGCGGTGAGCAGAACAGCTTTGCGGAAAGCAGCGGTTTTCATGGAGCAGTCATGCGGGACAGATTGCACACTGCGGCGTGATTTCTCCCGTCAGTCCAGTGGTCCGGCTGCGCGTGCCACGGTCCCGAAGAGCGGCAGCACAGTGCGGACAAGAGATTAGATGGCGCGTATGGCCAGAAAGAAAAGATACGGCTGTGCATATTTCTGCGCGAGGCCGGTAGATTCTTACAAGTGCGGTGAAAAAGCCTTTGGCAGCAGCGGGCACAGCTGCGGCAAAGGCAGTACAAGCGCCAGAATGAAGGGTAAGGTACTGGGATCAAGCGGGTATTAAACTCCTAGTTTATTTAGAGGGAAATCCGGCCGCTTTTTTGCAAGGCGCCTGCCCCGAAGCCTGTTTATCCTGTAGTCGAGTTGACCCTTCGACGAAAAGCTCTTCAGGCTTCCTGGCCTTCTGGGTGAACGCAGCCGGAGCGACCCAGGGGGGCGTGGGGCTGCGATACAGTTGCATGCGGGTTAGCAGTTGTTATTTAGCCGGTTGAAGAAAGAGAGCGGCCGTGAGGGTTGCCGCAGGGTGGTCATGGGACTGCGATGCGGCCTGTACAATTATACTGTGTGTGGGCTGCTGACGCCTTCGTCGTTGAACACATAACCGACACCTCGGATCGAACGTATCAGGTATGGCGCTTCTCCGGGTGCCTCGATCTTGCGCCGTAACCGGGCCACATGGCCGTCGATGGTGCGATCCAATGGCACCCAATCGCGCCCGTACAAAGCCTTTGACATGTCATCGCGGCTTAGCACCCGGCCGGGATAGCGTAGAAAGAGTTCCAGCACTTGCTGTTCCATGCTTGTAAGATCAACTGTCTCTCCATTCGGGCGCCGGATGGTTCCAAGCTCTAAGTCCAGCAAGTTGCGGCCCAGTGTGACCCGGCTGCCGGCCGCTGATGGTTTCCGGTACCGGTCCAGGATGGCCTCAATCCTCAGGATGATCTCTCGGACGAGGAATGGTTTGACCACGTAATCGTCGGCGCCGCTTTCAAGGCCCTTAACCCGGTCGAATGGTTCGGTCCTGCCGGAAATCATCAGGATTGGAAGGTTGCGTTGCTTGCGCAGTTCCCGGGCCAGATCCAGCCCGTCCTCCTGGCCCAGTTTCAGGTCCAGGGTGACAATGTCTATTTCGTAGTCCCTGATGGCCGCGAACAGGGTTTCCCGGTCCCAGGCCTCAACCACGGTCCAGCCCTGTTCCTCTAGCCCGATGCGCAGCGTCTCCCTCACATCGGGTTCGTCTTCAACGGCAAGGACAGAAATCTGTGCCATGAGAGCATATGTCCTGTTCAGGACCATTGTACCCATTTCCCACTTGCGAGGGAAGCCGCGGGGGGCGGTACAGCCATCAGTTGCCACAACCCTCTACGACCAGCAGCTGCAGTTTTCATTGACGGCTGTCATTGCGGGTTTTGCGGCACGGCGCACCATGCACTTATTCGCTGCTGCCTGGAGGCGTTTCCATGGCCCTAGCGCCAGGAGACTAACAATGGGCCGCGGCTCAACGAAAGCTTTGCACCAGGCCGGGGTCCACCAGGCCTTCGATGCGGCGCTATGGGACAGTACGAGTCATGAAAACGAACATCGCAAATGTTGATGAGCTTCAGCACCGCCTTGAAGAAACCGGACAGTTGCCGCTGTGCGGCCGCTGCGCTCAAAGCCGCTTGAAGCAGCAGCACGTCAAAACCGCAGTCTGGCGGGAAGCGGAACTGATGGTTGTGGAGAACATTCCGGCCTTGGTCTGCCCGGCCTGCGGCGAAGAGTTTATCGGTCCGAAAACCGAGGCTGGCTTGCAGCGGATGTGCAACAGAGAGGGTACAGTCGGCTTGGTCTCGCATCTGACCGTGCCGGTGATCGATTTCGCCGTGCTGAACCCGGAATGCGTATGACATTGTCAAATTCGGTGCTCCTTGCGCTGCTCATCTTACCGCGCCTTATCCTTTTTTAGGGCGGGCCCTTTGAGTGGCATGGTGAAATGGGTGGATCCGCTCCCAATAGGAGTAACTTGTCTTCCGGTGTCAGATGCGAAACGGCCCTGCTGGCGGGTGGTATCCGCACAGCAGGGCCGCTCTATTGTGATGGCTTCAGCCGCAGGTTCAATCCAGCGTGGCCAAAGTTCCGGCTTCAGCCGCGGCGTCCATTTCCTCCTGGTCGAGGCTGCCGTCCTCATTGGCGTCCATTGCGGTGAACTGGTCTTCAGTGACATCGGGGTAGACCGCTATCAGTTCCTCGTAGCTCGACATGCCGTCTTCGTCGGTATCGACGTCCGACATCGCAGCCAGGGCAGCACTAGCCGCCATGGCAATAACAGCAGCTGTAAATGCGTAAACTTTCATGGAAATCTCCACTGCAAAACGGTGCGTATTTTTTACGGACCGGCAACAGCAGGATAGATGCTGTCAAACGGGTTTCATTGACGGGCGTCAACGCTGTTTGCGGGCCCGTCCGGATCGGCGGGTTTACGCCTCACGGCTCTCTTCCGGCCAAACGCTTGTACGGTTCTTCGTGGCGATCACTTGACTGGCGTGGTGGTCCAGATTGCACCGCGCCGGAGCCAGGCAATGCTGAAGCACAGACACCGCCAGCCTGCGTGTTTCCAGGCAGCCCGCTGTGGCGGCGGCGTCGTATTCCGCGCCGTCCAGGAAATTGTCCCGGCTGAAGTCCATTGAGGCAAACAGAGTTCTGCTGACATCGGGGTAGGCCTGGGTCAGCTCCTGGTAGCTGAGTTTTCTGTCGTGGTTGGAATCGACATTGCCTAGGGGTTCGACCGGCGCTGCCAACAGGACAAAGGCGGCTGCAAGGGCAGCGGCCAGGCTTGGGACTGCGTAAGTAAACACTCTCATTTTCACCTCCAAAACAAAAAAGCGCGTTACAGACACGCGCCAGCGGTTTCAGCTTAGAAAGCGGCGCGATTCCGGCCATTGACAGCCGACAATGGTGGCGCGGCTGTGCCGAGGCTATAAGCGGAAACGGGGATATTTCCGGGCGGGAAGCTGCCGCCGTTGACGCCCGTCAATGTTGAGCAGCCCTGCGTCCCGTATCTGCTACCAGAGTTGTCTTTGCAGAGTGCCAGCCCAATGCCCCACCCGGAAAAACTGCCGCCGCGGCCCGCTGGTGATAACCAGGGGATTGCGCCGGAGAATACTCCCTGGACCTATGAGACTGGCGAAACTGGGGGAGCGCCGGGTGGTTTCTTGTCGATTGCGGAAAGATTGGAGCGGAGCCGGAAAAATATGTCGGGGCGCTGGCTGACTTGGGGCTGAGCTGTGCCGAAATAGCAAGCTATTACTCGGTGGAGCAGAGGTGTGTTCAGCATATGCTGAGGCGGCAGAAGGTGGCGCCGGGAAGGACCAAACTGCGCGCGTTTGCAAGGTTAATGCGAGACAAGCTGTTTCCCCGCTTGCAATAAGCGCGAACCGCAAGACTGTGGCCCGGTGCGGGTCCCTATCCGTACCGGGCGTCGAATGTACCGCAACTGAGGCCAAAGAGATCGAGGCCCGCTGCCAAGTGGTCGCATAGCATAGGAGTGCCACAGAGGTATCCGGCGGTTCTGCCGTTCTGATGGTCTTCTGCCATGGCGCGCAATTCCGGCCAGTCGTCAAGGCTGGTGCCGTCACGCCCCAGCCACATCAGTGCAACCAAGTCCATCTGCGCGTCCAAGCTGAGGTCGGATATGATAGAGATCAGTTCCTCCTCCACTGGGTCGGAGGGGCGGTCCTCAAGAATACCAAGCGCCATGTCGTCCTCGTCCATGCCGCTGGCAGAAGGGTCGGTGCAGTCCGATTTGCCGTCGTAGTCCCTGGCGAGGGCGATGATGTAACATACTGTGTCAAGTGGCACCTCCAGATCCGGTGGAGCGATCTCAGGCGCAGTGCTGTGGTCTAATATTGCCATGGCGGGTCTTTCTGCGGTTTTAGCGGGCTAGGACAACAGTGCATTGCGCCCGGCGCATCACCTGATCGGAGACGCTGTCATGCAGGAACCGCCGCACTAGTCCCAGTCCATTCCTGCCGATCACGATCATGTCGCAGTCTTCCAGTGCGGCGACGTTCAGGATTTCTTCGGCGTATTCACCAGGCAGGGTCAGGCGGCGAATGCTGCTGGCCCCTGCGGCGCGGGCGGTTTTCTCGGCCCATCTCTGAATCAGCCGTCCGATTGCTGTGACGGCCTGCGCAGTGGTGCCTGCGCGGCTGGTTTCGTTGAGTAGCTGGCCGATATTTCCAGGCACATTGGTGAGCGCCAATTCTCCCGCTACGTGGTCCACGATGTGCTCCACTTCGGCCAGATGCAAAAGGTCATCCGCGCGCCTCCCGTGCAGCAGAACATGAAGGATGATCAGCTCCGCCTTCAGGGCCGCGGCCAGGCTTGCGGCGACCTGAACCGCCCGCTCCGCTGCTTTGGAGCCGTCGGTTGCCACAAGAATTTTCTGAGTCATGGCAGGTTCCTTCCGCATCGGCAGGTACGCGGGCACCAGCCCGCCGGATTTTTGTCCGGCAGGCAGGCGCCGGGATGTGTCAAGCGTGGCCGCCGCGGTAAACTTCGAAGACGGTCCAGCCAGTAAGAGCGGCGACTATCAGACCGCTGACGACGGCATTCGCTGTTGCGGGAAACGTGGCTTGGAAGCCGAGTACCCAGGGTGAGATCAACAGCCAGGCACCGAGCGCGGCACCAATCCATTCCTCCCATTCGCGGAAGGCGAACAGCTCAAAGGCTGCGAGAACCGCGACAACAGCCCCAATGATTATGAAATTCCAGACCGCAGCTGGAAACCCGGGGACCGGTTCCCCACCACCGTCTGGCAAGCCGAGCAGCCGTGGGGACAGTATCAGCCAGATCCCAACAATCAGCGTGATCCAGTCTTGCCAGTGCTGTTTACTCAATTGCCGTTTCATTGGTTCATCCTCATGTCTTGAACCGCGGCCTTCTGCCGCCCTGGCGATATTGCCATGCTGGTGCGGATCCGCATTGACTGCTGTCAATCTGACCCCTTGCGACTGTGCTGCTCCCTTGAGGCGGCTTGCTGTGGTAACATCCAGTGGCACAGTACGGAGCGCAGTTGATGGCCAGGGAGAGACAGCCATCTACCGGACAGAAGTCTGCATCCCGCAGCGGCGGACTTGCGCAGTTCATTACAGCGGCACCGGCGGCTTTAGCGTTTCTGGACGCAGATCTTCGCTATACCGCGTGGTCGAAAGCCTGGGCACGATTGCACGGGTTCGGGGCCCGCGACCTCGCTGGCGTGCGGCATCAGCAACTGCGTCCAGACAGCCCCGCGGTCTGGTGTGAGGCACTGAGCCGGGCGCTGGAGACGGCCAGTGGCAGCTCAGGAATGGACAGTTTTGCGACCGGGGGTCGAAGGACGGTAACTCTGCGGTGGCGAGTAGAGCCTGCAGCGGACCCGGACGGAGCCGTGGCGGGGCTCAGCCTGTATTGCGAAGCGGCGGGGACGGGCAGTGACCATGACATGGAGCAATCCAAGCGGCAGTGGCTGGAACCCATCGGGCGGCTGGCTGGTGTTATCGCTCATGACTTCAACAACCTGCTGACGGTGATCCTCGCCGATCTGGAGCTGGCAGCATTCAGAACCCGGGATGAGGACGCGCGCGGCTTGCTGCGGCGGGCGAGCGAGGCGGCGGAGATGGGAGTCAGCTTCAACAAGCGGCTTCTGGCACTGGCAGGCGGTCGGAGGTTCGCACCGGCTGTGATAAAAGTGAACCAGCATATCACCGACACTTGGCAGGTTGTGGAAAGAATTCTGAGTGAGGATACCCGGCTGCAGTTCCATCCCGGTGCGGATGTCTGGCCGGTGAAAGCCGACCCAAGCGAGTTGGACGGTGCTCTTTTGAACTTGGTGGCGAATGCGCGTGATGCGATTAATGGCAGTGGTGAGGTCACGATTGCCACGAAGAATGTTCAACTGACGACTGCGGAGGCTGCCGGAATAGGTGGTGCGATGCCTGGTGATTTTGTGCGTATCTCCGTCGCTGACACCGGCAGCGGAATGCCGTCCGAAGTTGCCACGCAGGCGATGGAGCCGTTTTTTACCACTAAACCCGCCGGTGCAGGCAGCGGCCTGGGGCTGACGAGCGTCGGAATGACAGTGGCCCGGGCGGGCGGTTTCCTGGTGCTGGACAGCATACCTGGGGAGGGGACCACGGTCAGTCTATACCTGCCGCGCACCCTTGAGGTCGCGCAGGATCCGGACGACGGGAAGGATGCGGATCTGCCCTTTGGCGACGGTCAGTTGATCCTGGTCGTAGAAAACGACCCGCTGGTGCGGGAAGCGGTCCTGCAGCGGCTGGAAGTGTTAGGCTATGCCGTGCTGGAGGCCGCCGACGGCGAGACAGCCCTAGCTTTTCTGGAGCAGGGGGAACCGGTAGACTTGGTGTTTTCCGATGTTGTGATGCCGGGCAGACTTTCAGGCCATGGCTTGGCGTTGCTGCTGCGCCGCAGATTCCCGGGTGTCGGGGTTCTGCTAACCTCGGGCTATGCCTCCCGGATGTTGCCACGGCGGCGGCGGCTGATGGTGCGGGCCGAACTGATCGCCAAGCCCTATTCGCTGCAGGTGCTGGCGCGGGCGGTCCGACGAGCCCTGTTGGCAGCAGGAAAGGCGGAGAGGTAAGACGCAGGCCGGACAGCCGGGGCGGATCCGGCCTGCCGGAATGCCCGTGGCATCGCTAGGAACGGGGTTGCAAGGGCATTCGCTGTGCCGCGCGGCCCGTGCAGTGGGCGGCGGCCGCAGCAGTCTGGCAGCTTGCTCTGCAAAGTGCATTGACAGCCGTCAACGGCCGTGAAGAGAGGTGCAGTGTTTCAGGAGGAGAGTGTCTCGCGGATTGCGTTAGCCAGCGAATGGTAGGGCAGGCGGACCAGGTTCTTTGCAAATTCCCGTGTCACTTTCGCCTGCAGACTGTCCGGTACCTCGTCGCGCCAGACGCCCAGAATGTTCGGCGACGCAAACAGCACGAGCTTGTCAAATTTCTGATCACGTTGCACTGCGTTCAGGAATTCGGATACTTCGCGCAGGAATTCGCACTGGTCGGCCCGTTGCGGCGACTGGTGCGGTTGCGTGGCCGGAGGGCGTCCGCTGCCGGTGGAGGCAAAGGCGCGCCCAGGTTTGCCGGCGATGATGTCGCGGACGTGCTGTTCCGGAGCCTGCAGCACGATCTCCAGTCCGGCGGGGCTATGGGGTTTAGGCAGCCCCTGCAGGATCCGCGCACGGTGAGAATTGATGATGACATACCAGAGGCGGTCCGGGTTCACGAGGTGCTCCGGAACCTGTGCATTCAGCGGTGCCGGGGCTGTCGTGCCATGCTGCAAACTCTCTGGTCCGATGCGGGGAGTCGGCATGAAAACCAGTGTGGAACAGGTTGCTGTAGGTTTCTGAAGCGGTTCCTGGATTTGGCAAGCTGCTTTACGTATCGTGTCTGGTGCGGGCATGGCATCCTCGCTGGTTGCGGCTCCAATGATATCTTGAACGGCATTGCGAAGCGTGCATTGACAGCTGTCAAGGCGGAGGCGGCTGTTGTCTTCTGCGTCCCGCTGCCCGCTGCCCGCTGCCCGCTGGCGGCAAGGGTCAGGGCATGTTGTTCCAAGTGTTGTGCAGCAGCGATAGGCCTCCCATCAGCGCCAGCGCAGTTCCACAGATCAGAGACTGGGCCCGTGCGAAGGGGATCTGGTGAAACCCAAGCATCCAGGGCGCACAGGTTATCCAAAGCCCAAGCAGCAAGATGGCCAGTTCCAGACATCTGAGGAAGACACGCATTTCCAGCAAAGCTAGTGCCGATGCCGTCAGACCGGATGCGAAGGAGTTCATGGCGATATGCGTAAGGTAAAGGCCGGCGGGCCAGTCAATACGGAAAGCAAGCGGCGCCAGCAGGAGCCGGAGACCGGCGGTGAAACTCACGCAGTCCTGCCAATGGGCACGGTTCATTGGCAGGACCATTTCTGAAACGGGGGGATCACGGTTCCACGTTGAGACCATCGACCACGCTGCTGACGCCCGGCACTGCCCAGGCGGCGCGGCGGGCAGCATCCCGTTCAGCCTCGGTGCGGACCCGCCCGGTCAATGTGACCGCGCGGTCGTCGACTTTGATCAGAATCCCCTTGGCCTCCCTGGCGGCGTCGCGCCGCAGGGCGGTTTCAATGCGCATTCGAACGTTTGTGTGGCTGACTGCAGAGGTGATCCCGATCTGGTTGATGACTTGCTTTACCCCCGAAACCTTCTCCACGGCCCGTTCGGCGGCGGCTTTCTCATAGCTCCGACCGGCTTGGCCGGTGAGGGTCAAAACGCCGTGCTCGACCTCAACCTTTATTGCGTCCCTGGGGACCGAGTCGCTCCAGCGCAGCGCTTCTACCGCGCGCTTGGCGATCTTATCGTCTGCGTCCAGATGCTCGCCAATGGAGCGCACTTCGATCTCCATCACAACAGCGCGTACGCCGCTGACGCGTTTGACGGTCTTGCCGATTGCCTGTTTCTGTGCGCCGGTTGGAACATGGCCGGTGAGGGTCGCGATCCCATCCTCCACCGAGACGCCGATTGAGGCCGCGTCGATGCTGGGGACGAGGTCCAGTTCCTCGATGATTTCCCGTCGGAGTGTGGTGTCTTTCATAGTTGGCTTCCCGAACGCGCCGCAGCGCCTTTCGCCGCGGTGGCACCAGTTTGAACCAAATGCCGGAAGTTTCATTGACGGCGGGCAAGAGTGGCGTATCTGCGCTTCGGGACACGGATGGCTTCTGCTAGACTGTGCCGCCCGGCATTGGAGATGAGCCATGGATATCGAGCTGGCACGGACCTTTCTGGCAGTGGCCGAAACCGGCAGCTTTCTGGAGGCCGCGAAGCGGGTGCATGTGGCTCAGTCGACCGTCAGCCTGCGCATCCGGGCGTTGGAACAGCAGCTGGGGCGGAGCCTGTTTGACCGCAGCAAGACTGGGGCAACGCTGACAGAGGTTGGACGGCATTTCCAGCGCCATGCGCAGACATTGGCGCGAACTTGGATGCAGGCCAAACTGGATGCGGCGCTGCCTGCCGGGATGGAGGCGGTGCTGGCGGTCGGTGCGCCCTCCAGTCTGTGGGACGGGTTCCTGACCGGGGCCTTGCCGGGTCTGCGGCGGGCGCTTCCGGGATTGGCAGTGCGGGCCTCAGCCATGGCGTCTGACACTCTGGTCCAATTGTTCGGCCAAGGCGGACTGGATCTGATGGTCGCATACCGGCCGCAAGCGGCGGCGGGGCTGGCGGTGGAGCAGCTGTTCGAGGATGAATTTGTGCTGGTCAGCAGCAACCCGGATAGCAGCGCGGATCCGTTCGGCACTGAATATGTGCTGGTCGACTGGGGGCCGGAATTTCGCGCCGATCACCTGCTGGTCTTGCCGGACATTCGCACGCCGGGGCTGCAGCTGGACATTGGTACGCTGGCCTTGCAACACCTGAGGAACGTGCCGGCCTCTGCCTACTTTCCTAAACGGCTGGTTGCGGCGGATCTGAGGGCGGGCTGGCTGCGCCGGATAGAAGGGGCGCCGCGATTTGGCTATTCCACCTATGCCGTGACTAGTGCAGGCCAGCGCGGCGAGTATGCGGGGCAGGCGGCGCAGTTTTTGCGGCAGTATGCCCTCGGTGGCGGAACCAGGGTGCGGAATGGGCCTGCGGATGGCGTGTAGAACACTGGAAAATATGATGTATTTGAATTCTCGATAACACAGGCGAGAAAAAATCATCACTGAAGCGCTTTTACAGTTCAGGCGCATGGCACATTTTCGCGGTACGAGACAACTTTTGGCCGGATCAGTCCCATGGGTGCGAAAGACATCATTTTTTCCGAGAACGCCCGGCACCGGATGTTGGGCGGTGTCAATGTTCTTGCTGACGCGGTGAACGCGACGCTGGGTCCTCGCGGCCGCAATGTGCTGATCGAAAAAAGTTTTGGAGCGCCGCGCTCCACCAAGGACGGGGTGTCCGTGGCCAAGGCGATTGAGCTGCCGGACCCGGTTGAAAACATCGGAATCCGCCTGATCCGCGAGGTGGCCGAGCGTACCGCCAAGCTGGCAGGCGACGGCACAACCACCGCCACGGTCCTGGCTCGCTGCATCCTGCGCGAGGGCTGCAAGGCGGTTGCAGCGGGGATGAACCCGATGGACGTGAAACGCGGGATTGACCGCGGCGCTGCTGCGATGGTGGAAGCACTGGCGGGCTTTTCGCGACCAGTGAATACCAGCGCGCAAATCACTCAAGTTGCGACCATCGCTTCCAATGGCGACAGCGAAGCCGGACAGATCCTGACCGAGGCGATGGAGCGGGTGGGGCGGACTGGGGTGATCACCATCGAGGAGTCCCAGTCGCGCGAGACACGGCTGGAAACGGTGGAGGGCATGCAATTTGATCGCGGTTACCTTTCGCCCTACTTCATCACCAGCGCGGAAATCCTCAGCGTGGAGCTGGAAACTCCATTCATCCTTCTGTTTGACAAGAAAATCTCGAACCTTGCGCCATTCATTCCGGTGCTGGAAGCGGTGATCAAGCACGGCAAGCCTGTGCTGGTGATTGCCGAGGATGTGGACGGGGAGGCCCTGGCGGCACTGGTTGTCAACAAGCTGCGCGGCAGCCTGCAATGCGCCGCGGTGAAGGCGCCTGGTTTCGGCGATCGGCGCAAGGAGATTCTGCAGGACATTGCTGTGCTGACCGGTGCCACGGTCATTTCGGCCGATCTGGGCATGAAACTGGAGAATGTCACGCTGGACATGCTGGGGCAGTCGGTGCGGGTGATAATCACCAAGGACGACACCACGCTGGTCGGCGGCGGCGGTGCAAAACCGGAGATCGAGGCGCGCTGCAACGCGATCCGGCAGCAGATCGAAGAGACACAGTCTGACTATGATCGTGAAAAGCTGGAGGAGCGGCTGGCGAAGCTGAGCGGCGGTGTGGCGATTGTCGAGGTTGGTGGGGCCAGCGAAGCCGAGGTGAAGGAGCGCAAGGACCGGATCGAGGATGCGCTGCATGCCACCCGCGCGGCAACAGAGGAAGGGATCGTGCCGGGTGGCGGCGCAGCGCTGCTCTATGCTGCGCTGGCGCTGGATGGGTTGGAGGCCGCAAACGGCGATATGCGGGCGGGCATCGCCATCATCCGCAAGGCGGCGGCAGAACCGGTACGCCGGATTGTCCGGAATGCGGGCAAGGATGAAGCGTTGATCGTCGGCAAGCTTCTGGAGAAGAACGACACCGCCTGGGGCTATGATGCGCAAAACGATTGCTTGGCCGACATGTTTGAGTCGGGGATTGTGGATCCAGCCAAGGTGGTGCGGATTGCCTTGCAGAACGCTGTGTCGATTGCCGGTCTGATGATGACCACCGAGGCGGTGGTGGTGGATCACTCCAAGGCGGCTGCACACTCTGGTTACCCTGGCGGCTTGGACGGTAAGGATTTCTAACGCGGCCTAGCGGCTTGCCGGTACTGCGGGCTGAAGCCTTGCGGTGAAGTTGCAGCAGGGCGGCACCGTCTTTCGATGGGTTGGTTCCGCTGCCGCACAGACAGAGTGAGAAAAGCATGGCCGATACCAGGACAGATCCCGGTAACGTGGACGAGGCCGAAGAGCGGCTTAGCCGGGCGCGGGCAGAGCCGGACGGTACGGCGTTGGCAGACGTGCTAGAGCCGCTTGCACTAAGTGAAGCGCTGCGAGAGCCGACCAACCTTCCGCCAGAGGACCGGAGCCTTGCGCTGTCGCTGCTTCCTGCGGCACGGGCTGCGGAAATCGTAGAAGCAGCCCCGAACGAGCTGGCTGCCAGCTTGGTGGTGGGGTTGGAATCCGGGACCGCGGCCGGGATCATTGATTAGCTGGGGTCGAACATCAAGGCCGATGTGATCGGCGGTCTTGATGATGCGGAGGCTATTCTGGCTCGTTTGACGCCGGCTGATGCAGCTGACGTCAGGCGTCTTTCAAGTTACGATAGCCACGTCGCCGGCGGTTTTATGGCTGCGGAGGCCTTCACGTTTCAGGAATCTGACCGGGTCGGCGAAGTCTTGCTGCGGTTTGTTTCGGATACCGAGGATTTCGAACGGTATCGAGGTCAGCACCCCTATGTGTCAATCGGCGGTATCGTCCCCTTGTTACTGAAACGTGCCGATCAGGACCCTGCAGCCGCCAGCGGGCCGCTGTTGACCACGATCACGGACATGGCCGGGTTTTTCCTGGTCCTCAGCCTTGCCAGCGCGCTGATGCCGTTCCTGGTATGACACCTGCGCCACTAGCCAGCTCATGCAGCGGTTTCACTCCCTTGGTCCTGCGCCGCCTGCTGTGGCTGGCCGCCGAGGCTGAGCATGCCGCAAAGCCGCCCCTTTCCGTCCAGCACCGGCATGTGCCGGAACCGCCCGATCTCCATCAGGAAGACCGCATCATCCAAAGGTTCATCGGCGCTGCAATAGACCGGGTTGCGGGTCATAACCTCGCCGGCGGTCACCGTGGCGGGGTCCCCGCCAGCTGCCAGTACCCGGATCACGATGTCCCGGTCAGTAAGAATGCCAAGCAGGCAGTCCCTGCTGCCGATGACAACTGCGCCCGCGTTCTGCTGCTGCATGATACGCGCGATATTGCGGATAGGGGTATTGGCCCCAGCGGCCGCAGCTGCGCGCGACATGGCCTGTCTGACTATCATGGCTGCCTCCTGTGCTGAACGTTGGGAGGATAACCTTCTAGGCCGAAACGGCATTGACCGCCGACAACAGCCTGCTTGCCGCCGGTCAGAACTTTTCGTACCGGCCGAGCCGCCGCAGGAGATGTTCCCGCTGTTCGAGAAGGTCCAGCACCAGCGCCACGCCGGCGGTATTTATACCCAGATCGCGGCTGAGCCGCCGCGCCTTCTTGGCGCGGATGATGGACAGGCCGCGAAAGCGCCAGCTCGCCGCTCCAGTGCCTTCGGGATCCAGTACGCCCTGCTGCACCAGTTCCACGACCCAGTTTTCTTCGGTGCGGCAGAAACGGCATAATTCCTCCAGGTTAAGACTGTCGAGAACCTGGCTGCCCGATGCGGTGGCTTTCATGTGCTTATCCCCCAATGCTGGCACGCGGGTTGAACGGGATTTCCCGGGCCATTTGTTCAAACAGTCTGCGCGCGGCATCGGTCGTGACCTTGGGATTGACTATCCTGAGGGTGGCGTAGATGTCGCCGGAGGGCGACCCTGGCAGCCCTTTGCCCCTAAGGCGCAGCATCTGGCCATTGCGGGCGTTGGGCGGCACTTTCACCGCGAGGCTGCCAACTGGCGCTGGCATCCGGATTTTGCCGCCGAGCGCCGCCTCCCAAGGCGCCACCGGCAGATCGAGATACAGGTCCCTGCCGTCGGCCCGGTAAACCGGATGGGGTGCAAAGACCACCTCCAGCAGCAGGTCGCCGGGCGGACCGCCGCCGGGAGACGGCGGACTTTGGCCGGGCAGGCGGATGTGCTGGCCCTCCACAATCCCCTTGGGGATGTAGACCGGGATTTCGCGGGACTGCAGCTGCACGGTCCCATCTGCGGCTGCGACAGGTGTTTGCAGCGTCAGGACCCGGCTGCCGCCAGTGTAGGCGTCCTGGATATCGATCCGGATGCGGGCGTGCTGTCTGGTGCTGCGTTCGTGCTGTGTCTTGGTAAAGGGCGAGGGCCGCCGGAACAGGGTTTCGAAGAAGTCGCTGAAGACTTCGCCCCCTTCAGCGCCGCCGCTGGTAAAGCTGAAGCCCTGCCGCCAGCCAGGCGGCGGTGTGAAAGCCTTGCCGGAGGATTGTTGCTGCTGGTTCCAGAGCCGGTCATAGGCGGCGCGCCTTTCAGGGTCCTTCAGCACCTCGTATGCTTCGGTAATCTCCCGGAACCGCGTCTCGGCTTCGGGAGAGGCGTTGATGTCGGGATGAAACTGGCGCGCCAGCCTGCGGTAAGATCGCTTGATCTCTTTGCTGACGGCGTCCCTTTCCAATTCCAACGCCTGGTAATAATCCTTGAACTCCATACCAGCGCCTCCGCTGTTCCGGTCTTTCCGCAACTGTGCCACAGCGGGGCCGGGGGGCGATTGACCGCCATCAATGCCGTACAGCCGGGAATCTGCGACATATGCGTGGTACGCAGCTTGTCCCCATGACGGCTAAATGCAGCCGGAGCTTTCCAGCTGCCGCGGAACCTCCTTCAGCCGGGAATTCCTGCCAGGACACCCGGCTGAAGGATCAATTGGGCAGAGGAGAATAGGCGTGTTTAACAGTACGCGGTTTTCAGCTGGCAGAACAGGTGTCGCTAGGTGGGGACGGTAAGGTAGTAGTTGTTTGGGGCATGAGGCTGGTCGGGTAGCTGAGGACCAGGAGGCTTGTGTTCAGCAAAAGAATTTTTCTTTGTGACGCGTTTCAAGCCGGAAACGGCACAGGCTGAAGAACGGAAAATCGGGGTCTGTGCCGTCTGAAGATTCCTTTGTACAGCAGTGGTCCGCGGCAGGCCGAGAGGAGAGAAGACTGTTCGGGGGGAAGTCTGCTGCCAGCCGCGTATCACGATAAAATTTTGGACTGAAAGTTTCGCAGCTTTGGGAGCGCTTTGCGCACAATTCTTTACAAAACAGTCTATTCCTCAAAACGGCTGGCAGGCGCAGACTGGCACTCCGCTGGCAGCGCTGCGCCGCTGAGTCGCGCCGTGCCTGCTTGGTTCATCCTGTCTGGGGGGAGAGCCGGAATGCATTACGGGACATTGACAGCCACTGCTTCTGTAGGGCGATGCCGGGGGTGCCCGGTCAACCACGTGGGTATTTGCGCAGCAGCGGGAGAACAGGCCTCTGCTTCATTTTCAAGTCGGGCTCATCTGGCCGGATTCCGGGCGGGAGAAACGATTGTGCCGCAGGGCGAAGAGGCTGGGTACGGCGGCATCATCGTGGAAGGCACGGTGAAAATCGTAAACATCACGGAAGCCGGCGCGGCGCATGTGCTGCAGCTGCTGCAACCGGGTGAATGGGCTGGCCCGGCGTTTCCGGAGCGGCCGGGCGTTGCCTGGGATGCCGCGAGCGATGTCAAAATTTGCTGGATAGCGCTGCCTGCGCTGGAGGCACTGTTGCAGAAGGAACCCAAGCTGAGCCGGGCGTTGCTTGCCTCCGCCGCCCGCCAGCTGAATGCACAGTGGGACTGGGCGGTTTTGCTGCGTAGCGGCGGCACGTTGTGCAGGATTGCCAGCTGGCTGTTGCTCGAGGCAGGGGGGGCAGGCGCTGGTCTGAGCAACTGTAGCGAAGGTGCCGTTGTGGTTTTCGACCTGCGGCGCCGCGACCTGGCCTCATTACTGGATATGACGGTGGAGACCCTGTGCCGAGGGCTAAGCCAGCTGGAGCAACACCAGGCCATTGTCATGCTGACGCCTAAACAGGCGGCGGTAAGCAATATGGGTGTGTTGCAGCGGATCGCCAAGGGCGAGCGTGGTGCAGGGGAGGGAAAGGCAGAACCGATCGGGCCGCTGTCGAATAACTCTGCTTTGGTGAAGCACTCGCTTACTGCCACCGGCGAAGCTTCCATTAGCGGTGCCTAATCAGCCAGAACCCGCCCGGTTCCGATCGGGCAGGGCAGGAACCGGTCGTCCTATGACCGCTGTCAATGCCCCGTCGGCAGGGGTGTGGTTTGGGTGGCCTTGTTAAAACTGTTGCGGAGCAAAATCCCGGAGGGGGTCATGAAGGTGTCCAGTCAGCAAATTCAGAAGGAGCGACCGCCCGAGGCTGCGGATCGCGCAGTCCTTTTGCCAGTAGCGCAGGCAATGCAGGTCTGTGCAGAAGTCTGGGGGGAGGCCTGCAAATTCACAATGGCCCGCCTCGACGAATACGTTAAAACGCAGCACTGCATACTGGGCTGCATCAGTCTTGACGAGATCCAATTGGTGCAGTGGCGCCATGTCCAGAAGATGATGGATGATTACCACGAAGAAGCCGGGCGAATGGCCCGATACTGGCAGGGATTGCCAGAAACTCCGCGGTTTCAGCCTGCGCCAACAGGGCACCGTGGTGAGAAGGTGATAGAACAACCGGCCGGCAGTCAGGCAGCCTAGAGCCTGCGGCCCGGGGCGTTGATTGCCGTCAATGCAATCCTGTGCCAGTGCGGCAGACTGGCGGTAAGGCAGTTCGTTGCCATTTCGGGAAAGGACGCGCCGTTGAGACGCAAGCATTGGCAGAATTGGGTCATCACCGCCCTGGGTTGCTGGCTCGCCGTCACGTCGTGGCTTCATTATTCAGGACCGACCGACGGTGGCTTGGCCATCCCGGCCAGTTGGAGCTTCATCGCAGCCGGATCGGCAGCCGCAGTCCTGTCGGCGGCTGCCCAGTACACCAGCAACAACTGGGAGGAATGGGGCTGCGCGGCAATTGGTCTTTGGCGGGACCTCTCACCCAGGCCCCTTGGATTTACTGACAATGAGCCGGTGGCATGGACCGCGGCTCTAAGCGGCGGGTCTATCATGGTGCTGGTCGCTTGGTGCATCGCGCAGGGCCCCTGGCGGAGGAAAACCTGACCCAGAGCCTGGCAGGCGGATGCTCTGAGGCCTGCGGCAGAAACTCCGGGCAAGGAATACTAGGAACAATTTCTGGTGCAGCATGGACCAGCAGCCTCCCGAGAACATGATGCTTTCCGACGCGATTGCGCAGCTTGCGGCGACAGAGAAGTTCTGCCGCCAGCTGTTTCTGCTCACTTCCCTGCAAGACGGGCAGCCTTGCTGGGAACCGCCGGTGGATCTCTTGGAAACCAACGGCGAGCTGCTTGTTTATGTGGTGCTGCCAGGCGCCAAGGCCGATGACGTTGAGGTGCGCATTAGAAATGACGAACTGATCATCCGGGGGCAGCGGGAACCGCCGCCGGAGCTGTGCCATGCCACTGTGATCCGGCTGGAGCTGCCCTTTGGCCGGTTCGAGCGGCGTATTCCGATCCCGCCGGGCACCTATGCCGTCAAGCGGCAGACGGTGCGGGGGCATCTGCTGATCCGGCTGTCCAAGAGCGGACAGGGAGAGACGGCATGAATCAGGCCAGCGCTTCAGAAATGGCCCCGCTGCAGGAAATGCAGAACGTTCCGCTGCCGGAAGACGGGTTGATTCTGCTGCCGGTGCGCGAGGTGGTCGCCTTTCCCGGAACAGTCTTCCCGGTCTCTACCGGGCGGGCCAAATCCATTGCGGCAATCCAGCAGGCGATCCGCCAGTCGCGGCCTGTAGGGCTGCTGCTTCAGCGCAACCCGGCGGTCAGCGATCCGGGGGCAGAGGACCTGTTCCGCATTGGCTGCACTGCGAATATCCTTCGGCTGATGACCTCGCCCGACGGCGGGCATCATATAATCTGCCAGGGGGTGACCCGGTTCAGACTGATCGAATTGCTGAAGGGGCCGCCGTTTCCGGTTGGCCGGGTGCTGAGCCTGCCGGACGTGACCAGCCATCAGCCTCAGGTCGAGGCCCGGTTTTTGCATCTCAGAAGTCAAGCGGCAGAGCTGCTGTCGCTGTTGCCGCAGAGCCCTGCTGGCTTGGAAGAGGCAGCACATGCAGCCACCGAGCCGGGCGCGCTGGCGGATCTGGCAGCGGCTTATACCGACATCCCAATTGAGGAGCGGCAAGAGATCCTTGAAACCGTCGATATTGCTGCCCGGCTGGACAAGGTGTCGAAGATCCTGGCAAGGCGGCTGGAAGTGCTGCGCATCACCCGTGAGATCAGCGAACAGACACGTGCCGCCTTTGATGAGCGCCACCGCGAGGCAATCCTGCGCGAGCAGCTGGCGGCAATTCAGCATGAGCTGGGCGAGGATGGCGGCAATGCGGAGGAGATTGCTCAACTGGGCGAGGCGATCACCCGGGCGGGAATGCCGCCGGAAGCCGAGGCAATGGCCCGCAAGGAACTGGCCCGCTACGCGCGCCTGTCTGACGCTGCGGGGGAGGGGGCGGTTCTGAGAAACTGGCTCGACTGGATGGTGGAATTGCCCTGGCAGGTGCCAAGCAGCCAGCCGGTCAGCCTGATTCAGGCGCGGGGCATTCTGAACGCCGACCACTACGGATTGGAAAAAGTCAAAGCGCGGATCATTGAGTTCCTGGCTGTGCGCAAGTTGTCACCTGAGAGCCGGGCGCCGATCCTGTGCTTTGCCGGGCCGCCAGGGGTTGGCAAGACCTCCCTGGGCCAATCGATTGCGCGTGCCCTGGGGCGGGCCTTTGGCCGGGTCAGTCTGGGCGGTGTGCATGACGCGGCGGAGATCCGCGGCCACCGGAGAACCTATATCGGGGCGCTGCCGGGCAGCATTGTTCAGGCCGTGCGGCGGGCGCGCAGCCGCGACTGCGTACTGATGCTGGATGAAATCGACAAGCTGGGCCACGGCATCCAGGGCGATCCCTCTGCAGCGCTTCTGGAGGTGCTGGACCCGGAGCAGAACAGCACCTTCCGCGACAATTACCTCGGAGTGGATTTTGACCTGTCGCGGGTGGTGTTCCTGACCACTGCCAATATGCTGGAGGGCATTCCGCGGCCGCTCCTGGACCGGATGGAGGTAATCAGCCTGCCGGGCTACACCGAGGAAGAAAAGCTGGAGATCGCCAAGCGCTATCTGGTGCCGCGTCAGCTGAGGGCCAACGGACTAATGTATGAGCGTCTCCGGTTCACACCGCCGGCGCTGCGTCTGATGATCCGCAGCTACACCAGGGAAGCCGGGGTGCGGCAGCTGGAGCGCCAGATCGGGGCCGTCCTGCGGGCTGCCGCAGTCCGCTATGCTGAAGGCAAGCCGGCCAAAAGCAAGCTTGGGGCGGAGCAGGTGGAGGCCGCACTGGGGGCGCCGCTGTTTGAAAATGAGACCGCGCCTCGCACCAGCACGCCGGGGGTTGCCACTGGGCTGGCCTGGACACCTGCCGGCGGCGACATCCTGTTTATCGAGGCTAGCCGCGCACCGGGCAAGGGGCGGCTGATCCTCACCGGCCAGTTGGGGGCGGTGATGCGGGAGAGTGCCCAGACCGCACTGTCGCTTTTGAAGGCGCAGGCCGGGAGCCTGGGGCTGGAAGCCAATAGCTTTGACAGCCTTGACATTCACGTCCACGTGCCCGCCGGGGCCACGCCCAAGGACGGCCCTAGCGCCGGGGTGGCGATTTACACCGCGCTGGTTTCCTTGTTTTTGGACCGAACTGTGCGCAGCGATACTGCGATGACCGGAGAGATTTCGTTACGAGGGGTCGTTCTGCCTGTGGGCGGAATCAAGGAAAAAGTGCTGGCTGCCGCTGCGGCGGGGATCACCCGGGTGATGCTGCCTGCCCGCAACCGGCGCGATCTGGAGGACATTCCCGAGAGTACCCGCAAGCATCTTGATTTTATCTGGCTCGAAACTGCCGGAGAGGCGCTGCGCAAGGCGCTGCAACGCGCTGAGCGTAGAAAGGGCGCAGCGGCTGGAAATTCAGAAAGTTAGTCATCAAACATTGAAACGGGCGCCGGTTCCGCGGCGCCCGTGTGGTCATTTGCTTTGGGAAAATTCGGCTGTATCATTCGGCGAGTGCAAAACCATCTCTGTTGATCAGGACATGATCTTCGGGAAGAAAGGTTTGCTCGGTGCCGTCAGCCAGCGTCAGCAGGCAGCCTTTATCACATGCTTCCTCTGAGGATTCGCCGGGACCCAGATTAATGTCATGGGTATCGCCACCTGCCATGAACCGCACCGTGACCGGGTCAGCCCGAATGTTGGTGAGCGTAAGCGCCATTGCCTTCCCGGCAAGCGCCAAAATCACCACGGCAGGAAGACCGGTGCGGAATGCTCTGTAAATGGTTGTCTCCCGAAGAAGCAGGTTACGTTTTCCCAGTGTTTGCCACGGACCTGGACTGCTTGCCGGAGGTAGACTGGGAAGGTTTGCCAGTAGCAGATGCCGGTTTGACAGGTGCCGGCTTTGGTTTTTTCGGTGTGGATCTTGGATCAGTCATTCTGTTCACCTTGTCAGCGCGGGATCATTTCCCGCACCGTGACGGTGGCGGATCGCAGCGGAAGTTTCATTGACGGCAGGCAATAACTGGGGACCTTCGGTCGGTTGCCGCTGGTGTAAGGGCGGCGCGCGCCAGGGCACCGATAGTTGCTGTGGCTGCATTACGGTCAGCCTGGCCTGTAGGGAGCCAAGGGCGATCTGCTACCTACACAAGTCCTGCAGGCTGGTTGCGGTACAAAGGTTCAATCACCAAAAGCCGCAAAGCGGTCTGCCAAAGCTGCTGTTGAATGCGGTCGCACGATCAAAATGGCGAAAAAATGCTGTAAGGCGCAAAGAACTCTTCGGCTGATATTGCCCTTCTGATGATACCGACATTCAGGTCGCTGAAGCGCAAGACACACTTGTTGAATTTGGCAGGCTGCCGTTATGACAGCCTCCTCAGAAATAGACGTAGCGCCGCTGCCCCGAACTGCCCAAGGGATCGCCTGTGTGCTCACTGGAATGGTCCTGTTTGTCGGGCAGGACGTTCTGATGAAAGACATGCTGACCCATTATCCGGTGTGGATGCTGATTTTTGTCCGGTCCATCGTCGCCTTGTTAACTCTACTGCCGCTCGTCCTTTGGCTAGGTGCGCCGCATCGCATCTTCACCCCTCTCTGGCCGTGGTATTTGGCGCGCGCCGTGCTATTTGCCTCCGGATTCGCGATGTTCTATTCAGCATTTCCCTTCATGGGACTGGCTGAGGTCACTACACTGTTCTTTTCGGCACCTCTGATGACCGCGACGCTTGCGGCCGTTTTCCTGCAAGAAAAGATCGGGCTTCACCGTGCAGCAGCACTGCTTGTTGGCTTCGCAGGTGTTGTCATTGCGATGAACCCGGCAGGCGGCAGCTTTGACTGGATTGCCATCCTGCCGCTTCTGTGCGCTCTCACCTACGCAATCAGTCAGACAATTGTGCGCAAGATCGGAGAGCAAGACACCTCTCTGACCATCGGTCTCTACACCATCTCATTCTCGGGCGTTCTTATCATACCGATGGGATACGCGGTGTCGCAGATGATTGAGATCACACCTGAACTGAGTCACCTCCGTATGGGCTGGCCGGTACCTCAGGCGGAGGGCATCGCTATGCTCGCTTTATTAGGGAGTATCGGAACAGTGGCCTACACCCTGGTCTCCCGCGCCTATCAGATAGCAAATGCGAGTGTGATCGCACCTTTTGACTACAGCTATCTGCCTCTGGCTGCGGCCCTCGGCTATCTGCTATGGGGGGAGGTGCCGCCCAACACCACTTTCGTCGGAATGGTGCTGATCGTGGTGAGCGGGATGTATACCGCTTATCGGGAACTGCGCGTCAACCGAACCACCGCCGGCAATCCCCCCACCGCCCAGACGGTCTTCACCCCGGGCGCGCCCGCAGTGGTATTGGCGGATGCGCTTGATGCAGAGGCAGTAGAGCTGAATGAAGCTGACGAATAACTGACCTGAATGGCGGCCGACGAGGTCTAGGTATACTGCTTCCGGAGTCGTCTGCTCAGACATAAGATGGTTGGTGATGGTTTCGCGCTTTATCGCAGAAAATCGGCCCAAAGGACATGAACCGGACTTATTGCGGTGCAGCGCCTGATATTTGGCCAGTGGCAAGATCTTTGGCCGGTTGCGCTTGACGCAGAAGCAAAATGGGATGAGCCTCACACCCACTTAGCAGGTTAGGTGCTCAGCCCCTGCATCTGGCGGATCGGATTTGAGATGAATCGATCTGGCTCGGATGTCCAGATTTTGCAGATGTATTCGTAGGCTAAGGCTTAAGGCTGTTGAGGGCCCTGAGCCTACTCGCAAAGTTGTAAACCGCGGTGAAGGTGCCGAAGTGCTTGCGAAGCTGCGCGCGGTTGTCGGAGCAATTGCGGCGATCGGCAGTTGCGTCGCGCCTGTGTGAATTTTCGTTTCGGGTTTTCTGCACTCGGCATGAACTGCAGATTTCGCCGCTGCAAGGCAGCTCCGAAATTTTCGCAGTTGCCGTATTTTCTGTGCTGCGGGCGCGCAGCGAGAAAATCCAATGAGCAACTTGGGCTCACTGCCGCCTTTCGGCGCCGCGGCGACCAGGCAACCGCCCTGAAAGACCAGAGCGGATCTCGGTTGCTCCCAGGCATGACGGCAGCCAGCCGAGGGTGTGTGGAAACTCGCCTGGTTTCTCGACGATGAGGATGTTTCAGTCGATTTTGTAGAGGCAGCCGGATTTTGGGTCACTTTAGCGCCTTATTCGCCGGAGGGGGCTGAATCCGCGCTCTTGTGGCGTTTTTTGCTGTACGATTTGAGCTGAGCGCCGCCCATCAGGCCGGAATGGCAGTAAGAAGCCCACGTACCCCGATCAGGGCTATCATCCGCTTGGTGTTATAGGCGAGGACATGGAAGGCCATCTCGGTGCGGACGTTCTTGAGCGTTCGCATCCGGAAGTGCGTCGCTCCCATCCAGCTCTTGATTGTGCCGAATGTGTGCTCGACGGTTGAGCGGCGGAGGCCCATCAAGGCCGGGTCTCGGCTCAAACGGCCACGCATCTCGTCGACCAGATGCTCGTGTTCCGTAACCGCCCGATTTGAACCGCCTGCTCGTGTGTCCTGGAGATTGCTAAGAGACGTCCATAAAGACGTCTTTAATGACGTCTCCTACAGGGAGGGAGGCAGCTGTGCGGGGCGAAATTCTTGGCTTGGAGCGTCGGCGCCGCTGGAGTGACGACGAGAAGTTGGCGATTGTGCTTTCGGTCGGGGTGAACGGCGCGACCGTGTCGCAGGTCGCACAGCGCCACGAGATCAGGCGGCAGCAGATCTATGCCTGGCGATACGAGCTGAGGAGGAAGGGGCTTCTGACGCCAGACGACGCGACGCTATTCCTGCCCGTCGATATTACGTCGCCGCCGGAACCGCCGGAAGCGTGCGCCCCTGAAGCGAGCTTGGCGTTGATTGAGGTGGTTCTGCGCAATGGTCGCAGCTTGCGGGTCGATGCCCATGTGGATGCGGCGGTGCTGACCCGTTTGATCCAGGCGGTGGAGGCGGCATGATCGGCCCGGGCACCGGCATTCGCGTTTACCTGGCCTGCGGTCACACTGATATGCGCAAAGGTATCGCGGGGCTTTCAGCGATCGCGCAGGATGTCTTGAGGCAGCGGCCATCGAACGGTGCCGTGTTCGCGTTTCGAGGGCGCCGCGGCGACAGGGTGAAGCTTCTGTATTGGGATGGCCAGGGCTTTTGCCTGTATTACAAAGTCCTGGAGAAGGGTCGTTTCCCATGGCCTGCGGCGACGGATGGCAGCGTGCGTCTGACCGCCGCTCAATTGGCCATGCTCTGGGAGGGGATCGACTGGCGCAGGCCGGATTGGGGCGCGCCACCAGCCCGGACGGGCTGATTTATCTCTCTGGAATTGTTTGTTTTTATGGCGTCCGATCTGGGAGAATGGTATCCACCACCATGTCCGTAGAAGCCACGCCTCTCCCCAATGATCCCGCCGTTCTGAAGGCGATGATCGCCGCGTTGCAGGCGGAAAACCAAAAGATGTCCGCCAGTTTGCGGGCGCATGATCTGCTGGTTCAGGCGCTGCGCGTCCGGATTGCCAGATTGCAGAAGCAGAAATTCGGCTCCAGTTCGGAAAAGATCGAGCGGGAGATCGAGCAACTGGAACTGGCGCTGGAGGACCTGCAGGTTGCGCTCGCCGAGGCGGATGAACTGCCGCCGGAGGGCGATGATGAGCCGGAGACGGACAACCAGACCCCGGAACCAGCCGAACCGCGGGAGTCGAGGCGCCGCCGTCCGAAGGTGTCGCAGGACACGCCGCGCGAACGCCGCGAGCTTGACCCCGGCGACAGTTGCCCGGATTGCGGGGGCGATCTGCGTGTGGTCGGGGAGGATGTCAGCGAGCTGATCGACATGATTGCAGCCCAGCTGAAGGTCATCGAGATCGCGCGTATCAAGAAATCCTGCCGGCGCTGCGAGCGTATGGTTCAAAGCCCGGCACCCAGCCGTCCGATCCCACGGAGCATGGCGGGCCCGAACCTTCTGGCTTATGTGCTGACCTCGAAGTTCGACGACCACGTGCCGTTGTATCGTCAGAACGAGATCTTCGCCCGCATGGGGGCAGACATCCCTGACACGACCCTGGTCGACTGGTGCGGCGGGGCAATGAAGACGCTGGCGCCGCTGATCGAGAAGATCGAGGCCGAGATCATGGCCAGCAATCTTCTGCACGCAGATGACACGCCCATCCGGGTTCTCGATCGCGGCCGCCGCGACAAGGGGCTCGGAAAGGGCGTCAAGAAAGGCCGGATCTGGGCCTATGTCCGGGATCAGCGCCCATGGGCGGGCACGGCCCCGCCGGGTGCGGTCTATCACTTTGCCCCGGACTGGAAGGAAGAGCATGTCCTCGCCCATCTTAGCGAGACCAGCGGCATTCTCCAGGCTGATGGCTACAAGGGGTATGCCAAGCTCTATGCCGCGGACCTGGACGGCAAGAGCCAGTTCCGGGAGGCCGCGTGCTGGGCGCATCTTCGCCGCGACTTTCACGATGTCTGGACCGCGACGAAATCCGCAATCGCGCGCGAGGCGCTCGACCGTATCGGCAAGCTCTACGACATCGAACGGGAAATCAGCGGCAAGCCTGCCGAACTGCGGCTGGCCGTGCGCCAAAAGGAAAGCAAGCCCAAGGTTGATGCGTTCCGGGACTGGGCCGAAAGGCAGCTCACCCGTATTCCCGGTAAGAGTGATCTGGCCAAGGCGTTCCGCTACGGGCTGAGCCGCTGGGCTTCATTCACGCTGTTTCTGGAGGACGGGCGCGTGGCCATCGACAACAATCCCGCCGAGCGCGCGCTGCGGCCCATTGGCGTTGGCAGGCGGAACTGGCTATTCGCGGGTTCGGATACCGGCGGTGAAACGCTCGCCCGCGCCATGACCGTCATCGAGACGGCAAAGATGAACGGCCTCGATCCGCAGGCCTACCTCGCAGATGTCTTGGACCGTATCCACGATCACATGGTCAACCGGCTGGCCGAATTACTCCCTTGGAACTGGAAGCCGGCAGATCAGAAACGCAGCGAGGCTGCGTGATGGCAGCGACGACCTACGTCTGCTCCATCGCCCATGTCGCCAGCCTGCTGGGCGAGGATCCTGGACTTCTCGAGGCCATCGTCAGCAACGACGACAACCTCTCCTACGGCAACATCGTCAGCGTCCACATCGGACGGGACGACTACATTACGGCGCTGACCGACGAGGGCATCGACGAATTGCGCGACATGCTGGCATCAGCACGAGTGTCCGTTGAGGCATGGCACAGCTTCCTCGAAGACTTCGTCGCTGAGCCCGACATCATCGCCCGCGTCAACAATCAACCGCTGCGGTAAAAATCGGGCGCTTACCGTGTTCCCATCGGGTGATACGACGTTCCCTGCCGGTCGTGCAGCGCGCCTTGACAGGGCAGGCCTGACAGACGCTGGTCCAGTATCGCCGTACCACCAGGCCGCCTTCTTCGGTCGTGTAGCGGTATGTCAGCGTCTCACCTGCCGGGCATCGGTAGATATCCGCATCCGCGTCATAGGCAAAGTCGGCCTTCACATACATGCCCTTCTTGCGGTTGGCTTCACGTCATCCGGTGAGGCTGTCTCCGGAGATCGCCCGAGCCAGGAGGCAAACCGCTTGCAGGCCCGCAGGTGGCTGGTCTGCGACGCCGGTCCGAGATTGCGTGCCGGCATATCCGCTACAGGCGCGTCCACGTGCTTCTGAGACGGGAGGGCTGGGTGATCAACATGAAGAAGACACGCAGGATTTACAACGGGTTGGGCCTGAAGCTCAGGAATAAGCACCCCAAGCGCCGGGTGAAGGCATAGCTCAGAGAAGACCGTCAGGAAGCCGTCGGGCCGAACGGTGTCTGGGCGATGCACTGCCCGAAAGGCGATTGCGCTAGCGCAATCTGCCGGAAGGGACTTCGTTCACGACCAGCTCGCCCTGGGTAGGAGGTTGCGCATCCTGACCGTTGTCGACACGCATTCCCGGCTCTGCCCAGCGGCCGATCCGCGCTTCACCAATCGGGGCGAAGATGTTGTGCAGACGCTCGAACGGGTCTGCGGGCAGATCGGCTACCCCAAGACGATCAGAGTCGATAACGGCAGCGAGTTCATCTCGCGGGACCTCGATCTCTGGGCCTACGCCAACGACGTTACCCTCGACTTCTCACGGCCTGGAAAGCCCACGGACAATGGCTTCATTGAGGCGTTTAACAGCAAGCTCCGGGCGGAATGCTTGAACGCACACTGGTTCATGAGCCTTGCAGAGGCCCGCGAAAAGCTGGAGGATTGGCGTCGGCACTACAACGAGGACAGGCCGTACAGCGCAATCGGATACAACGTCCCGATTGCCATGCATTATCCCGATGGCGTCACCAGCCCGTCATCGTGACCGAGCCGGAAAAATCCAGCTTCTGGCGGTCCAAGGTTGGGGCTCAGAGCACGAGTGGGCAGACACTACAACATGGTGAAGGATATCACGGGGGGCAGGTCAGACGCTTTGCAGTGTCGGCAGATCCGCTCACCGAACCCTTCGCTCCAGAACGCGGTGTTGCAGCGAAGGCATCGGCGCTCCCGCGGCACGTCTCCGCAGGCCGGAGACAAGAATACTTCATTTTGGTCGGTATTGGCCAAAATTGGCCTGCCTCCATCATTAAGTGGTGCTCTTTTTGGGTCTGCGCACAAACTGCTAGTCATGCCGTTCGCCATCCGCCTCTGATATTCCCAATCCAGAGTAAAGGTGCCGGATCTGAGCTTCGGAGACACCGTCGGATTGCATAACGAGGCGCACCATCGGATCGGCAAGCATTTCCTCGAAAAGGAACGTCGACAGCTCTTTTCCAGAAAGCTTGTCTTTGGCCCGAGCACTGTCGAGATCCGCCAAAGAAACGGTCAGGCTCCTCACCAGACCAGGGTGTGATTTCCGGGGATGCAGATGCACCAGAACCGAAGCCTTCCAGGCTTGAGGATCCAGGTGGTCAGGAGGCGCGGATAATTCGGTTTCAATATCATATTCTCCGGCAGGGAGCGCCTCATCAAAGCCCGGCAAGGTGAAGGATCGGGAGAATACTGCGACGGTCCTGCTGCTGAACTGATCCATTGATCTATCTCTCCTCTGCTGCTGAGCTGTATTTGCACGGCCCATAGAGTGAATTTCTCCGCCGCTTGAAGATTTCCTTGACCTCCAAGCGGCAGGATTGGGCATTTCCGGGGTTATGAAAGACGCCCGAAGGCTGCCACATGAGCCATCCGGTCTTTGAGAGAGATGTTCCGATCGTCTGATTTCCGGAGCTATTTTCAGGCCGGAGGCGAGGCACGGAAAGATGCGCGACTGACACCAATATAGATATTCGCAGCACCATTTACTACGGAACGCCGCACAAGGAGGTCTCTGGCCGCGGTTTGGACCCGTGCTGCAAAAGAAACGCCTGCATCAAAAAAACTCCGGAAGCCGGCAATTGCGGCTGCCGGCCGCACCTTCTGTCAATGGTGTATTTCTGTGCAAAACTTTCGAAACATCAGGGGCTGCCATGGCGCGCACAAGGGCGCTGTAGCTCATTTGCAACGGCATCTCGCTGCCGATGCGAAGGGGGCAATTGGTCGTCTCAACCACAATGTGATCGCTGGTTGCACCGGCAAAGGTAACAGCCGGTGGAAAGGTCAGCCCTGCAGCGTCGGTGTCTTGCAGCCCGAGGGCCAGGATCGAGCGGGTTGTCCAATGATTGCCTGGCACCAGGCTCAGCGCCGAGAGGGCCGGGTCGGATAATTTCAGCGGTACCGGCTTTGATTTGATTTTCGTCTCGATCACCTCAGCCAGCAGTGTGAAAGCATCTGTATGAAGCCCGCTGATCGGGTGTCCCGAAACAGGGTCAGTTCCCAGCAGGATAGCCTCGCCTATGCGCAAATTGTTGATCCGGCCTGCGGGCGCGCCACCGAATGCCCATGGCAGGTTTGCGGAACTGCCCCCGGAAACCACTTCGGCGAAGGGGCCGCACACCTGCTCAATGTCATCAGCAAGGGATGAGAGTGCCGCCATCATCGCGGAGTTGGGGGCTGCATCAGCCAGACAGGCGAAATTTGCACCAATACCTTTGAGAAGCACACCCGGCGTCCTGGTGACGTGAAGGGCAGCGTCAGTCAGATCCTCGGGCATGATGCCCTCCCGCTGATCGCCCATTTCCACCATCAGAATTATCTCGTGGCTGGTGCCTCTGCGCAGGGCCGCAGCGGCAAGCTTCGCTATAATGCTGGTCTCTGTATTGAAGCTTGCTTCACAAGTTTCGACGATATGCCCGACCTGGCTCAGCATCGGGGTCCGGATCATCAGGATCGGACAGGTCAGCCCTGCTTTGCGCATGCGTCTTACACTTGCAAGCCGCGCATCTGCCAATCCGATCGCGCCGCCTTCAAGCATCGCCCTTGCAACACCAGGATGGCCGCACACGGCTTTTGTCACACCGGTCACGGTAATTCCGCAGGGCTTCAGGCGCTCCACGAGCCATCGTGTGTTGTCGCGGATTTTACCCAGGTCAATTTCGATACGCGGCGCGGTCATAGCGCTGCCGCAATATTCACCGGCCGCAACTGGGGATATGCGGACAGTACAAGTTCAGCCAGATGCGCCGCGGGACGGCTGAGGGCATCGCTGACAGGAAGGTCCAGAGTGCCGGCATGGTCCTTGATGGCGGCGGTGATTTCCTCTTCGGTCATCCCCTCGTGATTGAGCGTCACGCCGATCACCTTGGTGTCCGCAAAGGCCTCGATCAAAGCGATCTCGTCACCGGGATCAGGCATTGCCATGTTCGGAAAGTCGCAACGGTGCGCCCGTTTGGGTGCGTGCTGAAGGATCACTGCGTCCGGCTGGCTGCCGCGCAGAATGAATGCAGAGGTGCAGAATGCCGGATGGCTGAGTGCGCCCTGGCCTTCGATCAGAATGACGTCTGGCTGTTCACCTTCGGATGCCGCAACAATGGCCCCTTCAAGTTCCCCGCAGCAGAATTGCGGCGGCACAGCGTCCATTGCTACGCCGTATTTGGCACCCTGCATTAGGCCGGTCTGGCCGGTGCCAACCAGGACAGTCTTGATCCCTTGCGCATTCAGTTCGCGGGCAAGAAGCGTTGCCGTCGTCCGCTTTCCAATAGCACAATCGGTCCCTAGTACAGCAATACGGATTGCCTTCACATTCGCTACACTGCCGTCAAACAGGCGCATGTCCTTGCTGTTCCGGGGTTTGCGGATATCGCGAAGAGAGACGTTGCGCGATTTGGCAGCCGAGGCGATTTCCGGGTCGTCGCCAAGGTATTCATGCAGCCCGCTGACGATGTTCATCCCTAAAGATACTGCAACCAGCACAACACGGCGGTCATCCGCCGACAATTTTCCGTCTGACGGAGCCATCCCATAGATCAGCGTGTCAGGAATGGCTGCCTCGTGAGTAACTGCCGCTTCAAGATCGCCAAAGACTGGAATGTGGTTCAGGGCGCCGTCAAGGATCTGCCCGCTGTCGCCCCCTGCGTGATGGCTGTCGATCACCGAGAGTATGCGATAGGCGTGTGAGTGCCGGACAAGCCCGTTTGCTGTCTTGCCGTCGACACGTGCGAAATTCCCTTCGCAGTACACGATTGCGGTAGGGATGCGAGCGGCAGGGGGATCGCCCGGTTTCTGAGAGCGTTCAGATGATCGTAGTTGCGGACCGCTGGCATTTTGCCATACCGGCCTTCCCGCTTTGACTGCGGTTTCCATGGGATTTCCTTCTGAGAGGCCCGCGCTCAGGGCTTTGGTGCTCTTGATGCAGGTGTTGAGGCTGCCAAGCCGGCAGCCGGAGGTGTGACGCCTAGTTGTTCAGAACACAGCGGCCTTTCTTCTGCTGGAAATTCTTGTTGCACTCCCAACGGTTACCCGTCCTGGCAAGATGTGCATTTTCCGGCAGCTCAATCAGGATACAGAGGTCACCAGACACTGCGTAGCCGCGCTCGCATTTCCACTGACGACCATAAGCTGCCGCATCCAGGAAGGCGTGTTCAGGAACTTCAATAGCTGCGCAGACGTCGCCTCGAGCTTCGAAACCGCGGTCGCAAAGCCAGCTTGGCCCGTGTGTGCTGTTGGTCAAATAGGCGTTTGGCGGCAGAATTATTTTCTGGCAGATATCGTCAATCTTTCTAAAACCGCGCAGACAGTTCCACCGTGTTCCTGAGGGCGCGAGATACCCGCCTTCGGGCACAAAGACTTTTGCACAGGACGACCCCTCAACCTCAATGAAACCGTGCAAACACTCCCACCCTGAACCGTAGTTTCTATGCGTAGGGTACGCATTTTGCGGGACAACTACAGCAATGCAGGTGTCGTCCGCGGCCCGGTAAGACCGGTCGCATTCCCAGCCATCGCCGTAACTGCTCTTGTGTGCGTTCTCAGGCACTGAAGAATCGGCCGCTTGCGAATATGCAGGCACTGTGAAGACTGCCAACAGGCTGAACACCACAACGAGCCGCGTCATCAGGACTTGGGGAAAGCTCAATATTCTGATCAGCCGGTCGAACATCTCTGTACCGGCGTGGAGAAGCGGCATTGGCAAAAAGAAACTACGATGCATCCAAATCCAGCCCGGCAAGACAAGCCTGTGCAAGATCACGGTTCGGGCTCTCTGAGCCTGGGACCGTTGCCCAGCCAGTTGCGATAACGGCATCCCGTCGCTTGAACGACATCGCCTCCTGGATTGACGCCAGCTTGGCGGTCCGTTCGGAATCTGTTTCAGCCATGTTGACGCAAACCGGTACCAACGCAGCAATCAGTTCGTCATGGGACCTGGAGCTAGCCATTGATTCCGCTTGACCTCCAGTCACCCAGCCGCCCCAGGAAAAACCGACGATTGTAATAGAGACTGCACCGATCAAGGCACCATAAACGCCGGGTCTCAGCCATTCGGGATAGGTCATTTCTGGTCCTCCTGCGGAGAAAGCGCCGCCTCGCTATGATTGCTGTTTGGTGTCAAATCCGCTGTCGCGGTTCAGCGCCATTTCCAAGTCCTTCTGAGTGATCAGGCGCAGTTCGGTCCGGCCCGCGCGGCCGCCCCTGCCGTGGACCATCAGGTAAGTTGCTGTTGTTCGGTATGCTTCGAAGCTGAGCCCCTGAATAAGCTCCTCTTCCACGATCACTTCGTACTCTCCGGCAGGAAGTTCGTCTGCGTAACCCGCCAAAGAAAACGGATGGGAAAACGTCACCATCAGTCTGGACGACCGTGTGTTCATCCTGATTCTCATTGATTTCCTGTATGGCGATTGCTCGCAGCGGCTGCCACGGGACGTCTGGTGACCATTAGGGCGAGATCACGGCGACGCTGAGCTTCATCAAAGACTTTAAGGCGAAAGGGATGGTCACGTGCTGATCGATGTTAGCGCCTAACGGTTTTTCTAGTATAGCTGGTTCTATGTGTGGTTTTGATCAACCGAGGAGGCTGGTGCTGCCCTGCCGCTATTCTGTGCCAGAATACCATGCTCTCTGACGCCATAAGTTGATGCAGTGCCCGCCCCCAATTGGCCACGCCTTTCGCTGGCGGATGAAACTGATCTTTGACAGGCGTCCGCAACACGGCGCCGCTAGCTAACCTAGGTCAGTGCGCACTGATCAGGACCCATCTAATCATTTCAGACGGGCCGCGCATTTGCGAGCGTGAGTGTTACGAGTGCCAAGAAGCGCAGAGGATGTGCCGGCCCCAGTTGGCTCTGCATGTGATTTACGCTTCTTTTCTCCTCGGCCGCCGAAGAAAGGACAACCGAATGACACCCGAAACAAGAGAGTTATCCGTGAGGCTGGCCTCGGTCAGGGCTGCCTGCGAAAGAGCCCCCGCCGGGCCGCGAAAGGCTGCAGCCTGGAAGCATTACCGGCTGGCAGAGCTGGCGCAGAGTGAGGAGAACGACACCGAAATGTACAGGGAACTCGACGCGGCAATACAAGCGCTCGCGTAACTTCACCCTCCTGAACCGATCACCCGGCCGCCCAAGTATTGCCCGAAGGCCGCCGCTTCATGTAAGAAGCGGTCCAGTCTGATCCAGATATGCCGGGTCGAAATCCGCCAGCGCCACCAGGCGGTCGAAACTGCCGAACTTCACATAACCGTCGCGGAAGGTGACCAGATCTCGTTCCCGCAGTTGGCGCAGGACACGATTCACATGGACTGCGGTCAATCCCAGCGCGTCGGCCAGGTGGTATTGCGTTAACGGGCAGGCGTAGCCCGCTTTGCTTCCCATCCCGACGAGAGCCAGCCTCGCACCAAGTTCCAGCAGGAAATGTGCCATTCGGGCATCCGCATCACGGCGCCCAAGTCCCACAAGATGCTCAACCACCATTGCTTCGTCCCGGGACGCGGCCCAAAGTATGGCTGCCGCCAGCCTTGGCGTATCGGCAAATGCCCCTAGAAGGTCTTCCGCCAAAACTTCGGCGGCTTCGATCTCCACGATAGGTTCAATGCTATGGTCAGAGGTGCGCAGCAGAACGCTGCGCAATCCCAGGAAATCTCCCGGTATCTGGAAGTCAACGATCTGGCGCGATCCCTCCTGCTGGATCTTATAGGAGCAGGCCCAGCCGGAGGACAGAATGTAGGCAGCTTGTCCCGGCTGACCCTGATGCACAAGGTCGCTCCCGGCAGCAAAAATTCTGCGGCGCTGGTGCAAACGCTCCAGCACGGCAAGCTCATCTTCTGACAATACGGCAAAAGCTGATAGCTTTCTTGTAAACGGGCTGTTTTTGATGGCGTTCATGGCCCCCCGACAGACGCGGCAATTCAGAACGTCCCCAGGACAGGGACTGCTCTCGATCAGTCCAGCATACTCCGTTTTCTGCAAAGATGCCCTTGATCACCAGTCTGCCACATTGGCTTGATTTGCAATGCAAGAAAGGAAAATGCAGGATGCCTGAGCATTCCGGCAATGCTGGAATGGCCGCCCTATCAATTTGCGAGGCTCTGCTGCTTGCCATGAATGACCTCCAAATGATGCCGGAGCATGAAATCGCCGTAGGAGGTCATTCCACCATGGGGCAAGGTGCTTGACAGCTAACGCCCCAAAACGGAAGCCCGCCTCCTGCCCATTGCTCCCGCTAAGACCAGGCGCAGCATCCGGAACTTTGGGCTCTATCCGACCCACTGCTGCGGTGCGAATGCAGGTCCGGTCCGGGTTGGCGAACGGCACGTGCCGCCCGCCAACGTGGTTCTAATGTCGATTTGCTCGGCGATGCTCAAAACATCTTCAAGTTCGACACCGAGGTATCGCACAGTGCTGTCAACCTTTGTATGCCCCAGCAGCAGTTGAACCGCCCTGAGATTTCCGGTTTTCCGGTATTTCTCCGCTACGTTGGTCCGGCGCAGCGAATCCTCCCGCCAAACCCAGACATCAGCACCGCACTCACACCTCAGCTTACTGGTGGTTTGAATGGTCTTTGTCAGGTTGCTTTTTTTGGGGGAAACGCCGCAGACGCTTTGGGCAGCAGATAGCCCAACCCGTTCATGAACTAGAACGCGTCGTTCTAGATCTGTCATCCCGGGTAAAGAGGGTGTCAAAACAAAATTCATCCTTCGCCGCTTTTGTTTTCCGGGCCCTCAGACGCCTTGCCGATGTCAAGGGAGGCAAGGCAAGCCTGCGCGACGTCCAGGTCGGGCGTCATTGTTCCCGGTACGGTTGCCCAGCCAACCAAAACAAGGGCATCGCTCTGGAGATAGGTAGGAGCATTCTCGATTGCTTTCAGCTTAGCTGCCTGTTCCGGATCGGTTCGGGCCATGTTCAGGCAAACAGGCACCAAAGCCGTAACAACGTCGTCGCGGGACATGGCCATAGCCCTGCCGTGCGCCGTTGCCCCGGTCACCCAGCCGCCCCAGGTAAATCCACCGATGCCTAACAATGCCGCACCGGCAACGGCGCCGCAGATGCCAGGTGTAAGCCACTTGGAAGCGTTCATTGTAACTCCTCCGGCGGAGCAAGCGCCGCCACGCAATCTTCAGGTGTCAAGTTGAATGCCGTGGCCAAGCGCAGTTTCCAGGTCGGCCCGGGTTATTGGCCGCAACCCTGTCCGGCCCGGCAAACCCCCTTTGCCGTGTATGGCCAGGCAAATCGCCGTTCTGCAGTAAGCCGTGAAACTCAGCCCTTCGATAAGTTCCTCTTCGACCAGCACTTCGCATTCGCCGGCAGGCAGTTCATCCGGCTATCCGGGCAGGGTAAAAGACTGCCGGAAGGTCACGGTGGATCTGATTGAGCGAAAAGGCCATCACCGGTCTCCGCGATGTTTGCATGTCCTCCGCGCGGCCTTGGCTGCAGCATCCCGGTTGCAGAGTGGCAGCCGAGCTTTGCGGTCACCCAAAATTTATCCCAGAACAAAGCGGTGTGCGCTGACCCATGTTAGCGCCGCTGAGACCCCGGGAGATGGTATTCGTGCGGGCGAACCCGGACCTGCCGTGCTGTGTAACAGCAGGAGGCAGGCCGCTGGCTGATCTGCGTCAGCGCGTGCTCCGGGCGATGCGGGTATGATCGGAGTTATCCGAAGCTTTTTACCCGGCAAGGGGCGGCCCCGCACTTCCGGAACAGCCATTCCCAGATCCGGACACATCAAAAGGGAGGATATGCCGATGCCTGCAGCTGGCATTCATTACCCGCATAACCCTGAGTTTGACCGCTTTTTGCAAGCCTTCGTTGGCGAGGACCGGAATGGCAATGCCGTTACGGTTCTTTCGGCGCTTGCGAGACTTGAACTCGAACCTTGGGAGGAGGCAGCCGGGCTTGCCGCTTTGGAGAAAGAGGACGCGGGTTCGCGACTGGAGATGCTGCTGTCGCAATTCCGAGACGTGCCCGCACTCAAACAGGATTATGGATCGGTCGCGCGGAAGCTGACCCGCCTTCTCCCCGAACGCCGCAAGCGCTTGACGGCCGTTTCTGGCAGCGCAGAAAACGGGCCGGCAAATTTGTCCGGGTTGATCTGGGCGGCACTGACGATCTTCTTTCTGATATTGCAGTTAATGCTCGCAGGGACTCCGGGAACGGGCCAATGACCTTGGGCAAAGCACAGAACGGCGACCGCAGTGACGGTAAGGACAACGCGATCCTCTGGGATCTGGAGGAGCGGTGCTGGACCAGCGGCGCGGACAGCGCCCGCACCGTGACTGCAAAAAATGCAGTGATGGTACTTCCCTATCCGCCGGGCATCCTTCAGGGCGGGCAGATCCTGGAGCATGTGAAGCAAAACACGGGCTGGCGAACCGTGGAAATGAAAGACCGCAGCCAAATCAGGCAAGGGGCCGTTGCGGTTCTCGCCTACCGCGTATTCGCCGAAAAAACAGGCTCGCCAATCTATGAGGCGCTCTGCGCATCCACATATCTGCTGGACAACGGCCGGTGGCTGCGGCTGTCACATCAGCAAACCCCCACCACCTGACGCCAGCAGGATGAATCCTCACCTTGGGGCGATACCTTTAACGCACCTATCGGCATGTGAACCGGCTATAACACGCGGACCCACACCAAGCTAACCTGCGTCAGTGCTGCGGAGCAAAGAACATGGATATATGGCATCGTGCCCGCCGAATCTCCGGCGGTGCTCATTTCCGAACAGCAGAGAAGCGCAGGAAGCGTGCAGTTCCTCAAACGGTCTGCGTTGCCCTGCGCTTCTTATTCTCGGAATGTCCAGGAAAGGACACTCTCATGACACCTGAACAGACCAATGCTGCCGAGAAGATGACCTCGGTCAAAGCTGCCTGTGACAAGGCAATCGCCGGCCCCAAAAAAGACCGGGCTGTGAAGCACTATCAGGCGGCCGAGAAGGCGCACGCGGCGAAGAACCACGCCGAAACGAACAAGGAACTTGACGCGGCTGAAAAAGCGCTTTCGTGATACTCCTTTGTTTTAAATGAAGATTGGGTCGCCCCAAGTTATTCCGGGGGGGGGCGGCCTCTTTCATTTCAAGAGCGGGCCGGTCTGATCCAGATACGCCGGATCGAACCCCGAAAAGTCCACCAGCCCGTCATAGTTGTCGAACGTTACGCGGCCGTCCCGAAAGGTCAGCAGGCCGCTTTCGCGAAGCTGCCGCAAGACACGGTTCACATGAACGGAGCTTAAGCCGAGTGCATCAGCAAGATGATACTGTGTCAAAGGGCAGGCGTATCCGCGCTTGCTTCCCAATCCGACCAGCATCAGCCTCGCCCCCAGCTCCAGAAGGAAATGCGCCATGCGCGCCTCCGCGGCGCGCCGGCCAACTCCAACAAGATGCTCGACCACCATGGCTTCGTCCCGTGATGCCGCCCAGAGGATTGCTGCTGCCAGGCGGGGCGTCCTCTCGAAGGCTTCCAGAAGGTCGTCCGCGAAGACTTCCGCCGCCTGAATATCCGTGACCGGCTCGAAGCTGTGGTCGGACGTGCGCAGCAGCACGCTGCGCAATCCAAGAAAATCCCCCGGTATCTGGAAATCCACGATCTGGCGGGTTCCGTCCGGCTGAAGCTTGTAGGAACACACCCAGCCGGCGGCCAGAATGTAAGCGGCCTGATCCGACTGCCCCTGATGCACGAGATCACGCCCCGCCGTGAAGGACCGGCGGCGCAGATGCAAACGCTTCAAAACGTCCAATTCATCTTCAGACAAGGCGACGAAAACTTGGAGCTTCCGTGTAAGCGGGCTTTCTTGAATGTCTGCCATCGGCTCCTCGTAAGCCGGTCAAATACTCCCGAAGCAATCGCGCGGAGACTGCTTTCGATCAGCCCAGCATACCATTTTTTCTGCGAATATGCTTGGGATAAGCGAGGCCGCCCGGCCGCGCGTTGTTTTACCACTGCCTGGAAGGAAGCCCTAAAATGCGTAGCAAGAAGGACTTCTCAGGAATGGCTGCCCTCTCAATCTGCGAGTCGATGCTGCTGGCGATGAACGATCACAAGATCCTGCCCGAACGCGAGATCGTGGGTATCCTGCGCGATGCCGCAAAGACACATGAAAACGCAGCTGTTGCTGATGGCGAGGCAGAGGCGCATCGGGCCGTGGCGGTTCTCATCAACCGGATCATTGCCGGTGGTAACTCCGTTCGGAGGCCGCCGGGGTGACATACTCAATCGCAGCGGGTTAGACATCGCCTATGCCGCTTTCGTCCGACTCGTACGATGCACGGGGCCAACAGCCCGGTCAGCAGAACATGCCGGGTGGCACGGGCAGCCAAGACGGCAGCGTCCAAACTGACATGCAGAATTCCGGATCCGCCTCGACCGCGCGGCAAGCGCGGGTCCCGCCAGGACACTTGCCCGTCACGGGCAGGGCAACCGGCGCGGCACACCCTTCCGGTGTGACCGGACCGAGGCAGGAAGAGGCCCGGCTGACCGCATCAGACTGGACACGAACCCTGGTGAAATACCGGCAGCCAATTCCCTCACGCAGCATTTTCGAATTGACGGTCACGCTCGTGCCTTTCGTGGCAATAGGTGGCCCGCACCGCCGCAGGTACTGCGCTGTACTCTTCCCAAAACATCCGGAAGAAACGCGCCCTGCCTTCATCATCCAGCTCGCCATAGGCGGCAAGCGCCTGTTCTGCCACGGCGATCCGGGAAGCTTCGCCGCCTTTCCGCATCAGTTCGGCGCAGCCGCTGACAAGGCAATGCGCGACCATGTGCTTGTTCAAGGCGACCGCTTTCATGATCTTCTTGCCGCACTGCGGATGGATGCCCAGCAAAGGAAAGAGAACGCTTCCTGTTCCTGTGCGCCTGCCTGCTAAACTGTGAATAGTGGTCAGCTGAAACTCTTGCGGATCAAGTGTGTGTACTGCCGCATCGGAAGATGCAACTTAGTTGCTGCACGTTGGTTAAACGGCCGGTTTGGGGAAGCAGCAGTGCAGCAACTCTGAGGATAGACAACGGCAGGAGTGGGTCGGCACTGCTTCAGACAATGGCAGCTGTGTGCGTACCATACCAGATCGTGTCTCGCGCAGCATTCTGCAGGTCGGGCTCGGACCCGGCTTCACCGCGCGCCGGATGAACGGCAGATCCAGGGTTTTCAATACTTCGCTGCCCCTGGCACCAGTTCACGCGATGTGCTGACAGTGCGCCCTCGAATGGGCGCTAGAATTGACATTTTCAGTCCCCTGACCGATATAGCCTGCATGGTTGAGAAGGACATCCACATTGTCGCCCGGTTGGCCGGTAGCCCGTTGGCGGGATGCCGGGATGCCAATCACGCAAACTGACCACGCTGATTGCCAGCCTCGGCCTCGCCCTTTCGGACGAGGTTGTCAGGCGTGGATAACGTGCCTCGTCCTCCCTTTTTCCTGGAGACAAACATGGCACAGAATATCTACGACAATCCCGATTTCTTCGCTGGCTACAGCCAGCTACCCCGACAGGTTCACGGGCTGAGTGGTGCGCCGGAATGGCCCGCAATCCAAGCCATGCTGCCTGAGCTGACCGGCAAGCGCGTGGCTGACTTGGGCTGCGGCTTCGGCTGGGCTTCACGCTGGTTTCGCGACCAGGGGGCGGCTTCTATTCTTGGCTTTGATCTGTCACAGAACATGATCGAACGTGCAAGAACCGACACCGAGGTGTCCGGAATCGAATACCGCATAGCCGATCTGGAAACGCTCGAACTGCCCGAGGCGGCGTTCGAACTTTTCTACAGCGCCCTGGCCTTCCACTATGTGCAGGATTTCGACCGGCTGATCCGCATGATACACGCAGCGCTGGCGCCCGGCGGGGATCTGGTCTTCACCATTGAGCACCCGATCTTCATGGCGGCCGCCCGTCCGCAGTGGACGCTGGACGAAGACGGCCGCAAGACCTGGCCGGTCAATGGCTATTCTATTGAGGGTGGACGCCGCACAGATTGGTTCGCCAAGGGTGTATTGAAACACCATCGGACTTTGGCCACTACCATCAACACGCTGATCGGCGCGGGGTTCGAGCTGCGCCGGGTGGAAGAGTTCGCGCCCGCACCAGAACAGATTGCAGAGATCCCGGAGCTGGCTGAAGAGCTGGAGCGGCCGATGATGCTATTGGTTTCGGCTCACAAGAACTGATCTCGCCGCCGCCCGGTCTTTTCGCCTGGGCGGCGAGCTTGGCTGCGACTTTGGTTGTTCCAATATTTGCGTCTTAGGCTAAGGTTCATCTTGGTTGCGGCGTGACAGAGGGAAGGCAAGTTGGCCGCCTCGCAGGGCCCACAGTTCAGCAATCCCGATCAAGCGGGCAGCCGCACATCGGTCCATAGTCCTCTGGTGAACTCCGGGAGCGATAAATTGCAGGTCGGTGATAAGCTTATCTGGCAGATTGAGACACGGCTGAAGGATGATATTTCCCTCGAAGGGTTGGCCGGGCTATGCGGGGGCAGCCCTTATCACATGAGCCGCGTGTTCAGGCTGGCCACTGGCCTGTCTCCAATTCCTATCTGCGCAAACGCAGGCTGTCTGAAGCGGCCAAAGTGCTTGCATGGCAGGACACGGCCATTCTGGCGGTCGCGCTCGAGGCTGTTTAGGGCTCTCCCGCGAAGCGTTCACCCGTACCTTCGCAGCATGTTCCGGGGACCCGCTCAACAAGATCCGCGAGTCTCGGTCACTCTCGTCCCGGTCAACGATGGAGCTATTGCAAATGAAAAAGGACATGATCGTCACAGTCCCGGAACACGAAATCCGCGAGCGGGCGGCCTTCCGGGTGGTTGGCTTGAGCGTCGAATGCTCACTTGAAGATACCAGTGCAATCCCGGCACTCTGGCAATCGTTTAACGCACGGGAAGAAGACGTGCTGAACGCAGTCTCCGGAGCGGCCTATGGTGTCTGCTGCAATGCCGACGAGGCGGGCCGGTTCAAATACCTGGCGGGCCTTGAAGCCGTGCAAGGGACGCCCGGCATGGATTTCGTGGAGATCCCGGCGAACCGTTACGCGGTTTTCACGCACCGCGGCCATATCGCGGGCCTGCCCAAAACGGTTTACACGATCTGGAACAAATCGCTGCCGGATGCCGGTCTGGAGCCAGCTGAAGCGCCGGTTTTCGAGCTTTACGACAAGCGGTTTGACCCTGAGACCGGGCGCGGCAGCGTGGAGATCTGGGTCCCGGTCTCCTGATAACACCACGGCGGGAATGCCCTCCTCAGCTAGTGTGGGCCAGAACGTTCAGCAGTTTCCCGGCCGGGTCGCGGACGTAGAAGCGGCGCACGCCCCAGGGTTCGTCCGCAGGACCGTAGACGATATCAATACCGAGACTTTCCGCCCGTGCGAAAACCGTATCCACGTCATCAACTTCAATCGACAGGTCGGGCACCGGGGTACCAGATCCGCCATGGCTTGCGATGCTGATCTGGACGGAGGCGGCGGTTCCCGATGCGAGCGTCACGATCCAGCCGTGGTCCATGACGATATCCAGATCAAACAGCCGGGTGTAGAAATCCTGCACCTCGCACACCTCAGCAGCGGGCAGGTTTGCAACAATGCGCTTGACCGTCATTCAAGAGCCTTTCTCTGCCATCGACGCCATCATCGCGGCGGTTTCACGGTCCGCTGGAAAGAGAGCTTCGATGGTAACTTCGGAGAGGGTCACATCCACGGCGGTGCCAAATACCGTTGTTGTGCTCAGGAAGGCCAGCGGCCCCGTGTCGCCTTTCAGCCGCAAGGGAACGGCTATCCGGCTCTCTCCCGCCACACCGGACCGGCGGGGCGCAGGGGCGGCAGGCACGGGGAATGCTGCGAGTTCTCTGTGCAAGGCCACAAGTTTCGGGTCGGCCGAATGATCAATTTCACGGGCGAGCCGGGCCAGAATGTGGCTGCGCCACTCCGCCAGGTTGAGGATGCGGGGTGCCAGCCCTTCGGGATGCAGGCTCAGGCGCAGCACATTCACCGTGCCCTCCAGTAGTTGAGGGGCGGCGCCATCAAGCAGGGCATACACCGCGGCATTGGCCGCCAGAAGCTCCCAATGCCGGTTTACTGCCAGTGCCGGATGCGGCATGTACCCGTCCAGGAGCTGCCGGATGGTCGCATTTGCCGCGGAAAGTTCCGGCGCGTCGAGCGGGCGCTGCGGGTAATGCGGCGCGTGGCCCGCGGCCACCAGAATGGCGTTGCGCTCGCGCAAGGGAACCTCAAGCTCCTCGCTCAAATGAATGACCATATCGCGGCTGGGGCGGGCGCGGCCGGATTCCACAAAACTCAGGTGGCGCTGGGAAATCCCGGCCTCTGCGGACAGTTCAAGCTGGCTCATCCGGCGCCGCTGGCGCCACTGGCGCAGCAGCTGCCCGGCGGTGTCCTGTATCACATTCATAGCTGCAACCTATCCGGTCATTTTTTACCCGGCAATTACCTCCGGCGTAATCGACCCCAGAACATTCCTCCGCAATGATCAGCCTATCGCCCGGACATCCTGGCGGGAAACTCAGAGCAAAGGAACAAGTTCATGACCAATTCCGGTACGCAATTTCGGCTCCAATCCATCCTGAAACTCGACGCCGCCGCCTGCGCGGCATGCTTATTCCTGGCTCCGGCCCCGTTGCGCAGCTGACGCAGATCAGCGCGCCGCTACTGTTCTGGGCGGGCCTTCTGCTCATTCCTGTGGCAGGCTTCATGGCGGCCTGCGCCAGGGCAGACCACGTTCCCGTCTGGGCGGCCAAGGTGGTCGTGGCGGGCAATGCGCTTTGGGTGCTGGCCAGCCTCGCACTGCCGCTGGCCGGACTGATCGCGCCCAATGGGCTGGGCTGGTCCTTCGTTCTGATCCAAGCCGCTGCGGTTGCGCTGCTGGCCGGGCTGGAATGGCGCGCAGCACAGCATCGCCCCGCCGCAGTGTGAATGGCCAGCAAAAGGAGACAAGCCATGACCTGCTATGCCATTGGCCATCTGCGCCAGGTCGAAATGGGCTCGGGGATCATTGCCTATGTTGAAGGGATCGACGCCACGCTCGCCCCTTTCCAGAGACGCTTTATCATTCTCGGCGGCGAAAAGCAGATGCTGGAGGGGCAGTTTCAGGGGGATCTGATCGTGATTGCCTTCCCGGACCGTCAGTGTGCCGAAGCCTGGTACCATTCGCCGGCCTATCAGGCGCTGCTGCCCCGGCGCACGGAGCATTCCGAAGGCGAGGTGTTCCTCCTCGAAGGTGTCGATGCGGATCACAAGGCAACGGATGTGCTGCGGTGATACGCAGCCTCCGCCGCCCCGGGCTGCCTGCAAAGGGGGCTCACGGCATGGCGACCGGGTTCGGCTATGTTCACCCCGACAAGGCGCCGGAACTCTTCATTATCGAAGTGGGGGTTGCCGATGAATGGCGCAACCGGGGCTTGGGCAAGCGGCTTGTCACTGCCTTGCTTGACCACGCCCGCGGCCAGGGCTGCTGTGCAGCCTGGGTGCTGACGGAAGAAGACAACAGGGCCGCGCGCCGCATTTATGCCGCGGCGGGCGGGTCCGAGCAGCCAGGAGTGATCATGAACCTTTTCGAGTTTGAGTAGCGTGGCAAGCGGTTGCCCGGGGCAGAATGGTTTTCCGTGGCTGCCAGGCGGCACATAGTTTTGCCATTTGCGGCAGAACCTCTCCCTTTTCGTGTCTCCGGGACCCCGCCCGCGCCTCCTGTTCCGCCAGTGGCGAAGCCTTCCTGATTTTCACTTCGGAAGACCTGGTGTCTTCCTGAGGGCAAAGCAGGGTGGGCGCAGCCCGGACTGCGTCCGGATGGCAGGCGGACCGGTCAAACGGAAAATGCCAGGCGCGCTATAGCTTCCCTTCGCCACGCCGGCCGCAATCTCACACTGTGCGCAACAAAGCAGACCCGCCATTCTGTTTGGCTCTTCTCGTGCGTTTCAGACATTGCTCGTGCCGTCAGTGCTCGTCGGCAATGCGTCGGTTTCCGCCAATTTCTCCATATCCCCGAGCATCGCGATCGCATACGCGGCGTAAGGTCCGATCCATCTGGTTTGCAGGTCGTGGATCGGTAGCGCATCCAAGTGGTTCCAGCGTTCTCGCCCGCGCCGTTCGACCACCAGCAGCCCGGCTTTTTCCAGAACCGACAGGTGCTGCATCACGGTGCAGCGGTCAAGATCCGCCAGCGTGTCGCACAGGGCGCCCGTCGTCTTCGGGCCATCCTTGATCAGGTCGAGTATCCGCCTGCGCGCCCGGTGGCCAAGCGCCTTGAACAGCGCGTCGTGTTTTTCTTCGTTTGACATGTTATGTTTTTATAACATTATGAAGGGAAGGAACATAGGATTCGCATCATGGAGCTGAAATTCACAGTGGCGGGGCGCATATCCAAGCCGGTCGAGGAGGTCTTTGAAGCCGTGGTCTCTCCTGACTGCCTGTCGCAATACTTCACCACCGGCGGGGCCAGTGGGCGGTTGCAATCCGGGGTCGAGGTGACATGGGATTTTCAAGACTTCCCGGGCGCCTTCCCCGTTTTGGTACAGGAGGTGATCCCGAACAGAAAAATTGTGCTGCAGTGGGAGGCGGACGAGAAAAGCGCCACTTGGACGACCGTGACCATGGAATTCAGCCCGCTGGACGACGGCCGCACGCTGGTGCGGATCAGCGAGTTTGGCTGGCCGGAAACAGCGGCAGGTTTGAATTCGTGTTTTCTCAATTGCGAAGGCTGGACGGGGATGCTCTGCGCCATGAAGGCCTGGCTGGAGCACGGGATCAACCTGCGCGCCGGTTTCTACAAATGACCCTGCAGTTCCAGAGAAGGAAAGCGTAATATGGAGCCGGGAAAAAACATCGCCATCAAAGTCCCCCTGCATCTCTGGGAGGACACGGTGGCCTTCTACCGCGACAAGGTAGGCCTGGCAGTCACCCGTGAGCTGGACAATAGCACGGGGTTCAACTTCGGCAGCCTGACCCTGTGGATAGACCGCGTCCCGCAGCAAAGCCAGACGGATGTGTGGATCGAGCTGTTCGACGACGACCCCGACGCCGCCCTCTCGCGACTTGGCAGCCCCCGCCGGGACGAACTGGAGCCGCTGACCAATGTGACCGGACATTGGACATCGGATCCGGCCGGAACGGTGATCCTGTTGCGCAAAGAGCAGATGGCGTGAGTCATTGGATTGGTGGTGCCACCCGGTTGTTTCTCGGGTGGTTACGTTCAGCTTCGACGGTTTTCCGGGTTGCCGGAGTCCGGTCACGAATGTCGTTGAAGGGCTCAGAGTACGCGCTCAACCAAGATCTGGAACGCTCCTTGTCAGGGAGAAAATGGCACACGAACTTGGGCTCGTTCCCATATCTGGAAAGGCATTGAGCAGCGTCGCCTCCCGTGCAGCCCGCGCTATCCCTCTCGTCCGGGTTCGCCCGGATCGTTGGAGTACAGTGCGATCTTGTTGCCTTCAGGATCGCGCAGGCCGCCAACATAAAAATGAGGTCCATACGAGACACGGAAACCGGGCTGGCCCTCGTCAAAGCCGCCGGCGGCAAGCGCAGCGGAGTGAAGGTCGCGAACCTGCTTTTGACTGCGAGCCTCAAAAGCGATCATAGCACCGTTTCCAGCCGAGGCCGGACGTCCATCGAAGGTTGGTCTGACGCAGAAATCCGGCAGAGCAGCAGCCTGACCCGGTTGCTCGGACAGCGTGCAGCTGAGACCCTCAGGACCCTCCTGCAGCCCGTAATCAAAGGCTGGCAGGAACGCAGAAAAAAACCGTTCTGCGCGCGCGATGTCATCAGCGCCGACAGTGACGTAAGCAATCGTTCTGCGTGTTCCGTTCTTGGGGCTTGGTAACTGCAACGAGTTTACTGCACTATGGTAGGCCAACACGCTATCCGGCTCATTAACCGCTACACGAAACGACGCAAGTTCGACCATTTAGATATATTGCGGCGAAGGGCTTTGAGCGAGCGCTCGGCGAAAATCCGGAACGCCCCTGTACGGAGGGCGATGGGTGTTGGTCTTGCGTGCACTCCAGTAATTTCCCGGATTTTGAATGGTTTCGCATGGGGTATTTTGAATGGTTTCGCATAGGGCTCCGTAGCCATGGCAAACGTCTGGAGCCAGGTTGCCAGCGGCAAGACGATCACGGCTTCCGGACCATCGGGCGGCCCATTCTCAGCACAGAGTGCTGAGGTGCCCGTCAGATCAAGCCTGAAATTCCACACCTAATTCCTGGTGGTAGTCTTGCAACCCCCATGCCCCTTCATTGATCGATTGAATACAGGATGAGATCGAGCGCCGCTCCACGGGTGGCTCAACCTCAGGCTTTTCTTGACCCGTCCTCCAGATAGGCCCGGAAATTGTTCAGGATCGCCTGCCAGCCGTCGCGCTGCATTTCCAAGGGGTTTTGCTCTTCCGCGTCGAAGGTGGTCGCGACTTTTGTCTTGCCGCCAGCGGATGCGAACGTCGTTCGGGCCTTGCGCCCGTCCGTCATGGCCAGTGTGAGCGCCTTGTTGGGGGCGAGCTCCTCGTAGACGGCCTCGAATTCGAAACCAAAGCTGCCGTCTTTGGCTTCCATGCGGGCCTTGTATTTGCCGCCCAGTTTCAGATCCGCCTCGGCGCTTGGACAGCACCAGTCGTCGGAGGCAAAATTCCACCGGGTGATGTCGGCCGGTGTTGTATAGGCTTGCCAGACACGATCAATGGGTGCGTCGATTGTGGTGCCTATGGTGATCTGCTGCTTGTTCATGGTTAAGTCTCCTCAGCTTGCATACTGCTTTTTACCTCGACGACCGGTGCGAAGCCGCCATGGATCAGCCGTTTGCCGTGGGCACAGCGGTCACGAAGCCATCCATGCACGGCATCTTTTCCACCGGTTCGGATTTCTTTTACATCGAACGCCCGTCGACAGGCGTCGCGGACAGCGCCCGGGGATCGACCCCTTCGAGCGTATTGACATTGATTGCGGCAATCTCGCTGCCGTCCGGCATCCGGCCGTAGGAAAAGCTCTGAATGCCGCAGGTTTTGCAGAAGAGATGCGCGATCTCGCGCTTGTTGAAGCGGTATTCCGTCAGGTTCTCCGCGCCGGAATGAAGTACGAACTTGTCTCGCGGTGCAAAGGCCAGGACAACGCCGAGCGGCTGGCACCGCGAGCAATTGCAGGTGATCGACTGATCGAGGTCCAGGTCGGCCTCAAATGACACAGCCCCGCATTGGCAGCCGCCCTTGTAGTGTTTTTGCATCGGTTCAATCTCCTTTTGCCGCCGCCTCCAGCGCGGCGATGTCGATTTTTTGCATGGTCATCATTGCCTCGAAGGCGCGTTTGGCCATGCCGCGGTCGGCCCCCGTGGTCAGATCGAGCAGCAGTCTTGGCGTGATCTGCCACGAGTGCCCCCACTGGTCCTTGCACCAGCCGCAGGCGCTTTCCTGTCCGCCATTTTCGATAATCGCATTCCAGTAGCGGTCGGTCTCTTCCTGGTCCTCGGTCACGACCATCAAGCTGACGGCCTCGTTCGGCGTGAAGGCCGGACCGCCGTTCAGACCGACGAATTTGCGACCGAGCACGGTGAACTCGACGGTCAGTTCGTCGCCTTCCTTGCCGCCGGGATACCCGGAGGCCGCGGCGTTCACCCGGTCCACATGGCTGTCGGGAAAGGTCGCGGCATAGAACTCTGCCGCTTTCCTGGCTTCGCCGTGGTCGAACCACAGGCAGGTGACGAGGCCTGTCATGAGTTTTCTCCTGGTATCTGTTGCGGCCTGAGCCCTCGCGCCGGAATATGGTCCGATGCAGTGCTATTCAAAGAAGCCCTTCGGCGTCTCGCCCTGAAGGAAGGGCTCGATGAAGGCATGCAGTAGGCCGGGCTGATTGATGACCGCGGTGTGCGACGTTGCCGGCATCACGGCGAGACGGGACGCCGGCAGCGGTTGACCCATGTCGCCCATCATCCCGCCGCCAAGCAGGCGGAACATCGAGACCGAATGCTCAAGCGTCGCGACGTCAGCGTCGCCGGTGATGATCAGCACCGGGATGTCCAAAGCTTTCATTTCCTCGCCCCACGCCATTGGCTCGTGTTCGAGCGCAATCAATTTCTCGACCAGGGCCGGAAACCCGTCCGGATCAGCGGCCAGTTCGCGGTATTCCGCGGCGAACGGCATCTCCAGGAACATCTCGACGTTCATCTGCGGGATGAACTCCTTGAAGGCCGGCTGCCAACCCTCGAAATCGTACGCAGCCGAGGCTGCAACGAGCCGACCGACCTTCTCGGGGGCGTCGATGGCAAGCCTGAGCCCGGCGGCGGCCCCCATCGAATAGCCGAAGACGTCGGCCTTATCGATCCCGACCGTCTCCATGAAGGCGGCGACATCGCCCGCAAGGTTCGGGTAGGTGATCGGCCGGTCAATATCGGTCGTGCGGCCGTGGCCCTGGAATTCCAGAGCATATACCTGGTGGGATTCCGCCAGCATCGGGATGATCCGGCCCATCGACGGGATGTTCATGTAGGCGCCGTGCAGGACGATCAGCGGGTCGCCGCTCCCGGAAACCTCGTAATACATCTGCATGCCGTTGACCTCGACACGGCCGCCCGCCGGCGTATCTTCGGCCAAAGCCGGACCGGTTGCCGCGAGCATTGCGGCCACAAGGACAGCTCGAAACATGATTGCGTCTCCTTTCCTGAGGCGGGTTCGGTTCAGGCGGACCCCTTGCTGCCCTCGTAGTTGAGCATCCAGGGCGTGCCGTATTTGTCGGTGAACATGGCGAAGCGCTCGGCCCAGAAGGTTTCATCAGGCACCATTTCGACGGCCTCCGCATCCTTCGCCAGCGCGCCGTAGATGCGGTCGAATTCCTCGCGCGATGCCGGTGCGATCGAGACCCGGAAACCCTGCGGCTTGTCATACATCTCTTCGGTGCTGTCGGAAGCCATGACAATGGCGCTGCCCAGCGACATGGCCATGTTCATGATCATATCATCGCCGCCCGGCATGCGGCTTTCCGGATCCGGCGCATCGCCATTGCGGAAAACACCGCTGATCTTGCCGCCGAGAACATCGGCGTAATGGCTCATCGCCTCAAGGCAGTTGCCCTTGAAGAACAAATAGATTGTTGGTTCCATTTCTGTTTTCTCCCTTTCAGTTGAAATGTTGTTGTGTCAACGCCTGCCATTGCTCGCATCGCCGCCGCGGCGTTGAAGAATTTCTTTTGTGCATCGAAAGCGCGCCAGGCCGCGCCCGCCATCAGGCGAACGTTCGAAGACGGTGATGGTGGGTTTGCTTGGGGAAGCCATCATGGTCCTTCTCTTTCACCGGACGGGGCGAACAGCATTTCGATGTAGCGTTTCAAGTGATCGACGCTCTCGCGCGCGATGGCGCGGTCGCCTGTTGCCTTGGCGAGGATGAAGGCGCCCTGCAGTACCGCCTGGGTGTGGGCGGCGAGGCTGGCCGATGTCCAATCGGCCTTGATCCCGCGCTCTTTCATGGCCGCCTCGATGTCCGGCTCCAGCGTCGCCGCATGACCGAAGATGCTGGCGGCGCAGGCCTCGCGGATCGCCGGATGAGTGCCGTAGATCTCCTGCGTCATTGTGCCGGCGAGGCAGGTGAATTCGGCGAGATCGCCCGCGATGATATCCTTGCGGAACTCGGCATAGCCGATCACCCGGTCAAACGGATCGTCGTGCTGGTGATAAGGAGCGTCCGCAAAAAAGGCGGAAGTCGTCTCAGCCCAGTAAGCAGCCGCTGCCACGCCCAACGCCTGCTTGTTCTCGAAATGATGGAAGAAGGCGCCTTTGGTGACGCCGGCCGCCTTGCAGAGATCGTCGACCGTGGTCGCTGCGAAGCCTTGCGTTCGAATGACATCCCGGGCGGCTTCCAGCAGCCTCTTTCGTGCATCGCCGCGCTCGGGATTCTGTTTGGTTGGTCTGGGCATGCGAATTAATACCAACCAGTCGGTATTTATGTCAAGCCAGTGTCCGTCGCTCTAGACCCGTATCGAATGTCGTGGCCGGCCGTGCCGAAGCATCGGCACTTTTGGCAGTAGTGGCATCAGATGGCCGCTTGCGTGACCTGGCCTCCGTGCGGGAACCGGCCCTCCCGTCAAGCCTCTGAAGTCGCAAAGCCCGCGGGAAACTGCTTCCGCAGACCAGGTCTGGCGCGCGACAGGCGATGCCGCGAAATCGGCGGACCGGAAATTCCGCAAGGCATCGGCAGGGAAGCTCTTGAAAAGCGGTGTGCCGGCAGGGTTTCCCGCCCGTCTCGGAGGGGCGCCTGCCGCGGTCCCGGCGGGAGGGAGGATTTTGCCAATGACGGCATCTCTGCCGGACACGGCAATTGAACATGCGCAGGAGACGGAGCCAAAGGTTCTCGATGCCTCCACGCGACCCTTGTTCACCGGGTTGCACCGATACGGGGCTCGCCGAACTGTTTGATAACCGCGGCTTCGAAGTCACCGGCCGCACCGGCAGGCGGCGGCACGCCTGCCGGTGCGATTGCGGGGACGGCCGCCATTCACACAGTTGCGGGGGCATTCCTTATTCGGCCGGCTCAACTGCCGGCGCAAGCCCCTCGCCGGACGGTTGCACGGCCCCTGCGGCGTCAAGCTCCAGTTTCTGAGCGCGGGCCGTCTTGAAGACAGGTGCTGCGTCCAGGTCCTCGCGGGTCGCGTTGAGCACAAGCTTCATGCCGCCGCCTTCGGGGGTCACCAGCTTGATCTTGTTCAGCTCGATTGCCACCTCTTTCTCGCCGATGCCAAGGAAGCCGCCGACGCCGATAACAACGCCTTCGACGGCCCCGTCAAGGTTGACAATCAGGTTGTTGATGTCGCCCACAGGGTCTCCTTCGTGCGAGAAAACGGTCAGGCCGATCATATCCTTGGCCAGGATCGTATCCTCGCTTTGCAGGATGATCTGGCCCTCGACAGGAGCAATGGACGCCTCGGTTCCGCCCGTTGCGGGCGCGGTTTGTCCGGCAGGAGCCGGATCGGCACCTGCCGCGGGGTCCTCCGCTGGATCAGCAGCTTGCGAATAGGCGATTGCCGGGACGCTTGCGAGGACAGACACAAGCGCAATTCTTTCGAGAGTGCTACGCATATCTTTTCTCCATTTCTTCTGGTCGCCGCCTTGTGCCGGATTGGACCAAGCCGGTACCGATAAAACGCATTTCCGTAATTCCCAGTTCCCCGGGCCGCCTTGATAGGCGCATCCCCGGCCGGAAACCGCCTATCAAGGCGCTGTGTCTGCAGGCCGGGAACAAAGCAGGCCGGGAACAAAGCAGTGCCCTTGTGAGTTGCTACAGTGACAGCAACGAAGGAGACGGCCATGCCAATCCCCAATCCCAAATTGGAACAGATGCACGCCGAACTTTGCGCACGGCTCTCAGAACGCCAAGGCGAGCGGATCCGCACCCGGCAGACTGACAGCGCCGGAGGACGGTTGCTGGATAGTGCCGCGGCCGAGATCAGGAATTGGGCGGAGGATGCCGGCAGGATAAACGCCAGCGCCGGAGACTCTGAACAAATTGCAGAATTGATCGGGCGGGCGCGGCAGATCAGCATGACGCTCAACTGAGGCCGGCAGGAGATTGCGGAGTATCCGGAGATGTCTGTCGTCAGAGATTTTGGGCCAGTTGGCAGCCTGAGCGAAGAGAGGGTCTGGCTCATCTGGTTGGTTTGATTATGCGGCGGATCTTCGGTGAAGCAAGCGCCGGGTTTCGATAGTCTTTCGTTTGATCCTTTCTCGTTGTTTCAGGATGGTCTGGCCGCGCCCGAAGTAGACATCGGCCGGGGTGAGGTTCTGCAGGCTCTCGTGGTATCGTCGGTGGTTGTAATGCTCGACGAAGGCGTCGATCTTCTGCCTGAGATCGCCGGGCAGGAAGTAGTTCTCCAGCAGGATGCGGTTCTTCAGGGTCTGGTGCCAGCGCTCGATCTTGCCCTGGGTTTGCGGGTGATATGGGGCACCGCGGACATGATCCATCTGCCGATCTTCCAGCCAATCGGCCAACTCGCCCGAGATGTAACTCGACCCGTTGTCACTGAGCAGGCGGGGCTTGTGCAGGCCCTTCGCCTGATCACAACCCGAAGCCTGCAGCGCCAGGTCGAGCGTGTCGGTCACATCGCCTGACTTCATCGTCGTGCAAAGTTTCCAGGCGATGATGTAGCGGCTGTAATCGTCGAGGATCGTGGACAGGTAGAACCAGCCCCAGCCGATGACCTTCAGGTAGGTAAAGTCGGTCTGCCAAAGCTGGTTCGGTCGGGTCGTCTTGTCACGGAACTTGTCAGAGGCGGACAGAACCACATAGGCCGGGCTGGTGATCAGGTCGTAGGCCTTGAGGATGCGATAGACCGAAGCCTCTGACATCGAGCCATTGGAACGCCATTGGTCCGAGAGACAATGGGCGAGGATACTTTTCCGTGTCAGTGAATTGCACGGTCAACTCGCGCGGCGACAGATCGCTTTCCTGCAGGGCCAAGTCCTTGATCTTCTCGCGCACCGGCTCAGGGATGCGGTTCCAGACCCGCGACGGCCTGGGACTGCGATCTTCCAGCGCCTCAGGGCCGCCCGACAAATACCGATCATACCAGCGGTAGAAGGTCGTTCTGGGGATGCCGAGCTTGTCCAGCGTGCGCCTGGTCGGCAGGTGCGCCCCTTCCACCAGCCGGATGATCTCCAGCTTCTCAGATGCGGGATACCTCATTCGCCGTCGCCCCCATCCGCGATCATGCTTTTTTTGAGCAGCCGCAACTCCAGGGCCTGCTCAGCGACAACCTCCTTTAGATCTCGGGCTTCACGGCGAAGGTCTTTTACCTCGCTCGACGTCGCCGCACGCGCCGTATCGCCCGCCAAGCGTTTCTTCCCGGCTTCGAGGAATTCCTTGGACCGGCTGTAATACAAGCTCTGCGCAATGCCCTCGCGGCGACACAGCTCTGCAATGCTGTCTTCGCCCTTCAGGCCGTCCAAGACGATCCTGATCTTCTCCTCAGCTGAGTACTGCTTGCGGGTGGCGCGACGGATGTCCTTGACGACCTTCTCGCCGTGGCTCTGCTTGGTTCCGGGTTTCTGTCTCATCTCCACTCCTTGGTGGTTACGATGTGTCAGAAACTCTCTCTTATCAAATCACCCTAAACTGTCCCATTGGCGCTGACGTCAGACATTATGCAGAAGAGAACGCGGATATCGTGACCCGCTTCATGTCTGCCGCCATCGAGGCACAGAACATCCTGGTCGAAGACCCGGACCGCGCCGCAGAATTGCTGGAAACCGCGATGCAGCGCCGGGGCCGGGACCTGACCGCCGAGGTTCTGCGGCCGGGCCTGGACGATTTCGACTTCACACCGAAGATGGACGGCCAGGAAATCTCCGAGGCGCTGGGCGAGGTCTTCGACAGCCTGGCCGCCGAAGGCAAACTGCGCGGCGACAAGCCCGAATACATGGACTTCATGAACCCGCGGTTCTTCGAAGAAGCCGCCAAGACCGTTCAGCCCGCCGGGAGCTGACCCCCCTGAAATGGCTCGACCCGCCTCACGTGCCCCGGTGGGTACCGGGGTGCGAACACTCCCTCTTTGTCCGGAAGAAAGAACATGACGGATACCAACCTTCTCATCATCATGGATGATGAACACAGCGGCAATGCTCTGGGCTGTGCCGGACATCCTTTCGTCAAGACGCCCAACCTCGACCGCCTGGCGGCGCGCGGCACGCGGTTCCGCGATGCCTATACCAACTCGCCGATCTGCGTGCCGGCGCGCGCCGCCTTGGTCACCGGTGAATACCCGCACAAGACCGGCTGTTGGGACAATTGCATTGCCTATGACGGCAAGGTCCGCAGCAGGGGCCATGAATTGCAGGACGCCGGGCTGCGCACCGATTGGATCGGCAAGCTGCACTACCTTCAGAAGCCGGGCCAGCTTGGCTTTGACCGGGAACAGCTGCCGATGCGGCTGCTGAACCATGGCGACACCCACGGGCTGATCCGCGACCCGCTGCGCCGCCCGCATTGCCAGAGCTTTGCCGAAAAGATCGGGCCGGGCGAAACAGAATATATTGAATACGACAGGGCCATCCGCGACACCGCCTGCCAATGGCTGCCCTAAGACACCGGCCGGCCGGTGTTCAGCGAATACCACGCCACCGCCGCCAAGTCGGACGAATTCATGATCCGGCGCGGACGTTGCAAATACATCCACTATGCCGGTTTTGCACCCGAGCTTTACGATCTGGAAACTGACGCGGATGAGCTGAAGAACCTCGCGCTTGATCCGGCCTACAGCGGCCTTTTGGCCGAATTCGAACGGCAATTGCGCGATATCGTCCCGCCCGAAGAGGCCGATGCAGGCGCCAAGCGTGACCAGGGGCAGCTGATCAAGAAACTCGGCGGGTGGCAGGCCGTGGCGGAATATCTTTCGCCTGCTGCGACTCCCGCCCCGGCACTGGAGATGCAATCATGACCAAGACATCCCTTGCCACAGCGAAAGGAGCCCCCTCCATGTCCGCTGCCCGCTGATCCCGTCGCCCTACGACACATTGAAGGGCATCTTTTCCGGCAACCGGCTGACGCCGTTCTTTGCCATTCTCGGCTTCGGCCTGCTCTGGGAGGCCATGGTGCGCCTCGGCGGCGTCAACATGGTGATGATGCCGCCTCCCTCGCTGGTGCTCTTGCGGCTCTGGGACATGATGGGGCCCGGCGAAGGCGCCACCCCCGATGTCCTGATGCTGCGCCATATCGGCGTGACGCTGTTTGCGCTGCTGGCGGGGTTCCTGGGGGCGGCGGTGGTCTCGTCCGCCATCGGCCTGACCATGGGGATGAATTCCACAGTCTACGCCTGGCTGAACCCGATCATCTCCATGTTCATGGTGATCCCGAACATCGCCTTCGTGCCGGTGCTCGTGCTCTGGATGGGGCTGGGAATCGAAACGGTGATCGTCGTGGTCATCACCGGGTCCTGTTTCCCGATCATCTATACCGCGGCTGCGGGCGTGCAGAACGTGCCGACCCGGATGATCTGGGCTGCGCGACCGCAGGGGCCTCGCGCTGGCAGATCCTGCGCTCGGTGCTGCTGGGCGCGACCATGCCCTATCTGATCGCCGGTCACAAACTGGCGTTGGGCCGGGCTTGGCGCGCAGTGATCGCGGGCGAGATCTTTGCCGCCACCAAATACGGCGTCGGTTTCATGATCTACGATGCGCGCACTTTCCTCGACACCGAAGCCATGTTCGCAGGGCTGATCGTCGTCGGCGTGATCGGTGTCTCGCTGGAGCGCATCATGTTCGGCTTCATCGAGCGGCGCACGGTGGAGCGCTGGGGCCTGTCCACCAAGAAACGCATCTGAGGAGAGACGTCATGACCGATACGGTAATTTCCGCCCGCGATGTGGGCAAGCGCTTCAACCCTGGAACCGACAAGGAGGTTATCGCGCTTGGCGGCATCGATCTCGAGGTCAAGCAGGGCGAGTTCATTTCGCTGCTCGGGCCCTCGGGATGCGGCAAATCCACCTTTCTCTACATGGTGGGCGGGTTCGAGAAACCGACCTCCGGAAGCCTGACCATGCATGGCCAGCCCATCACGGGGCCCGGTGCGAACCGCGGCATGGTGTTCCAGGAATACCTGCTGTTTCCCTGGATGAAGGTGAAGGACAATATCACTTATGGCATGCGGATCGCCAAGGCGTCCAAGGCGGAGCAGGAGGCGAAGTGCCGAGAACTGGTCGAGATGATCGGGCTGGAAGGGTTCGAGGACGTCTACCCCGAAACGCTCTCGGGCGGCATGCGCCAGCGCGTCGCCATTGCCCGCGCCCTGGCCTATGATCCCGAGTTCCTGCTGATGGACGAACCCTTCGGCGCGCTGGATGCGCAGACCCGGTCGCGCTTGATCACCGACCTGATCCGCATCCACAAGGCGACGCAGAAGACCACGTTATTCGTCACCCATTCGGTGGAAGAGGCGATCCTGTTGTCAGACCGTGTCGCGCTGTTTTCGGCCCGGCCCTCGCGTATCAAGGAGGTCTTCGAGATCGACATGCCGTATCCGCGCAAAGTCACGGATGCAAAGTTCGTCGAATACGAAAAACGCATCCTCGGCAGCCTCGACGAGGAATCCACCTGCGCCCGCGAAGTGGCGTAACCCGGAGACAGGAGCTTGCCACGAAAGATCTACCGAACCCCGCCGCCTACGCCGCTTGGTCCGATTTCCACCGCGACGAGATTGCGGCCAATTGGACCAACCGCCAGGTCGGCTCCAGGATCGTGTCGGAACACGGCAAGACCCGTGTCTGGCACCTGAACCTCGCCCCGGGGGAGAGATTGCCCTTCCACCGGCACGACTGCGATTACTTCTGGACCGCGGTCACCCCGAGCCGCGCGCAGCCACTACCGCGATGGCGATATTCGCGAAGTCAGCAACAGCGCGGGCGATACCAAGCATTACGAGATCGCGGATGGCGCGTTTTTCATCCATGATCTGGAGAACACCGGCGACACAGCCTTGATCTTTGTGACCGTCGAATTCCTGCCGTGATCCCCCGCGCCGCCCCGGTCCCGAAAGGAGACGCGGGGCGGCGCTTGGGGACCGCTCAATTCTCTGGAATCATGCAACTTTCAGCAGCAGCGGGACTGGCTCAAAAATGTCGCCAGAAGTCCGGAAGCCCTGTAAGTCGGCGAGCGCAGCTGACCCTGTCGCATGCTTCGTGCATCTTGAGCCGATACGAAGCTGTATTTTGTGAGCGATACCTGCGCCACGGCCCGATGGCCTCTGAAGGTAGGGGGCGGCCAAGTTCGCAAGCGGTGTCCCAGCCCCGCATTGCAGCTCTTATCCCGGGCTGCGAGATGTTGCGCATCTCACGGCGGGGAGTGCGTCTCGCAATGCGCGCTGCAAATCCGTTTCTCAATTCGTTGGGCGGTGAGATCTACGCGTCTGTCACCGATGGTGAATGGCGTGGCGGCGCGGTATGAGGTCTTAGCGAACCAGCTATCGGCCTGGCGCCGGCTGGCGAAGCGGGGAACGCTGGTATTGCCAGCGGCGGAGCTGGACGAACCTGTCTTCGCCCCGCTGGTGGTCTGCGATGTGCCGGAGGCGCCGCCAGAGCCGGACATGGCGGTGTCTTTGCCCCCTAAACCCGGGCCACTGCTTTTGCCGTGGAAGGGGGACAGAAGATGGCTCGGAAACGGCATTCGGACGCGGACATCCTGAAGCTTTTGCGTGAGATCGAACTGAAGCTGGCGGATGGCGGCGGCGTACGCACTGCTTGCCGTGGTGCCGGTGTCAGCACGCGGCCTGCTGCACTTGGCGGCGCCGGTTCGGTGGCTCGCGCGTCTTGCGGCGAGTGTCTTTGGCGACCCCATCAGCCGCCGGTTTGTCGCCGGTTCCAGCTTTCCGTCTCATCTTCACTCCTTGACGGTTCAGATGAGCCAGAAACCTTCCGGTATGCAAATCCCTCAATCAGGCCCACAGGTGCTGATGTCAGACAGGATGAAAACCCATCCTGATGGTGTGGATCCGTGGACATTGGATCTGCTCGCGCGCAAACCGGCCCGCCTTGCCACCGTAGCCATGGCAAACAAAACTGCCCGGATTGTCTGGGCTGTCCTGACCAGGAACGATCACTACCGGCCACGCCCCGCCTGAGCTGAGGAGAACAGGGACCGGGACAGCAAGACCTTCGAGAAGTTTGAGCACAGTCAGCCCGCCCGCCAAGACACCCCGTCGAATGCCAGGGACACAACGTCGTCCGAGACTCCGTATGGGACTTGGCGTGCGGAAACCATCAGGGCCAGCGGCCGCATGTGCCGCGCAAAAAGGCCGGACACACGTCTGCTTCTGACCAGTGCGAAACCAGATCAGAAATGTCTTGCTCTGCAAGAGCAATCCACACAGGTCGCTCATTGCCACGGGAAGCTGGATTCATTCCGTCCCTGCCTGGCAGGTCAATCTTAGCTGCATGCTGAACTACTGAACCGGGCAGACCGTCTCCAGCGGCACCGGGACCGGTGTTCCGGTTACCGGGTCGGGATGGATTTCGACGGGCAGGCCGTAGACCTGTTCGATCAGTTCCACGGTCAATACCTGCTGCGGCGCGCCATGCGCCACCACCCGGCCTGCTTTCATGACCACGATTTCATCAGCATAGCGGGCCGCCTGCGGGATATCGTGCAGCACCGTGATGCAGCTCCGCCCCTCGCGGGCCAGGCTTCGCATCAGCCGCAGCACCTCTACCTGGTGGCGGATGTCCAGCCAGCTGGTCGGCTCGTCAAAAAGCATCGCAGGCGTGTTCTGGGCCAACACCATGGCGATGAAAGCCCGCTGGCGCTGGCCTCCGGACAGGGCCGCCAGCTTGCGCCCGGCCAGATCCTCCAGCCCCATCCGGGTAATGGCACGGGACACAACAGCCCGATCGGCGGCATTGCCGATGCCCAGCAGGTTCTGATGCGGTGCGCGGCCATAGCCTACCAGATCAGCCACGGTGACCCCGGGCGGCACCTCATTGTCCTGCGACAGCAGGGACAGCCGCCGGGCCAGTGCGCGGGGGGACAGGCGCGCGATATCTTCATCGCCAACGCGGATCCGCCCGCCCTCCGCCTTAAGCTGCCCGGATACCGCCTTGAATAGGGTAGACTTGCCGCAGCCGTTCGGGCCGATCAGCGCGGTCAGCTTGCCTGCGTCAAACCGCAAGGTTGCAGGGTGGAGGCGGAACGACCTGTAGCCTGCCACGAGATTCTCAAGCTCGATCATCCGGTGCCTCTCTGACTGCGATTTTCTGATATGAGAAGCCAAATGAAAAACGGCGCGCCCAGCAGCGCGGTGACAATCCCGGCGGAGATCTCGGCCGGCGGTGCGATGGCGCGGCCGGCAGCATCCGCGCCTGCGCAGAAGATCGCGCCGGTCAGCGCTGCGGCAGGCAGCAATGGCCAATGGCGCCCGCCGACCAGCCGCATGGCGATATGCGGCGCCATCAGGCCGACAAAGCCGATAACCCCGACCACGCTGACGGAAATGGCTGCCAGAAGGACTGCCACCAGAAAGGCGGCTCCGCGCTCCAGCCGGTTGCGCGCTCCCAGCGCCGCCGCTCGGGCGGGACCGAGATATTGCAGATCCAGCCGGAAGCTCAGCAGGAAGGCCAGTAAGATCAGCACGGACAGGACCGGAGCGACGCCGGCAAGATGCGTCCAGCCGCGGCCCCACAAGCTGCCTGTCAGCCAGATCATCGGCGCCGAAAACTCAGGCCCGGTCTGGGTGACCAGCAGGAATTCAACTGCAGCATCCAGTGCAAACCCGGTTGCAACGCCGATCAGGGTCAGCCGGGCGGCATCGACCTGTCCGCGGCTGGCCATGATCCACACCAGACCGCCAGCCGCAAGTCCTCCCGCTGCTGCCGCATAGGGGGCCAAACCGCTGGCGTGAGCGGGCAGGATCAATGTGCAACTGAGAACCGCAAAGGCGGCGCCGGAATTGATGCCGGCGATTTTCGGGCTTGCCAGCGGATTGCGCAGCAGCGACTGGATCACCGCCCCGGAGACAGCGAGCGAGGCACCGGTAAGGGCCGCCAGAAGGGTGCGGGGCAGGCGCAGGTTGAGGAGTATGAAATCCTGACGGGGCCCGTCAAAACCAAGCAGCGTGTTCCAAAGGACGCTGGCAGGGATGGGAACTGCGCCGCTGGTCAGGCCGAACAGCACCGCAGCAGTCAGAACCAGCGAGAGAAGGATCAGGGTACAGGAAGTCCGGCGGCTGCCGAAACGGTGATAGGGTAAAGGATCAGCGCGCATTGCCTGCTCCTTTGCCGCTGAGAACGGCCGCCAGAAGCCAGGGTGCGCCGATCAGGGCCACCACCACGCCTACCGGAATCTCCGCCATGCCTGGCCACAGTTTCGAAAGCGCATCGGCCCAGGCCAGCAGTCCGGCGCCGAGAAGCGCGGCCAGCGGCATCAGCCGGCGGTAATCCGGCACCGCCAGGCTTTTGGCGAGATGCGGCACCACCAGTCCGGCAAAGGCGATCGGCCCGGCGACGGACACGCTGACCCCGGTCAGGATGGCTGCCACAGCAGTGCCGGCGGCCAGCGTCCGGCGGGGGTCCGCGCCCAGCCCGTGGCTGGCGGCCTGTCCCAGCGCCATCAGGTTGAGCCGGTGTGCCAGGGCAAAGGCTGCGCCGCCGCCCGCCACCGCAACCAGAGCCAGCCGCCCCACGGCATCCATCCGAACTCCGGCGACATCGCCGACTGTCCAGCGCACGATCTGGCGCGACACGTCGTCTTCCAGCGTATAGCCGAGCCGCACCGCGGCAAACCCAAGTGCGCCCACGGCAATCCCGCCCAATATCAGGCGCATGGCATCGATACGCCCGGAAAATGCCCCCGAAATGGCAAAGGTCAGAGCTGCCGCAGCGAGGGCGCAGAACGTCGCCAGCAGCGGCAAAGGCACCGCCGCAAATCCGGGCGCCGCCACGCCCAGCACGATCCCCAGCGCCGCCCCCTGGTTGATGCCGAGCAGGCCTGGCGAAGCCAGGTTGTTGCGTGTCACCGCCTGGAGGAGCAGCCCGGCCATCCCGAGGTTGGCGCCCAGCAGCACCGCCGACAGGGTGCGCGGCACCCGGATATCACGCATGGTCTGTTCGGCCAGTGTCGCCTCGGCACCCCGGAACAAACCTGACAGGTCGGCTAGCCCGACATCACTGCGCCCGCCTGTGGCCAGCGAAAGCCCGGTGCCGCCCGCTATGGCTGCACATCCGGCCAGCATCCAGAATACCCGGTCCCAACGGGCCGTATGCCGCTCGCCGGCCTGGATCACACAGCGGGACCCGTTCACTGGAGCGACTTTGCGATGGCCAGAAGATCTGCTGCGGACTGTTCGGCGGTCAGCATGCCCCGCGACCGGGACCAGAGATCGGAAGAGACCTCGAAAACATGTCCTTTCCGGACCGCTTCAAGCTGCTGCCAAAGTGTTTCGGACGCCCAAGCCTGATCAATCGTATCCCCTTTGCCAGGTTTGCCCAGGATCAGGACGGCAGGATCGGTTTCCGATAGCTGCTCAAGCGTCACAGGCTGGTAGAGAGCACCGTAAGAGCCGCCCTCGGTCACAGGCCCGGCTGCCTCGAAACCCAGTGCGGACAGCAATGTGCCGGCATAGGATTGCGGGCTGTGCAGCCAGAGGCCCCGGCTGCCGGCGACCCCGAATTGCGCTGGGCGGTCATCGGCTGCAGGCGCGATTTGCTCGCGTATCGCGTTCATACGTGCGGCGTGACCGGTCTGAAATGCAGCCATTTCCTCATCCCGGCCCACCGCTTCACCGATACGGGCAGCCTGAGACAGCACGTCCTCGTAACCGCCAGTCAGGCTGTCGTAGAAGATCACCGGAGCAATCTGCTCCAGCGTGCTGCGGATTGTGCCATGCCGGGCGGTGTCTGCAATGATCAGATCAGGCTGCAGCGCGGCAATCACTTCCAGGCTCGGGGTTTTGCGGGTGCCGACGCTGGTCCAATTGTCCCCGATCAGGTCCCGAAGCACGGGCTGGATGCGCTCGGGCTTGTTGTCATCCGCAATCCCCACCGGCACCAGACCAGCCGCGGCCAAGGCATCGAGAAAGGAGAATTCCAGCACCACGATCCGCTGCGGTGCATCGGGGACCTGCGCCGTGCCAAGCGCATGAACCACCTCGCGCGCCTGAGCAGCGGCAGCGGCGAAACCAAGAACGACGGCAAGAATGAAACAGCGCATGTAACCGGGACCATAGCTTGTTCGCATACCTGGCTCGCCGGAAGGCTGGCTGATGGCTGCCGCAGTTACAGGCAAGGCCACGCGCCGTCAAAGTCTTTTTGTCGGAAAAGCGGTCATGCAGACTATCCGCGGTCCCACGGCCATAAACAGCCTGCAAAAAAAGTTTTTTTGTCAGGATTGACGCCGTAGGGGCTGCCACCTATGAGAGCCGGGACCCAGCCAAGCGGCAGCCCGTCAAGCCCGGTTGCATCAGGACCATGTGAACCGCGGCGAATACAGCCAGACAAAAGACAGAGAGACCTGCCGGTTGCCCGATGATCACGGGTGCCGGCCGGCGCAGAGAATGCGCTGACCAGCTCCTGCAAGCAGTTCTTCCGGATGCGAAATTCGATCGGAACGAGGAACACGAAAATGCGAACCACTCACGCAGGAAACACACACATACGGCCAGAGCGGTCTCTCGGCTTTCCAGTCAGCACCTTGGGGCTTTTGATGCTCTCAGCAGCCGGTTTGGGGATGCCGGCGGCTCTGCACGCGCAAACCGCCAATCAGACTGATGCCGAGGTCATCGAATTGGAGGCGATATCCGTTGACGGCAGCTGGCTGGGCGATTCCACGGAAGCAGAGGTCAAGCGTTACCCGGGCGCACGTGATGTCCTGTCTGAAAAGGACCTCCACCAGCAGGGCAACCGGACGCTGGACGATGCGCTGCGCAAGGTTCCCAGCGTCCGTGTCGAAGACGAGACCGGCACGGGCGTGCTGCCCAACATCGGGATCCGCGGCCTCAACCCGCTGCGAAGCGAGCGGGTCATGATGCTGCTGGACGGCATCCCGCTGGCGCTGGCGCCTTACACCGGAACCGGGCTCTCGCTGTTTCCGGCCAGCCTGGAAACGATCGCCCGGGCCGATATCGTCCGCGGCGGCGGCGCTGTCCGTTTCGGCCCGAACAATGTCAGCGGCGTGATCGACCTGATCAGCAAACCGATCCCGCAAGACCTCTCCGGCACCGCCAAGCAGAAATTCATCGTGGATGAGCGCACGGGCAACCTTCTGAGCGACACCTACTTCCGGTGGGGCGGCTTCGTGTCCCCCGACTTCGGCCTGCAGGCGCAGGTCAACGCCGTGACTGGCGACGGCGGCCGGGAGCATTCCGGAACCGATGTCCTGAACGTCATGGTTGATGGTGAATGGCGGATTGATGACCAGAGCAGCCTGAAGGGCCGCCTGCAGTATTACGATGTGGACGCGGAACTGCCCGGCGCGCTGTCGCCTCAGGCCTACGAACAGGATCCGAGCCAATCAACGCGCCCGCATGATGCCTTCGATGCAAAAACCCTGCGCGCATCTCTGACCTATGACCGCCAGATCGGCAGCAGCGGGGAATTCCATTGGGTGAACTTCGCGCACAAATCGGACCGGACCTTCGATTTCGGCCAGCCGTTCGATCCGGACACCCCGGCAACTGACGTGGCCAGCAGCCCGCGCGAGTTCACGGTCTACGGCACCGAGCCCCGCTACACGCATCTGTTCCACACCACAAATGCCTCGCACAAGCTGGTGGTCGGCGCCCGTTACGTGCGCGAAGAGGTCGATTTTGCCGTCGACCGCACCAATCTGGCCACCGGCACCACCACGGCCGCGCGGGACTGGTACTTCAAAACCGACGCCTATGCGGCTTACATCAGTGACACGGTTTCGCTGATGAATGACCGGCTGGAGATCACCCCCGGCCTGCGCTACGAATCCGTCGAGACCGATTTCAGCGACCGCATCAACAATACCGCGTCGGGCAACCGCACCACCGAACTCCTGCCCGGCCTGGCGCTTGGCTTCCAGGCGGCGGACAGCGTCTTCCTGTTCGCCAATGCCAACAAGTCCCTGCGCGTTCCGCAGGTGGCGCAGGTGACCCGCGGCGCTCCGGTCAGCAACGAACTGGCGTGGAACTACGAGCTGGGGATGCGCTATGAGCCAACATCGGACATCAGCCTCAGCGCTGCGCTGTTCCGGATCGATTTCTCCGACCAGATCGAGTTCGACCGGGCCAGCCTGCAGTTCCAGAACCTGGGCGAAACCCGTCACCAGGGCGTGGAACTGACCGCGGCGTGGCAGCCCTATACGGTGCCGGGCCTGTCGCTGAAGGCGCATTACACATTGACCGATACCGAGCAGCTTTCGGGGCAATTTGCGGGCAACGAAGTGCCCTACGCCTCGGATCATCAGGTCAATGTGACGGCCGAGTACGAGTTGGACAGCTGGGCTTTCGGCCTCAATGGCCATTACCGCAGCGCTGCTTTCAGTGACGCTGCCAATACCCAGGTTGAAACGGCCGATGGCTCGGCTGGCCCTCTGCCGTCAGCCTGGGTGTGGAACCTGCAGGCGTCCAAGGAGCTTGGCGTTTCCAACCGGAATGTCCGCCTTACCGCAGCGATCAACAACCTCTTTGATGAGGACTATTATACCCGGGGTGTTGACGTGAGCCCGATCGGCCGTGTTGCCCAGCCTGGACGCAGCCTTGTTGTTGCGGTCCAAGCTGACTTCTGATCGGCGGCCGAGGTAAAAAGCGCACCATCGCCGGTCAGGGCGCCGTCATTCCATCGCTCATGGAACGCACGCCTGGCCGGCACCTCCGGACCGATCCCAGTCTCACGTGCCCCAACTGCAGCCAGTTCCAGAAAGCCGGACTGAGGAAATTGCGTGTCAGACGGTCAGCAGCTTCCGGGGGCGCTCAGCATTGCGCGCCGGGAAAAGACTGCACGGGGCCTGGAGCCTTTATGATCTTTCGGCTGAAATCGGCATGCAGGTCCGAGGGTGCCGCGCTTTGCTCCGGCTTCTGCGCCGGGATATCCTTCCGCTTTTGTCACACGAGGCGATCACACCAGGCTCATTTGTTGCTTTGGCTTAAGCAGAGGCCTGACCAGCTCGTCTCGCGGGTAAGCTGGATTGCGCGCCATGCAATCGTGCCATGGCGCGCAGGCCAGAGGAGGCGGGCACTCGGCTTGGAATGAACACCTTCGCCGCAAGCGCCTTGGCGAGGATCTTGAATGAGAACGGTGATCCGCCGACGTTCACCGGACAATTTCTTCAGCCGCTCGCGCAACTTGGTGTCCTCAGGCCGGGCCGGCTGCCGCCGGCAGACACGCGGATCGATGCCGGCCAGGGCCCAGGCCCGCCGCTGGTTGTGGTTCTTCTTTCTCATGGCCCAGTCCACAGCTCGCCTCCGTGAACCAGGCTTCGGATGTTTTTCCGGCATTTCCTTCAGCGTGGCCACGTCGGGCATCTGCTCCGCCAGCGTTCTACGCGCTTTCGCGGCCCCTTTGGGGGCGCGTGACTATAATCAACCATCCCTGGACGAGCCGCCAGGTTGAACGGTGATCCGCACAATCAAGGAGGCCTCCGTCCAGCGGTACCGCTCCGAGACCCATGCTGCGCCGGAAGGCCGCCTCGACGGGTTCATCGCCGCCTATAACTATGCGCGCCGTCTGCAGACGCTAAAGGGGCAAATGCCATGCGAATACATCTGCAAGATATCGACAAACGAGCCGGATCGTTTCATCGCTGATCCGAGCCGCCACGCCCCAAGGCTAGACATCTAGCTGTCCTGGCTGCCGACGAACATCCGGTCCTTGGCGGCGGTGATGTGGTGACGCATGGTGGCTTCGGCGACCTCGGGCTGCTGCAGGCGGATCGCCTGCAGCACCGCGCGGTGCTCGGCCAGCACCAGCTCCTGGCGCGCGGGCTTGTCCAGCAGCGTCAGCGAGCGCGACAGCTTGACCCCGAAGGCGATCTGCTCGCCCAGCGATTCCAGCACCGAGGCAAAGAACGGGTTCTTGGTGGCGCGCGCTACCGCCAGGTGCAGCATCTGGTCGGCCTCGACGCCCAGGCCGCTTTGCTCATAGGTTTCTTCCATCACCTGATAGGCGTGGTCCATCGCCGCCAGATCCTCGTCGTCGCGGCGGCGGGCGGCCCAGGCGGCTGCGGCGCCTTCGACGTCGATGCGGAATTCATAGCAGCGCTGCACGTCGGAGATCGATTCCAGCGGCGCAAAGCTGATCAGCTGGCGGTCGGGCTGGCGCAGCACATAGCTGCCGGAGCCGCGGCGCGATTGCACGATGCCATCGTCGCGCAGACGCGACAAGGCGGCGCGCACAATGGGTCGGGAGACGCCGAAGGTCTGCGCCAGAACCTCTTCGGCGGGCAGGCGGCTGTGCACCGGGTATTCCTCGTCGAGGATCTTTGCCATGAGCTGATCGTAAACCTGATCCGCCAGCGTAGGGCGTCGTGTCTCTGCCAACGTGGTCTCCTTTGTTTCGGTTCGGGCCTGTTCCTGGGTCGGGCCGGGCGCTCGGGCTGGACCGTTCTCTCCTTTATAGGCGCAAACGCGGCCGTTGGAATGGCCCGGCGGTGCATGTGCCGCCGGGCCGGTGATCAGGCGCCCCGCCGGAGCGGGGGCGGGCTACCTGGCCCCGGCGGCGGCCGGTTTGCCGGCCGGTTTGCGGATCACCAGGAAGTAGACGAAGACCAGCGTCAGCAGCACGAAGAACAGGCTGTCGAGATTGGTGAAGAAGGTCGTCGGATCACCATTGGACAGCGCCAGCGAGCGGCGCAGGAATTCCTCGAGATTGGGGCCGAGGATATAGCCCAACAGCATGGTGATGACCGGAAATCCGTTGCGGCGCAGATAGAAGGCCAGCACCCCCAAGGCCAGGGCCATGAACATCTGGAACGTCGAATAGGTGGCCACATAGCTGCCGACCACCGCCAGCAGCGCGATCACGGCATAAAGCACATCCTTGCGCAGCGCGACGATGCGGATGAAGTAGGGGCCGATCAGGTAGAGCGTCAGCGGGATCAGCACCACGGCGCTGAACAGCAGCGCGGCCAGCATCGGCGCGATCAGACCGGCCTGTCCGGCCATCAGCTGCGGCCCCGGCTGGATGCCGTTGATGACCAGCACCCCCAGCATGATCGCGGTAATCGGATCGCCCGGGATGCCGAAGGTCAGCATCGGCACCATGGCACCGCCGCAGACAGCATTGTTGGCGCTTTCGGAGGCGACGATGCCCTTGGGGTTGCCCTTGCCGAAGCTCTCGGGGTCGTCGGAGGTGCGCACCGCCTCGGTATAGGCGAGGAAGGACCCCATCGAGCCGCCGGCCCCCGGCAGCGTGCCGACGAAATAGCCGATCAGGCAGGATTTCAGATAGCAGCCCAGCCCGATTTTGCGGATGTCGGCAAGCGGCGGCAGGAAATCGCGGCGCTTGATCTTGACCTTTTCGGCGGCGGCGGTGAGCAGGCTGGTATCGCGCGAGGCGCTGGCCTGCATCAGCACTTCTGCGATGGCGAAGGTGCCGATGATCACCGGCATCAGGTCGATGCCCGCGGTCAGGTTGGCATTGCCAAAGGTGAAGCGGGTGACCGGCTCCATTGCGTCAAGCCCGACGGTGGCCAGCATCAGCCCGATGCAGGCGGCCAGCCCGGCCTGGGCGATGCGGCCGCGCTGGGCGATCACCACCACGATGATGGCAAAGGCGAGCAGGGCGAATTTGCCGGTGGTTTTGACCAGCAGCGACAGTTCGGCCACGAAGGGCGCCACCGCGATCAGCAGCAGCGCGCCGACGGCACCGCCGAACATCGACCCCAGCGCCGCATGACCAAGCGCCAGCGCGCCCTTGCCCTGCTGCTGCATCGGATAGCCGTCCAGCGCCGTCATCATCGATGAAGGCGCACCGGGGATGTTGATGGTGGTTGCGGTGATGCTGCCGCCGCACATGCCGGCCATGTAGATGCTGGCGCAGGCCATCAGCGCGGTCTCGACGTTGAGGGTGTAGGTCACCGGCAGCAGCAGCGCCATCGCCAGGGTGGCGGTGAGGCCGGGAATGGCCGCGAAGATGGTGCCGATCACAAAGCCCAGGACCACATAGGTCAGGTTCATGGGCTCCAGGAGCAGGGAAAAGCTGCTCAGGACAAGTAAGATGAAATCCATGGTTTACCCCCAGAGCGTCGGGAGGCGGACCCCGAACAGCTGCTGAAACATGACATAGGCGATGCCGGTGATCGCGGCGGAGAGGGCGGCCTTCTGCAACAGCTTTTCAAACGAGGAGAACAGCAGGATGATCGCAAAAACGAACAGGCCGGAAGAGAGGAAATAGCCCAGCGGCTTGAAGGCGAGGATGTAGACAAAGACCGCCGCCGCCACGCCGAGGTGGGTCCAGCTGTGCGGTGCCTCTGCCGCGGGGGCAGCGGGCCCGGCCTGTCCGGCGCGCAGCCGCTGCAGGATCAGAATGGCGGAAAACAGGACCGCGGCGGCGCCCACCAGGATCGGGAAGAAGGAGGGCGTCAGGCCGCTTTCGGACATCGGGGAGCCCAGGCTGAGCGCCGAAATGAGGTATCCGGCGGACACTGCAAGAGTGACAAAATAGAATAGCAGTTGCCTGTTTAAGAGCATCGTCTTCTCCCGGGCTGGGGTGGTGGGTCGTGAGTGGTATGCGGGTGCCGGAACGGGGGGCGGGGTGCAGTCCAGCCTGCCGGTCCGCGCCGTTTCGGCAAAAGGGCGGGCCGCTGGGTGGGGCAAGCTGGCGCCGGGCCGGGCCGGGCGTCATGTCCCCGGGGGCAGGCCGGGGACACGGGGGAGCCTCTGCGGCAGTGCCTTACAGGCCCAGCTCGTCCATCAGCGAGAAGGTCTTCTGCTGCAGATCGTCCTTCCAGGAGGTGACCTCGTCAGAGCCGAGCCAGTCGGGGGTGACACCGACCTGCTGGAGCCAGCCCTGGAATTCGGCGCTGTCGTAGGCTGTCTTGAAGGCGGCTTCGAGCGTGCCGATTGCTTCTGCCGGGGTGTCCTTGGGGGCGGCGAGCACGATGAAGCTGCCGGTCTGCAAATCATAGCCCTTGGAGGCGATGGTGGGCACGTCTGTGTAGGTCAGGTTCTGCACCGAGGTCAGCTCCACCACGCCCTTGGCGTCGCCGGATTCGATGATGCCGCTGAAATCGCCCAGGCTGGAGATCGCCGCGTCCAGCTCACCCGACAGCAGTGCCTCGGCTTCCGCGGCGGAGGAGCCTGCATAGGTGATCACGTTGAAATCGACGCCCAGCAGTTTTTCCAGCTGGCTGGCCGACAGATAGGGGCCGGAGCCCTTGGGGGCGACGCCGAGGCGCACCTTGCCGGGGTTGGCCTTGGCGGTTTCGACCAGCTCTTCAAAGCTGTCGATGCCGGAGTGTTTGGACACCACGATGGCGTCGGCCTCGCTGGTGATGCGGGCGATCGGGATCATGTTGTCCAGCGAATAGCCCGGCACCATCTGGCCGCGGGGCAGGGTGATGATGCTGTCATAGGTCAGCACGCCGACCGTGTGGCCGTCGGGACGGGCATTGGTCATCTGCATCAGGCCGGTTGCGGTGACCGCGCCGGCGATGTTTTCGACGTAGATGGATTTGGGCAGTTCCTGCTCGGCAATGTTGCTGATCTTGCGCGAAATCGCATCGGCGCCGCCGCCGGCGGGCCACGGCACGATCAGCCGGATGTCGCGGGCCGGAAAGTCCGCCGCGGCAACCGAGGTGCCGAAGATGCAGGCGCCGAGCGCTAGTGCCAGTTTGTGTTTCAAGCCCGTAGAAAACATAGACCTGTTCCTCCTTCACAGATGTTGTCGTCCAGATAAGTTCCGCAAATTGCGGGGTCCGGGCGGCGGGATCCGGCTGGATGCCCGGCCGCCGAGGGTCGGTGGTGATCTTTTGTGTCGATTGGCAGAAGATGCGCGTCCGGCTGCGGGTGCTGCCCGGCTGAAGCGCCTTTCGGGGCGGGACAAGCCCGCGCTTGAGATGCGACCGTTAACATCCTCCCATATGCTGTCTGGTCTTGGCCTGGGGCGACGTGCTGCGTGCGCTGCGAGCCATGGTTCACTGTACTGAGTTGAATTTTACAAATCAACGCTAAAAATTACCAATTAGGCGGGATTTTGCGTCCAAAAGTGCCTAATTTGTAAAGTTTGACTACAGGTTGCGTCAGCTCGCGCAGTTGGTGCGGTGATTTTTTGCGGAGTTGATAGAATCTGTAATGCTGGCAGGGGATGCCCGATGCAGGGTCTGGGCGGGCGGCCCGCCTTTGGCGGCGGGCCGGAGGGCTGCGCCTCAGACAGCGGCGAGATCGGCCGGCAGCAGTGCCTCAGGCAGGTTCTGGTAGCAGACCGGGCGCAGGAAGCGGCGGATCGACAGGGTGCCGACGGATGTCGCGCCAAAGTTGGTGCTGGCGGGGTAGGGGCCGCCGTGGACCATCGCATCGCAGACCTCGACCCCGGTTGGAAAGCCGTTGGCCAGCACCCGGCCGGCCATGCGCTCCAGCACCGGCAGCAGCTCTTGCGCCAGGGCCAGATCGCTGTCGTCCATCTGCAGGGTTGCGGTCAGCTGGCCCTTGAAGCTGCGCCCGAGCGTCACCAGCTGCTCCGGGGTTTCGGCGCGGATCACCAGACCAAGCGGGCCAAAGACTTCCTCGGCCAGATCTTCGTTCGACAGCCAGTTTTCAGCGGAAACCTCGAACAGCTGCGGCGTGGCGGCGCGGCCGTCGCAGGGCGGCGGCAGCAGGGTGTTCACGCCGGCGCCCTCCGCCATCCGCCGCGCGCCGCTGCGGTAGGCCTCGGCCATGGCGCCGGTCAGCATGGTCTGCGGACCCGTATCGGCAAGCGCGGCGGCGGCCGATTGCACAAAGGCATCGGCATCGGGTCCGTCCAGAACAATGGCAATGCCCGGATTGGTGCAGAACTGGCCTGCGCCCATGGTCAGGCTGGCGGCCCAGCCGGCGCCCAGCTCCGCCGCGCGGGATGCGGCGGCGGCGGGCAGGACGAACATCGGGTTGACGCTGCCCAGCTCGCCGAAAAACGGGATCGGTTCGGGGCGTGCGGCGCAGAGATCGAACAGGGCGCGGCCGCCGCCAAGGCTGCCGGTGAAGCCGACCGCCTTGATCCGCGGATCGGTCACCAGCGCAGCGCCGACGGCGCGGCTGCCACCCTGCACCAGGCTGAAGATGCCCGCATCCATGCCCAGCTTGTCCAGCGCGGCAACGATGGCGTCGCCGACAATCTCGCTGGTGCCGGGGTGGGCGCCATGCCCCTTGACCACCACCGGGCAGCCGGCCGCCAGCGCCGCGGCGGTGTCGCCGCCTGCGGTGGAAAACGCCAGCGGGAAGTTCGACGCGCCGAAAACCGCCACCGGGCCGATGGGGCGCTGCACCATGCGCAGATCCGGGCGCGGCAGCGGCTGGCGGCCGGGCAGGGCGGCGTCGTGGCGGCGGTCCAGGTGAGCGCCGTCCAGAATATGCTGGGCAAACAGCCGCAGCTGGCCGGTGGTGCGGCCGCGCTCGCCTTCCAGCCGCGCCTCGGGGAGGCCGGTTTCCGAGCTGCCGATCTCGGTGATCCGGGCGCCGCGGGCGTCGATCTCGCCGGCAATGGTGTTCAGCAGCGCGGCGCGCTGCTGGCGGCTGCTGGCGGCAAAGCCGGCAAAGGCGGCCTCGGCGGCGGCGCAGGCCTCGGCCACCACCGCAGGCGTGCCCGCGGCATAGTCGTGGGCCGGGCCGGATGCGGGCGCCGAGGTGAAACGCTGCGGCGCGTCGATGCGCCGGCCTGCGATCAGGTGATTTCCGTGCGGTGCAAAGGTCATGTCAGCGTCCCGCCTTTTCGCGCCAGGTGTCGAATTTCACGAGGTTTTCTTCCTCCGTGGCCGGGTAAAGCCCGATGATGCCGGCGCCGGCCTGCACCTGTTCCAGCACGAAATCCTCATAGGCTTCCATCTGGGTGCATTCTTCGGCGATTTCTTCGGCCAGATGGGCGGGGATCACCATCACCCCGTCGCCGTCGCCCAGCATCACGTCGCCCGGAAACACCGGGGCATCGCCGCAGGAAATCGGCACGTTGATGTCGATTGCCTCGTGCAGGGTGAGGTTGGTGGGCGCGGAGGCGCGGGCGAAATAGGCAGGTATGTCCAGCGCGCCGATGCCTTCGGCGTCGCGCACGCCGCCGTCGGAAACCACCCCGGCAACTCCGCGCTGTGCCAGCCGGGTGACCAGGATCGACCCCGCGGTGGCGGCGCGGCTGTCCTTGCGGGCATCCATCACCAGCACGTGGCCTTCGGGGCAGGTTTCCACCGCCACGCGCTGCTTGTGATCGCGGTCGCGGAAGACGGCCAGCGGATTGCGGTCCTCGCGCGCGGGGATGTAGCGCAGGGTGAAGGCCTGACCAACCATGCGCACGGGTTTGCGCGCCACCGGCGGCACGCCCTGCACGAACTGGTTGCGCAGGCCGCGCTTGTAGAGAGCGGTGGCGACCGAGGCGGTCGACACCTTCTTCAGATTGTCGCGGGTTTCGGCTGGCAGGATGTAGTCGCTCATTGCTGGTTCCTATCGCGTGGCATGTTCTGTCTTCCCGGGCGGCGGCGCACGGTGCCGCCAATCGTGCGCGCCGCAGTGCGGGTTGCGCCCGAGTTGTCAGGATTAGTACGCGAGGCTCGAGATGTTTGTCAATATTAGTAATGATAGATTACAGATTGGGGCGCGAAATCCGCTTTGTGGCTGGTATTTCTGCTATTATTGTTTACATATATGCTTGAAGCTCTGCCAGGAACCGCTTTCCCGAGCCGCCGGTCCAGCGTGTGGTCCAGCGTGTGGTCCAGCGCGCAGTGCGGCGGGCGTGCGCCTTGGCGCCGGCCGCGATGGTGATGGCCTCGCCTGGCGCGCCTTCGAAGAGATTGTGCGCGAAGAAGGCCTCAAAGCATTCCACAACAAGAAAGAACGGCGAAAGCTCGGCCTATGACCTGAGCCCAGCAAGGCTTTTCAGCCCTTCGATATGTGGGGTCTACGGGCTGCAAAGCAGGAACGTCACGCCTCTTGGTGACGTTCCTGCTTTGCAGAACCAGTGACATTTCTGAATGGCGTTTACACGCCCTCATGGAATCGGCTGGGAACAGGGGGGCGGCCTGACCTGCATCCAGCCCGGAAAACCTCGACAGAACGCCTCCGCAGAGCGCTATAACCGGACGGTCCGGCATGAGCGGCTCGACCTCTGCATTTTCGAAAGCATCGACGCAGTGCAGCAGAGTGCCACTGCATGGCTGTGGTCCTGCAGCAATGAACGCCCCAACATGGGCAACGGCGGGATGACCCCCGCCCGGAAGCTGAAGATGGCCGCGTAAATTCTACGACCAAGCCTCCGTAAAAATGGGGGACTACCAGAAAACGGGGGGATTTCCGGATGGCGGAACTACTCCCCCTGCACGCGGATTGCCTACGCTGCAGCCTCATGCTCTTCAAGCATCAGAATGGCTCGCTTGCGCGTGAAGATCTTGCTGGTCTGTCCTTCCGGCAGAGAAAGTTTCTGCAGATAACCCGTGCATCTTCAGGAGACCAAGTAACGGCGCCGCGCCATAAAAAGCTTGGCTGCGGCGCCATTCGCCTTCACCTTTTTCCGGCCACGATCCGGTCGAGGATCAGGGCGCAGAACAGGATCGCCAGACCGGCCAGGATGCCTTGGCCGGCAGCCGCATATTGCAGCGCTTCCAGCACGTCCTCACCCAGCCCCTTGGCGCCGATCAGCGAGGCCACGACCACCATCGCCAGCGACAGCAGGATGGTCTGGTTGACGCCGGCCATGATTGTCTTGCGCGCCAGCGGCAGATCCACCCGCCACAACAGGTAGCGCGGGGTGGCGCCAAAGGCGAGCGCCGCCTCGCGCACGGTTTCCGGCACCTGCTGCAGGCCCAGCACGGTGAAGCGGATCACCGGCGGGCTGCCGAAGATCATCGTCGCCACCACGCCCGCGGGCTTGCCGGAGCCGATGAAGGCCACCACCGGGATCAGGTAGACGAAGGAGGGCATCGACTGCATGAAGTCCAGCACCGGGCGCACCACCGCAAACACCTTGGGGCGGCGGGCGCAGTAGATGCCAAGAGGAATGCCCAGCGTGATCGAGATCAGCGCTGCAGCCCCCAGGAGGGCAATGGTGGTCATCGCCTTTTCCCAGAAGTCCAGAAGGCCGAGATAGGCCAGCGCGGCGCCGGTGAAGATCGCCACCCGGGCGCCTGCGGACAGATAGGCCAGCATCACGGTCACCAGCGCCACCACCGGCCAGGGAGTATCGACCAGCACCACCTCGATCCAGTCCAGAAGGGTACGCATGCCCGCGGTCAGCCCGTTAAAGAAGCCGCGGCCCGAGGTCTTGGTCCAGTCGAATGCCGCCTGCACCCCGTCGCCCACGTTCAGCCGCCAGTCGCGGTTGGTGGGGAAGGCGTTCAGCAGCGAGAAGGCATCGGGCATCGCGAATTTCAGCGCCGACAGCACAACCACCGCCGCCGCCAGCACGGCGGAGACCGCCAGCCGCGGCATTGACCAGCCGCTGGCCACGCGGCGGTCGGAGCGCCAGCGGGCAAACTGCCCCTCCAGCGTCCAGTTCGCGAGCGAGGCCGCCAGGAGTTTGACCGCCAGCAGCAGCGCCGCGCCGGCGATCAGATAGATGATGCCGCTGGCATTGGCCGCTGCCGCCGCCTGCTGCGCGCCGGCCAGCGCCGCCTCAAGCGATTCCGCCGCGCGTTTCAGCGCCTCCAGCGAGGACGCGCCCGAGGCCTCTGCCGCGGCGATCTGCTGGTGCCGCAGGTCCAGCGTCTGGGCGATCTGCTCCGCGCGCAGCCGGGAGTCCCGGCCGAGGTCGCCGAACAGCCCCATCGCGATCTGGATGTAGGCCAGCGTTTCCAGCAGCAGAAAACCCAGGAACCAGGACCACAGGCCCCGGGCGCCGAACCAGACCGGCCCCAGCACCGCGGCGGCGCGGTTCAGGGTGAAGCGGTAGCCCGGCGCTTCCATCATGTGGCTGAAGACCCGCTGGTAATAGGCCTGCGACTGGCCGGTGAATTCCCCCACCAGCGCGTTCAGGCGCCCGGCGGTCTCCGGCTGGATCTGTGATTGATCGATATGTTTCATCATCGCCTCCTTACGCCTGGCTGTCCTGAATGGCGCGGATCAGGCCCGCGCGGTTGATCACCCCCACGGTGGCGCCGCCGTCGGCAACCTTGACGATGCCGTGGCCGTCCACCGCCAGTTCCATCAGGTCGCTCAGGTCCATGTCGGGCCTTGCCACCATGGCATCGGCGGGCAGGGCGCCGTGGGTGGCCTCGAACTCGGCCACCGGTTTCATCACCGAATGGGCAAAAATCATGTTGAGCTTGGAAATCCCCGCCACGAAGTCCGCCACATAGTCATCCGCCGGATTGAGGATGATCTCCTCCGGCGTGCCGGTCTGCACGATGCGGCCGTCTTTCATGATGGCGATGCGGTGGCCGATGCGGATCGCCTCATCGAGGTCATGGGTGATGAACATGGTGGTCTTGCCGAGCTTGCGGGACAGCTCCATGAACTGGTCCTGCAGCTGCTTGCGGATCAGCGGATCCAGCGCCGAGAACGGCTCGTCCATCAAGAGGATCTCGGGGTCCGAGGCGATGGCGCGCGCCAGCCCCACCCGCTGCTGCATGCCGCCCGAGAGCTCATGCGCGTATTTGTCCTCCCAGCCCGACAGCTCCACCAGCTCCAGCACCCGGTCGGCTTCCTCCCAGCGGCGGGCCTTGCCGGTGCCGCGGATTTCCAGCGGCATCGCCACATTGTCGCGCACCGTGCGGTGCGGCATCAGGCCGAAGTTCTGGAACACCATCGCGACGCGGCGGTTGCGCAGGTCGCGCAGGCCCTCGGCGTTCAGCCCCATTACATCGTCGCCATTGATGTAGATATGCCCGTCGGTCGGCTCCAGCAGCCGGTTCACATGGCGCACCAGCGTCGATTTGCCGGAGCCCGACAGCCCCATCACGCAGAACAGCTCGCCCCGTTTGATCTGGAAGCTGGCATCCGCCACGCCGACCACGCAGTTGAACCGCTCCAGCACCTGCGCCTTGCTCAGGCCTTCCGCATGAATGGCCCGCAGCGCCTCGTCCGCGCGTGCGCCAAAAATCTTCCAGACGCCGCGTGCGTCAATTGCGATGTCGTCCGCCATGGCCTCCCCCTGTCTTTGAAGTCTCGTACGGGCACCTGCAGCCGGCTGGGCTGCAGGGCCAAGGATCGGGATCAGTTCAGGCCCAGCCAGCCGTCCACGATTCCGCCATTCGCCGCCAGCCAGTCCGACACCGCCGCGTCGATCTCCTGGCCCTGGATCACCACCTGATAGGTGAGTTTGGACAGCTCGCCCGCATCCATGTCGATCTGGCTCAGGAAGGACGCCGCCGCCGGGTTCCGCTGTTCCAGCGACTTGGAATAGGCCACGGTCACCGTTTTCACCTGGTCGCCCGAGGTAATCGAGGATTTGCTGTACCAGTCCGCGTCCTGATCGGGCTGGATGATGGTATAGGCGTTCGGGTCGTGCTCCGGCTCTTCAATCATCGTCACGTCATAAAGCGCATGCACGTAATGCGGCTTGTAGCAGTAGAAGACGACGCCCTCTTTCTGCTCCACCGCATCCTTAAGCCGCGAATAGAATACGGTTTCATCCTCGGAGGACGGCTCCAGGAAGGTCTCGATTCCGTAGTCGCGCACCTTCACCTTGTGCACATTGGTCGAGGCCCAGCCGGAGGCGCCCACCCAGATCTCGCCCTTGCCGTCGCCATTGGTGTCATAAGCCTCCTGCGCCGCCGGGGTGGCGAGGTCGAAAATCGACTTCATGCCGTGCTCCTCGGCCATATAGGTCGGCGTGCAGAACCCCGAGCGCCCCTCGTAACTGCCTGCGGACAGCGCCACGGTGCCTTTCTGGTCCACATATTCGTCGGTGAAGGACGCCTGGTTCGGCAGCCAGACATCGGGGTGCACGTCGATGTCGCCGCGGCCGCCGTCCATCGCGGCAAAGATCACCGCGTTGGCGCCGGGGGCGTAGCCTGTCTCACCGCCCAGGCGGGTTTCGATCACCTGGCCGATGATCCGGCTCATGATCTTGGCGCCGGGCCAGCTGGGCTCGCCCACCATGACCTTCTCCTGCGCCATGGCGCCGGTACCGATGCTGAGGGCCGCAAGTGCGGTAAGCGTTTTCAGCGGTTTCATCTTTTCTCTCTCCTGTTGGTCTGTGGTTCAAGCGCCTCAGGCGCGGGCCCGCTTGCGCTGCGGGTCTATGAAGGGAATGTCCGTGACGGTGGCGCCAAGGCGCTTCATCCGCCCGTCGAGCTGGCCGATTTCCAGCCGGGCGCCGTTTTCGGCGTGCTCGACGTTCAGCCGGGCGATGGCGATGGCGTGCTCCAGCGAGGGCGAGCGGGTGGCCGAAGTCACAGTGCCGACCTGCCGTTCGCCGTCGTAAACCGGGCTGCCGTGCAGCGGCACGTCGTTGCAGCCCAGCAAAAGCCCCTTCAGCACCCGGCGCGGCTCGCGCGCGTTGCGTTCCAGCGCCGCCTTGCCGGTAAAAGAGGGCTTGCTCAGATCGACGGCAAATCCCAGCCCGGCCTCGAATGCATCCACGCCCGGCGCGAATTCCGCATTGGCGGCAGCCAGCCCGGCCTCGATCCGGATAATGTTCAATGCGGCGGAGCCCATCGGGGTGATCCCGAATTCCTCGCCCGCGGCCATCACCGCGTCCCAGACCGCCACCGCGTCTGCCTTGGCGCAGAAGATCTCAAAACCCAGCTCGCCGGTGTAGCCCGAGCGCGCCAGCATGAAGGGCGCGCCTTCGCGGTCATGCAGTCGGGCCACCGTGACCCCGAACCACTTCAACTGGTCCAGTGCCGGCACATGCGGCTGGGTAAAGGCGATTTTGCGCAAGAGATCCCGAGACTTGGGGCCTTGAATGGCCAGATTCGGCATCGCCCCGCGCATGTCATGAATACGGACCTGCAGGCCCGTCTGCTGCGCCAGCGTTTCCAGCACCCGGCCGCTTTCCTCGGAGCCGCAGCACCAGCGGAACAGGTCGGGGGCCAGGCGGAACAGGGTGCCGTCGTCGATTACCGTGCCGGCCTCGTCGCACATCAGTGTGTAGAAGCCGCGCCAGACCGCCAGCTTGGCCACGTTGCGGGTGGTCGCCCGCTGCAGCAGCACCTCGGCATCGGGGCCGGCAATGTCGTATTTGCGCAGCCCGCTCATGTCCTGAACCGTGACCGCGTTGCGGCAGGCCCAGTATTCGCCGGTGGTTCCATGCGACGGGAAACTCACCGGCGCCCAGAGATCGCGCGCGGGGGCAAAATGCTGGGTCAACGGTTCAAGCCGTTCATGGAATGCGGAGTTCTGGCTGATCGACATCGGGGCGTCTTCCTTTTCGCGGTAGGCAACAGCGCGGCGCAGGGGTGTTTCGGGGCGGTAGATGCGGATATGCACATCCGTCGGGTTCCAGCCGTTGATCGGATCGATGTCGTCCGGGCAGGCGGTGGAGACGCAGACAAGATCCTCCAGCGCCCGCATCGCCACATAGTCACCGGGGCGGGAGTGGGATTCCTCGGTCAGGATGTGATGCGAATGCGGATCGACCCAGGTGTTCCAGAAGAAGTTGATGGCCGGCCAGGCCGACCGCCGCGCCACGCCAAACCGCGCCAGCGCATGGGAAATATTGTCGGAGCAATTCACATGGCCGGGAAAGCCGCGCTCCTCATAGCCGCGGGCGGTGCAGGCGAGGCCAAAGGTGTCGTGCCGCCCGCAGGTATCCTGCACCACGTTCAGCAGGGGGCGCATCTCGCGGTCAAAAAACTTGTCCAGCAGCCCCGGCCCCGGATAGGCGCGGCGTACCATCGACCGCGTGGCGGTGCCGTCGATCATCAGCTCCTCGCCCCGCTGCAACGCCGCCGCATTGAAGGCGGTGAAGTCCGAACACTGCTGCCCCTCGACGTCGATGATCTGGACAATCTCCCCCTGTTTCACCTCATAGGACATGGCGGTGGCACGGCTGACGGTGAATTCCTCGCGGGTGTCGCCCAGCAGCGGCGGCAGCAGCGGCCCCGTTCCCGCCGCGGGCTGCCAGGTCACCCTGGCATTACCCGCCACCCCGCCATGGGCGAGCTGACGGCACTCCGCCGGGCAGCTGATCCACACGGTGGCAGCCGCCCCGGCCTTCAGCACCAGCGGTTCTTCGGGCATGTCCAGCGTGCAGGCCGGGATGTCCGCCGCAGCCTCACCGCCGTTGCCGGCGATCCAGCCCAGCAGCTCCGCGGCGTCGCAATCCGCCAGGGGCATCGGCGCGTCCGCCTGCAGCCCCAGCGCTGCCAGCGCCGGCCGTCCGCCATCATCAAAGGCAGCAATCCGCAGCGCGGCACCGCCCTGCGGCGCCTCCAGCGACAGAAGGTCCCCGGCTCGCATCTCCTGCTTCAGCAGTTCGCGCGGCGCCAGCACCCGGGACACCCCGCTCTGCCCCTTGGCGAAGCCCGGAAAGGCCCTTTCCGGAGTCTGGAACCCCATGTTGTCGAAGTCGTGAAGCACGGCGTAGCGGGTCATTGCGGTATCCGAATCTCAGGTTTGAAACTAGTTACATGGTTGATGAAACCAGTTACATGTGTCAATGTTTTCTTTAACGCCGGAATTCAGGACTGTAGATGGCAGGCAGGGATGAGCAGTAAGATGACCAAAAAACGGGCGAACCTCAGGGATGTTGCTGCGGCGGCAGGCGTTTCCGTTGCCACCGCGTCGCGGGTCATGAATACCCCCGAGGCGGTGTCCGAGGCGACACGCCAGAAGGTGCAGGCGGCGATGGACAGCCTGCGGTTCATGCCCAGTGCCGCCGCACGCGCCATTAACAGCGGACGGTCCCGTTTCGTCGGGGCGCTGGTGCCAACGCTGGACAATGCGATTTTTGCCCGCTACCTGTCCCGGCTCGAAAGCCAGCTGGACAAGCACCGCCTGTCGCTGGTGGTCTCCACCACCGACGGCATCCCGGGCATCGAAGCAGAAAAGGCCCGCACGCTGGTCGACATTGGCGCCGAGGCGCTGATCGTGTCCGGGGTCACCCACGGCGCCGCCCTTTTTGAGCTGATCGACCGCGGCGGGATCCCGGCCATCGCCACCTCCTGCTATGATCCGGACTTTGCCCTGCCCACCATCGGCTATGACAACGCTGCTGCGGCCCTAACCGCGCTCAGCCATCTGAGCGGGCTCGGCCACAGCCGCATCTCGGTGATCCACGGACCGACGGACACCAACGACCGGACCGGCACCCGCGTCGAGGCGCTGCGCCGCCGCCCCGGCGGCGCCCAGCTGGAATTCCACCTCGAGCCGCTGTCGATCGAGGGCGGCTGCAACGGCGTGCAGAAAGTGCTGCAGGCCCGGCCGGACACCACCGCCATCCTTTGCATGTCGGATGTTCAGGCCACCGGCGCGCTGTATGAGCTGCAGCGCCGCGGCATCCCGGTGCCGGGCGGGGTGTCGCTGATGGGGATCGACGACCTGCCCGGATCCGCCCACCTCTGCCCCGGGCTGACGACCGTGCATCTGCCGGTGGCCCGCATGGGCCTGGCGGCGGCGGACGCGATTGCCGGCTGGGTCGAAACCCGGAAAGTGCCCGAGCCAAGCCTGTTGAAATCGGATCTGGTTGTCAGGGCCTCGACAGCACGCACAGGGGCAATTGACGGACAGCGCGCTGCCGGAAAAGCGAGGACGGACCTGGGCAAATAGGCCATTCTGTGATCCGCCTGGCACGTTCGTTCACAGCGGACCCCCAGGCAATCCATTCTCCAATATCCGGCTGCTGGTCACATCGGGCCGCTTCTGTGATGCTGCCGTTCGCCCAGTCTGCAGCATCCGTCCCTTATGGGATGTACCGGCTGCTTCACCCGGCAGGTCAGGCTTTGCCTGTCTCTGCAAACAGGAAAAGCAGTCATGAAATCCAGGAACCCGGGAAACCCGGACGAGATTTCCGTCATCGGCATTGGCACCGGCATCGGGCGGGAGATCTTTCACTTCGCCGGGGTTGATCGCTCAGGCCAGCCTGTTGAGCGCAGGAAGATCAAGCGTTCGGCGCCGAGGCCGGCCTTTGGGAAACGGCCGCGCGGCGGTGTCGGCACGGACGCCTGCCTGAGCGCTCATTTTGTCTGCCGATTGCTCCGGGAGCCTGCTTTGGCAGCCGCGGATCATCCCTGCGGTTTACCTCAAGCCGTTCAACAAGGGACCGAAGAACGGCGGCAATGATGCTGAGGCAAGCAAAGCGGTCTGAGGCCGGGGCAGAAGCGCAGCACCCGCCTTCCGGACACGGCGCAAGCAAACGTCTTGATCGGGACATGTTCTCCTGCTTGCTCGAATGCCCTCGCGCTGCAGGCGGGATTTTCATGGTCCTTCCACCAAACGAAACGACGTATCCGCTTGTTCCCAGGGCGGTGCAGCTGCCCGGCGAACAAAGGGTTTCAAAGACGCGCTGGGGAGCGGGTTTGGGCGTTCCGAACTTGTCCTAGCCTTCGGGGATCCCCGCCTTCTTCAGGCTGGCAAGCACCATCTCGCGTGAGCCGGGGTTCCGGATCGGGAGGACCTTCCTGTAATGCGACACGTTCGCTTCCGGGCAAATAGCCAGCAGGCGGGCGGCAGTCGCTTCGGCGTCCTGCGGGCGGCCGAGCATGGCATAGGCGGCAATCAGCACCCAGTAGGTAGAGTCCCATCCGGAGTTCCGGGCCAATGACCGCTGCGCCAGTTCGATGGCATGTTCGGGGCGGTTGCAGAGAAAGTGGCCATAGGCCGCCACGGTCAGGAAGCTGAAAAAATTGGGATCCTTCGGGCACAGCTCCATGGCGCGGTCCAGCAGCTTGAGGCCGGCCGCGGCATCGTCTCCGAAAATCAGGGCACAGCCTGCCATGGCGTTGACAAAACCGGATCCGGGGTTGATCTCCACCGCGCGTCTGACGGCGTCCAGCCCGGTCAGGTGGTCTTGCCGCAGCATGGACAGAACAAACCCGCCCAGCACGACCGCATGCGCATCGCCGCTTCCAAACGCCAGCGCACGGCGGGCCAGGGAAACCGCCAGGCCTGTGTCGTCGCCGCTGTAGGGCTCCCAGGTGCGGGTTGCCCGCTGAACCAGGCACCAGCCCATATGCGCCAGCGCCGGCGCATATTCCGGGTCCAGCTCAATCGCCCGGCCGAGCAGGTCCAGAGCTTTGGCGTTTTCCCCCGGCTGCACAGTGTACACATGCGGAAGGGCCTGAAGATACAGATCGTAGGCGCCCATGTGCTGCACGGGTTTGCGGCGCGCCCGCTCGATCTCGGCCTTGCGGACGGTGGGTTCTATCGCACCCACAACGCTGGCGGTGATCTGATCCTGCAGCTCGAACACATTTTCGAGCCTGCCGTCGAACTTGTCCGCCCATAAATGGGCGCCGGTGCCGGCGTCGATGAGCTGCCCGGTAATACGGACCCGGTCCCCCGCCTTGCGCACACTGCCTTCCAGCACATAGCGCACGCCCAGGTCCTGGCCGGCCTGTTTGATGTCCACCGCCTGCCCCTTGTAGACAAAGCTGGAATTGCGGGCGATGATAAACAGCTGCTCGAACCGCGACAGCGCCGTGATAATGTCTTCCGCCATGCCATCGGCGAAGTATTCCTGTTCGGGGTCGCCCGACATGTTGGCAAAGGGCAAAACGGCAATCGAAGGTTTTTCCGCAACGGCAGGGCCTGCCGTGGCATCCGGCTGGCGGGGTGCCATCCCGGCAGGCGTTCCCACGTCCAGCGCATAGACGGTCAGCGCCTCGGCAATGTTCTTCAGCGCTTTCCTGCCCAGATCGGTGGCCGGCACGCCAAGCCGGGCCCTGACCTGGCGGTAGGCATCTTCCGACAGGCAGATGCCGCCCGGATCGGCAATGCCTTCCAGCCGCGCCGCGATGTTGACGCCATCGCCCATCAGATCGCCGTCGCGTTCCTCGACAACGTCGCCGATGTGGATGCCCATGCGGAACTCGATCCGGCGGTCCTGCGGCAGGCCGGCGTTGCGCGGGATCATCGCGGTCTGAATTTCGATTGCGCAGCGTACGGCCTCAACAACGCTGCGGAACTCCACCAGCGCACCGTCGCCGGTGCGCTTGACCACCCGCCCGTTGTGCGTTGCTACCGCCGGGTCAACAACATCGCTCCGCAGCACCCGCAGCTGTGCGAGCGTGCCATCTTCGTCCAGGCCCGCCAGACGGCTGTAGCCCGCGATATCGGCAACCAGGATGGCAGCAAGTTTTCGGTTCTCTGGCACGTGCGGCTTTCCTCCGACATCTTCCCGGCCGTGCGCCGCAGGATCCTGCGGACCCCGGCCGCGGCACTCAGGATGCGCCTTTGACAAGCTCCCAGAACTCGGTCCGGTTATTGGTCCGCGGGAATGGTTCGTCCGGAACCGGAACCCCCAGAAAAGCGCAGAGCGGCTCCCATCCGTCCTTGGCCTCGAATACCAGCAGGCGCGCGGCTGGTATCTCGGCCTTTACCGCTTCGGCATGTGCGGTGAAGGCGTTCTCGAGACCCGCAACATCCAATCCCGGCGGTATGCCGTTCTGCGAGATCAGCTCGGTCACCATTGCCAGCCATTCACGCTGGTTTTCGGGGGCGTTTTCAACCCCGGACAGCAGCTGGTATATGGTCTGCGAGAAGCTTTCGGCCCAGCTTCGCGGGCTGCGGTAGCCGAGGATGAACTTGGCGTCCGGATATTCGGCATTCAGTTCGCGAAAGAACCGCGCTGTCGGCCAGTCAACGGCGCTTTGGTAGCCCTTGAAGACCGCCGCCCAGTTGGGGCTTCCGCGCACCGCATCCTGCCACAATGGCAATTGCGACGGCATGTTCAGCAGCACCTCTTCCATGTGGTAGCACGGGCCGAACCCCAGCCGGTTCAAGGCAATCCTGAGCGAGTAGGTCCCGGTGCGTCCTATTCCCGCACCTATAACTTTCAGTGTCATGCGCACGTCCCTCCAGGCTGCTTATGGTAGCGCCGATGCGCTGCAGTGCAAAAGCAAAGCACGGAAACAGGGGGGGCGTTGCCGGTTCACCTGGTATCGGACGCCGCCGCCAGCCCGCGTCTCAGGCCATCGATCCAATAGAATCAAGGCCAAGGATGCGCGACCAATCCGCTTTGACCAGTCAGATGAGGCCGGCCGGAAGCCCCAAAGCTGAGCAGAGCGGATGGGTAAGCGGGGGGGCATCTGGCGCAGGCCGCAAACGGCCCGAACGCGCTGATGCGGACGTCGAAAACAAAAGATTTTAGCCTCGACTTTCGAGGCTAGGGAAATCTTAGGAAGCAGGACCTAAGAGGTAGAAAATTGCCCCATGCAAAGGACCCTTTCAATATGCCTGCATTCTTCTACCGTCTCCCGGTGCGGATCTATGCGCTCGCCGCGCTTGCACTTGGCTTGACGGCCCTTCTGACCTTCCTGCTGCTGTCCCAATCCGTCAAGAACGCCTATGAAATGCGCTATGCGGAACTGCACAATGTCACTGACACTGCAGTCAGCCTGCTTCGTGATCTGGAGGAAGGGGTGAAATCCGGCCGCTTTACCGAGGAGGAGGCCCGCGCCATCGGGCGCGAGCGGCTGACCGCTCTGCGCTTTGGCGACGCCGGCTATGTGTTTGTCTTCGACCATGATCTGGTGGTGCAGGCGCATCCGACCGTTCCCGCCTGGAATGGCACCAACCAGGGGGCCTACGAGGATGTGACCGGCATCAAAGTGTTCCAGGAACTGGAGAAGATTGCCGCCAGCAAGGGGGCAGGGGAGCTTACCTACTACTTCAAGAAGCCGGATTCCGAGGTGATCGAAGCCAAGATCGGCTATGTGCAGGCCTATAAGCCCTGGGGCTGGATCGTCGGCACCGGCGCTTATGTTTCGGATATCGAGGCTGACGTGGCGCTGATGCGCAACGAGGCGCTGATCATCCTTGGTGTCAGCCTGATTGCGCTGTCGCTTGCCGCCTTCTTCATCACCCGCAGCGTCACCGGCCCCCTGAACGGGCTCAAGAACCGCATGCAGACGATGGCAGACGGCGACACCGCCAGCGAAATCCCCTCTGCAAATGCGCGCAGCGAACTGGGGGAGATTGCCCAAAGCCTTGATGTGTTCCGCCAGGCGCTGATCCGCCAGAAAGATCTGGAAGATGCGCAGAAGGAGCGCGACGAGACCCGCGGCAAGGTGGTGAGCGCGCTCAGCAGCAAGCTGGCGGCGCTGTCGCAGGGCGACCTGACGGCGCGGATCACCGAGACGTTCCCGGAGGATTACGAGCAGCTGCGCCAGGACTTCAACACCTCCGCGCAGAATCTGAGCTCAACCGTGGAGCAGGTGATTGCGGCGGCCGGCAGCATCCGCAGCGGCGCGGCGGAAATCAGCCAGGCCTCGGATGACCTGTCGCACCGCACCGAAAGCCAGGCCGCCACGCTGGAGCAAACCGCCGCCGCGCTGGATGAGCTGACGGCGTCGGTGAAATCCGCCGCCGAAGGCGCCCGCAGTGTCGAGGCCACGATGGAAGAGGCCAAGGCAGAAGCCCGCACCAGCGGCGAGGTGGTGCAAAGCGCGGTGGCTGCCATGACCGAGATCGAGGAATCCTCGGCGCATATCTCGCAGATCATCTCGGTGATCGACGACATCGCGTTCCAGACCAACCTGCTGGCGCTGAACGCCGGGGTCGAGGCGGCGCGCGCGGGCGAGGCCGGGCGCGGCTTTGCGGTGGTCGCGAGCGAGGTGCGGGCGCTGGCGCAGCGGTCTTCGGACGCGGCGATGGAGATCAAGACCCTGATCGGCAACAGCTCCGGGCAGGTCGCCCGCGGCGTGGACCTGGTCGGCAAGGCGGGCGATGCGCTGCAAAGCATCGTGTCGCAGGTGAGCCACATCTCGCAGCTGGTCTCCGGCATCGCCGAAGGCGCCGCCGAGCAATCCACCGGCCTGCATGAGATCAACACCGGCGTCACCCAGCTGGACCAGGTGACCCAGCAGAACGCGGCGATGGTGGAACAGGCCACCGCGGCCGGCCATATGCTGAAGTCCGACGCCTCCAAGCTGAGCGATCTGGTGGCGCATTTCAAGATCCCCGCCGGCGGCCGGACGGCCGCGCCGGCGCGGCCGGTCAGCGCTCCGGCGCCGGTACCGTCCGCTCATGGCAGCGATGACTGGGACGTGCAGCCTGCGCCGCAGCCCGCCGCCGCGGCTGATGGCAATGCAGCCCGGGATCTGTGGCAGAACTTCTGAACCCGCCGCTGGCTGCCGCAATTAAAAACGCCCGGGCTTGCCCGGGCGTTTCCAGTTCCGGACGGACCGGAAAGATCAGCCGATGATCGCATTCAGCGTGGCTGACGGGCGCATCACCCGGGCCTTCAGCTCCGCGCTGGGGCGGTAGTAGCCGCCGATGTCTGCCGCCGCGCCCTGGGCTGCGGCCAGCTCGGACAGGATCTGCTCCTCCTTGGCGCCCAGCTCTTCGGCGATGGGGGCGAAATGCGCCGCCAGTTCGGCGTCATCGCTTTGCGCCGCCAGCGCCTCGGCCCAGTAGCGCGCAAACCAGTAGTGGCTGTCGCGGTTGTCCGGCTCGCCGACTTTGCGCGAGGGCGAGCGGTTGTTGTCGAGGATGCCCTGGGTGGCGTCTTCGGCGGCGGCGCCCAGCACGCCTGCCTTCTTGTTGCCGGTGCTGTCGGCAAGGAAGTTCAGCGATTCCCCCAGCGCGCAGAATTCACCCATCGAATCCCAGCGCAGATGGTTTTGCTCGACCAGCTGCTGCACGTGCTTGGGGGCCGAGCCGCCGGCGCCGGTTTCAAACAGCCCGCCGCCCTGCATCAGCTTGACGATCGACAGCATCTTGGCGCTGGTGCCCAGTTCCAGGATCGGGAACAGGTCAGTCAGGTAGTCGCGCAGCACGTTGCCGGTGATGGCGATGCTGTCCTTGCCCGCGGTGATGGTTTCCAGCGACTGGCGGGTGGCCTCGCGCGGCGCCAGGATCCGGAACTTGTCCGCAACGCCTGCGGCTTCCAGCGCCGGCGTCACGTATTTGATCAGCTCGGCGTCATGGGCGCGGTTTGCGTCCAGCCAGAAGATCGCTTCCGAGCCGGTCAGCCGCTGACGGTCCATCGCCAGCTCGATCCAGTTCTCGATCGGCGCCTTCCTGACGGTGCAGGAGCGCCAGATGTCGCCCCCCTCGACCTCATGCGAATGCAGGGTTTCGCCATTTTCCAGAACCACCCGGATGGTGCCGTCGGCGGGGGCCTCAAACGTGGTCGGGTGCGAGCCGTATTCCTCGGCCTTCTGCGCCATCAGGCCGACGTTGGCGACCGCGCCCGCGGTGGTCACGTCCAGCGCGCCGTTGGCCTTGAAGAAGCGGATGGTCTCGTCATAGACGGTCGAATAGCAGCGGTCGGGGATCACGCAGTTGGTGTCGCCCTTGCTGCCGGTCTGATCCCAGCCCTTGCCGCCGGCGCGGATCACCGCGGGCATCGAGGCGTCGATGATCACGTCCGAGGGCACATGCAGGTTGGTGATGCCCTTGTCGCTGTCGACCATATACATGTCCGGGCGCTCGGCGCGCACCGCGTCGATGGCGGCCATGATCTCCGGGTTGTCCTTGACCCGGTTCAACAGGTCGCCGAGGCCGGAGTTCGGATCGACGCCGAGGGCGTCCATCTGTGCGCCGAATTTGTCGAACACCGGCGCCAGCCAGGCCTTGACCGCATGGCCGAAGATGATCGGGTCGGAGACCTTCATCATGGTGGCCTTGAGGTGCAGCGAGAACATGGTGCCGTCGGATTTGGTGTCCTCGATGGCATCTTTCAGAAACGCCGACAGCGCCTTGGCGGACATGAAGGCGGCGTCGGCCACGGTGCCCTCTGCCAGCGGCCAGCTGTCCTTCAGCACGGTGACGGCGCCGTCCTTGCCGACAAACTCGATCTTTGCGTCACCGGCCTGCGCGGCGGTGATGGTCGCGGATTTCTCGTTTGCGTAAAAGTCGTTGCCCGGCATCGACGAGACCTTGGTCTTGCTGTCCGCCGACCATGCACCCATCGAATGCGGGTTCTTCTGAGCGAAATTCTTCACCGCCTTGGCGGCGCGGCGGTCGGAGTTGCCTTCGCGCAGCACCGGGTTCACTGCCGAGCCCTTGATCGCGTCATAGCGGGCGCGCACGGATTTCTCGGCGTCGGTTTTGGGTTCGTCCGGGTAGTCCGGGATGTCAAACCCCTGGCCCTGCAGCTCGGTGATCGCGGCCACAAGCTGCGGCACCGAGGCGGAGATGTTGGGCAGCTTGATGACATTGGCGCCGGGCGTCTTCACCAGCTGGCCCAGCTCGGCCAGGTCGTCGCTCTGGCGCTGCGCGTCAGTCAGGCTCTCCGGGAAGGCGGCGAGGATGCGGCCGGCCAGCGAAATATCCTTGGTGCCGACAGAGACACCGGCGGCGGCGGCGAACTTGCGGATGATCGGCAGGAAGGATGCCGAGGCCAGTTCGGGCGCTTCGTCTACAATGGTATACAATATGTCCGGGGTTTGATTTTCTGCCATGTTCCACAACCTTTCAGCGATCTCGGAGGCTTTGATGTCGTCAGCGCAGCGGGGCTGCGCCGGTTTGGGTAGTCCGGTGCTGCCGCAGCGGGACCCTTGGCGGGAAGGGCCGGAACCGGCTGTGGCAGCCATAGGCATGGCCCCCGTTTAGAACACGATTGCTGCGGGTGCAATGGTTTGGCGCATTCCCGCGCTTGCGCGGATTGCCGCAACGCTGAAAAAGGAGGCAGGAAGGGGCGCTGCCCCGCAGGTTTAAAAGGAAGAGGGGCGCTGCCCCTCTTGGCCTCACGGCCAATTCACCCCGGAGTATTTGCCCCAAAGAAGAAGCGCAAAGGGAAGCGCAGCTGGTCAGGGGAAGAGGAGGTTACTCGCGCAGCTCGTCCGGGGCGACGCCCCAGAGCTTCTTCTTCGGCGCCCAGCCGCTGTAGCCGCCGGCCGAGATTTCGCACCAGCTGGTTCCGCATTCGCCAAGCCGCGCCACCACGCCGAGTTCGAAGGCGGCGGTCACCGGCGCGCGGCTGTCGGGGCGGGCGTGCACGGTCAGCATGTCCTCCTCGACCAGCACTGTCCGCACGCCGGACAAAAGCGCGTAATGCACCCAGCCGCCGGCGCCTTCGCGGTCCTGCACCCGGCGCCAGTGGCCGTATTCGGCGGTGATCTCCAGCGGCATGCCGCGGCGTTTGAACACCCAGTCGATCTTGTGCGTCAGCGACGGCCCGCGGCGCACATTGCCGGCTGCCGCCTTCATCGAGACATAGCGGGGCAGCGGCAGGTTGGTGACCGGGCCGCGGGCTTCAGCCGCGCAAACGGCGCCCGTCAGCGCCAGAACCAGGACTGACGCTGCCAGATGGCGCAGTGCCATTGCCGCTTTTTTCACTGCCTGCCCGCCTCTTCTTGCCCGGCCGGTTTGTGCCCAGCCTCTTGTTCCGGTCTTCTGCCAGTCTTCCGCCTGCCGCTGCCGGCAATGCTCCGGCCGGCGGCAAGGGAATGCGCGTGGGTTCTTGTGCCCGTCCGCGTCCTGCGCCACGATGCCATGGAGGCGTAGGAAATGAAAAGCCCAAGGGAGAGCGCAAGTGCCAAGAGACCGACTGAGTGTTGTTGTTACGCGACGGTTGCCGGAACCCGTGGAGACACGATTGAGCGAGCTGTTCGACGTGCGCCTGCGCGACGATGACACGCCGATGACCCGGGCCCAGCTGGCGGCCGCGCTGAAGGATGCCGATGTGCTGGTGCCCACCGTCACCGATACCATCGATGCGGGCCTTCTGGGCCAGGCGGGCGAGCGGCTGCGGCTGATCGCCAACTACGGCGCCGGCGTCGATCACATCGATGTGGCGACGGCCCGCCAGCGCGGCATCCTGGTGTCCAACACGCCGGGCGTGCTGACGGATGACACCGCCGACATGGCCATGGCGCTGATCATGGCGGTGGTGCGGCGGATGCCGGAGGGCCTGGCGGTGATGCAGAAGGGCGACTGGCAGGGCTGGGCGCCGACCGCGTTTCTGGGCGGGCGGATTGCCGGGCGGCGCCTTGGCATCCTTGGCATGGGCCGCATCGGCCAGGCGGTGGCCAAACGCGCCGCGGCTTTCGGGATGCAGATCCATTACCACAACCGCCGCCGCCTGCGCCCCGAGACCGAGGAGAAGCTCGAGGCCACCTATTGGGAGAGCCTCGACCAGATGGTGGCGCGGATGGACGTGATCTCGGTCAACTGCCCGTCGACGCCGTCGACCTTTCACCTGCTGAACGCGCGGCGGCTGAAGCTGATGAAGCCCTCGGGCGTCATCGTGAACACCTCGCGCGGCGAGGTCATCGACGAGCACGCGCTGACCCGGATGCTGCGCGCCGGTGAAATCGCCGGTGCCGGCCTCGATGTCTATGAGCACGGCACCGACATCAACCCGCGCCTGCGCGAGCTGCCGAACGTGGTGCTGCTGCCGCATATGGGCTCCGCCACCATCGAGGGGCGGATCGAGATGGGCGAAAAGGTGCTGCTCAATATCAAGACCTTCGAGGACGGCCACCGCCCGCCGGACCAGGTGGTGCCCTCGATGCTGTAAGCGCCCGCACCCGGCCCGGAATTTGAGAAAGGACTTTTCCATGAGGCATCTGATTCTGGCCTTCATCGCCTGCGCGGGCAGCGCTGCCGCGCAGCAGGCCGCCGACGCCGTTGCGCCCGAGGCGGCCGCAGCCGGAACCATCGAGGCGCTTTCCCCCGCAGCCGCCGCCGCGATCGAGGCCAAGGCGGCAGGCCAGGTTGTGGAAGCGGAGAACTGGATGGTCGCCGCGGCCAATCCGCATGCGGCGGAGGCCGGGGCGGACGTGTTGCGCGCGGGCGGCACCGCGGCGGATGCGATGGTGGCGGTGCAGACCGTGCTGGGGCTGGTGGAGCCGCAGTCCTCGGGGCTGGGCGGCGGCGCGTTCCTGGTCTGGTATGACGCAAAAACCGGGCAGCTGACGACTTTGGACGGCCGCGAGACCGCGCCGCTGGCGGCAACGCCCACCCTGTTCCAGGATGAGGCCGGCGCGCCGATTACGTTCTTCGACGCGGTGGTCGGCGGCCGTTCGGTCGGCACGCCGGGCACCCCTGCGCTCTTGGAAGCGGCCCACCGCCGCTGGGGCCGCGCCAACTGGCCGTCGCTGTTCGAACCGGCCATCCGGCTGGCAGAGGACGGTTTTGCGGTGTCGCCGCGGCTGGCCGCGCTGGTGGGGGGCGACGCCGAACGGCTGGCGCGGTTCCCCGCCACAGCCGCCTATTTCCTGCCGGATGGCGATCCGGTCAGGGAGGGGGCGACGCTGCTGAACCCGGACTATGCCGCAACCTTGCAGGCGCTGGCAGAGGAGGGGGCCGCGGCGTTCTATGCCGGTCCCGTTGCCGCCGGCATCGTCCGCACGGTTGCCGAGGCCGCCGGCAATCCGGGCGTGCTGTCGGCCGCCGATCTGGCGCTCTACCGGGTCAAGGAACGCCCGGCGGTCTGCGTCGCCTACCGCGATTTCGAGGCCTGCGGGATGGGGCCGCCGTCCTCCGGGGCGCTGACCGTGGGGCAGATCCTGGGGATGCTGGACAGCTATGACCTGGCGGCGCTGGGACCGGACAGCGCCGAGGCCTGGCGGCTGATCGGCGATGCCTCGCGCCTCGCCTTTGCCGACCGGGGGCGCTACATGGCCGACAGCGACTATGTGCCGGTGCCCGTGCACGGGCTGGTGGCGGCGGATTACCTGGCCGCGCGCGCAGAGCTGCTGCAGGGCGATGACGCGCTGCCCGAGGCGGCGCCGGGCGCGCCCGAGTTCGATCATGCGCTGCTGCTGGCGGATGACGAGTCGATCGAGCTGCCCTCGACCTCGCATATCTCCATCGTGGACAGCTACGGCAATGTGCTGTCGATGACCACGACGATCGAAAACGCCTTTGGCTCGCGGCTGATGTCGGGCGGTTTCCTGCTGAACAACGAGCTGACCGATTTCTCCTTCCGCACCCATTCCGACGGGGTGCCGGTCGCCAACCGGCTGGAGCCGGGCAAGCGGCCGCGCTCCTCGATGGCGCCCACGATCCTGCTGCGCGAGGGCAAGCCGGTGCTGGCCATCGGCTCGCCCGGCGGCAGCCGGATCATCGGCTATGTGGCGAAATCCATCATCGCCTGGGCCGACTGGGGGCTGAATTTGCAAGAGGCGCTGGCGCTGCCGCATCTGGTCAACCGCTTCGGCACCTATGACCTGGAGGCCGGCACCGGTGCCGAAGCGCAGGAACAGGCGCTGACGGACATGGGCTATGAGGTCAACATCCGCGACCTGACCTCGGGCCTGCACGCGATCGAGATCGGCGAAAAGCTGAAAGGTGCCGCAGACCCGCGGCGGGAGGGCATCGCCCTGGGCGGATAAACCCCCGCCCGCCCGCTCGCCGCGCCGCCGGGCCGGGCTGCTACCGGTTACTGGGTATTGAAGAACCGCAGCGGCAGGGCGTAGGTTAACACGTGAATTTTTTGCCGGACCACTGACCCCGAGGAGACCCGCCATGGTGCAAGCCACATCACTGCCGCGCAACGAGGCCGGGATCGCCGCCGCCATCGAAACGCTGCAGCAGCGTTTCGGCGACCGGCTGCAAACCGGCCAGGCAATCCGCGAGCAGCACGGCCATACCACCACCTGGATCACCAACCAGGCGCCGGACGCGGTGGCCTTTCCGGTCTCCACCGAAGAGGTTTCGGAGATTGTCTCGGTCTGCGCCGAACATGGCGTGCCAGTCATTCCCTTCGGCACCGGCACCTCGCTGGAGGGGCATGTGAACGCACCCGCCGGCGGCATCTGCATCGACATGATGCGGATGGACAAGATCCTGAAGGTCCACGCCGAGGATCTGGACGTGGTGGTGCAGCCCGGTGTCACCCGCGAGCAGCTCAACACCTATCTGCGCGACCAAGGCCTGTTCTTCCCGATCGATCCCGGCGCCAACGCCTCGCTCGGCGGCATGGCGGCGACGCGCGCCTCCGGCACCAACGCGGTGCGCTACGGCACCATGAAGGACAACGTGATCGCGCTGGAGGCGGTGATGGCCGACGGCGGCGTGATCCGCACCGCGCAGCGGGCCCGGAAATCCTCGGCCGGCTATGACCTCACGCGCCTCTTGGTCGGCTCCGAGGGCACCCTCGGCCTGATCACTGAACTCACCCTGAAACTGCAGGGCATCCCGGAGGCGATCCGCTCCGCCCGCTGTTCCTTCCGCTCGGTGGATGAAGCCTGCCGCGCGGTGATGATGACGATCCAGTACGGCATCCCGGTGGCCCGCATCGAGCTGCTGGACGAAATGAGCGTGCGCGCCGCCAATGCCTATTCCGGCCTCGACCTGCCGGAAACGCCGCTCCTGCTGCTGGAATTCCACGGCTCGGACGCGGGCGTGGTGGAGCAGGCGGACATCTTTGCCTCCATCGCCGGTGAATTCGGCGGCTTTGACATCGCCGCCACCTCGACGGCCGAGGAGCGCAGCAAACTGTGGCAGGCGCGCCACGACATGTACTGGGCCAGCCTGCAGCTCAGGCCCGGCGCCAAGGGGATCTCCACCGATGTCTGCGTGCCCATCTCCAGACTGGCCGAATGCGTCGGCGCGGCGCGGGAGAAGGCCGAGGGCATGGGCCTGCTGGCGCCGATGGTCGGCCATGTCGGCGACGGCAATTTCCACGCGCTGCTGCTGATCGACATGGACAGCGACACCGAGCGCCGGAAGGCGGATGAATATATCGGCTGGCTGAACGAGATGGCGATCGCGATGGAGGGCACCTGCACCGGCGAGCACGGCATCGGCCAGGGCAAGCGTCCCTATCTGCAAAAGGAACTGGGCGCGGCGACCCGCTACATGGCGGCGGTCAAGGCGGCGCTGGACCCGGAGAACATCATGAACCCGGGCAAGATCCTGGAGATTTGAAGCCCGGCCCAGGGCCCGTCCGGGAGCCGGAAACCTGCGCTGGCATCCCGCGCCGTGCGGGGTGTTGCGCCCCCGGCGCACGCCGCCCTCACGGCATCTTAAGCCCGCCCTGCCATGATCTCCCCTGATCGCGGTCACCGCCGGGCCTGACACCCCCGGCGCTCAGGAACAGGGCCCCTTGGCAGGGGCACGCAGAGATAACGTTGAGCGTGCGGGAGGAACCTCCCGTCCCGCCTCCGCCCCTTGGCGGCGCCGCCATTCCTTAGCGCTGAAGATCAGCGCATCAGAAACAGCACAGGCAGAACGCAGCAACAGCAGCCGGCAGGGCAGGCCCTGGCCGGGCCGCTGCAATTGCACTGCACTCTTCCCTGAAAAGCCGGAAAGCTGCCGCAATTCTGCGCCAGGTCCTGGTCCGGGATGGTGCTGCAGCATTTCGCGGAACTGGAGAGCAGAGATGGGACTGAAGAAAGCGGCGGGCATTCTGGTGTTCAGCGTGCAGGCAGTGATCGGCGCCGATTACTATTTCCAGACCCGCGATGCAGGCCTGAACTGGGGCGATCTCAGCGCCACCGATTACGGCACCATCGTCCAGGACCGCTTTGCCCGCGCCCGCGCCGCCAGGGCAGATGGCGGCTCCGCCGGGCTGCCTGAAACGGCAGCGGGCGGCGGGACGGTCTGGAGCGAGGCGGCCAGCTATGGCAGGCGCCTGCTCACAGGCGGCGAGCAGGTCGCGGAGGCACAGAGCGGCGAAGAGGCGCCGCAGCCTGTCTGCATCCGCCGCGGCAATGTCGCCGACTGCTGACCCGCCGCAGCGCAGCCAGACACCGGAGCACCGCGGTTTCCAGCGGCGGCAGCGGGCTGCAGCCGCCCTGCCGCTGCGCGGAAAAACGCCATTTCCGGCAAGGCTGGCAGAAGATTCCTGTACACTATGGCGCGCAAGGTCGGTTTTTGCGTTTTTTGCGTCGGATGGATTTCGCGCGTTGCCTTACGCTTGGGCATAAGCAGTCTCAAGAATCTCACAAAGCTGGAGAGCGGGAGAATGAAAACCCAAGTCAAAGCACTTGTTGTTGGCGGCGGCGCCGTCGGCACCTCGATTGCCTATCACCTGGCCAAAGCCGGCTGGGAAGACGTCATGCTGATCGAGCGTGACGAGCTGACCTCCGGCTCGACCTGGCATGCAGCCGGCCTTCTGCCGCTGTTCAACATGTCCTATGCGACCACCCACATCCACAAGTACTCGGTCGATTTCTACAAGACCCTGGAAGAGGAAACCGGCCTGAACGCCGGGTTTGCCGTGGTCGGCAACCTGCGCATGGCGCAGACCCAGGAGCGCATGGACGAATACATGCTCTATGCCTCCACCGCGGAAACCTGCGACGTGGCCTATGAGTGGCTGACCCCGGACCAGATCAAGGAGCGCTGGCCGCTGATCGAGACCGGCGACCTGAAGGGCGCGATCTACCACACCGAAGACGGCTACATCAACCCGGCGGACGTGACCCAGGCGATGGCCAAGGGTGCGCGCCAGCGCGGCGTCGAGATCGTCCGCAAGATGCAGGCGGATGCCTTCCACTGGACCGGCACCCACTGGGAAGTCACCTGCACCAAGATGGTCGAGAAGGGCGGCAACCTGGTCGAGTCCGACGAGAAGGTGGTGATCACCGCCGAGCACGTCGTCACCGCTTCGGGCAACCACGCGCAGCGCACCGCCAAGATGCTGGGCATCAAGATGCCGGCGATCCCGGTTGAGCACACCTTCATCGTCATGGATCAGGACCCCGAGCTGGTCAAATGGCGCGAAGCCGGCAATCCGGAGCACCCGGTTGTGCGTGACGCCGACAATGAATCCTATGCCCGCGAAGAGCGCGGCGGCTGGATCCTCGGCATCTACGAGCGCGGCGCACCTGCGCGTTTCGAACATGGCGTTCCGGACAGCTTCCGCGCCGACCTGTTCCCGCTGGACCTGGACCGGATCGCCGACCAGTACATGGCGATGGCAGAGCGCGTTCCGTCCTGCGCCGAATCCGGCCTCAAGGACGACTTCAACGGCCCGATCTGCTACACCCCCGACGGCAACCCGCTGGTCGGCCCGGCACCGGGCCTGCGCAACATGTGGCTGGCGGAAGGCTTCTCCTTCGGCATCACCGCCGCGGGCGGCACCGGCTACTACCTGGCGCAGATGATGGTGGACGGCGAGGCCGAGATCGACATGGCGTCGCTCGACCCCAAGCGCTACTCCTCCAACTGGATGACCACCGAGTTCGCGGCCCGCAAGAACGAAGAGTGCTATGAGCACGTCTACATCCTGCACCACCCGGACGAAGAGCGCCCGGCAGCCCGCCCGCTGCGCACCGCGCCTGCGTTCGACCGCCAGAAGGCCCGCGGCGCACAGTTCGGCTGGGTCAACGGCTGGGAACGCCCGAACTACTTCGGCCCCCTGGACGCACCGGAAAACTTCGACCACGACGCCCGCTCCTTCCGCCGCGGCGGCTGGTGGCAGCACGCTGTGGACGAAGCCAAGGCAATCCGCGAAGGCGTTGGCCTGGTGGATGCAACCGCCTTTACCAAGCACATCGTCAAAGGCCCCGGCGCGACGCAGTTCCTGGACTGGTTCACCTGCAACAAACTGCCCAAGGTCGGCCGCATCAACCTGACCTATGCGCTGACCGTTGCCGGCACCACCCGCACCGAATACACCATCGTCCGCCTGAAGGACGACGAGTATTACCTGGTGTCCGCAGGCGCCTGGTCCGAGTATGACGCCGACTTCCTGAAGAAGGCGATCGAGGACAAGGAAGCCGAGTTCGGCCGCATCGAGCTGCAGGACGTGACCACCCAGTGGGGCGTGTTCGCCATCGCAGGCCCCAAGTCCCGCGACGTTCTGAAAGAGGTGATCGTCGACGCCGATCCGGAAACCGCGCTGTCGAACAAGCGCTTCCCCTGGCTGTCCGCCCGTCAGATCGAACTGGGCATGTGCCCGGTCAACGCGATCCGCGTGGCCTACACCGGTGAGCTGGGCTGGGAACTGCACCACCCGATGGAGATGCAGAACTACCTCTTTGACCTGCTGGAGAAGGCAGGCGAGAAGCACGGCATGAAGCTGGTGGGTGCGCGCGCCCAGAACTGGCTGCGCCAGGAGAAATCCTACCGCGCCTTCGGCAACGAGCTGGGCCGCGACGCGACCCCGCTGGAAGCCGACCTGCCGCGCTTTGTCGACCTCGGCAAGGAGTTCCACGGCAAGGCCAAGCTGGAAGAGACCGGCGTGCGCGTCAAATGCTGCACCCTGCTGATCGACGGTCCGTCGGACGCCGATCCCTGGGGCCGCGAGGCGCTTTATGCCGAGGACGGCACCCGCGTCGGCCGCCTGACTTCCGGCGGCTACTCGGTGGCCTTCGAGAAATCCATCGGCATGGGCTATGTCAAGCCCGAGCACGCGGTGGAAGGCACCCGGCTGAAGGTCAAGATCCAGGACAAGCTGTGGGATGCGGTCGTCACCTGCGACAGCCCCTACGATCCCAAGAACGAGACCATCCGCAAGGACGGCTGATGTCCGCTCCGGGCCCCAAGGGGTCCGGAAAACGGCAAGCACCAGAAAGCCCCGGCCCGCGCCGGGGCTTTTTCCGTGCGGGCTCTGCCGCCGGGCTTCGGCGTGAAGTTCATTGCCGGACAGGCAGTTCGGCCTTAGGGTTGTGCAATGACTTCTGTATCCCTTGAAGATGATTGGAGCCTCCGCTCCGACGGCGCACTGGCGGAATTCATCCGCCATTCGCGGCTGCCGTTGTGCATCACCGATCCCAACAGTCCGGACAATCCGATTGTCTTTGCAAACCCCGCCTTCAGCGAGCTGACGGGATACCCGCCGGACGAGGTGACGGGGCGCAACTGCCGTTTTCTGCAGGGCCGCGAGACCACTCCCGGAAGCATCGCCGCAGTCCGGCAGCTGCTGGACGATCAGACGGTCGGCACGGTGGAAATCGTGAATTACCGCAAGGACGGTTCGATGTTTCTGAACGCCTTGCAGATCGGCCCGGTGCTGGACCAGACCGGCCGGGTGAAATATTTCTTCGGCTCGCAGCTGGACATCACCGCGCAGCGCGCCGCCGAGCGGCAGGCCCGGGCGCTGGCCGACCGCGAACTGCGCCACCGGCTCGGCAATATCGTCAACGTGATGTCGGTGATCATCCGGATGACCGCCCAGGAAGAGACCGGAAACGCCGCCCTGGGCCGGATCCTGACCGGCCGCCTGGAGGCGCTGGGCAAGGCGCATATCGACACCATCGTGCAGCCCGAGCGCAGCGCGCCCGGAGTGCGGGCGCTGGCGCAGCGGCTGCTGGCCGTCTATGCGCCGATGGGCGAGCGGCAGTTTGCATTGTCCGGCCCCGAGCTGGATTTGCCGGAGCACCTGATCTCGCCCCTGACGCTGGTGCTGCATGAGCTGGCCACCAATGCGGTGAAATACGGCGCGTTCAGCTGCGCGGGCGGCACAGTTGGCCTGTCCTGGTCTGCAGAAGGGGCATCCCTGCAAGTGCGCTGGCAGGAGGCCGGCGGCCCGGAAGTGTCGCTGCCGCGCCGCCAGAACGGCTCAGCCATCATCCGCAAGCTGGTGGCGGCCTCGGGCGGCTCGCTGGAATTCGACTGGCAGGCCACCGGTCTTGTGGTCACTGCCTCCTTCACGCTCTGACACCGGCTGGCCGGTCATCCGCCCGCCCGGCGGCAGCGCCTTGGGGCGCGGCGTTTGGCGCTCGTGTACCATCGGTCACCCCCGGTTCTGTGGCGTCTCATTGCGGCCGGATCCTTTTGCCTCGGCCGGTTGACGGCAGCTGCACTCCCCTTCACTGTCCAGTGCTCAAGACACCAAAGCAGGGCACGCAGGCAAGATGAGCGATGATTGGAACGACTACGCCGACGGTTGGGACGGCAACAGCGATGTCCGGCATTATGCCAACCGCGCTTTTGCCGCGCTGGACGAAGACGCGGGCATCTCCGGCGGCGGCTGGCAGGCCAGGCGGGTGCTCGATTTCGGCTGCGGCACCGGGCTCTTGAGCGAAAAGCTCGCGCCGCATGTGAAGGAGGTGGTGGCCGTTGACACTTCGGAGCGGATGATCGCGGTGCTGCAGGACAAGGCGCTGCCCAACGTGAGGGCGCTGCACGCGGATATTCTGGACGGCAGCGCAGGCGGGGCCGGCACCGGGCTCAGCGGCTTTGACCTGATCTGCGCCTCCTCGGTTTGCAGTTTCCTGCCGGACTACGGCGGTGCCGTGGCGGTGCTGGCGGGGCTTTTGAACCGCGGCGGGATGTTTGTGCAATGGGACTGGCTTGCCTCCGGTGAAGATGCCTCCGGATTGACTTTGCAGCGGGTGCGGGACGCGCTTGGCGCGGCTGGCCTCGGCTCTGTCCGGGTGGAGCAAGCGTTTGAGATGGGCAGCGGCGGCCAGGTCATGCCGGTGCTGACGGGAGTGGGTTTCCGCGCTGCGGAGTGAGCGGGAACCCGGCGGGAGGAGCCGGACAAGCCCGTCCGGGCAGCTCCCGCCCGTCCGCCTCCGGATTTGAAATCCGAAGGGTCCGGTTGGGCGAGGCAGGGCGCGCCGAAGGCGCGCCCTGCCTCGCCCGTGGCGACGGGCGCAGCCCGGCGCAAAACCTGATTGGCGGCGTCAGTTCTCAGCCGTTTCCGCCAGTTCCATGTGGCCCCAGCCGCGCGACAGCACCCGGCGCAGGATCGGCTCGAAGAATTCCAGCGGTTTGGTCGGGTAGTCCGGGTCAAACGAGCATTGGTCATATTTCTCGCAGAAATACCGGCAGTCCTCCCAATGCGGGCTGTCGCGGTATTTGTCCCGCGCGTTGCGGTCGCCGCCGAAGTAGTGGTTGTAGTAGAAGCCCTGGAACACGCAGTGGTGCTTGAGGATCCAATAGGTCTTCTCGCTGACGTAGGGCTTCATCATCGCCGCCGACAGCTCGCCGTGGTTGTAGGGCGACAGGATGTCGCCGGTGTCATGCACCAGCGCCGCCACGATGATCTCGTCATCGGCTCCGTCCTCATAGGCGCGGGTCGCGGACTGCAGCGAGTGCTGGTAGCGGTTCACCGGGTAAGGGGTCCAGTCCTCGTCCAGCGAGCGGATCGCATCGAGGATCCGGTCGGGCAGGGCGGCGTTGTAGGCCTCTTCGTATTTCTCCACCGCCGCCCAGTCCTCGGGCGTGGCGTCCTGGAAACTGGTCCAGGTCGGCTTGTGGCTTTTGTCCAGCATGTCGCGGCTCCTACGGTTGATGTGACGGGAGGGTAGCGAAAAGTGCGTGATCAGGAAAATGAATTGATTTGCTCAATCCGAGCAGAAATAATGCTTGCTATGCAGATCAACGCCTTTGCGACATTCCTGGCCATCGAGGCTGCGGGCAGCTTCCACGGCGCGGCGCGGCAGCTGAACATCACCCAGACGGCCGTCAGCGCCCGGATCAAGGCGCTGGAGGAGGCCCTGGGCGCCAGCCTGTTTGAGCGCGGTCCGGGCGGCACGCGGCTGAGCGCGGCGGGGCGGCAGTTCCTGCCCTATGCCGAGCAGATGATGCGCACCTGGGAGTTTGTGTCGGGCGATTTGCGCGCCAGCCTGGCGGGGCGTGTCTCGCTGCGGCTGGGGGCGCAGCTGTCGGTCTGGGATCCGCTGCTGGTGGATGTGGCGGTCTGGCTGGAGCGGGCGCAGGGAACGGTGCCGTTCACGCTGAACTATGATCACGGGCTGAACATGGCCGAGGCGGTGGCGCGGCGGCTGCTGGACCTGGCGATCGTCAACGAGGTTCCCGCAGGCACACGGCTGGGCGTCGAGGATTTGCAGCCGGAGCCGCTGCTGCTGGTGGCGGACCAGCCGCTGCGGCTGGGACGGGACGCGCTGCCGCTGTTCATCAACCTGGAATTCGGCAGTGAATATGCGGCGCAGCTGCAGCAGGTGCTGCCGCAGCGCAGCCGCCAGCATATCGTGCTGGGCAATGCGCCGATGGGGCTGCGCTACCTGATGCGGCGGGGCGGCATGGGGTATTTTCCGGCCTATATGGCGGCAGAGGCGCTGGCCGCCGGGCAGATCCACGCGGTGGAGAGCGCACCGGTGATCCGCCTCAGCTGCAAGGCGCTGTATCTCCCCGACAACCCGGCCCTGGAGCAGATCCGGCAGGTGCTGCAGGGGCTGCGCGAGGTGCGGGCGGCAGGCCAGGAGCAAAGTTCCGGGGCGGGATTATAGCCGGAAACCGGGTGTTTTCCGCTCTGTGCTCCGGGCCGGCCTTCAGCGGCCCTGCCGTTCCGCGGCCAGTGCCAGGTTGTTGGCGGGCATCTCCACCGCCTGCAGCAGCTCCAGCCCGGCGCCGTGCAGCCAATCGATCACGTCGAAGTCATCCTTGTAGCCGATTTCGGGGTCATGGGCGGAGAGCGCTGCGTGGAAGGCACGGTCGCCGTCGCTGGTCAGCTCGCCGCCGCGCATGAAGGGGCCGTAGATCACGAAGCGCCCGCCGGGGGTGAGGGCGGCGGCGGCCTCGCGGATCAGGGTGCGGGCCTCGCGCTCGCTGATCAGATGCAACAGGTTCACCAGCACGATCAGGTCCTGGCCGGGATGCGCTGCGCCCCAGCCGGGGGCGGTGGCGTCGAGCTGAACCGGCGGGAGGACGTTCTTGAGGCCGCTCTCTTCGGCATAGCTCCGGATACTTGCCAGGCGGACGTCCTCCACCTCGCTGGGCTGCCACGTCAGGCCGGGGAGGCGGGCCGCATAGGCTGCCACGTGCTGGCCGGTGCCGCTGGCCAGTTCCAGTGCGCGGCCCTTGGCGGGGGCCACCTCTGCCAGCAGATCGCACAGCACATCGCAGTTGCGGGCGGCGGCGGGGGCAAACAGCTTGCCGTCCTCAGGTGCCGCCACCGAGGCCGAGCCGGGAACGGAGCGCACCGGCATCAGCGCAGCCGGGCGGGGGACAGCGCCGCCACCGTGTCCGCGTCCAAGACGGGCATGCGGCCTGCCACCAGGTCGGCAATCAGCTGCGAGGCTGCGGGCGCGGTCATGATACCGTAGCCGCCCTGGCCGGCGCACCAGATGAAGTCCGGCACATCCGGGTCCGGACCCAGCACCAGGGTGCCGTCGCGGACAAAGCTGCGCAGGCCGGCAAAGTTGCTTTCGACCCGGGTGACCGGCTCGGTCACCATTTCCTCGTAGCGGGCCAGCCCCTCGGCCAGCACCATGTCGTCGGCATAGGCGTCATGCGGATCCACCGGGTCGGCATCGGCCGGCGAGACCAGCAGCTTGCCGGCATCGGGCTTGGCGTACCAGGTTTCGCCGGTGCCGATCATCATCGGCCAGCCGCTGACATCATGGCCGCCCGGCGCCGGCAGCCGCGCCATCGAGCGGCGCTTGGGCTGCAGGCCGATCGCCGCCACCCCGGCCAGCGCCGCCACCCGGTCCGCCCAGGCGCCGGCCGCGTTGACCAGATGGCGGGCCTGATAGGTCTGCCCGCCCGCGGTGACCTGCCAGCCGGAGGCGGTGCGGGTGATGGCACTCACCGGCGCCTTGGTCACGATCTGCCCGCCCGCGGCGCGCAGGGCCTTGGCAAAATCCTGCAGCATCCGGTCGGTGTCGATGTCCTCGGCGGCGCCGCTGATGGCGGCAAAGCCCACGGTTTCGGGATTGAGGATCGGCACCATCGCGCGGGCCTCGTCCAGCTCCAGCGTGGCCATCTGCAGCTCATCCACATCGCGGGCAAACCCGTCCGGGTCGCCCTTGGCCCCCACCAGCATCAGCCCGCGCGGCGACAGGTAGCCGCCTTCCCGCAGATAGGCGGCGCTGGCGCGGTTCAGGGTGACAGTCGGGCCGTGGCCGTAGTTCTCCTCGAACAGCGCGGCGGAGCGGCCGGAGGAATGATAGCCAAGCGCGTCTTCCATCTCCAGCAGGGTGACGCGGCCCAGGTCGGCAAGGCGGGCGGCGGCGCTGGCGCCGGCCATGCCGCCGCCGATGACGATGAAATCCTGCATGGGTCTATTTCTGTTCTTCCAGCCGGTCAGTTGCGGGCGCAGGCCGCGGGCTGAGCGCTTCGATTGTGCAATAAAGCTCCGGGTCCATTTTGAAATCCAGCGCCGCCAGCGAGGGCTGCAGCTGCCGGGCATTGCGGGCCGAGAGGATCGGCACGGGCGCCGCAGGATGCGCGGCGGCCCAGGCCACGGCCAGCGTGGCCGGATCGGTGCCGCGCGCGGCGGCGAGGGCCGAAAGGCGCCGGGCGGCCTCATGCATGAAGGCGGGGCCGTAGCGGGTGCGGTAGCCGTCGTCCTCGGTGATGCGCCCGCTGCCGCCGGTGGCGTATTTGCCGGTCAGGAGCCCGCCGCCCAGGGGGGAATAGGGCACCGCGGCAATGCCCTGGTCGGCGCACATCGGCAGGATCTCGACCTCGGCCTGGCGTTTCACCAGCGAATACATCGGCTGCAGGATGTCCACGCCGGTGCCGCAGGCCAGCCCCGCCATCTGCGCCTTCATCACCTGCCAGGCGGCAAAGTTCGACAGCGCCGCATAGCGGATCAGCCCTTCGTCCTTCAGCGCGGCGAAACACTCCATGGTTTCGCGCAGGTCGGTGTCCGGGTCGAACCGGTGCAGGTAGAACACGTCGACCATGTCCAGGCCCAGCCGGCGGCGGCTGTCGTCCAGCTGGGCGCGCAGGTTGGCAGCGCCGGCGCCGCCCTGGTAGCCCGCCTTGGTGGCGATCAGCAGGCTGTCGCGCTCGGCCCGGATCAGGCGGCCCAGAATCTGTTCCGCGCGGCCGCCGGTATAGACCCAGGCGGTGTCGAAGTGGTTGATTCCGGCGCCGCGGCAGGCCGCGTACATCTCGGCTGACTGCACCTCATCCGCACGGCCGCCGAACTGCATGGTGCCAAAGGCAAAGCGGCTGGCCGGGGTTCCATCGGGGCTGGTCGGATTCTTCGTCATGGGCGCAGAGTGGCACGCAGGCGCCGGCAGGCAAAGGGAAATCCGCGCCGCGGGCCGGGCAGAAAACAGTTTGCGAAACCGCTGCCGGGTGCAACTATGGATGGCAGTTATTTAGGAAATTGATGACGGGGGACAGATGATGTCAACGCCCAATGCCCACCCGATGGCGACGGGGCATATACCTTCTTATGTCACCGCTGCGGACGGCAGCGATTTTCTGTTCAGCTTCATGGCGGTGTTCACCGCCGTCCTGATCCTGCTGATCGGAGTTGCCTATTTCACCCTGCATGCGCTGCCGGAGCGGATGGCGCATAAGAACAACCACCCGCAGTTCCAGCTGGTCGGCATCCTGGCGCTGCTGGCGCTGTTCACCCACAACAACGTGTTCTGGGTGGCGGCGATCCTGATGGCAGGGTTCCAGATCCCTGATCTGGCCGCACCGCTGCGCGCCATCGCCGATGCGATCCGGGACCGCGGGCCGGGGGCCGCCCCCGCAGAGGAACCGGACAGCGGCCAGGCCGGGGCGCCGCCGGCACCGGCAGCCGACGTGCAGGCGGAACCAGCGGCAGAGGGGCACTGAACCATGATCGAGACACTTCTGTGCGCGCTGGTGACCATCCTGCCCGATTTCCTGTTCCGCCGCTTTGTGCAGGGCAAGCGGATCGGTCGTGAGCTGACGCTGTTTTCCATCTGGTATGAGCTGCGCTGGGGGCTGACCGCCTGTGTCATGCTGACCCTCACGGTGATCACCACTTTGTTCTATTTCCACCCGGCAACCAATTCGGTCGCGTCCTACTTCCGCACCGTCACCATCCTGCCGCAGGTGGGCGGCCGGGTGGCCGAAGTCTATGTCGAGAACAATCAGGAGGTCGCGGCCGGCCAGCCGCTGCTGCGCCTGGAGGGGCTGTCGCAGAAAGCCGCGGTCGAGTCCGCACGCGCCGCAATTGCCCAGGTCGAGGCGTCGCGCAGCCTGGCCGATACGGATCTGGCCAAGGCCGACGCGGGCATTGCCCAGGCGCAGGCCGGGCTGGCGCAGGCGCGCGACGATCTGGAACGCAACCAGGAATTGCGCGATCAGGGTTCCAGTGCGGTGCGGTTGAGCGAAATCGAACGGCTGGAAAACCTGGTCAATGAACGCATGGCCGCCTTGGATGCGGCCAGGGCGCAGAAGGCGGCTGTGCAGCAGCAGATCGAGGTGCTGATCCCGGCCCAGATGGCCAGCGCCGAGGCGCAGCTGGAACTGGCCAATGCCGAGCTGGGCAAGACGATGGTCGCGGCCGGCGTAGACGGGCGGGTTGAACAGTTTGCGCTGCAGGTCGGCGATTACGTCAGCCCGGTTCTGCGCCCGGCGGGCATTCTGGTGCCGCTGTCTTCCGGCCGGAACCGGTTCCAGGCGGGGTTCAGCCAGATGGCGGCCCAGGTGATCAAACCGGGGATGATCGGCGAGATCGGCTGCATGACCAAGCCGTTCACGGTGATCCCGATGGTGGTGGTCGGGGTGCAGGATGTGATCGCCTCGGGCCAGCTGCGGCCCACCGACGAGCTGCGCGATCTGCAGAACAGCCGCCAGCCGGGAACCATCACCGTCTTCATGGAGCCGCTTTACGAGGGCTCCGCCGAAGCCGTGCCGCCGGGCAGCAACTGCATTGCCAATGTCTATACCAGCAACCACGAGCGGCTGGAGCATGATGACAGCCTTGGCGCCGGCCAGCGCATCTTCCTGCATGTGGTGGACACCATCGGCGTTGTGCATGCGGCGGGCCTGCGCCTGCGCCTGCTGCTGATGCCGGTGCAGACGCTGGTGTTCTCGGGCGGGCATTGACAACGGGCCTGTCCCGGTCCCTCCGGCGCTGCGGCGCCGGAGGGTCTGCGGTGCCGCCGCAAGCATGTCATACTCCGGCCCGAATTCCGTGCGATGGGTTTCTTTTGCGAACTGGAAGGGCCGGAATGAAACTTGCGATGATTTTACCGGCTGCCGCCCTGCTGGCAGCCTGCGCCGCGCCGGAGACGCCGGACTACTGGGCGGCGACCCGCACCGGATTTGGTGCCCAGGCCGGTGCTCACGCTGCGGGCGGCACGGATTACCGGGCGTCCGCGGCGGCGGAACTGGCCCCCGCTGCGGCGATGCGCCCGGGGCTGCACAAGACCCGCACCGGAGCGCCCTGGCTGGTCGCCCATTCGGCCGGCTTCCAGGCCGGCGGCGCGCGGCTGGCAGGCGGCGGCGCCGCCGCGGCGGCATTGGCCTACAAGGCATCGGAGCGCAAGTCGCCCTATGCGGCCAAGACCCATCTGGCAAGTGCAGAGACGCGGTTCCGCATCGTTACCGTGGATGGCAGCAGCTTTGCCGTGCTGTTTGCCATCAGCATGCCTAAGAAGGAGCTGCAGGCCCGCGACAGCGCCGCCCTGCGCGCGCTGACGGCGCATGCGGCGCAGATCTCCGGCTGCGCGGTGACCGGCGCAGCGCTGGCAGAGCGTGACGGCGGGCAGGTCCGCAGACTGGCGGCACCGGTGCGCTGTTCCTGACCGTCCGACCGGCGGCCCCGATGAAAAAGGCCCGCCGGATGGCGGGCCTTTCCGTTTCCGGTGCAGCCGTGGCTTATTGCGGGATGTCGCCTTCGAGGCCTTCGACATAGAAGTTCATGCCCGCCAGGGTGCCGTCATCGGCCGTTTCGCCCTCGGCCAGCCAGGGGGTGCCGTCCTGCTTGTTCAGCGGGCCGGTGAACGGGTGGTACTCGCCCGAGGCAATCGCGTCCTTGATCGCCAGCGCCGCTTCCTTCACCTCGGCCGGGACCGCGTCGGAAATCTCGCCGATGCCCACCATGCCGGCACCGATGCCGTCCCAGGTGTCAACGCTTTCCCAGGTGCCGTCCATCACCGCCTTGGTGCGGGCGATGTAGTAGGGCGCCCAGTCGTCGATGATCGAGGAGACCCGCGGCTTGGGCGCGTATTCCGCCATGTCGGAGGCCTGGCCGAAGGTGTAGACGTTGCCGGCCGCCTGGGCTGCCGCCTGCGGCGCGGTGGAATCGGTGTGCTGCAGGATCACGTCGGCGCCCTGTTCGATCAGCACCTTGGCGGCGTCCGCTTCCTTGGCCGGGTCGAACCAGGTGAAGGCCCAGACGATTTTGAATTCGACGTCGGGGTTCACCTTTTTGGCGTGGATATAGGCCGAGTTGATGCCGCGCACCACTTCCGGGATCGGATAGGAGCCGATGTAGCCGACGATGTTGCTTTCGGTCATGTGGCCCGCAATGGTGCCCTGCACCGCGCGCCCCTCGTAGAAGCGGGCGGAATAGGTCGAGACGTTGTCGGCGCGCTTGTAGCCGGTGGCGTGCTCGAACTTCACGTCCGGGAACTTCTTGGCGACGTTGATGGTCGGATCCATGTAGCCGAAGGAGGTGGTGAAGATCAGGTCGGCGCCCTGCAGCGCCATCTGGGTCATCACCCGCTCGGCATCCGGGCCTTCGGCCACGCTTTCCACGTAGACGGTTTCGACCTGGTCGCCGAATTCGGCTTCGACCGCCTTGCGGCCCTGGTCGTGCTCATAGGTCCAGCCGCCGTCGCCGACGGGGCCGACATAGACAAAGCCCACCTTGGTCTTGTCTTGGGCCCAGGCCGCGCCCGCGGCGAGGCCAAGCGCCACTGCGGCGCTGGTCAGGAGGTTGGTCAGTTTCATCAAAGGGACTCCCCAGTTGGTTTTGATTGGCCCCGGCAGCCGGGGCGGGCAAAAAGCCCCCCGGCTAGCGGGAGGCGTGGAAATTGCGGCCAAGCGAAGCGGGTGCGCTGCTCTTGTCCGCGGAAAGGATAACAAGCACCAGAATGGTAATCAGATACGGCGACATTGCCAGATACTCGACCGGGATGGCAACGCCCGCCGCCTGCAGATTGAGCTGCACCACGGTGACGCCGCCAAAGAGATAGGCCCCGAGCAGGGCGCGCCACGGCTTCCAGCTGGCAAACACCACCAGCGCCAGGGCGATCCAGCCGATGCCGGCGGTCATGCCCTCGGTCCACTGCGGCACCCGGATCAGGCTGATGTAGGCGCCGCCAAGGCCGGCGCAGGCGCCGCCGAACATGATCGCCGCAAGGCGGATGCGGATCACCTTGTACCCCAGCGCATGGGCGGCGTCGTGGTTCTCGCCCACCGCGCGCAGCACCAGACCGATGCGCGAGTACTTCAGCACCCACCAGACCGCGGCGGTCAGGGCAATGCCGAAGTAGAGAATGATGTCATGGCCGAACAGAATCGGGCCGATCACCGGCAGGTCGCTGAGGACGGGGATGTCGATGTCGCCCATCCGCGGCGGCTTAACGCCGACATAGGATTGCCCCATCAGCGCCGACAGCCCCAGCCCGAACAGCGTCAGCGACAGGCCGGAGGCGACCTGGTTGGCCTGGGCAAACTGGGTGAGGATGGCGAACAGCACCGACAGCGCCGCGCCTGCGATGGCGGCGGCGACGAAGCCGAGCAGGGGCGAGCCGCTTTCCACCGCCACGGCAAAGCCCGCGATGGCGCCCACGATCATCATCCCCTCGACGCCGAGGTTCAGCACGCCGGATTTCTCGACCACCAGTTCGCCGATCGCGGCCAGCAGCAGCGGGGTTGCCGCCACCATCAGCGAGGCGATCAGCAGGACCGGGTTGATTGCAGACAGATCCATGTTACGCCACCTCCGGCTTGCCGATTGCGATGCGGAAGTTCGTCAGCAGGTCGAACGCCAGCAGGAAGAACAGCAGCATCCCCTGGAACACCTGGATCGCCGCCGCGGGCAGCTGCAGGTTCGATTGCGCAATGTCGCCGCCAATATAAGTGAGCGCCATCAGCCCGCCTGCCAGCAGGATGCCGACCGGGTGCAGCCGGCCCAGAAAGGCGACGATGATCGCGGTGAAGCCATAGCCCACGTTGAAGTCGATGGAGATCTGGCCGGAGGGGCCGGAGACCTCGAACATGCCGGCCAGCCCGGCCAGCGCGCCGGAGGTGCCGAGGCAGAACAGCACCAGCCGCGCCGGGTTGACGCCGGCAAAGCGCGCCGCCCGCGGTGCCTCGCCGGTCAGCCGGATGTGGTAGCCGGTCATGTGGCGGTTCAGCAGCACATAGGCAAAGATCACCGCGATCAGCGCCGCCACCACGCCCCAGTGCATGCCGGAGCCGGCAATCAGCTCGGCGTTATGGGCGCTGTCCCAGGACTGCAGGTTGCGCGAGCCGGGAAAGCCGAAGCCCTCGGGGTTCTTCAGCAGCCCCAGAGAGACCGAGGCCAGGAACTGCTCGGCGACATAGACCAGCATCAGGGAGACCAGGATCTCGTTGGTGCCGAACCGGGTTTTCAGGATCGCCGGAATCATCGCCCAGACCCAGCCGCCAAACGCGCCGGCAATCACCATGATCGGGAAGATATAGAACGCCTCCAAAGGGTAGAAGGCAAGGCCGGCACCGGCGCCAAAGATGGCGCCCATGATGTACTGGCCCTCGGCGCCGATGTTCCAGATGCCGGCGCGGAAGCCCAGGCTGAGGCCGATGGCAATCAGCACCAGCGGCGCGCCTTTGACCAGCAGCTGCGGCCGGTAGTAGAAGGCGAACTCGCCGAACAGCGGTTCCCAGAAAATGGTGCGGATCGCCTCCACCGGCGGCTTGCCAAGGGCGGCGAACAGCAGCCCGCCAAAAAACATCGTCGCCAGCACCGCCGCCAGCGGCGTCGCCACCGGCCAGGTGCGCGACGGCTGCGGCCTCTTCTCAAGCCGGATCATGAAGCGGCTCCCTGTTTTGCGTTCTTTATTCTGATGCTCTTGCTGGCGGCGTTCCGCCCGGCCTGCAGGCCGGGCTGCGCCCGGCCCGCCCCCCACGGGGCGGGCGCTTTGCTCCCCCCCCGACGGGCCGGACGCTGCCCTTTGCGGACACCGAAACGGTTACACATGCGCCACCTCCATGCCGTGGGCGCCGCCCATCATCAGGCCGATTTCGTCCACCGTCAGACCCATCGCCTCGCGCGGGGCGCTCAGGCGGCCCTCGTTCAAGGCGGCAAAGCTGTCGGAAATTTCCATCAGCTCATCCAGATCCTGGCTGATGCAGATCACCGCGGCGCCCTTGGCGGCCAGATCCAGCAGCGACTGGCGGATGGCGGCGGCGGCGGAGGCATCGACGCCCCAGGTCGGCTGGTTCACCACCAGCACCTCGGGGTCCTGCAGCACCTCGCGGCCGATCACGAACTTCTGCAGGTTGCCGCCCGACAGCGACCGCGCCGCGTTGCCGGGGCCGGGGGTGCGCACGTCAAAGGCCTTGATGATGCGTTCGGCAAAATCGCGGGTCTTGCCCCAGTCGAGAAAGCCGTTCTTCTCCAGCCCCTCGCGCACCGAGCCGGTGAGCATGGCGTTTTCGGTCAGGCTCATGTCCGGCGCGGCGGCATGGCCGAGGCGTTCCTCCGGTGCCGCCAGCACGCCGAGGCGGCGGCGGGCGGTGGGGCCGAGGCGGCCGATGGGGTCGCCGTGCAGCTTGACCGCGTCCGGGTCTGTCAGGGTTTCCCCCGACAGGACGCCCAGCAGCTCATCCTGGCCATTGCCGGCCACGCCGCCAATGCCGAGAATCTCGCCCTTGCGCACTTTCATGTGCACGTTTTTCAGCGCGGTGCCGAACGCCGAGGGGGCGGGAACCGACAGGCCGGTGATGTCCATCGCAACATCGCCGAACTCGCGGGTTCCGCGCTGCGGCGTCTGCAGGGTGCTGCCGACCATCATCTCCGCCATGTCGCGGGCCGAGGTTTCCGAGGGCGTGCATTCGCCGACGTTCTTGCCCAGGCGCAGGATGGTGGCGTGGTCGCACAGCGTGCGGATCTCCTCCAGCTTGTGCGAGATATAAAGGATCGAGGTGCCTTCGGACTGCAGCTTCTGCAGGGTCTTGAACAGGATATCCACCTCCTGCGGGGTGAGCACCGAGGTCGGCTCGTCCATGATCAGGAGTTTCGGGTCCTGCAGCAGGCAGCGGATGATCTCGACGCGCTGGCGCTCGCCTGCGGAGAGGTCACCGACGGTGCGGAACGGGTCCAGCGGCAGCCCGTAGGTTTCCGACACTTCGCGGATGCGGGCGGCGAGGTCGCGCATCTCCGGCGGGTTTTCCATCCCGAGCGCGATGTTCTCGGCCACGTTCAGCGCGTCAAACAGCGAAAAATGCTGGAACACCATGGCGATGCCGTCGGCGCGGGCGGCACGCGGCTCGGCCGGCGCAAAGGGGGCGCCGCGCAACAGCATCCGGCCGCTGTCGGGCTTCACCAGGCCATAGATCATCTTGACCAGCGTCGACTTCCCGGCGCCGTTTTCGCCAAGCAGGGCGTGCACTTCGCCCTCGCCGATGTCAAAGGAAACGGTGTCATTGGCCACAACCCCGGGGTAGGCCTTGGTCAGGCCCTGCAGGCTCAACAGTGGTACACTCACGCGCGCCGGTCCTCTCTCTGTTCGTCTTCTTTTCCGTGCCGCAGCAGCTGCGCCGCCACGCCGACCGCAATCATCTGCGGATGTTTTCCAAGGTCCGGATCGCCGATCGGGCAGGTGATCCGTGCAATAGCCCCGGGGGCGTGCCCCAGGGCGGCAAGGCGCGAGCGGAACCGCGCCCATTTGGTTTTGGAGCCGATCAGCCCGGCAAAGGCGAACCCATGGCTCAACAGCGCGTGGCATAGCGCCAGATCCAGCGCATGGGAATAGGTGAGCACCAAATGCGCAGCGTTTTCAGGCGCATGGCGCACAAGCAGCGCAGGATCTGCGGCCGGAACCGCAGTCACGCCGGCGGGGATTTCCGCCGGGAACCGCTCGGCGCCGGTGTCCGCCCAGGTGATCTGCAGATCCGGCAGCGGCGAGAGCACATCAACCAGCGCCCGGCCGACATGGCCCGCGCCCCAGATCCAGAGCGCGGTCTGCGGCTCATGCACCGGTTCGATCATCCAGCCGTCCACCAGCTGCGGGTCCGGCGCCAGGCCCTGGCTGCGGGCGGTGGCGAGAATGCGTTTCACCGCCATCGGCACCGGCGCCGGGCTGGCCGGGCGGGCGATGACTCCGCCCGCAAGGGCCGCCATATCCGCCGCTTCATAAATTTCGCTGAGCAGCGTCACCGCGCCGCCGCAGCACTGGCCCAGGTCCGGCCCCAGCGCATGGGTGCTGAACCGCTTGGGGATCAGCTGCGCACGGGCCGCCTGCGCAGCCTCGTATTCCAGGGTGCCGCCGCCGATGGTGCCGGACTGGCCGGTCTGCCAGACCAGCATGGCGGTGCCGGTGTCGCGCGGCGAGGAGCCGCGGACGGCGGCAATCACCACCCGTGCCACGCGGCCATGCTCGGCGACCGCCCGGCGCAGTTCCCCGATGTCAAATCCCATCGCGCACCCTCCGGATTGCGCGCCAGACCTCTTCTGCGGTGGCCGGCGCGTTCAGCGCCGGATAGGCATCGCCAAAGGCGGCGACCGCATCGCTTAAGGCCAGCCAGGCGGAGATGCCGAGCATGAAGGGCGGCTCGCCCACCGCCTTGGAGCGGTAGATGGTGTCCTCGCGGTTCTGGCCGTCAAAGAGCGTGACGTTGAACACGTCCGGCCGGTCGGAGCAGGCGGGGATCTTGTAGGTCGAAGGCGCATGGGTGCGCAGGCGCCCGGCATCGTCCCAGACCAGTTCCTCGGTGGTGAGCCACCCTGCGCCCTGCACATAGCCGCCCTCGATCTGGCCGATGTCCAGCGCCGGGTTCAGCGAGGCGCCGGCGTCATGCAGGATGTCGCAGCGCAGGATGCGGTTCTCGCCGGTGAGGGCATCCACCGCCACTTCGGTTACCGCGGCGCCATAGGCAAAGTAATAGAACGGGCGGCCGCGGCCCTTGATCCGGTCCCATTCCACTTTTGGCGTCTTGTAGAACCCGGTGGCCGACAGGCTGACGCGGCCCTGGTAACAGCTCATCGCCGCCTGTTCGAAGGTCATCTCATGCTGGCCGATGTGCACCTGGCCGTTTTCAAACACCACATCGCCGGGGCTGGCCTGATGCTGCAGCGCCAGATGCTCGGCCATGCGGTCGCGGATGGTGTCGCAGGCGGCCTTGACCGCCATGCCGTTGAGGTCGGACCCGGAAGAGGCCGCCGTGGCCGAGGTGTTCGGCACTTTGGCGGTGTCGCTGGCGGTGATCTTCACCTTGTCCAGCGGGATGCCGAACCGGCTGGCGGCAACCTGCGCCACCTTCTGGAACAGCCCCTGGCCCATCTCGGTGCCGCCGTGGTTCAGATGCACCGAGCCGTCCTGATAGACATGCACCAGAGCGCCCGCCTGATTGAGATGCGTCAGCGTGAAGGAAATGCCGAATTTCACCGGCGAGAAGGCGATGCCCTTCTTGATGTGCTCGTTGCCGCGGTTCCATTGGCGGACCGCCGCGCGGCGCTGGGCGTAGTCTGCGCTTTGCACCAGCTGGCCGGTCATTTCGTGCAGGATGAAATCCTCGACCGGCATGTGGTAGGGGGTGGTCTGTGCGCCCGCGGGCGGCGCCGGCGGTGCGGCGGGCGGCGGCGGCGCCCCGCGCGAGGCGAGGTCGGCGTTGCCATCGGCGGGCAGGCTGTGCTGGTCGCGGGGTTTGCCGGGGGCTGCATCCGGGGTCCGCATCGGCGCGTAGTAATTCAGGCGGCGCAGCTCCAGCGGATCGCGGCCCAGATCATGCGCGATATGGTCCATTACCCGCTCGATCCCCACCATCCCCTGCGGGCCGCCAAAGCCGCGGTAGGCGGTGGCGCTTTGCAGGTTGGTGCGCAGCCGGTGGCTTTCGATGCGGATATTGGGGATCAGATAGGCGTTGTCGGCATGCAGCATCGCCCGGTCGGCCACCGGCAGCGACAGGTCCTGCGCCCAGCCGCAATCGGCCAGATGCAGGAACTCGACGCCCTGCAGGCGCCCGTCCTCGTCGAACCCCGCACGGTAGCTGATGCGGAAGGCGTGGCGCTTGCCGGTGATCACCATGTCGTCGTCGCGGTCATAGCGCATCTTGCACGCGCGTCCGGTCAGCCGCGCGGCGACGGCGCAGGCCACCGCCAGCGCATTGCCCTGGCTTTCCTTGCCGCCAAAGCCGCCGCCCATGCGCCGGGTCTCGACGCGCACGGCATTCATCGGCAGGCCGATGGCCTCGGCCACCTTGTGCTGGATCTCGGTCGGGTGCTGGGTGGAGGAATGCACGAGCATGCCGCCATCCTCCTGCGGCAGGGCCATCGCGGCCTGGCCTTCGAGATAGAAATGCTCCTGGCCGCCGAGTTCGAAGGTGCCCTCGACCAGGCGCGGAGCGGCAGCGATGGCGGCGGCGGCGTCGCCTTTCTGATAGATGCGCGGGCCTTCCTCGAACCGGCTGTCTGCGGCCAGCGCCGCGTCCAGGGTCAGCAGGGCGGGTTCCTCGGCGTACGTCACATGGCCCTTGCGGGCGGCGATGCGGGCGTTGCGGTGGGTGTCGGCCACCACCAGGAACACCGGCTGGCCGACGTAGTTGACAGTGCCGGCCGCCAGCAGCGGCTCGTCATGGATCGACGGGGAGACGTCATTGGAGAACGGCAGCCCCTTGGCGGTCATCACCGCCGCCACGCCGGGGCTGTGCTGCACCTCGCTGAGGGACATGCCGGTGATGTGGCCGCGGGCGATGGGCGAGAGGCCGAAGGCCAGATGCAGCGTGCCGCGCGGCGCGGGGATGTCATCGACATAGCGCGCGGCGCCGGTCACATGCAGCCAGGCGGAATCATGGGGGAGGGGTTTGGCGACGCTCATGGCCTCACCTCCAGCACCGAGACCGCCGCGCCATTCTGTTCGGCGAAATACCGGGTCAGCATGTTGCGGGCGGCCTCCAGCCGGTAGGCGGCGGAGGCACGCATGTCGCTCATCGGGGTGAAGTCCTGGTCGAAAGCGGCCGCGGCGGTCTGGATCGTGGCCTGATCCCAGGGCTGGCCGGTGAGGGCGGCTTCGACGCGGGCGGCGCGTTTCGGGATGCCCGCCATGCCGCCAAAGGCGATGCGGGCGGCGGTGATGGTGCCGTCCGCCACGGTGACGTTGAAGGCGCCCAGAACCGCGGAGATGTCCTGATCGAAGCGTTTGGAGAGCTTGTAGACCTTCAGGGCATCGGGCTGGCGCGGGAAGCTGACGGCTTCGACAAACTCGCCCGGCTGGCGGTCCTGTTTGCCGTAGTCGAGGAAGAACGCCTCCAGCGGCAGTTCGCGGCGGGTCCCGCCCTTGCGCAGGTGCAGGGTGGCGCCGAGGGCAATCAGCGCGGGCGGGGTGTCGCCGATCGGCGAGCCGTTGGCGATATTGCCGCCGACGGTGGCGGCGGCGCGCACCTGCTGGGAGGCAAAGCGGCGCAGCATTTCGGCGAACGACGGGTGCAGCGGTTGCATCGCTGTGCGCAAGGCGTTCAGGTCCGCCATGGCGCCGATGCGGACGGTGCTGTCCGTGACGTCTATGTCCTTCAGGTCGGCGCAGCCGTCGAGGAAGATCATCTGCGGCAGGCGGCGGAGCTGCTTGGTGACCCAGAGGCCAACGTCGGTGGCGCCGGCCACGAGGGTGGCATCCGGGCGGGCTGCATAAAGTTCGGCCAGTTCGTCAGAGGAGGCGGGCAAGAGCGGGGGCGCTGCCTCGGGTTTGTTAGGAGGGGGCGCTGCCGCGGGTTTGTTTGGAGGGGGCGCTGCCCCCCGGCCTGCGGCCTCCCCCCGGGATATTTCCGGCCAGATGAAGGATCCTTCCTGGCTGATCCAGTCGGGGACCGGGGCGGCCCTGGCGGCCTCGGCGGCGCGGATGATCGGGGCGTAGCCGGTGCAGCGGCAGAGGTTGCCGGCCAGCTGGTCGTCATAATCCGTGGCGCCATTGGCGTGGGCGGTGACCATCGACATGATGAAGCCGGGGGTGCAGAAGCCGCATTGGCTGCCGTGGTGGTCCACCATCGCCTGCTGGACGGGATGCAGGCGGCCGTCCGGACCGGCGGCGCCCTCGACGGTGCGCACCGATTTGCCCTGCAGCTGCGGCAGGAACAGGATGCAGGCGTTCAAGGCTCTGGATCCGCGTGAATCGGTCACCATCACGGTGCAGGCGCCGCAATCGCCTTCGTTGCAGCCTTCCTTGGTGCCGGTGAGCCCCTTTTCTTCGCGCAGCCAGTCCAGCAGCGTTACCGAAGGGTCCGCCTCCGTGATGTGAACCGCTTCACCGTTCAGACGAAAGGTGAGTGCCATCTTTCCGAGACCCGCCGCGTTACCCCGTTGACCCGATGTGCCTTCCTTCGATGCGGCGTAGAAGGAAAGGCGGGCTGTTTTTTGCTTGCTGGTACCAGCCTAGGGAGCATCCCCTTGTCAAAGCAAGGAAAACCGCCGCCGCACTGCAGTATTTTATGCGCAAGAATGTTGCGGCGGCCGTGGGTATGGCGTTCATATTGTTATGATTTATCTGCACCTTTCAAAGCACCCGGCGCTCTGCCGGAGAAAGAGTTTCAACAAAACGGATAAAATGCAGGCCTCACCATGACGGTTTTTAAGGGTGATGGGGGCGCAGTTCCCCCTTTCACCGCGTCGCGGCAATAAGATAGCGTGGCGGCATGACAAGCTCTCCCCGATTCATCCACCTGCGCACCCACACCGAATATTCCCTGTTGGAAGGGGCCTTGCGGCTGAAAAAGCTGCCGGACCTGTGCCGGAAAAACGGCATGCCCGCGATTGCGGTCACCGATACCAATAACCTGTTTTCGGCGCTGGAATTTTCCGTGTCGGCCAGCGGTGCGGGGGTGCAGCCGATAATTGGCTGCCAGGTGGATCTGCGGTTCACGGAACCGGCGCCGGGCGAGCGGCCCAAGCCGCCGGCGCCGCTGGTGCTGCTGGCCCAGAACGAGGCGGGATACGAGCATCTGATGAAGCTGAACTCCTGCCTGTATCTGCGGCAGGGCGGCGAGCTGCCGCATGTGACGCTGGAGGAGCTCGCGGCGCATTCCGACGGCGTGATCTGCCTGAGCGGCGGGCCGGACGGGCCGGTCGGGCGGCTCTTGCAGCAGGGGCAGCGGCCGGCGGCGGAAGAGCTGATGCGGCGGCTGAAGACGATTTTCCCGGACCGGCTGTATGTGGAGCTGCAGCGCCACCCGGGCGAGCACGGCCAGCCGGAGGCGGAACAGCAGACCGAGCGCGGCCATGTGGAGATGGCCTATGCGATGGAGCTGCCGCTGGTGGCCACCAATGACGTCTATTTCCCCAATACGGAGATGTACGAGGCGCATGACGCGATGATCTGCATCGCCGAGGGCGCCTATGTCGACCAGGCGGAGCCGCGCCGGCGGCTGACCGCGCAGCATTACTTCAAGAGCCAGGAGGAAATGGCGGCGCTGTTTGCCGACCTGCCGGAGGCGATTGAAAATACGGTGGAAATCGCCAGGCGCTGTGCCTTCATGGCGTACCGGCGTGACCCGATCTTGCCGAAATTCGCCGATGACGAGGTGGCCGAACTGCGCCGCATCGCCAACGAGGGCCTGCAGAAGCGCCTGGCGGTGATCCCGCATGCGGTGAGCGTCGAGGACTACCAGGCGCGGCTCGATTTCGAGCTGGGCATCATCGAGGGGATGGGGTTCCCCGGCTACTTCCTGATCGTTGCGGACTTTATCCAATGGGCCAAGGACCACGACATCCCGGTGGGGCCGGGGCGGGGGTCCGGCGCGGGCTCGCTGGTGGCCTATGCGCTGACAATTACCGACCTTGACCCGCTGCGGTATTCACTGCTGTTCGAACGCTTCCTCAACCCGGAACGGGTGTCGATGCCGGACTTTGACATCGACTTCTGCATGGACCGCCGCGAGGAGGTGATCAAATACGTGCAGGAGAAATACGGCCGCGACAAGGTCGGGCAGATCATCACCTTCGGCGCGCTCCTGTCCAAGGCGGCGGTGCGCGACATGGGGCGGGTCCTGCAGATGCCCTATGGCCAGGTGGACCGGCTGTCCAAGCTGATCCCGGTCGAGGGCGTGAAGCCGATGTCGATCGTCGATGCGCTGAAGGAAGAGCCGCGGCTGCGCGAGGAGGCCCAGAACGAGCCGGTGGTGGACCGGCTGCTGACCTACGGCCAGCAGGTCGAGGGGCTCTTGCGCTCGGCCGGCACCCACGCGGCGGGGGTGGTGATCGGCGATAGGCCGCTGGACGCGCTGGTGCCGCTCTACCGCGATCCGCGCTCCGACATGCCGGCCACCCAGTTCAACATGAAATGGGTGGAGCAGGCCGGGCTGGTGAAGTTCGACTTCCTCGGGCTGAAGACCCTGACGGTGATCCAGAACGCGATGGACCTGATCTTCCAGTCCGGGCGCGACCTGCATATCGCCGCGGACGGCAGCCAGCTTTATGATCCGCCGGAAGGCGCCGAGAACCAGATCAACGCCATTCCGCTGGACGACAAGGTTACCTACGACCTTTATTCCCGGGCCAAGACGGTGGCGGTGTTCCAGGTGGAATCCACCGGCATGATGGATGCGCTGAAGCGCATGAAGCCCACTTGCATCGAGGACATCGTGGCGCTGGTGGCGCTGTACCGCCCGGGGCCGATGGAAAACATTCCGGTCTATTGCGAGGTGAAGAACGGCCAGCGCGAGATCACATCGGTTCACCCGCTGATCGACCATATCCTGGAAGAGACCCAGGGCATCATCGTCTATCAGGAACAGGTGATGCAGATCGCCCAGGTGATGGCGAATTACACCCTTGGCGGCGCCGACCTTTTGCGCCGGGCGATGGGCAAGAAGATCAAGGAGGCGATGGACGCCGAACGCCCGAAGTTCGAAAAGGGCGCAGCGGAGAACGGGGTTCCGGCCAAGAAAGCCTCCGAGGTCTTCGACCTGCTGGAGAAATTCGCCAACTACGGCTTCAACAAGTCGCACGCGGCGGCCTATGCGGTGGTCAGCTATCAGACCGGCTGGCTCAAGGCGAACCACCCGGTGGAGTTCATGGCCGGCGTCATGAACTGCGATATCCATCTGACCGACAAGCTGGCGGTCTACTTCGAGGAAGTGAAGAAGGGGTTGGGGCTGAAATACGTGCCGCCCTGCATCAACCGCTCGCTGGCGACCTTCAACGTGGTGAACGGTGAGCTGGTCTATGCGCTGGGCGCGCTGAAGAACGTCGGTGTCGACGTGATGCGGCTGGTCGCTGAGGCGCGCAAGGAGGGGGACTACGAGAAGCCCTTTGTCAACGTCTTCGACTTTGCCCGCCGGGTGAACCTGAAGAAAGTCGGCAAGCGGCCCCTGGAGATGCTGGCGCGGGCGGGGGCCTTTGACCAGCTGGACAGCAACCGCCGCCGGGTGTTCGAGAGCCTTGGCGCGCTGGTCGACTACTCGGCCGCGGTGCATGACCAGCGCAATTCCAGCCAGGTGTCGCTGTTCGGCGAGGCCGGCGAGGATCTGCCCGAGCCGCGGCTGCCGAACGTGCCGGACTGGCTGCCGGCCGAGCGTCTGTCTGAGGAATTCAAGGCGATCGGCTTTTACCTGTCGGGGCATCCGCTGGACGATTACATGCCGGCGCTGAAGCGCAAGGACGTGATGACGCTGGACGAGGTGACCGCCAAGGCCGAGCGCGGCGCCTGCATTGCCAAGATGGCGGGTGTGGTGGCCGGGCGGCAGGAGCGCAAGTCGGCGCGCGGCAACCGCTTTGCCTTTGCCCAGCTGTCGGACCCTTCGGGCGCCTTTGAGGTCACGCTGTTCTCGGAAGTGCTGGAGAAGTCCCGTGAATTCCTGGAGACCGGCTCCAAGGTGGTGATCACCGCCGAGGCGACGATGGAGAGCGATCAGCTGAAGCTGCTGGTGCGCTCGGTCGGGCCGGTGGATTCGGCGATTGCCGATGCCGGGCGCAGTTCCCTGCGGGTTTATCTGAACGATGCGGCGGCCGTCGGCACCGTGGCGCAGGTGCTGGAGGACGCCAAGGCGGCGGCCCGCAATGCGGCACGCGGCGAGGTCTATATGTACCTGCAGGATCCCGGCCTGCCCGGCGATGTGGAGATGGACCTGGGCCAGCCGTTCCCGATCAACCCGCAGATCAAGGGCGCGCTGAAGTCGCTGGACGGGGTGATGGACGTGGAGGAGATCTGAGGGCGGCTGGCGGCTCTCCCCCGGACCCGGGCAAACTGCCGCGCACAGCTGCCGAAGCGCCAGCCGACGGGCCGCCGGAGGCCCGTTCGCGGGGCGCGCGCCGGGGCAGAGGCGGCAGATTTTTCAGAAAAATCTGGCCAAGAATTTTTGGAAAATTCTTGTTGCGCCCGTAACCGGCCTCAGTAATGCGGCGGGCGTTCGTCGCCGAAGACCACGCCGCCGGTGCCGTCCTGCTCGCGAGTGGCTTCGCGCTGCATCAGCATGGCAACGCGGCGGGTCAGCACGTCGATCTCCTGCTGCTGGCGGGCGATCACGTCGCTCATCTCATCCACGCTGCGGGTCAGATGGGCGATTTGCTCTTCCAGATGCTGCATGGTTCGGGGCCTTTGATTGCGGATGCGCTTAAATAGGTGCGTTGGCGGACAAGGTCCATGGTTTCCCGGCAAAAAACGAGGGCCGCGCCTGCCTGGGCGGGCGCATCGCGCCTCCGGGGGGCAGGCAGGCGCGGCCCGGCCTGGCGGCCGGGCGGAAGGCTGGTTTTTCCGCTGCTGCGTCACCGCGCGCCGAGGCTCCTTCTTGCCGCCACGGCTTGCATCCGTTAGACCGCCACGCGAGTGAAACCGCTACCCGTGAGGAGGCCAAACATGGCCAAAGTGAAGAAACAGCCCCGCCCCAAGGCGCAGACGCCCAAGGGGTTCCGTGACTATTTCGGTGCGGAGGTGACCCAGCGCAGCGAGATGCTGCGGGCCATCGCGGGCGTGTATCATCATTACGGGTTCGAGGCGCTGGAAAGCTCGGCGGTGGAAACCGTTGAAGCGCTGGGCAAATTCCTGCCCGACGTGGACCGCCCGAACGAGGGCGTGTTTGCCTGGCAGGAAACCGAGGACGACGGCAGTTCAAATTCCGGGGGCGACTGGATGGCGCTGCGTTATGACCTGACGGCGCCCTTGGCGCGGGTCTATGCCCAGCACCGCAACGACCTGCCGACGCCCTACCGCCGCTATGCGATGGGGCCGGTCTGGCGCAACGAGAAGCCGGGGCCGGGCCGCTTCCGCCAGTTCTACCAGTGCGATGCGGATACCGTGGGCACCGCCTCGATGGCCGCCGATGCCGAGATCTGCGCGATGCTGTCGGACACGCTGGAGACCGTCGGCATTCCGCGCGGCGACTACCTGGTGCGGGTCAACAACCGCAAGGTTCTGAACGGCGTGCTGGAGGCCATGGGCCTGGGCGACGGCGACACCAAGCGCGATGACGTGCTGCGCACCATCGACAAGTTCGACAAGGTGGGCGAGGCCGGCGTACGCGAGCTCTTGACCAAGGGGCGGCTGGATGCTTCCGGCGCCTTCATCGAGGGGGTTGGCCTGTCGGATGATCAGGCCGCACCCGTGCTGGCGTTCCTGACTTCCAAGGCAGCGGAGGCTGCCGGGACCATCGCCAACCTGCGCGCCGCGGTCGGTGACAGTGCGGTGGGCCAGGACGGCATCGCCGAGCTGGAGCAGATCGGCGAGCTGCTGGCCGCGGGCGGCTATGGCAAGGACCGGATCGAGATCGACCCCTCGGTGGTGCGCGGCCTCGGCTATTACACCGGGCCGGTGTTCGAGGCAGAGCTGACATTCGAGATCCTGGACGAGAAGGGGCGCAAACGGCAGTTCGGCTCGGTCGCGGGCGGCGGGCGCTATGACGGGCTGGTGAAGCGTTTCACCGGGCAGGAAGTGCCTGCGGTGGGTGTTTCCATCGGCGTCGACCGGCTGCTGGCGGCGCTGCATGCCAAGGGGCGGCTGACGGCGGAGGCCACTGGTCCCGTGGTCGTCACCGTGATGGACCGCGACCGGATGGCGGATTACCAGGCGATGGTGGCGGAGCTGCGCAATGCGGGCATCCGGGCCGAGGTCTACCTGGGCAATCCCAAGAACTTCGGCAACCAGCTGAAGTATGCGGACAAGCGCAATTCTCCGGTCGCGGTGATCGAAGGCGGCGACGAGAAGGCCAATGGCGTGGTGCAGATCAAGGACCTGATCCTGGGCGCCAGGATCGCCGAGAACGCCACATTGGAAGAGTGGAAGGAACGCCCCAGCCAGTTCGAGGTGCCGCGCGCGGAACTGGTCGCCAAGGTGCGTGAAATCCTCGACGGGCAGGGCTGATCATGGCGGTACGTTCGCAAATTCAGGCCCGCGCCGCGATGCTGCGGGTCCGCTTCGAGGCTGCCGGCGCGCAGGTGGTGGACACGCCGCTGCTGCAGCCCGCCGATACGCTGCTGGATCTTTACGGCGAGGACATCCGGGCGCGCGCCTATATGACCTCGGACGCCTTGCGCGGCGAGCAGATGCTGCGCCCGGATTTCACCGTGCCGGTGGTCGAGGCGCATATGCGCCACGGGGCGGAGCCTGCGCGCTATACCTATTCGGGCGAGGTGTTCCGCCGCCAGGAGCATTTCCCGGACCGGCCCAATGAGTATCTGCAGGTCGGCTACGAGGTGTTCGAGCGCAACGATGCGGCGGCGGCGGATGCCGAGGTGTTTGCGCTGTTTGCGCTGCAGGTGCGCGGGCTGCCTTTGCGGGCGGCAACCGGCGACATCGGCATCCTGATGGCCGCGGTCGAGGGGCTGAACACCACGGAGAAGCGCAAGGCGGCGCTGATGCGCCACATCTGGCGGCCGCGCCGGTTCCGCTCTCTGCTGGACCGCTTTGCGGGCCGGACCCCGATGCCGGAAAGCCGCAAGAAGCTGCTGTCGACCGAGGGCGATCTGACCGGCTCGGCAATGGAGCTGGGCAAGCGCCGCGCGGCAGAGGTGCAGGCGCGGGTGGATGCCTTGCGCGAGGATGCCAAGGCGCCGCCGGTTGCCGAGCATGAGCTGCTGGCGCTGGAGGCGCTGATGGCGGTGCGCGAAACCGTGCCTTATGCCATTGAACAGATGCGCGACATTGCGGTGGACCTGCCGCAGATCATTCCGGCGCTGGACCGGCTGGATGCGCGCACCGCGGCGATGAAGGCGCGCGGCGTGGATGTGGACAACCTCGATTTCGAGGCCTCCTACGGGCGCACCTCGATGGAGTATTACGACGGGTTCGTCTTCGGCTTCTATGCCGAGGCGCGCCCCGATCTGCCGCCGGTCGCCAGCGGCGGGCGCTATGACGCGCTGACCCGGCGGCTGGGGCAGGGCGAGGAAATCCCGGCGGTCGGCGGCGTGCTGCGCCCCGACCTGATGCTGCAGCTTGAGGAGACCCGCAAATGACCCTGAAGCTGGGCGTGCCGTCCAAGGGGCGGCTGATGGAAAAGACCTTTGACTGGTTTGCCAAGTGCGGCGTGACGCTGTCGCGCACCGGCTCCGACCGGGAATATGCCGGCGCGGTCGAGGGCGTGTCGAACATGGAGCTGGTGCTGCTGTCGGCGGGGGAGATCCCGCGCGAGCTGGCGGCGGGGCGGATCCATCTGGGCGTCACCGGCACCGATCTGGTGCAGGAGAAGCTGCCGCGCTTCGAGCAGCAGGTGGAGGAGCTGGCGGAGCTGGGCTTCGGCCATGCCGACCTGGTGCTGGCGGTGCCGCAGTTCTGGATCGACGTGGACACGCTGGACGACCTCGATGCGGCGGCCGCGGCGTTTCGCGCGCACCACGGCCACCGGCTGCGGATCGCCACCAAGTACCACCGGCTGGTGCGCGAGTTCCTGACCGATGCGGGGGTGGCGGATTACCAGCTGGTCGACAGCCAGGGCGCCACCGAAGGCACGGTGAAGAACGAGACCGCCGAGATGGTCGCCGACATCACCTCGACCGGGGAGACCCTGCGCGCCAACCACCTGAAGCTGCTGGCGGACGGGCTGGTGCTGAAGTCCCAGGCGACCCTGTGGCGCAGCCGGGTGGCGAAATACGGCCCGCATGAAAAGGCGGCGCTGAACACGCTGCTGGACCTGCTGGAACACCGCAAGTAGGCGCCGGACCGCCGGTTTGCGGCGCATGGCGGCTCCGGACGGCCTTTCGCAGGGCGTCCGGGTTTCAATCCTGTCGATCCGCCATAGGTGGGGTGGGGTACACTCCGGCCGAAAGGACAGGTTATGAAAATTCTGATGGTTCTGACATCGCACGATCAGCTCGGGGACACCGGGGAGAAGACCGGGTTCTGGCTGGAGGAGTTTGCCGCGCCCTATTATGTGCTGCGCGATGCCGGTGCAGCCATGACCCTGGCCTCGCCCAAGGGCGGCCAGCCGCCGCTGGACCCGAAGTCGGACGCGGAAGATGCCCGGACCGGGGCCACCCGGCGGTTCAAGCAGGATGACGCGGCGCAGCAGGCGCTGGCCAATACGCTGAAACTGTCCAGCGTCGACGCAGGCCAGTTTGATGCCGTGTTCTATCCCGGCGGCCACGGACCGATGTGGGATCTGGCCGGCAGCGCGGACAGCCGCAAGCTGATCGAGGATTTCGCAGCCGCGGGCAAGCCGGTCGGCGCTGTCTGCCATGCGCCAGCGGTGTTCCGCGATGTGCGGGACAAGAACGGCGCGCCGTTCGTGAAGGGGCGGCGGGTGACCGGCTTCAGCAACAGCGAGGAAGAGGCGGTCGGCCTGACCGGCGTGGTACCCTTTCTGCTGGAGGACATGTTGAAGGAGAAGGGCGGCGATTTCCGCCGCGGCGATGACTGGGGGCCGCATGTGGAAGTGGACGGCACCCTGGTGACCGGCCAGAATCCGGCCTCCTCGGAGGAGGCGGCGAAAGAGCTGCTGGCGCTGCTGACGTGATTGCTGCGGGGCGGGCGGGGCGCCGCCTGTCCCGTCAGCCGCGGCCGGGTTTCAGATCACACCGATTTCGGCCAGCGCCTGCGACAGTTCCAGCGGCAGCGGCTCTTCTTTATTCTTGCCTGCGGGCAGGTCGGCGGGCGACTCGTCAGTCTTGAGATACCGCCAGCCCTGGAACGGGCGTTTCGGCGCGGTGTGGGTGCGGTGCAGCTCCGGGTCCAGCACGATGGCGCAGCGGCGGATGCCGTCTTCGCCCGTCACTTCGTCCAGCCGCAGGATGCGCTGGCGGCATTGGATCAGCCCCTTGATCACCCAGTAGATCGAGCCGCCGTTGAGAATTTCGGCCTCGCGCTTGGGCCACATGCGGGTGACGTGGCGGGGCAGGCTCTCGGGCAGTTCCCGGCGGCGCATCTCCTGCCAGGCTATCAGGCTTTCGACGCTTTCGGTGCCGACCGACAGCTTCACCAGATTCACGCGCTTATCCACAGGTTCCCCACAGAGTCGTCCAGAGTTTCAACTTTATATTGTAGCTCAAGGGCTGCCGGGGGCAAGGTCTTGTGTCTTGAAGGGTGCGCGTGCCGATAAAAAGTGCTAAGATTTGGCTAAACGCCGTTGAGGCAGCGCGCCGCAGCGGCTATCCAGACGCCCACTCAATTATCACGACCGACCATAGGGATTCGCCATATGAGCCGCTTTGCCGCCCCCATCGCCGAGCAGATCTGGGATATGAAATACCGATTCAAGCAGGCGGACGGGACGCCGATCGACGTCACCGTCGAGGACACCTGGCGGCGCATCGCCCGCGATCTGGCGCGGGCCGAGAAAAAGCCGGACGTGTGGGAAGAGAAATTCTTCGGCGCGCTGGAGGATTTCAAATACCTGCCCGCGGGCCGGATCACCGCGGGCGCGGGCACCGCGCGGCAGGTGACGCTGTTCAACTGCTTCGTGATGGGCACCGTGCCGGACAGCATGTCGGGGATTTTCGACATGCTGAAGGAGGCGGCGCTGACCATGCAGCAGGGCGGCGGCATCGGCTATGACTTCTCGACCATCCGGCCGCGCGGCGCCGATGTGAAGGGCGTGGCGGCGGATGCCTCCGGCCCGTTGTCGTTCATGGATGTCTGGGACGCGATGTGCCGCACCATCATGTCGGCAGGCTCCCGCCGCGGCGCGATGATGGCGACGATGCGCTGCGACCACCCGGATATCGAGCAGTTCATCACCGCCAAGTCCGACCCCGCCCGGCTGCGCATGTTCAACATGTCGGTGCTGGTGACGGACGCCTTCATGGAAGCGGTCAAATCCGACGGCTCCTGGGATCTGCAGTTTGACGGCAAGGTCTATCACACCGTGCAGGCGCGCGACCTGTGGAACAAGATCATGCAGGCGACCTATGATTACGCCGAGCCAGGCGTGATCTTCATCGACCGCATCAACAAGGCCAACAACCTCAGCTATGTTGAGCAGATCGCGGCCACCAATCCCTGCGGCGAGCAGCCGCTGCCGCCCTATGGCGCCTGCCTGCTGGGTTCGATCAACATGGCGCGGCTGGTGGCGGACCCGTTCGAGACCAACGCCCACCTGGACCAGGAGGCGATGCAGGAGCTGGTCGCCACCGCGGTGCGGATGATGGACAACGTGGTGGACGTGTCCAAGTTCCCGCTGGACGCACAGGCGCAGGAAGCCAGGAACAAGCGCCGGATTGGCCTGGGGGTCACCGGCCTGGCGGATGCGCTCCTGATGCTGGGGCTGGAGTACGGCACCGACGAAGCGGCGCGTCAGACCGACGAATGGCTGCATAGCATAGCCCGCGCCGCCTATCTGGCGTCGGTGGATCTTGCCAAGGAAAAGGGTGCCTTCCCGCTGTTTGACGCCGAGAAATACCTGGCGTCCGGCAACATGATGAACATGGACGAGGATGTGCGCGACGCGATCCGCGAGCATGGCATCCGCAACGCGCTTTTGACCTCGATCGCGCCGACCGGCACCATTTCGCTTTATGCGGGCAACGTGTCCTCGGGGATCGAGCCGGTGTTCGCCTATGCCTATACCCGCAAGGTGCTGCAGAAGGACGGCTCGCGCACCGAGGAAGAGGTGGTCGACTATGCGGTGCAGATGTACCGCGAGAAGTTCGGCGCCGATGCCAAGCTGCCCGGCTATTTCGTGAACGCCCAGACGCTGAGCCCCGCGGCGCATGTGAAAATGCAGGCGGCGGCGCAGAAATGGATCGACTCGTCGATTTCCAAGACCATCAACTGCCCCGAGGACATCTCCTTTGATGCCTTCAAGGACGTCTACATGCAGGCCTGGGACCAGGGCTGCAAGGGCTGCACCACCTACCGTCCGAACGACGTGACCGGCTCGGTCCTGTCGGTGAGCGAAAGCGCTGACACCGCCCCGGGCGAGACCGCCAAGGCGCCGCATGAGAGCGGCCTGGCGGCGGACGGGGCGGAAGTCGTCTACATGTCCGAGCCGCTGGACCGGCCGCAGAGCCTGGAGGGCCACACTTACAAGCTCAAGTGGCCGGATTCCGAACATGCGATCTACCTGACCATCAACGACATCATCATCAACGGCCACCGCCGCCCCTTCGAGGTGTTCATCAACTCCAAGAACATGGAGCATTACGCCTGGACGCTGGCGCTGACCCGGATGATCTCGGCGGTGTTCCGCCGCGGCGGCGACGTGTCCTTTGTGGTCGAGGAACTGAAGGCGGTGTTCGACCCGCGCGGCGGCGCCTGGGTGCAAGGGAAGTACATCCCGTCGATCCTGGCGGCGATCGGCGGCGTGATCGAGACGCATATGGTCAAGACCGGTTTTCTGGAAGGCGAGGGCATGGGGCTGAAGTCCGACCCGCAGGCACAGGTGGTGAACCTGAACGCGCCGCGCGGCAAGGCCTGCCCGAGCTGCGGCCAGTTCGACATGCAGATGGTCGAAGGCTGCATGACCTGCCGCAGTTGCGGCCATTCGAAATGCGGCTGAGGGGGCTGCCTGACAGTCAGAGAAAGCAAATGAATGCGCAAACGAAAGCATAAGTCTGCGCAAGGGGTGTCAAGGGGGTAAATGAATGCCCCTTCGGCCCTCAGCTCTGGCCACCTTTATGAACTTATTGAGTTGGCGGAGCATTGCTTCTGCCAGCTCTTTGTTTCTCGGCCGGGCCGTGTTCCACCCCCAAAACAAAGGGCATTTCGGAGCTTTTTGTCCGCGTTGAGGGCGACAGGCGTCGGTTGACGCAAGCGCAGGCTGGACCTGCGTGTCTCGATCGGAAGCTAGGATCAGGATTCATAACCAATAGATGACGATAGCTGCGAGGGCGATGGCCGAGAGGAATACCTTGGGACAGCGGTCATAGCGTGTTGCGACGCGCCTCCAGTCCTTGAGCCTGCCGAACATGATCTCGATCCGGTTTCGCCGCTTGTACCGGCGCTTGTCGTATTTGACCGGGGTTTTGCGCTGCTTCCGACCGGGGATGCAGGCGCGTATCCCTTTGTCTTGCAACGCTTCTCGGAACCAGTCAGCGTCATAGCCGCGATCCCCGAGCAGCCATTTGACGTTTGGCAGGCCGCAAAGCAACGCCCGCGCGCCGATGTAGTCGCTCACCTGACCGGCGGTGACGAACAGGTCGAGCGGGCGCCCCTGGCTGTCGCAAATGGCGTGCAGTTTGGTGTTCATACCACCCTTGGTGCGACCGATCAGACGGCCGCGCCCCCCTTTTTCGCGGCCATGCTGGTCGCTGTGCGGTGGGCTTTGAGATAGGTAGCGTCAATCATCACGGTCTGTTCTTCGCCGTGCCCGGCGGCCAGGCCCGCCATCATCCGCGCGAAGATGCCTTTCTCGCTCCAGCGCTTCCAGCGGCTGTAGAGAGTCTTGTGCGGGCCATAGGCTGCAGGGGCATCGCGCCACCTTAACCCATTGCGGTTGATGAAGATAATCCCGCTCAAAACCCGCTTGTCATCAACCCGAGGCTTACCATGCGACTTCGGAAAGAAGGGTTTAAGACGCGCCATCTGCGCATCGGTCAGCCAGAAAAGATCAGACATATCGCCGCTCCGTTTTCGGAACCGTGAAGCACGCGTTGCAGCGGAAATCAATGCATCCTGACCCTAAGGAACTTAGATAAGGTGGGCTTATGAACAGATTCCGTCCTCATCTGCCGCCGCTGGATGCGCTGGTGCTGTTCGAGGCGGCGGCGCGGCTGGAAAACTTTTCCGCCGCGGCGCGGGAGCTCAACATTTCCCAGTCCGCCGTCAGCCAGCAGGTGAAGCTGCTCGAAGACCGTGTGCGCGTCGATCTGTTTGCCCGCGACGGACGGCGGGTGAAGCTCACCCATCTGGGCAAGGAGTACCAGACGGTGGTGACGCGGGCGCTGGGAATGGTGGCGGATGCAACGCGGGAACTCAGGTCGACCCGCGGCAGAAAGAGGATCACCCTGGCGGCGGATCAATCGATCGCCTGGATGTGGCTGATGAAGCGGATGCCGGTGATCCAGAAACACCATCCCGCCGTCCCGATTCGCCTGATTGCATCCGACAGCCTGGCGGACTGCCTGAGCCCCCAGGTGACGATGGGGATACTGCATGGCTCCGGCGACTGGCCGGGATACGACTCCCGCCTGCTCTTTCCAGAAGAGGTGTTCCCGGTCTGCAGCCCGGACTATCTGCGAAATGCCGGACCGCTGCGCAACGCTGCGGACTTGCAGAACCACAACCTGCTGCACCTGGAGGACGACCAGTGGCAGTGGATGAACTGGCGGGTGTGGATGACGGAGAACGGCCTAACGGATCCGAACAGCCAGCACGGCCTGGTGATCAACAACTACCCGCTGCTCATAGAGGCGGCGAAATCCGGCCAGGGCGTCGCCCTGGGCTGGCGGAACCTGATCGACGAAGCACTGGTGTCAGGCGAGCTGCTCAGGCCGGTGCCCGGCACCGTCCGGACCGAGGCGGGCTACCACATCGTCTGGAGCCAGGAGCGCCCGCTGCCGGAGGAAGCGGTGCAGCTGGCCGGCTGGCTGGCGGCCGAAGCTGCCGCTGAGCGCGCACTGGCCGCAACACATGACACTGGCCGGACAAATGCGCATCCCGTGGAAGAGGATTGAGTACATCAATTCGCCGCTCCATCCCTTGATCAGAAGGATCCGCGCAACTGGCGCCCCGACCCTGCCGCATTCGGCAACGGCAATCCGCGCCGGATGTTGCCGGCCGAGCGCAGGAAATGCCCCTCCGCCCTCGGCATCGGTGCAACTGTAATGAGAAACCGGAGCGGTTTGGGGATAAGACAAGTATGCACCGCCATGGAGACCAGTTACGGCCGCTACGGTTACCGGCGGATCGCGGCCTTGCAGAGGGATGCAAGCTGGCAAGTGAACGACAAGCACGGGTGCAAGCGCCAATACAAGCGGCGCAGCCGAATTGAGATCATGTTTGACAGGCTCAAGGATCGGAGGCGCGTGTCGACCCGTTATGACCGCTGTCCCAAGGACTTCCTTTCAGCCATCGCCTTCGCAGCAACCGTCACCCTCGACCGGGAAACCACCCTGCGTTCCGCTGATGGTGAAGTGGAAACCGGCACGCCGAGTTTCGATGTCAATGTGGTGCTCGAAGATGGCATTGTTCTGGACCTGGATATTGATCTGGGGATACTCGGTGCAGGTGTGGACCTCAGTGTGGCTGCAGCACAAACGGGCGCTGAGTACGCTGCTAACGCGCTCACTCCGGTTGAAGACCTGGCTGCATCATTTGACGCCGCTTCGGTCACGCCAGTTGATGATCACGGATCACCTGTACTGTTCTGACTGTGCTGGCCGAATGTGGTCCTTCACTGTGTAGAACCTTGCGGTTCAGAACATACCGAACTGAAGTTCACATTTCTGACCGCTGGGTCGCACGCGCATCACCGACACCATGATGCAGGAGGTGACGGCCAAGCAGAACCGCTCGCTTGAGCCCTGCTATCCGGTGGTGCTCATGGATGCGATCCGGGTCAACATCCGCAGCGACGGCGCGGTCTCGAAATATTATCCGTCTGCTGTGCCATTCCGTGAGTTTTGCCAGCTAGGAGGACCGAAAGACCGTCAACAAGTCCGATACCGGTGATGCTGAAGGGCTGGCGCATCTGGCCCGCACCGGCTGGTTCAGCCGCGCTCACATCAGAAGCGAAGCATCGGAGCGGGTACGCGTTCTTATTGGCGCACGGGAACGCCTGGTCAGGATGCGCAAGGAGCTGGAAGCGCATGTTCGCGGTGTGCTGAAGGTTTTCGGAATCTGTCGGGGGCCAGCAGGCCGGGCAAACCTGCGGCAGGGCTTTCGCGACCAGCTCGCCGAGGCAGGTCAGGCCGACCCGGCTCTCGGCGTGATGGCGGATATGTTCGTCCCGATCCACAGTTCCCTGTGCGCGGCCGCGGAAGCGATGGATGAAGAGCTCAGGATCATCGCGCGCCAGAGCGGCCTTGCCTGCCGCCTCATGACCGTTCCGGGCGTCGGGTCTGTCGTCGCGCTGTCCTTCATCGCTAACCGGACGGTCCGGCATGAGTGGCTCGCCCTCTGCATTTTCGAAAATATCGACGCTGTGCAGCAGATTTCCACCGCATGGCTGTGGTCCTAAAACAATGAGCGCCCCAATAGGGGCAACGGCGGGATGACCCCGGCCCAGAAGCTGAAGATGGCCGCGTGAATTCTACGACCAAGCCCCCGTGAAAATGGGAGGATTCCCCAAGCTCTGGGCAGCCTGAACGCGGGGGGAGGCATTTCGTGCAAAAGAACTCAGGGCTTTTGGTGGTCTCAGCAGTTGGACTTGGGGTATTGACCGGACTGGGAGTTATACACCGGAGCAATGCCGCATCAGATCAACGGCCGCCGTTCGGGCGCGGTCAGCTCGATCATCGCGACGTCTGCAAGCGCGGAAAGGTTCCTGATCGTCAGACTTCCATTCTGCCATTTCGTAAGTTTGCTGTCCCGCAGCGTCTTCAGCATCTTGTTGGTATGCACCAGCGACAGGCCCAGCGCATCTGCGAGGTCCTGCTGGCGGTAGGGGAGTGGCACTGTATCCTTCACTTCCATGCCAACAGATTTGAGCCGCTCGTAAATCCGCACCAGGGCCCAGGCAATGCGCTGCGAGGCATCCCGCTGCCCGAGAGACGCAATGGTTTCGCCCAGGAAGTGCTCTTCGACAGCGGCGATCCACGTCATGTGGTATGCGCGCTCTGGCTGTTTCTGGAAAAGCTCATACAGCGCAGCGCGGCGGAACACGCACAGCGTCATCGGGGTGGTTGCCTCCACTGAATGCTTCATCTCACCCATCAGGCTGGCCTGCAGCCCGGCAAAATCGCCCGGAAAAAGGAAGTTTATCACTTGGCGGCGGCCATTTTCCAATGTCGTGTAGCGTGTGCCCATGCCGTTTAGAACTGTATAGAGCTGCGGGCTGTTGGATCCTTCCAGCAGGATTGTCGTGCCTGCATCCACCGTAAGCTCCCCGGATTTAAACCCTTGGGTGAAGATGACTTCCTCACGCGACATCGGTGCAAAAACGGGCCGCTTGCGCAGCGGGCAGTTCTGGCAGGCGGTCGGCGGCATGGCCTTTCTCCCTTTGCAGCTATGTCACAGTTTAATGCGCCGGAACCAGAAAGGTTCCAAAATGCTTGAGTGTAGGGGGGCAGAAGCAATGAAAATGCCCAATCAAGACAGAGCAGATGTCTATCTGATCGTGTCCAGGAACTATCTGATCACTTGCGATATCTGTGATGCCATCACGGACTTCGATCCGACAGCCGAAATCAGCGTTCAGAAGGGGCATTCAAACGCGCTGACGTCGATCAAGCCATACAGGCGGATTGCTGTCGCCTTTGTTGAGGCAGGATCCGAACAAGTTTCCAGGCTCAAGATCGATCAGGCCGTTCAGGGCCGCGGCGGGCGGCTTGTCCTTTTGGGCAATGCGGCCGAGGACGAGCTGGACGGGCATTCACCGCGGCTTAGATGGCCGGTGCTTGCCCGGCCGGTTTCCACCCGGATGATTCTGGCGCAGCTGGTGCCGGAGCAGTGCAGGAAGCGGAACAACTGCAGTGTTGCCGGACTGAGATAGGGCTTGCACTGATCGCTGCACCGCTCAGACTTGCCGCCGCTTCTTCTGCGCTCATGGGTTAAGTCTGCGGGGCCTGAAATAGCCGGCTTGCTTACTATGCAATCTCATCCATTGCGCGGCCGACGGTGAAGCCGTGCAGCATGGTAGAGAGCAGGATGGTCAGGCCAATAAGGGCCCATAAATCCAGTTCATTCACAAATTCCAAGTGTGCCCCGGCATAGCAGAGGTAGTAGATTGAGCCGATCCCCCGGACCCCGAATACGGATACCACCAGACGGTCGCGCTTGTTGAGCTGCGAACCAGCCAGCGCTAACCAGCCTGCCAGAGGCCGGATCACAATGATGAGCAGAAGCGCCAACAGGACATGTGTCCAGGTCAGGTCTTCGAGAACAACCGGCAGGATATAGCCAAGGGCAACTAACAGCAGCGCTGTCAAAGCGTGTTCGATCGTTTCGCAGAAATCATGCAGCCTGCGGTGAAAGCGGTGTTCATTTTCGATCCGGCGCAGTGTCAGGCCCATAACCGCAACGGCGATGAACCCGTAGCCTTCAACGAGTTCGGTGGATCCGTAGCAAAGCAGCACCCCAGCGGCCGCCACAACGCCCGAACCCGTGTCAGCCAGAACTGCGGAACGGGGAAACCGAAACAGCACTTGCCCCAGCGCCCAGCCGCCGCAGACACCCATCACAACACCTGCCGAGATGCGGTACGCGACATCAATTGCCAGCCAGTCAGCCAGCCACGCCTGAGGGCTCACCCCCTGCATGGCAACAGTGAGGCCAAGGTAGACGAAAGGGAAGGCGAGCCCGTCATTGAGCGCCGCTTCAGTTGTCAGAGTGAAGCGTACGGGGTGCTCTTTGCCTTCCATTGGCGGACCAACCTGCACGTCGCCCGCAAGCACCGGATCTGTCGGGGCCAGCACAGCCCCCAAGAGTATCGCACCGGCAGCTGTCATGCCGCCTAGTCCCCAGCCCAGCAGGGCAACCGCCAGAATTGTGAGCGGCATCCCGAAAAGGAGAAGCCGGGCTGTCGGAGCCCATTTTTTCCATGGCTTCAGGCTGTCGAGGCGGAGGCCGGCTGCAAACAGCGCAACAATCACGGTCACCTCGCTGACGACTTCCCATGGCTTCGGATGAACGCGCGGGTCAGGAATGTCAGGCAGGCCCGGAACCAGCCAGTAAGCCGCCATGCCCAGCAGGATGAGAAGCGGTGCGGCGGCAGGCTCGCGCGCTGAGAACAACCGCGGCGACCAATGAGCAAGAATGATCACAACGCCCATGGCCGCAAGCATGAGGTGATAGGAGGCTAGGCCGAAGAAGTCAGTATGGTCCATGAGCGCCATTGAGCAGTGTTATGCGTCGCCAGACCCGCCTTGGTCAGCACGGCGGGCCGGCTTTTAGAGTGCAGAAGAGCGTTCGGCCTAGCCTGATCAGAACTTCAACCTGCCGGAACTTCCAGTCCATCTTATCGGGCTTCGGTTGCTTGAGGCGACAATTATTCCTCCGTCTCCCAATCCTAACGGTGGATCGGTTCAGTTGGGGGGCTCATTTCCACAGCTGGTCTGTGGCAGCTGCTTGGCCGCCCGGTCTGGGGCACATGTCAGATGTTATCCAGCAAGCGGTCGACGGTCTGGCGGACTTCATCCTTGGTCTTGCCCAGTTTCTGCTGCAGCAGCCCTTCCAGCTGCTCGCGCTCGCCTTTGGCCTGCTCCAGTTCGTCGTCGGTCAGGTCGCCATAGGCCTCGCGCAGGCGGCCCTTGAGCTCGGTCCATTTGCCGGTGAAACGGTCGTTGTCCATGTCGTGTTCTCCTGTGAAATAGGGATGGAAACCAGGGTGTGCCGCGGCGCGGCGCCCTCAATAGGGAAACGCCGCAGCAGCCCGGTGGTTCCATGATCCGTCGGCGTTTTCCGGCTCGCGCAGACTTGCTGGCTCTATCTCGTCCAGCGGGTGGCTGGTCAGTACCATGGGCATGTCCAGTATCAGCTTGTCCGCCACTTCGGGGTGCATTTCATCGCGCCGCGCGCCGAGCACCGGGCGGCTGGCCGCGATCAGCAGCGTGCCGGACTTGCCCGCGCGGGCTGCTATAAACAGATCTTCCGCCAGCGATTTGGCAAAGCGGATCTTGTCCAGTTGGTGCCAGCCGGTGTCGTCGACCGCGGAGCATTGCGCCCCTGGGCCGTCATGGAAGCGGCCGGGGCGGCTTGGGGTTCTCCAGTTCTTTCTTGCGCCGCACGGCCAGGTTGATTTTGTATTCATCGCCCTGATTGACCAAGTACAAAGCCTTCTCGCCGTCGGCGATGACCACCCAGACCCCGTACAGAATGCCCTGAGCCGTCATCGCTGCTGCCCTCCTGGTCCCTGGATTTCGTCACCCGGGTTGCTCCGGCCGGTTTCTCCTGGGCGCGCGTCAGCTCGTCCTCGGTGCCGATACCGCGGGCGAGGCGGCCGCCGGTGCGGCCCTGGTGGGCAACGCCGCCCTTTTTGCCGGGGAATTCCTCGGTTTCCTTGCGTCCGTCTTTGGATTTGTGCCGTTCAGCTGTAATATTTTCCGTTCATCCAAAGTGGCGGTGAGAGCGCAAGAAAAAGGAGCCGTCAGGCACGGCTTTTTGCTAATTCCGCGTCGGCAGCGGCGCCCAGCAGCATAGAAAAGGCCGAGAGCCACAGCCAGGTGAGCAAGATGATGACGCCGCCAAGCGCGCCGAAGACCTGATTGTAAGAACCGAAGGATTCAGCGTAGATCGTGAAACCTACGCTGGCAGAAAACCACAGGGCGCAGGCAGCAATGGCGCCTTTGGTGATCCAAGGGCGGCCGACCGCCGGGCGGTCGGGGCCGTAGCGGTACAAAACCGAGATCCCGAAAGCGCCGGTCACCAGCAGCACCGGCCAGCGGGCCAGTTCGGTCACCTGTTCAAACAGGCTGCTGCCGCTCCAGCGGGCAATGGCCGGCAGAGCGCCCGTCACCGTGACAGCCACAATCAGCAGGATGATTGCAAACAGGGTCAGCCCCAGCTTCAGCGCGGTCACAACTGCGAAGCCGCGGCTTTCTTCCAGGCCGAGCACCGCGTTCAACCCGGTCATGGCCTGGCCGGTCGCCTTGGACGCGGAGTAGAGCGCCAAGCCAAGGGTGGCGAAGGCGGCGATGCCTAGGGTTGTGCTGTCCGCCGCCAGAACCTCGCTCAGCTCCCCGAGAAGGATGGAGCCGACTTCTTCCGGCAGTACTTTTGTCAGGGTTTGGGAGTTCTCTGCGAGCACGCTGGGGGACAGCGCCATGCCGGCCAGAGCCGCCCCGGCGGTGATGGCGGGGAACAGGGACAGAAGTGCGTAAAAGGCGATGCCCGCCGCCAGAAGGCCTGCGTTGGCATCGTTTTGCCGCGCCCAGATCCGGCGCATGAGACTGATGATCCCGGGTGCCGGGCCGCGTGTGTCCTGCATGGCAACTGGCATCCTCCTGCGCTGCGGGCTCACAAGCCCAACGCGCGGGCAGGGGAAGTGGTTCCAGCTTTTGCGCCTCCGCCGCACAGGAGGATTTTGCGGTCAATACGGGAATCCCCCGGCACAGGCAGCTGCTTTGAGGGAAGAGGACAGCAGCAAGAAGCCGGTTTCCGGAGCGCAAGTGCGCCTCCCTTCAGAGCCGGGGATGACCTTCATTCATGGCGCCCGGCAGCTCTATTCGCCGACCATCTGCATCACAGCATCCAGATGGGATGTCTTGAACGGGCGGGTGAGCATGGGCAGGGACTGCAGTTCCGGTTCGGCGGTATCCCCGTTTACCAGGATGATGCGCCAGTTCTTGGACAGCGCGGTGAACAGCCAATCGCGTGCCGCCGGATCGCTGAGCGGGAAGGCAAAGAACACCAGCCGCGGCGGCGGCAGGCCGTCATTCAGGAAAGCGGCACATTGCTCGATTTTGGTTTCGCTCAAAACGGCATCCAGACCGCGGCGCATCAGATAATCGCTTATATCAACCGCCTCAAACGCATTCTTGGTGAGGATCAGTACCGGCGCTTCCGCGCCGCGAGTTCCAGTACCCATAGGGCCTCCATTAACTTGTGGAGGAGCCATGGCACCGCACCGGGCGGCTCGCATTAAACTATGACATATAACGTTTCAAAAAATGCTGTCAGAGCGTTTTTTGCCCGGACTCTGCCGCGAGGTGCCGGACCCGAGTGCGGCAATGACGAGTGCCAGTCAATGCATTGATTAACAAGGGTTGCAGTGCAGTGCCGTGGAATAATCCGCTCGGAAGAGGGAGGTCATCTGCAGGAATTCCGGACGCAGCTGCGGCCAATGCCATTTGTCACAGGACACTTCGCTCCAGAGAGGCACGCGAGGGGCTTTGCTCCCCGGATCTGCGCGGGTTTTGGAACGTTATATGGCGGATATGCAACGTGTCCCGGGCTGCACGGCACGGGTGCCGCCAGGCGTGTTCAAGGCGGGGGGACTGCTTTATGAATTTAGGATGAGGGCCAGTCCGCCTGCGGGGGCAGTCGCGTGCAACGGCCTTGGATTTGAATGTGAGGATGCGGAATTGTACCGTAGAGTGAATCATACCGGGCCGCACCCGGGAAGCATCCCAGCGCCAGGGCCGGGACTGAAGGCGCTTTTGCTTTGCGTCGTTGTGTCGGCTGCACTCTGCCTGGACGCGGGCGGCAGCCAGGCACAGTCCGCGGCGGATCCGGTTCAGACCGACGGCTTGATCGAAGTCGGCGATGCGGCAGTGCGCGATAGCGCGATTCTGAGCAGGATCGAGAAACTGCTCGCTCAAATCGATGGATACAGTGCCGTGACGGTGTCGGTTTCCGAGGGGGTCGTCCGTGTCACCGGCCAGGTGATCGACAATGCAGCGCAGGACCGGCTGACGCAGATCGTCAACCGTGTCACCGGTGTCGTGGCAATTGAGAATGAAACCGAAATCAGCGGCACTCTCGAAGAGCGGCTGGCACCTGCGGTGGACCGGATTGCCGCACGCACGCGAAACCTGCTCGCGAACGGACCCATTTTCCTGGTTGCGGTGACGGCCTTCTTCCTGGTGGCGGCAGGAGGCTGGCTGCTCACGACACGGATCGGCATCTGGACCCGGCTGGCGCCTAACCCTTTCATCGCGGATGTCTACCGGGCGGTGGCGCGTATCCTGTTCATTCTGACCGGATTGGTTCTGGCGCTGGATATCATGAACGCAACAGCCTTGATCGGTGCGGTGCTTGGGGCGGCAGGTGTGGTTGGCCTCGCGCTGGGCTTTGCGGTGCGTGACACGGTGGAGAATTTCATTGCCTCCATCCTGCTCAGCCTGCGCCAGCCGTTCCGGCCAAATGATTATGTGGATATCCAGGGCGATCAGGGAACGGTGGCGCGGCTGACCTCGCGCGCGACCATCCTGATCTCGCCGGAGGGCAACCACATCCGCATACCCAATGCCACCGTGTTCAAAGGGCGTATCGTGAATTTCACCCGCGATCCCCGGCGCCGCTTCGGATTCGATCTGGGGGTGGATGCCGATGCCGATCTGGCAGCGGCGCTGTCCACCGCCGTGGCGGCGCTTGAGGCGCAGCCGTTTGTGCTGGAGGATCCTGAGGTCGGCGCCTGGATCAGCGAGGTCGGGGATTCCAACGTGATCCTGACTTTCACCGGTTGGGTGGACCAGACCCAGGTGGATTTTGCCAAGGCGCGCGGCGAGGCGATCCGGGCCGCCAAAATGGCGCTGGAAGGCGCGGGTTTCGGCCTGCCCGAGCCGATCTACCGGGTTCGGTTGGACGGGGCGCAGGGCCAGTCTGCTGCCGCACCGCCAGAGGACGCCGGGCCCCGGCAGGCTGCAGCGGAGGCCAGCAGCGCGGATCTGCCCAAGGCCGCTGATCCGGCACGTGCCGAGCTGCCCTCCGAAGGCGCAGCAGAGCGGGAGCGCGAAGGGCTGGATGGCGGCGAAAACCTGCTGGATGCCCAGCAGCGGGGCGAATAAGGGGCATTGCCGCCCTTTGCCAGCGCTCCGGGCGGCAGCCTGTCAGATGACCTTGTGCAGGGGATCGTCCAACTGCTGTGCCGGCCGGTTGTCGCGCGTGTCCAGCATGACACCCAGCCACAGCAGCAGCGGCAGCGCCACGAAGGCACCGATCGGCCCCCACAGCCACAGACCGAACACGATTGCCAGGAAGATCAGCAGCGGGTTCACTGCCAGGCGGTTGCCGACCATCATCGGAGTAACGATATTTGCCTCAGCCAGGTTGATGATCAGGAACAGTATCGGAGGCAGAACCGCATACAGGCCGTGAAACTGCAGTGCTCCGGCAATCGCCAGTCCGACCATTATCAACAGCGGGCCAAGGTACAAAACATAGTTCAGCAGAGCCGCCGCAAGCCCCCAGAGAATGGCATATTCCACCCCCGCAGCCATCAGAACCACTGCCGTCACGGCGCCTAGGCCGGTATTCACCACGGTGATGGCGGCGAAGTAGCGGGCCACGGCCTTGTCGGCATGCTTGAGCCGGTCATAGAGCGGGCCGGTGAGGCGGTAGAGATCATCTCTGGTCAGCGTGTAGAAAAACAGCGTGCCCATAAAGATGAACACTTGGGAAACAAAGCTGGGCGCCAGCCACAGGGCATCCCCCACCGATGGTATCGCCGTCTGCGGCTCGACTGCTTCAGCACCGACGGTGTTCTCGATTTCCTCGCTGATCGTCTCTATCCCGCGCAGCAGGGAGGAAGCCTTGCCGATCAGTGAGGACATGACGGCCTTGATGCGCGGCAGCTCCTCGATCAGCACGTTCACCACCGGCTCGATCAGCAGCATGACCGTGGCTACAAACAGGGTGCAGATCAGCAGCAGGGACAGCGCAATCACCAGCCGCGGCACGCCAAAATGCGCCAGCTTGTCTGCAAGTGGCGAGACGACGATGCCCAGCACCAGCGCAAAGCTCATCGGCGCAAGGATCTGCTGTGCCAGCTGCAGCGCAGCAGTGATGCTGATGATCGTGAGAATCATCAGCATCACCCGCACCCCCCGGCCGCTGAGCGTGGTTTTCAGGATTCCTGGCATTGCCGTCAGCCGGCGGCCGTGTGCGGTGCCGGGCGGGGAGTTTGCGGTTCCAGACTGGCGCTGGCGGTGCGGTGCAATTTGTCCAATTCCTCGCGCAGGGCTGCCTCGGCTTTGGCGGCCAGCGCATCGCGGTGTGCGCCAAGCAGTTCGTCTTCCTGGCGGGTAGAGGGCAGCAGGGCCCCGATCAATGCGCCCAGGCCGAGGGCTATGGCACCGGCGGCCAGCGGGTTCTGATCAAAAAAGGTCCGCGAGCGGGCCGCGGCCCTGGCGGCATGGGTTTCGACCTTCTCCTGCGCGTGCAGGGCAGCGGTGCGCGCCTTCAGCACCCGCTTGCGGGCGGCGTCAGGCAGCGCGTCCAGGCCTGCGTTCAGTGTCTCGCGCATCTTGCCAGCGCGGAGGTTTTCTTCAGTCATACCGGTCATCTCCTGTTTCATGGCGGCATCCGCCGCGGCGACTCGCTCATCGAAACCGGCGAAAGCGGCTTCGGGGGGAACCGCAGCGGGCGGCGGCACGGCAGTGCGGGGACGGCTGCTGCTGCCGGTTCCGGTGAACAGAAGGGCCAACCCGGCTCCGGCCAGCGCCAGGCCAGCGGGATTTCGCTTGGCTGCGGCGATGGCCTGGCGCCCGAGTTCGCCGCCATAGCCGTTTGCCGCAGCCGAGAGCTGTTCGGTGACTGACTGCGGTGCAACGGTCTCCGACAGGCCGGACAGCGTTTCCGCCAGGCGGCGGCGGTTTGCATGCACGCGCTGTTCGATGTCTTCAGGATCGGGCATTTGCGGCCTCCTTGATGCTGGCAGCATCCTGTTTGACGTTGCGGATGGTGCGGTTTGGCATGAGCGCTTCGCTGCTGAGCCGCGATTTGCCGGCCAGCACCAGACCCAGTGCAATGGCGATCAGCCCGCCTCCGACGATCAGCGCGGCCCACCCGGCGGACAGGCCCGCGGACGCTATCCAAGCGACCAGTGCCGCCGCGAGAACATGCATGCCTGCCAGCGCCGCCAGCGCAGCGAAGGCGAAACAGGCCAGCCCGGTTCCGGCACGGGCGGCGTTCTCCTTCAGCTCGCTCTTGGCAAGCTCTGCCTCGCTGCGCAGCAACGCCGCAAAATGCTGCAGAGTTTCCAGGAACAATTCCGGCGCCTGGCGCAGATTATGGCGTGCCATGCCCGGCCTCCTGGGTCATCTGTGTGTGGCCGGCATTGCGGCTGTCCGGTTCGCTTGCCTTAAGGAAGCGAGTGGCGGCAAACCCGGCCAGCGCGGCGCCGCCGAGGAACAGCAGCGGATTGCGGCGCGCAAAGGCACTGACATCCCGCACGGTTCGCTCGACATCCACGGTGCGCACCCGGTGGGCGGCATCCTCAAGGTACCCTGCAACCACCTGCGCGGCCTGCGCTTGCATGGTGCCGGGGTCAAATGTATCTGCCGCGGCCCCGGCAGCGTCGGCTGTTGCCTGCACTTCGCGGGCGGCCTGCGACTGCACTGCATCAGCGGTATCGCGGACTTTGTCCGCAACCGCGGCTTTGGCCTTGCGGCCCAGATCGGCAGCTTGGGCACGGGCCTGCGTTTCCAGATCAGACGAAACGGTCATATCATCGGCCTCTTTGCTATCAGGGTTCAAATGGGAAACGCGCGCTGGCGCTCTTTGTTCCCTGGGTTGAAAGAAAGCAGCCCGGCGTCAGAAGGCCGGGCCGCGTCATGTCACTTGCAGCCCTGTCAGATGTTTGCGGCAGAAGACTTCGGACCTGCGATCAGCCAGATGATGAAACCCAGCACTGGCAGAATGAGAATGAGCAGCGTCCACAGGATCTTGGCCGCGGTGGAGGCGCCCGAGGATAGGATCTGAATGATTGCGTAGATGTCAGCAGCCAGCACCAGCAGCCCAATAAGTCCATATTCCATAATTCGCTCCCTTCACTCTGTTGTTCCGGGAAAGGAACGCATGGTGCAGGAAGAAAGTTCCCGGTTCAGGGAGAATTACGTTTTTCGGCACCAGCGCAGGCCGCTGCAGGCGGTTCGCCGAAATGCCGAAGCCGCGCTGACAGGCGCGGCTTCGGCTGGTTGAGTTCGAGGCCAGACAGGTTCGAGGCCAGAAAGGTCAGAAACGGCTGCGCATTGCGAGGCCGAGCAGGACCCCGGCACCGAGGGCCCCGGCAATGGCGAGGCTCGGATTTTTCTGAACAAATTCCCGCCCCTCTTGGGCAAGGCGCTGCATTTCACCAGAACTGTACTGCAGCCCGGCGTCAATTTGCTCTTGCGCCTGCTGAACCGTCTGTGCCGCCTGCTCCTTAACCCGCCCGGTAAGGTTGCCGGACCCGGTGCTGCCTTTGGTTTTCTGCTGTGCTTCGGCTGTGTTGGTCATGTGCTTTTTCCTTGTGTTCGATGCCATTCTGCTGGGCGCGGGAGGCGGATCAGGTCAGCCTTTGAAAAGGCGGGCAATGATCGAGAAAACGAAAAGCGCGAGGAAAATCACAAAGAGGATCTGTGCGATCCCTGCGGACGCGCCTGCGATGCCGCTGAACCCAAGAACTGCGGCGACGAGTGCAACAATAAGAAACGTGATTGCCCAACCAAGCATGGCTCTTTTCCTCCATGGTTCGCGCCCTGCGATGAGCGCCATCTGGCTAGTCAACGGCTGAACGGGCGAATGGTTCCGGACTTCCTTTGCCAAGACTGAAGCGCAGCGGATGCTGCGTATGAAAAAGCGCAGCGGCCGGCGCTGCGCTTTGCGAATCCGGTCGGCTTGATCAGCCGCCGTCGCGGGCATCTTCTTCTGGGCTCTGAATGCCGATGGCGGGGACGGCCACTTGTTCAATGCCGGTTTCGATGCCAGCGACGGCGGCAAGAACAATAGGAGGTTTCATGATACTGTACTTGCGGGGTGTTTCATCCAGCCAACGTGCCCGCGGCCGGAAAGCTTCCGTGAAAAGCTGCCGGATGCAGCAAAATGCGGCATGTCCTTGCAAGGCTCAACGCGCTGAGTGCCAAAGAAAATGACCCCCGCCGGCGCAAAGGCGGTGCGGGCCGCCAGCCAGGCAATGTGACGGATCAGACCAGCGGGCGCTCACGGACGTGGCTTTCCTCACCTGCAAGCTCTTCCAGCTTTTCCAGATCATGGATAGTCAGCGAACCTTGCTGCCAGCTCAGAACGCCGTTCTTGCGCAATTTGGCGAGCTGCTTGTTGGTGTGGACAAGAGAAAGGCCCAAAGCGTCTGCAAAATCCTGCTGGGTAAAGGGAAGGGGGGCCGCGTTCTTACGACCCAGACCAGTACCTTCGGCACGGCGGTAGAAGCGGGCGATTGCCCAGGCAATCTTCTCATAAGCCGGGCGCTGCCCGACAGCGGCCAGCGCATCGCCCAGGAAATGCTCTTCCACCGCGGCCAGATGGGCAACAGCAAAGGCGCGTTCGGGATGGGAGGTAAACAGATCCCAGATGCCGGCCCGGTTGAACACGCACAGCGTCATATCCGTTACCGCTTCAACCGAGTGGCCCATTTCCCCCATCACCCCGGCCTGGAGGCCCAGGAAATCTCCGGGCATCACAAAGCCGACCACCTGGCGGCTGCCATCGCTGAGCATCTTGTACTTCAGCCCCATGCCGGACAGGGCGGTGAACAGCTGTGGTGATTTTTCACCCTGGGTCAGAAGGTGGGTTCCGGGTTCCGCCTGCATTTCGCCAGTCTTGAATCGCTGCATGAAGTCAGCTTCTTCCTGCGAGAACTCCAGGAAGAGGGATTGCCCGCGCAACGGGCAGTTTTCGCATTTGGTTGCCATATCCGGCCTCGCGGGCTGACGCGCAGTTCCGTTCTGCCCGTTCAGATGCCCGGGCGGATGCGCCTGAGCTATTATTGCCACCCGGCCCGGCTGCTGGGAAGAGCGGAGGCACATGAAGAATAGCGCGGCTTGTTTGGGTTTGCGCAATACTTTGAAACAGATCGAACACTCAGATCGCTGGCTTGCTGGACAGAATGCCGGCAGTCACGCTGTCGGTCAGCTCCAGTGCCTCATCATCCTCGAGGTGCAGCAGGTCCACAAGCGCAGCACGGGCACGCCCGACGCGGCTCTTGATCGTGCCGATGGCAACTCCGCAGGTTTCTGCAGCTTCTTCATAGGAAAACCCGCCAGCGCCCACCAGAATCAGCGCCTCGCGTTGGGTGTCCGGCAGCTGGTCGAAGGCCTGCATGAAATCGCGCATGTTCAGGCGGCCGTCGTGATCGGGCTTGGAGGCCAGCGCCAAGGCCAGTGATCCGTCGGCATCGTCAATCTCGCGCTTGCGCTTGCGGCGCAGCGAATAGAAAGTGTTGCGCAGGATGGTGAACAGCCAAGCCCGCATGTTGGAGCCGGGTTGGAACTTGCCGATGTTGGTCCAGGCCTTGATCAGCGTGTCCTGCACCAGATCATCGGCGGTTGCGGAATTCCGGGTGAGACTGAGCGCGAAGGCGCGCAGCGCACCGAGGTGCTCGGTCAACTCGTCGCGCGGATCAGCGGTCATTGGATGTCCTTCTTATGACGTTCAGCTTCGCGCAGCTGACCAAGCAGATCGGTAAACCGTTCCGGCAGCGGGTCTGTTGCCAGGTCGTCAAAGGCCTTTTTCAAGTTGCGGTCGATATGGTCCGCAACACGGGGCACATAGTGGGGATATACTAGACTTGTCATTCTACTCTCTGCTCGCCGCTCACCGGAAGCCAACGCGCCAAGATGAAGATGGTTCCCGCCGGGGCAGCAAAAACCGGAGCAGGTCGGATGAGCACTCCACCCGCTGCAGATAGCAGTTGGCGGGGCGATGCCGGCTTGCCTGGCTGCGCGTCCAACCTGGGTGGCAAGGACCGCCATCAGCCGGGCACCGATGCCGGTTCCGGCAACTTCCTCTTCAGGGTGCAGCAGCGACTGACCCTTGGTGTTCGACAATTCAAGCTCCAGCCAGTTTTCAGCTGTTTCGCGCAGGCTGACCCGGATTTCCGGCCGCCCGCCTTCGGGCCGGCCGATGTATTTGACCGCGTTGGTCATCGCCTCGGAGACCAGCATCGACAGGGTGACCCCCTGATCCTGGCTGAGCGGCATTTGGACAAGATCCGTTTCGATCACCACATCCTGTCCGGTGCCGGCGTTCATAGTCCCGATTTCCGCGATCAGTTCCTGGATCAGCTCGCGGCTGTCCACGGTAGCGACGCCGGGGTTGGTGTTCAGGCCGCGGTGGACGGTCGCCAGGCCGCGCACCCGCCGCTGCAGTTGCGACAGCATCCGCCGGGCTTCGGGCGTCTGTGCGGTCCGGCCCTGCATGTTCATGATCGATGCCACCAGCTGCAAGTTGTTCTTCACGCAGTGACGCACCTCACGCAGCAGCATGGTCTTTTCCTCAAGATCCCGTTCGCGCCGCTGTTCCGCTTTGCTGAGGTGGTGCATCACCATTTGCTGCAGGCCGAGGACCGCGACGGAATTCCCGGCAATCCACATCAGCACCGGAAAAGCCAGAGCCATCCACGAGGTCGGGCTGGCACTCACCGGCATGGCATTTTCCACCGGCCAGCTGCCAACAACAGCAACCTGGCCTGGGAGGATTTCACTCACCGCAAAGAAACGTTCCTGGCAAGAACGCGCGTCCTCAAAGAATGTGCCGCCGGCGCGCTGCAGCAGTTCCCGGCGCGGTAGCGAAACCGGCAGTGCTTGTGCGGCTTGCAGCTTTGGCGCGCTGGCGGATAGGATCTCTCCTTGCGCGTCCAGGGTGACAAACCGGATATGGGCCAGCAGCGATGCGTGCGACAGCCGGTTTGGCTTCAGCCACCACCGCGTTGGTCTGCTACAGCGCGATCAGGCCCTGCGGCAGCAGCGCGATGGTCATCAGCGCTTCCAAGCGCGTATTAGCAGACTGCCGGCCTGCAGCCGAGGAAATGCGATCATGCGGCGCTCTGCTGGGCGACAATCCCAGCGGTGACGCTGTCGGTCAGCTCCATCCGGCTGTCGTCGCCCAACTCCATCAGCTCGGCCAGACGGGTCCGGGCCCGGTTCACCCGGCTTTTGATGGTGCCGGTTTTCACGCCGCACATCTCTGCCGCTTCCTCGTAGGAAAAACCGCTTGCGCCGACCAGGACAAGTGCTTCGCGCTGTTCGTCGTTCAGCTGCGCAAAGGCGGTGTTGAAATCGCGCATGTGGAGCCGGCCGTCGTGGTCCGGCTTTTGCGCCAAGGCGCCGGACAGCGCCCCATCAGTGTCTTCGACCTCGCGTCTGCGCTTGCGGCGCAGCGAGTAATAGGTGTTGCGCAGAATGGTGAACAGCCAGGCCCGCATGTTCGAGCCGGGATTGAACTTATCGATATTGGTCCAAGCCTTGACCAGCGTGTCCTGCACCAGGTCGTCGGCGGTGGCACTGTTGCGGGCGAGGCTGATGGCAAAGGCGCGCAGGGCGCCCAAGTGATTGACCAGCTCGTCTCTCGGATCGGGCAAGGCATCAGTCATCGGAGCGGTTCTCCTCCGGCTGGTCCGGGGCGCGGGGCGCGCGCGTTTCCTTTTCCTTGAGCTGCTTCAGCAGATCAGTGAACCTGTCGGGCACAGGCTCGCTCGCGATCTGATCGAAGGCCCGCTTGAGATTTTCGTCTATTTCGCGGTCGGCCTGTTCATTGCGCGGCCGGGCGCGTCGTGGCTGTGTCATTCAATCCATCGGGTTTTTGCGCAGTTTCTGGAACCAAACGCACGGCAGCGCGTATAGTTCCATGTATATTGCAAAAAAAGGGACTACGCAAAATGACCGCTCAATCGGGAGAACTGATCGCCAGCCAGATTGGTGCAAACCTGCCCTATCTGCGCCGTTATGCCCGGGCGCTGACCGGCAGCCAGAGCAGCGGTGACAAGTATGCACTGGCTACGCTCGAGGCCATCCTGGCCGGCGAGGGCCACTATGACCGCGAGCTTGCTCCCAAAGCCGCACTGTTCCGCGTCTTCCACGCGATCTGGTCCTCTTCCGGCGCCCCGGCCGGCGAATATGAAGACGAGTCGAACCTGGCGGCCAAGGCACAGAAACACATGCGACGGCTGACGCCGAACACCCGTGAAGCGCTGCTGCTGCACACAATTGAAGAGTTCAGTGCAGCCGATACCGGCGCCATCATGGGGGTGAGCAAACGCGAAGCCTCCGAGCTGATTACGATCGCTTACGAGGAAATGTCGCGCGCTACAGCAGGCCAAATTATGATTATTGAAGACGAGGCAGTTATCGCGATGGATCTCGAAGCTATCGTGACGGGAATGGGCCACAGCGTCACAGGTATTGCCCGCACTGAGACCGGTGCGCTTGATCTGGCCGCCAAGGCCGCGGCTGAACTGATCCTGTCGGACATCCAGCTGGCGGATAACTCAAGCGGCATCGACGCCGTCAACAGCATACTGGCCAAGCACGGCGAGCGCCCGGTAATATTCATTACGGCCTATCCCGAACGCCTGCTGACCGGTGAAGGGCCGGAGCCGGCATTCCTGATCTCAAAACCCTACACCGAGGATCAGGTGCGTTCGGCGGTGAGCCAGGCGATGTTCTTTTCCTCGACCGAAACGCTGAAAGCCTGATCCTGTCCGGGGATGTGAAACGCCAGGCCCGGTCCGAATTTCGGACCGGGTAAGACGTGGCAGTTGAGCTCAGGCGTCTTCAGGTTCAACGACCGGTCGCGGGCAGAAACCTGAGAGATAGCCTGAATTCATGGCGGCGCAGTTCACTCGGGGCAGGGGGGAACGATGCCGAAACCTGGAGTGATAATATCTGCCGGGCCAATACCGGTGCCCCAGCCGTGCAGTTCAGCCGCGTTGTGCCCGGAGCACGGTGGGGTACTCCGTCCAGCAGTAACTCCATCAGAGGTCCGCGTTGATTTCTTGAGCCGCATCGATCGTGCCCCGCCCCACGTCAGCGGAGAGTTTCCCCGGACAGGCTTCATGGCGGTGGCCCAAGTCTGACGCTGGCCGAGTGGTCGTCTGCCAGTGGCCGGTTGTGACGTTCGATAGTTAGCGCTCCTGGCCAGACCTCCGATCTCCGGAGGAGGTTGGTTCGCTGTGGGAACAGCGGAAACACATCGCCATGCGGAGCGGAGCGAGAGGTCGTTCAGAATCTTGAATGCCGCGGTTCGCGCCATGAGTTGATCTGAAGGTGGGTGAGCGATCAGGAAACACACGCTTGGCGCTATGATCAAATCTTGCCCATAACCCTCGTAATTGCTGGCCTTTTAGCGCCACTTCAAGGGGTCGGGGCCGCCGGTGTCTTTTGTGAGAAAAAGAGAAATTTCGCCTTGCATCCCGTATGCTTGCGCTGATAGACGGGTCAGCGGAGACGTGGCCGAGTGGTCGAAGGCGCTCCCCTGCTAAGGGAGTAGGCGGGAAACCGTCTCGTGGGTTCGAATCCCATCGTCTCCGCCATTCACCATTGATAACATTGGGGAAATTGGCGCTTTTGCCAAACTACCCGCCAAAACACCCGCCAAACGATTTGCGCTTGGGTGCGACGCGAAGCGACGGCGTTGAGATTTGCTTCTTCACTAAAGTTCTGGATCGAGCGTTCTGCTATTTTTCAGGCGGCAGATAAGACTGCGTAATTTCATCCAGCTGTCCCGGCGCATCTCTCCAGATTGATCTGCCCCCTTCTCCCCGCAGCAATTCAATCTGAAGATAGCCATTGTGGATCCGCGTCTTGGGGTCTTCAGGGGGCTCCATCTTGTACTTTGTAATGAGAGGGTTGGCGCACAGAAGGGTGTCTGACTTGCGGAAGAAGAGCGACATAACCCACCAGAACGCATTGGATAGCTGCAAGGGGAACACCTTTGAAACGACCGGTTGCATCCTATCGTGGCAGGTCGCAGTGCGATTGAACAGGGATTCAGTTCCGCACCAGGAGAGGAGGGCGCGGGGTTCCTGCGGGTTAGACCCCTCGAATTCTCCGGGCTGAGAAGCTTGCCGGTTCAGAGCTTCGACCGGTAGTGTCCGCACAACAAAACTAGAGGCGCATCACATGCTCACAGGCAACATCCGCAATCAGGTCGATCAGATCCCGAAATAGGTCCGGGCCGCGGGGAACAGCCCCCTGATGGGGCAGGGTGCGCAGGTCGGCGGCCTCGGCACGCCACCACCATCGCGTGCAACAAGAAGGCGCTGCCTATTTTCCTGGAACTCGATTGATGTCCTTGCTGCGCACCCTGGCTTACCTCTCCGCCTTCTTTTTGGCCGCCTCTCCCGCCTTTGCAGACGCCTGCGACTACCGGCCTTCGAAGCTTGCGGGGAAAACGGTGAGTGCCGCCGCGGCCGCCTTGGGAGGTGGTGCCGCGGCCACCGGAGCCGGGCTGCAGGCCGCTGGCTATTACACGCTGGTCCACTCCACATCAGGCCTGACGATGCTGGGATCGACGGCCGCGGGCGCCTCCGCAGCCGGGACGACCGGTATTGTGGCGGGTTCGGCCGGTGCCGGCGCAACGGCCGCAGGGCTTGCTATGGCGCCAGCGACGATTGTCATCGGCGCCACTGCGGCCGTAGTAATCGGCGGCTTTGAAGGTGTCTGCTACTTCAAGATCGAGCGGGTGACCGATCCTTTCCACATCATGGAAATCATTAAGAGCATCGCCGCCCAGGACCCGGCCATCTCCATTGCCGAAACGCCGGATGGTCCAATGATGGTTGTGGGCTCCGGGGGTGAAGAAAAGCGGTACCTGATCCGCAAGCTCTACATTGCCGACGGCGACCTGAAGCACCGCGACTGGTTTTTGAACTCCAACCTCGGGCCGGCTGCCTATGTGGTGCCGGAATAAGCGCGATTGACGAGGCCTCCTTCAGCCCCTGTTGTATAGGCAGCGGGCCTGCCTCCCGGATGGGGGGGCATCCTTTTGTAATCTCCGGCTAACATTGGAAGCGTTTATATTAGCTGGAGCGGACATTATTCACACACGCCCCCTATCTGCGTTCCGCGTGTCATGCTGCTGCGTCCATTTTGCCAGCCAGCATCTCGCGAGCGATGCCGCTGACGCCGTCGACCCGGAGCCAAACGCTCAAGCCGTCCAAGCTGACGTCCACGCGCTCCACCAGCAGCGCCACGATCCGCGCCTGCTTGGCGGGGAAAAGTTCGTCCCACACCGGTGCCGGTAAAGCCGAGGCTCTGGAGTATGGGTTTCCTGCCTCTGATCTCGAACAGAAAAGTCAGAGAAAATTGGATTTCAGGCCCGTTCCCTCCGCCATCACATCTAAGTGTTAAATTTTCAGGTGAAAAATGGCCGTGGTCCATTGACCCCTGAAGAGCATGATGGACCACATGAACAATTCAGCCACCTCGCCCTAGAGGGAAAGTCCGACATGCGGCATCTGATGAAGCCGCGTTGCAAAGGCTGTACCTTCACAATGGTCATGCCCGGCAACTTGATCGAGACGAGGAACCCATGGACGGGCAAGCCGTTCGTCAAACCCTTATATGTCGATCGTATTAGCGGTGGTCAGCGCATCTCCTGGTTCTACCCGCTAAGGCTGTGGCCCGCACGCAGTGGACTCGCGCAGCACCAGGTCCGGAAGCGGGGCGCTGACAGCCTCGGCTATCCCGCCGCCGATCGCAGCCATCAATAGCCCGACAGCTTGGTCTGCGATGGCCTCCAGGTGCAGTTCCACGGCTGTCAGCGGCGGCTGGGAGAGCTTGGCACGCAGCCCGTCGTAGCGCGTTGCGATCTTGATATCCTGCGGAATTTTCAATCCCTTGGCCGTTACTGCCGTGACCGCGCCCGAGGCGAAGGCATCAACCGGTACAAACATCGCGTCAAGGTCCGGAATGCTGGACAGCAAACCAGCCACCGCTTCTGCGGCGAGGACTTCGCCGCCGGTCTCATCCAACTGCAGGAATGCAGGCTCGGTGCCGGTCTCATCACAAAATGACCGGTAGGCGGCCTCTGTCTCGAGATAGGAATTGCGCCGCTGCGCGCCGGTGACCAGCCCGATGCGGGAGGCACCGGAGGCGCGCAGATGCTCCAGCACCAGCCGGGCGGTGCCGTGGGAATTCAGATCTACATGGGGGATGTCGCCGCGTCCGGGAACGCGGCCAACCGAAACAACCGGCACTCCCAGACTCGTGAAATGCTGCACCAGCGGATCATCCTGGAACGGTTCGACCAGGATTACCCCGTCCGGTGTGATGGCGTCCAGTTGCGCCCCGGACTGAAACGGCGGGATCAGGCACAGCGCCATGTTCCGCGTTAATGATGCCACCGCTGCAGTGGCCGCGATCTCCATCAGGAAACCAAGCCGGGAGGGGCCGGCCGCCACCGAGAAGGGCATCGACGATGCCAGTGCAATCATCCCGGTCCGCCCGGTGCGCAGATGCTGCGCGGCCCGGTTCGGCCTGTAGCCGATCTCCTGCGCGATTTTCTCGATGCGCTGGCGGGTTTCCGGGTCCACGTGCCGCCGCCCGCTGAAGGCGTGGGAGACCGTGGTTTTCGAAACCCCCGCCGCCTGCGCTAGATCGCTGATTGTCGGTTTCTTCATCGCTGCCTCATCCCGCTGCCCGGCCATGGCCAGTGCATGCTGTTTAGCAAATCGGTTTGCGCGAATCAATTTCCGTGCTAAGCCAAATCATCATGCAAATCGGTTTGCATGTAATTTTGCACGGTTTGTTCCGGTTCTGCCCGTGGGATGGCGGGCTCCAAAGGGAGGAAAAGATGTCAACACACTCGCAAACGCATACCCGCGACCCCGCGGACGAGATGCTGCCGCCGCGCAGCCTTGCCATTTACGGGCTGCAACACGTTCTGGTGATGGCGGCCTCGCCGATCACGGCGGTGTTCCTGGTGTCCCGCGCGCTCAATTTCGATGAAAGCCTGACCGTTGCGCTGATCAGCGCCACCTTTCTGGTCTGCGGTTTCGGCACCCTGCTGCAAAGCTTCGGCCCGCGCGGCTTTGGCGCCCGGCTGCCGTTCATCATGGTGCCGGGCGGGGCGCCGATCTTCATTTTCATGGCGATTGCCGTGCAGACCGATGTGCAAACCGCTGTGGGGGCGGTGATCATGACGGCGCTGTTCTACTTCGCGGCGCTGCCGGTGTTCAGGCGGCTGATCGTGTTCTTCCCGCCGATTGTTGTGGGCACCATGCTGCTGCTGGTGTCGGTCAAGCTGGTCAAGATCTTCGGCGGCACCATCACCGGCAAGCCGGGCACCGAGGGCTATGCCGATCCGATCAAGATTGCGCTGGCAGGGGCGACCATCCTGCTGACCATTCTCTGCGCCCGTTTCCTGTCCGGCACGCTGCAGCGGCTGGCGGTGATGCTGGGCCTGGTCGGCGGCACGCTGATCGCGCTTACCATTGGCGAGGCGGAAATCACCGGCCTGTTCACCGGTCCGGTGATCGCGGTGCCGCAGCTGCTGCCCTACGGGATGCCCAAATTCGATATCTTTGCCTCGCTGCCGCTGATCATCTTCTCGATCATCTCGATGGCCGAAGCCACCGGCCAGACCCTGGCGACCGCTGAAATCGCGGGCCGCAGCGGCAATGCGCAGGATATCGTGCCCTCGACCATCCGCGGCGATGCCATCACCTCGCTCATTGGCGGGCTGTTCGGCACCTCGCTGATCATCACCTCGGGCGAGAACATCGGTATCGTGCGCGCCACCAACGTGAAATCGCGCTATGTGACCGCAGCTGCCGGCGTGATCCTGATCCTGATCGCCATCCTGGCCCCGGTCAGCCGCCTGGCGTCCGCCTTGCCCGGCCCTGTCGTGGGCGGCACCGCCGTCATCGTCTTTGCCATCATCGGCGTGATTGGCATCGACATGCTGCGCCGCGTCGATCTGCGCGACCACGGCAACATGTATACGCTGGCTGCCGCGCTCACCATGGGGCTGCTGCCGACCCTGATCCCGGATCTCTACAGCCAGTTCCCGAAGTGGTCGCAGATGATCCTCGGCAACGGCCTGGCCATGGGCACGATCACGGCCGCGGTGGTGAATGCGCTTTTCATACACGTGGGGCGCGCAAGCCGCCCCGGTGAACCCGAAGCCATCACCGTCGAAGCGGAGGCAAGCAAATGACCGCCCTCAAGAATCGCCTTGCCACCAGCGGCGACCTTCTCCTCCTGCCCGGAAAGCTCCTCCATCAGGGGGAGTGCCGGAGCGGCCTGGGCGTTCTGGTCCGCGCGGGCCGGTTCCATGACATCGATACTGCCGGGGCGCTTTGCGCCCGGCATCCCGAGCTGGACCCGGTGCGCCTGCCGGACCATCTGATGATGCCGGGATTCATCGACAGCCACACCCATCTGACCCAGTCGCTGGGCAAGTCGCTGGTGTTCGGCGAGCCTTCGGAAATCTTCCGCCGCATCTGGGTGCCGCTGGAAGCCAGCCTGAATGAGCATCTGGTCTACCTGTCGGCCAAGCTGGCGGCGCTGGAGTGCTTGCGCGGCGGTTTCACGGCTGCGGTGGATGCGGGCACCCGATCCGACGGCTGCATCGGCGCGCTGGCGTCCGCGGCGCGGGAAACCGGCCTGCGCAGCGTGGTGGGGTACATCTGCAACGACCTGGGCGGCACCGCCAAAGTGGCGGATCGGGCCACGATCCTGGCGCGGGCGGAGCAGCACCTGGCCGCCTGGGAAGGTGATCCGCTGGTCCACCCCTCCCTGGCGGTTTCCATTCCGGAAGTGGCGACCGACGCCATGCTCGCCAGTGTTTCAAGCCTGTCTGCGGAAGCGGGCGTGGTGTTCCAGTCCCATGTGAACGAGCATCTGGCGGCGGTGGAGCGTTCCCTGGTGGCACGCGGCCGCCGCCCGCTGGAGCATCTTGCAGCCCTTGGGGCCTTGGGGCCGCATGTGCTGATTGCTCATTCCACGCTTGTGACGCCGCAGGAGCTGAACCTCCTGCGCGACAGCGGCACCGCGGTGGCCTACAACCCCGTCGCCAGTGTCTGGAAAGGCAACGCAATTGCGCCCGCATTGCAGATGGAGGCGCTGGGCATCCGGTTTGGCCTGGGGACCGACGGCACCCGCGCCGACGGCTTCCGCCTGATGGATGCAGGCGAAAGCCTGCAGCGGGCGGGCTTCGGCCTTGCCACCGGCGACAGCTCCTGCGGCGGCGGCTGGCTGTGGCTGGAGGCCGCTACTGTCCGTGCTGCCGATGCGGCAGGGCTTGGCGCGGTCACAGGCGACATAGCAACCGGGCTGGCGGCGGACTTCCTGCTGGTCGATCTGGACCGGCCCGAGTTCACCCCCTCGCATGACCTGATCTGGGAGCTGGTACGCTATGGCAGCCGGGACCAGATCGATGCGGTCTTCACGCAAGGCGTGCTGCGCCTCTGGCAGGGCTGGCCGCTGGACTGGGATGCCAAGACGCTGATGGCTGAGGTGCGCGAACTGTCTGATGCTGCAATCGCCGGGGCAGGCATCCAGCGCATCCATCCGGTCTCTACGGAACACCGGGCTCAGATGCTGCAGAAACAGGCGGGGAACAAGTGACTTTCGACGTTATGCTGATCCTGTCGGCCGTGGTTTTTGCCGCGGCCTTCATCCAAGGCGCGCTGGGTATCGGCTTTGCGCTGATCGTGGCCCCGGTGCTGGGGCTGGTGGAGCCGTCGCTGTTGCCAGTCACGCTGCTGATCCTGATGCTGCCGCTCAACAGCCACGTAGCCTGGCGTGAGCGCGAAGAGGTCGACTGGAACGGGGCAGGGTGGATCACGCTGGGCCGTTTTGCGGGCACGTTCGCGGGGCTGTGGCTGCTGGTTATGCTCAGCGGCCGGCAGCTTGACCTGGCGGTCGGCTGGTTCACCATCATCGCCGCCGGGGTCGCGCTGCTTGCGCCGCGCTTCGACCCAACCCGCCCCGCCGCCTTGGGCGTTGGTCTCTTTACCGGAGTCACAGAGACTTCCACCGGGATCGGCGGCCCGCCGCTGGCGCTGCTCTACCAGCACGCCGCAGCTCCCGTACTGCGCTCGACGGTGGCGATCTGCTTTCTTGCGGGCGAGGTGATTTCCCTGATTATTCTTGCGCTCGCCGGACGCATGGAAGCCGTGCAGCTGCAGGCGGCCGTATACCTGTTCCCGGCTGTCATGCTGGGCAGCGCGCTGTCACGGATGACGCACAGCAGGATCGGTGGACCAGGTCTGCGGATCGCGGTGCTGCTGTTTGCCATCGTCAGCGGCCTTTACCTGATCGCGGGCTGACATGCCTCAAGCCTCGCAGGCTGGCATCGGGCAGCATTTCCGCTGCTTCAGGCGGATTGGGTGGCACTGTCCCGATGCCCCTCCATCGATCAGCCGTCCCGATCGGGCGCTGAAGATAAGCCGCGGCCCCCGGGGTTTGGAAGCTCGCCGGGTCTTCTGATCGGGAGGTCCCGCAGCCGCAGCTTCTGAACTATTTCCTCTGGCTGGTGTTGCTTGTCCGCCGGCCTCAGCCCCCCGGTTTCCTGACTCTAAGGGTGGATCACCTCAGATGCGGCATTCCCGCCGCAATCAGCGCGGAAGGCCGCTCCGGCGCGCGCCACCTTTCGCTGCGCCGTTCGCGAGCTCTGGCAAGGCGCAGCGGTACCGCCATGATGGCAGCTTGGTGATATGCCGTTGCCAAACAGGGAGTGCGAACATGACTGTCAAACGTATCGTTCCGAACATTGCCGCGAGTTCTGTCGGGCAGGTCAGAGAATTCTATTCTGACCTGTTCGGATTGAGCGTTGTCATGGATCATGGCTGGATCGTGACGCTGGCGTCGGGCGAAACCGCCCAAACTCAGATAAGCATCGCTTCGGAGGGGGGGCGGGAACTCCGGTTCCCGATCTCTCGATCGAGGTCGAAGACGTTGATGCTGTCTATCAGCGTGCCAAGAACCTTGGGCACGCTATCGAATATAAACTGAAGAACGAACCCTGGGGTGTTCGCCGGTTTTATCTTTTCGACCCCATGGGAAAGCTCCTCAACGTGCTTTCTCACTCAACCTGAGGATCGGCACATCAATGCAATGACGCACGATCTGCCTTACATGGGGCAGGCTCTCACACTGCTGCACCATATTCATAGCCGGCTCCAGCCCGGCATGCAGCTTGCCGAGAAGCCAGCCGCATGGGCCTTCGCGACCGGCAATGCGCCCAGCACCCTAAGGGCGTCGCGGCGCATGGTTTCCAGCGTGACCGGCGCGCCATGCAGCGGCGGGTGGCCATGCCCCTGCTGTTCAGCGCCAATCGCCGGCTGGCCCCGTGCCAGCTCAGGGATCATTACGCCAAAGGCAGCATCGAAGCGGCCGCGCCCAAAGTCATGTTCCTCAACCTTGATATCTCCGGAAACGCACGGCCTTCGCGGGGGCCTTCGGCAGGTCAGCCCCGCCGTGCCTCTTCGATTGCAGCAACGTCGATCTTCTTCATCCCGATCATCGCCTTAAACACACGCTCCGCTTCGCCTCCGCCCGCAGCCATCGCTTCCATCAGGACCTGCGGCGTGATCTGCCAGGAGACCCCCCATTTATCCCTGCACCACCCGCAGGCACTTTCCTCGCCGCCACTGCCGAGGATGGCGTTCCTGTAGCGGTCGGTCTCTTCCTGATACTCGGTGGAGACCTGGAAGGAGAAGGCTTCGCTGTGTTTGAGCGTCGGCCCGCCGTTCAGGCCCAGGCAGGGGATGCCAAGAACGGTGAACTCAACCATCAGAACATCGCCGGCCTTGCCGGATGGAAAATCGCTGGGCGCATTACGCACTGCCTTTATCCCGCTGCCGGGGAAGGTTTCGGCATAAAAACGGGCCGCAGCCTCGGCGGCGCCATCATACCAGAGGCACACCGTATTCTTCGCAACGTTCATTTGCATTCCTCCTCACACAAACTGGTTCAGGGCCGGCCAGACTTCACCAGCGGCGGCACGGGCGGCACCAGTTGCCGGTGCAGGACCGGAAACTCCGGCATCCGTTCTGCAAGCACCCTTGTCTCCCTGTGGATGACGCCAGCCCCGACCGTGTTCCGTGCGGCGAACAGCCACTGCGGCACCTGCTCAATCGGCGGCATCTTCCGGTGTGCCGCGCCTGGGATGAGCGGCAAGCTCTCAATCTGGTAAATGCGGCTGCGCTATGCCGTCGCCTGCCGCTTGCGCTGCCGCTCACGAACCCGCGGGGAAACCCGGGCAGCCAGTCTCAGGTGATGAGCGTGAGCGTCATGATTTCAGTTTTCTCCGGAATCGAAAATCGGCTCGAACCCAGCCCACATCATCCGCATGCCGTCGAACGGCAGCTGAGATGCGTCGAAATCGCTCATCTCCGCCTCCATCGCCTTGGCGGCGGCGTCACAGGTGGCACGGTCAGGCCAGGCAGACCAGCTGAACACCGGCACCTCGCCCTCTGCAGCTTTGGTGGCGCGGTAAAAATCAGTCTTCTTGCCGTGCGGCACATCCTCGCCCCAGTTCTCGATCAGGCCAAGCGCGCCGCCCTTTTCGAACATCTTCCAGCCTTCCTCCGCCATCTTGGCATAGGCCGCCTTGTTCTTTTCCGGCACTGCCAGCAGGAAACCCTGATAATACCCCGCGCCGGTGTGATTGCCCCGCTCGAAGACAGGCGAGAAGCCGCCGTAAATCATGCGGCTGCCGTCAAAGGGCATCTCCGCCAGGGCCTTCATCGCAGGATCGCTTTCCATCTTTGCCCACGCCGCATCCGCCGTTGCCTTATCCGGCCAGGCGATCCAGGAGAACACAATGGCTTCATCCGCCTTGGCATTCACGGCGCCGAAGAAATCAGTGACCTTTCCTTTCGGCACATCTGCGCCCCAGGTCTCTACCATGCGGGCAGCGCCGTAGGATTTGAACAGCGGCCAGGCGGCCTTCACGTGATCAAGGTATTTCTGCTTGTTTGCAGCCGGAACAGCCGCGGTGAAGCCGGTGTAATAAGTCACTTTGACATCCTTTCACTCAAACACATGCAGGCGAATCCCGCCTGCAGATCCAACGTGCCAGTTGCAGTAGTAAAAAACAACTGATAGTACTTTAAAATGACCAAGCAAGGCAAATCCCCGCGTATCCGTTATGATGAAGGCTGCCTGGCAGCGCATGCGTTGAACCTGATCGGCGACCGCTGGGCGCTGCTTGTCGTGCGCGAGCTGATGTTTGCGCCAAAGCGGTTCCAGATGATCCGCAATGGGCTGCCGGGCATCACCGCCAGCGTGCTTGCCGGGCGGCTGGAGCAGCTGGCGGCGGTGGGCGTGGTGGACCATGCGGAACGGCTGGGGATCTACGCGCTGACGGATGCGGGCCGCAGTCTGCTGCCGGTGCTTGAGGCGTTGTGCCGCTGGGCGCTGACGGTGCCGGGACACGACCCCAGCCGCTTCATCAGCCCCTCGGCGCTGATGATTTCGATGGGGGTGAACCTGATGCGGGACAGGACCGGAGGCCGCGAGGCGCTGGCCGGCTTCGATTTCGGCAGCGAGGCCTTTGAGATGCGGTTGTCCGGCGGTCGGCTGCAAACCACTGTGGTCACCTCCCCGGAGGCGCCCTTTGTTCTATCAGGCACTGGCAACACGCTGGCGGCCGCCGTCTACGGCAGCACCCCTCTGGCGGATCTTGCATCCACGGGTGCCGTCCGCGCAGAGGGCGACTTCGCAGCGGCCGAAGGTTTTCTCCTCCTGTTCAAGCTCGGCCTTCAAACGTGAACACCAGCGGGCGGCAAATCCGCGTTTGCTGGCGGCCTGGAGTGCAGCGCAAACGAATAGAGGCACCAAAGCTGTGGTCTTGAGAGACTTTTGCCGGTTAGCTGATCCCAAAGCGCTTTGTGCGCCAAGAGACGCAGCAGGGGGCAAAACGGTCAAACCTGCAAATGAAAGAATTGAAACATGAGGGATATCAACCAATGCCGATGATCACTGACTCCGATGATTTCTTCACAAGGGGTTGCGGCAGGTGCGACAGGTTTGCCACGCCCGATTGCTCTGCCAGACAATGGAGCCAGGGCCTTGATCAACTGCGCCGTATCTGTCTCGGCATGGATCTGCAGGAAACGGTGAAATGGGCCCACCCCGTTTACATGTTCGCAGGCCGCAATATTGCGCTTTTGGGCGCCTTCCGGGACGACTTCCGCCTGACCTTCATGAACGCGGGTCTCCTGGAGGACACCGAACGCGTTCTTGAGCCGCAAGGGCCGAACAGCCGTTCGCCGAGTATGCTCCGTTTCATCAGCGCCGGGCAGGTTGCTGTTATGACACCTGTAATCCAGGCCTATCTGCAACAGCTGATGGACCACGCCAAGGCAGGCACGAAGCCGCCAAAGATCCAAAGCGAGATCCCTATGCCTGACGAATTGGGCGAGGCACTGGGCGCAGATCCGGAACTGTCCGAGGCATATTATGCACTGACACCGGGGCGGCAGAGAAGCTACATGTTCAGCATCGCCCAGGCCAAGAAACCGGCAACCCGCAACGCCCGGATCGAAAAATTCCGTGACAAGATCCTAGCAGGCAAGGGGGCAATGGAGCGCTAGACCATTCGGCAGCCGGTTAACGGGTCAATCAGGGTGCAAGGGAACGCTGAGCGCAGCGGGCATGAACGGCGCCCAGACGGACTGTCCCCAACCTTACATGCTTGGACTTCCATGATGAATGTGTCCGTATCTTCGATGCGTTCGCACTCCTTGAATGCACCGTCAGAGATCCCGTGATCGCAAAGGGGGACGAGGACGAGGCCAGGGGTGATGTCCTTCCGCCGGCCTGGAATTCCTGCTATTGCGTCAAGCGAAGCAATCGTTCGAATGCGAAGGTCAAGGGGACGCCGAGCCGCTCACGCGCACCTCACCCAGCAGCCAGTCTTCGAATTGCCTTTGTCGGCTTGAAACCGGAACGCCAGATGGGCTCACCAAGTAGTAGCCGCCTGGAAAAGGTTCGCTCACAAAATTTGTCGGATTTATCAAGGCGCCGGATGCCTTCAGATCGTCGACCAGTGGTGAACCCAGGAGGGCTATGCCTTGCCCGCTTAGAGCGGCTTGAACCAATGCCGGGTATTGATCCATGACAAGACGCTTAATTCCGGCCGGGAATTCCGCTGCATGGGTCCGCAACCAGGTTTGCCATGTCATGTCGACAGGGATCTCTAGGTCGAGCAGGGATTCCTTCAGAAGTTCCGAAGGGTTGGAAATCTTTGGACGGTTCCGCCAGTAATTCGGGCTGCACAGTGGCTCGATTTCCGAGCCGAACAAGTGCTTTTGCCGCAGATAGGGCCAGTCTCCGCCGCCATACCGGACCGAAAGATCAATGCCCGTCAGGCGCAGGTCAACAAGCCGGTCCTCAATGGCAAAGCGCAATTCGATATCGGGGTGCTGCTGCCGGAACAGCGCGATCCGTGGCATCAGCCAATAGGTTGAGAATGCTGCGGTGCAGCCAATGACCAGCGGGCTTCCCGCGGAAGACTTGGCAAGGTTCAACGCCGTTTCGGCCAGATTTTTCAGGCTGCTGCCAACAGCAAGGTGGTACTGAATTCCCTCCCGGGTCAAAACAACCGAGCGGTTGCGCCGCTCAAACAGAGAAAATCCCAAAAACTCTTCCAGAGACTTGATCTGGCGGCTGATTGCCGCCTGCGTCACCCGAAGTTCAGCCGCGGCCGCCGTGAAGCTCAGATGGCGGGCCGCCGCATCGAAAGCAACCATCAAGCCAAGAGACGGAATATTCCTGCGATATCCATGCATAACAAAAACATTATGGAAAAATACATATTTTGCAAGGCGACTCACTCATTTCCCCATGGCAGGTTCACACCGTAAACAGCTAGTTTCCGGAGAAATCATGCCAAACCCAAAATATTTGCAGGATCGCGTCGCGCTGGCAGCTGCATTTCGGCTTGCATCACGCAATGGCTGGCAGCGTGCTGTCGATAACCATTTTTCCCTGGCGGCCGACGACGGCTTGTTCCTCGTGAATCCCCGTGGGCTCCACTGGTCAGAAGTGACCGCTTCGTCCCTGTTGCTGGTCAATCAGCAAGGTGAGGTCATCGAAGGCGATGGCGAGATCGAAGCGTCTGCCTTCTACATCCACTCGCACATTCACCGCGAAGTGCCGCGCGCACGGTGTGTTCTGCATGCCCACCCGACCTATTCGACGGCGCTGTCCTGCATCGAGGGCGGCCGTTTGCAGAACTTTCATCAGGACGCGCTGCGGTTCTATGGGCAAGTGAGCTACGATTCAGACTTCAATGGATCCGCCTTTGACGACAGTGAGGGCAGCCGCATAGCGCGGATGATTGGCGACGGAAAAGTCGTTGTCATGGCGCATCACGGAGTAACAGTGATCGGCCCCACCGTGGCTAAGACCTATGACGATTTCTACTTTTTCGAAGCCGCCTGCGAATACCAGATTACAGCGATGTCGTCCGGGCTGCCGCTGAAGCTGCTGCCGGACGGCAAAGCCGCCAGGATGGCGGCAGAAATGTTCGACGAGGCGCAGGTTGATTTCCACTTCCGGGCGATGCGCCGGCTCTTGGACAAGACCGAGCCTGACTACGCGTCCTGAGCAAGACCTTGGGCAGGGGCTCGTGAAACAGCGCCTGACCTGATTGCCACCAATCACCAGGGAGGAAACTGTGAATATCAAACTCATCGCCGCCATTGCCGCGGCAACCACTGGCTTCGGCGCGAATTCGGCATGGGCCGGCTGCGGGGAGGTTTCGATCACTGAAATGGACTGGGCATCATCTGCTGTCGTTACGGCTGTTGCCGGGTTCTTGATGGAAAACGGCTACGGCTGCTCAGTCACCACCGTGCCGTCTTCGACACTTACCGCGATGGCCTCGATTTCGGAAACCGGCGAACCCGATATCCTGACAGAGTTATGGACAAACACCTCGCCCGTCTACGAAGAGCTGCGCGGCGAAGGCAAGCTCGTCGAGCTGAGCCCGGTGCTGTCTGATGGCGGGGTTGAGGGGTGGTGGCTGCCGGCCTATCTCGTTGAACGGCATCCCGAGTTGGCAACGCTGGATGGCATTCTGAAAAACCCGGATCTGGTCGGCGGCCGTTTCCACGATTGCCCCTCGGGCTGGGCCTGCGAAATAGTGAACACTAACAACGCTTTGGCCGTAAACATGGCAGGGGCGGATATCGCCAGGTTCCAGCCTGGTTCCGGCGAGACCCTCGCGACCTCCATTGCGGCGGCTTATGCTGATGAAAAGCCTTGGTTCGGATACTATTGGGCTCCAACGGCAGTTCTGGGCAAGTATCCCATGGTACTGGTCGATACCGGGCCCTTCGATGCCGAGGCGCACGCGTGCAATACCGATGCGACCTGCTCCGCACCGCGCCTGTCTCCGTATCCGACATCCAAAGTTGTAACCGCCGTGGCCCCCAGCCTTCTGGAGCGCGAACCCGAGGTTGTCGAGTTTCTGAAACGGATGTCCTTCACCAACGATCAGATGGGCGCCGTGCTGGCCTGGCAAGAAGAGAAAGGCGCCTCATATGAAGAAGCCGCCGTGCATTTCCTGACAACCTATAAGGACACCTGGAGCGGCTGGCTTGATGACACCGCGCGCGGCAATCTGAGCGCTTTGCTCCAGTAATCCATAGAACCCGCGGCATGCTCCCGCCGGTTCCGCCCGGCGGAAGCTCCCTAGGCATCAGAATGAGAGAATGATGGCATTTTACGACGGGCTGTTTGATGCGCTTGGCCTGCGCGAATGGTGTGATCAGGGCGCGGGTGGCGGGCCGATGTCCATGACGCAGCTTTTGGGGCAAGTGAACGGAAAAACCGAAGACCCGGCTTCCATAACCTTCCCGTTTCCGTCGCTCGACACCCTGCATGAAAGCTGTTTGCAAATTGCTCAGACCCGCGAGATGACTGCGGCGATAGAACGTATGTTTCTAGCCGCCAAAGACGGATTGAAGCTGGTCCTCGACCCGTTGACCCAGCCATTATCCTGGGCGCTGGATTCCGCTCTTTTTGTTTTCTCGGCGGCTCCCTGGTGGATCCTTGTCCCTTTGCTTGTGCTGCTGGTCTGGGTCTTGTCGCGCTCCTCCGCTGTCACCGGTTTCGTGTTGGGCGCTTTCGTCTTCCTGGGATTTATCGATCATCTCGATGTGGCCATGCAAACCCTGTCGATCATTTTCGTATGCACCGGAATCTGCGTGGTCCTGGGAGTTCCAATCGGGATTTTGATATCCAAGTCGAACAGGCTGCAAAGTGTCGTTTTGCCTGTTCTGGACCTGCTTCAGACACTACCCAGTTTTGTCTATCTGATCCCGCTCATCTTCCTGTTCTCGGTGACCGAGTCGAAGCTCTATGGCATTGCCATAATCCTTTACGCCATTGTTCCCGTGATCCGCTTGACCGATCTGGGCATCCGGCTGGTCGACCAGGACCTGATCGAGGCAGCGGATGCCTTTGGAATGAACCGGCGCCAAAAGCTACTGGGAGTCGAGCTGCCGCTTGCGCTTCCCAACATCATGGCGGGTGTGAACCAGACGATCATGATGAGCCTGGCGATGGTTGTGATCGCCTCCTTGGTGTCGGCGCCCGGGCTTGGTGTCCTGGTGCTGCGCGGCATCCGCAATCTTGAACTTGGTGTTGGCATCGTCGCCGGACTCGGCATCGTGCTGCTTGCAATCATTCTTGACCGGACTTCAAAGGCCGCGCTTTCGCGGCTCAACGCCACCCATGATACGCATTGAGGACACGCCCATGATCAGCACTTCAAAAGTCCAGCTGCGCGGCCTTTACAAGATTTTCGGTGCAACCCCTGTTGCGATGATGCAGCATGTCAGGGCAGGGGTGGGAAAATCCCAACTGCTGGCCAGCCACAAACACGTGCTGGGCCTTCAGGACATCAATATCGATATGCCGGCAGGTAAAACCACTGTCGTCATGGGCCTGTCAGGATCGGGCAAATCCACGCTGATCCGCCACCTGAACCGGCTGATCGAGCCCACCGCCGGTGAAATTCTGATTGACGGGAAAGACGTCATGGGGCTGTCGCAGACCGACCTTCGAGAGCTGCGGCAGAAACGCATGTCGATGGTCTTTCAAAAGTTTGCGCTTTTCCCGCATCGCACGGTTCTTCAGAACGCTGCCTTGGCGCTTCAGGCGCAAGGGGTTGATCAGGATGCACGCGAAAGCGAAGCACGGCAATGGTTGGCGCGGGTTGGTCTGGAAGGCTATGAGAGCCGCTACCCGGCGCAGCTCTCTGGCGGGATGCAGCAACGTGTCGGAATCGCCCGCGCATTGACTTCGAATTCCGACATCATGCTGATGGACGAAGCGTTTTCGGCGCTTGACCCCATGATCCGCACAGACATGCAGAACCTCCTGCTGGAGTTGCAGGAGGAACTGCACAAAACCATTATTTTCATCACGCATGATTTGGATGAGGCGTTGAAACTGGCCGATCACCTGGTGATCCTGAAAGACGGCGGTGTGGTCCAGCAGGGCGAGCCGCAGAGCATACTTCTCAATCCCGCTGCCCCCTATATCGAAGACTTCGTCAGCGACATCAACCGAGCCCGGGTGTTGCGGGTCCGTTCGGTAATGAACGAAACCCCGCCGGAATTGGGATTCGAGGCAGATGTAAGTGCTGAAGATACCCTGGAAACGCTTATCACCCTGTCCGGAGGGGATGCGTCCAAAATTTTCCGGGTTCTGGATAAGGGCAAGCCTGTCGGAACATTGGCCATGCTTGATCTCGTGAAAGCACTGGTTCCGAGAATGCCGGCAGCGGCTGCCCGGACCTCGGCTGACGTGCTGTCCAAGACCTTTTCCGGCTGAGACGGAAGCCGTTCCCTCAGGACTTCGGGAGGTGTTTTGGCGATGTTGCCGGTTTCTGACGCCGGACACCTAGGGCGAAGTGCGCGACAATGGCGTGGTGCTCTGCACTTCGGCAGATCTGACCTAGATCCGCAGCCCGATGACCGAGGTGGGCGGCATGATCGGCGATCAGGTGCGCATCAACCCTCGGATGGCGATTTCCTCTAGTGACATGAATTGCGGAAAATCCTCAATCATCTGCCGCGTCCCAGAGAGATGCATGGAAAACCTTTGCCATAGCAATCATCCAACGCTTAGTGTCCTCGGCAGTGCAGCGGTTCAAACCGGACTTTTGGTTTGCTGCGAAGCGTTTCCGGCCGGCCGATGCTTGCCTTGAGAAACGAGGACGGCGCAGTTTCCTTAACCGGGTGGTTGGTGTCAGCCGGGTTCTGGCACAAAAACGAAGGCGAGGCGGATTGGCCGCTCGCGCGACGGGAACGCCGGCGTTTTGCGGGGCGCCATGAAGCAGAGGAGCGCCTGCGCCGGTACACTCGCCGGGTCTCCCTGTATGCCGCCGCATGGGCGCCTGGCCTGGCCGGGGGCAATGTCGGGATGCTGATTCATGCCGGTCATCCGCGGCTTGCTCGCGCAGAGACCGCCCGGACAGAAACGCAGGAGACCGCTGAGACCGTCCCCGCTCACCCTGTGCTGGCCGTGCCCCTGCCGCGGCAGCCAATGCGCATCGTCGAAATCCACCGGCACGGCCACAAGCTGATGTGCCGTACGCCCTCCCTGGGAGTCAGTTTCATGACGAAACGACCGTCCTTGCATCGAAGACTGCGCCGGTTTCAATTTCCGCTCCGGCGGAACCTGGAGCGTACGGCCGCAGCCAGCTGCACACTTGCCCCATAGCCGCCGCTCAGCCCCCCGCGGCTTCTTCCTTGTCAGATTTCCAGTCAAGAGCCGGGCTGCACACGAACGCTACCGAAGCACCGCGGCCCGCATCGAGAAACCTTCGGCAAAGCCGCCGCCGGTGTCGCTGGCAAAGAGGTCTGCTTTGGACATCGCCCTGGCTCGGAGCGGCGCGTGCGCCGCGCTGCTGTTCAGGCGCCTTTCTTTGGCTTTCCTGCTGGTGATGGCTGTGCCGGACGCTGGCATCGTGATCAATTCCGAATCCCCCTGGACCCGCCAAGCCAATAACCTCCGTCAAGGCCGTCTTCTTTGCATCAATGAATGCGCGGCACCCGGCTTTCGTGCTACGCGAACTCACGGCGTTGCAGCACATGCTTTCCGGAAGTTGTGGTGCTACCTGCGAAACAGGGTGTATATTTTCCGCGCGTCAATTATGATAGTAAATACATTTCAGGCATGTCCATATTGGCCTTGCCATACCCCGTGCAAACAAAGCGAGCACCTTCATGGATGGCAAAAAGATAAGGAACATGGAGGAATTCGCCGCGGTTAGCGGCATTTCACGTCCGACGCTGTCGAAATTCTTCAACGATCCATCCAGCGTGAGGGCTTCGACCAGAAAGCGCATCGAGGCCGCGCTTGACCGCTACGACTACCGGCCCAATCTCTATGCGATCAATCAGAACCGCAGGCTGACAAAAAATATCGGCATCGTTGTGCCCTATCTTGCCGATCCCTTCTTTGCTGAAATTGCGCGCAACGTCGAGGAGCACATTCTGGGCACAGGGTACCGCCCGGTCCTGCTGGGGTCCCATGGCAGCCCCGAACAGGAGATCGAAAACCTGGAAAACCTGCGGCTGCTCAAACCGGCCGGTGTTCTGCTGGCGCCGTTGGGGCGGGCGTCTGACCAGGCGCGCATTGCTGCCTTCTGCGAAGAGGTGCCGACGGTGCTGTTCGACGCCAGCGCCGGTTCTGCAGGTGAGGCGTTTGTTGGCTCCAACAATGACCAAAGCATTGGCCTTATTGTGGATTATCTGTGCCGGACAGGTGAGCCGCCGGCATTTTTCGAGATGAGAGACCCAACGAACCCGAACGCCTACAAGAGGCGCAATGCTTATCTCTCGGCTATGGAACGGCTGAACCACAAGCCGCACCTGATCCAGGCTGCCGGAGAAGGCTGGGAGTTTGAAGAAATCGGTTTTCGGGAAGGAACCCGGGTTGTGCGCGACAGGAATCTGCCGACCAATACGATCCTTTGCAGCAACGACCGCCTGGCGATCGGCTTTCTGTCGGCCGCCTATGAGGCAGGGATACGGGTTGGGCTCGGGGCTGACTGCACCATGCGTGTTGCCGGGCATGATGATCACCCCTTCTCCCGCTACACCTGCCCGACATTGACGACGGTGTCGCAGGATTACGGGGCCATCGCCAGGAAAAGCGCCGAGACCCTGATGGAACTGATCGAGGCGGAAAACCCGCCTGATTCGCGGCAGGAATCCCTCTTTGACGGCCGGCTGGTCATGCGGGGGTCCGCCTAAGCCGCTGATTTTCCGGGTACGCTCAAAACTTTACGCGCGTAAAAAATTAAATTGACGCAGGCACAGCTGCATCGCTATTCTTGGGATGGCATCTCAACAGGGAGGTAGAGGATGTTTGCTAACTACGCATTGGGTGCGGCAACTGCCATGTCGCTGATCGCAGCAGGCAGCGCTTCTGCCGAGACCATCACCATCGCAACGGTGAATAACGGCGACATGATCCGCATGCAGGGCATGACCGGGGACTTCACCGCCAAGACCGGCCATGAAGTGGAATGGGTGACGCTGGAGGAAAACGTGCTGCGCCAGCGTGTGACCACCGACATCACCACCAAAGGCGGCCAGTTCGACATCATGACCATCGGCATGTATGAAACCCCGATTTGGGGCAGGAACGGCTGGCTGCTGCCGCTGGATGACCTGCCGGCCGAATATGATGCCGGGGACATCCTCCCTGCGATGCGCGGCGGTCTCAGCGTCGACGGCACGCTTTATGCGGCACCCTTCTACGGCGAAAGCTCGATGATCATGTACCGCGCCGACCTGATGGAGCAGGCGGGGCTTGAGATGCCCGAGGCGCCGACATGGGATTTTGTCGCCGAGGCTGCCCGCGCCATGACCGATAAGGACAACGGCATTTATGGCATCTGCCTGCGCGGCAAGGCCGGCTGGGGCGAGAACATGGCCTTTCTCACCGCCACCGCGAACGCCTTTGGCGCACGCTGGTTCGATGAGAACTGGCAAGCCCAGTTCGACCAGCCGGAGTGGAAGGAAACGCTGGAGTTCTACGTCAACCTGATGAACGACGCCGGCCCTCCGGGCGCGTCGAACAACGGTTTCAACGAGAACCTGTCGCTGTTCCAGCAGGGCAAATGCGGCATGTGGATCGACGCCACCGTGGCGGCGTCCTTTGTGACCGACCCCGAGGATTCCACCGTGGCCGACAAGGTCGGCTTTGCGCTGGCGCCGGACACCGGCAAGGGCAAGCGCGGCAACTGGCTGTGGGCCTGGGCGCTGGGAATACCGGCCGGCACCCAGAAGGCCGATGCCGCCAAGGAGTTCATCCAGTGGGCCACCTCGAAGGAATACATCGAGCTGGTTGCTGAGAAGGACGGCTGGGCAAACGTGCCGCCGGGCGCGCGCAGCTCGCTCTATGAGAACCCCAACTACAAGGATATACCCTTTGCCCGGATGACGCTGGAGAGCATCCAGTCGGCCGATCCGACCAATCCGACGGTGGATCCGGTGCCCTATGTCGGCGTGCAGTTTGCCGCGATCCCCGAATTTGCCGGCATCGCAGGCCAGGTCGGGCAGGAATTCGCCGCGGCACTGGCCGGCCAGCAGAGCGTCGACGAAGCCCTGGAAAAGGCCCAGGCGCTGACAACTGATGAAATGGAAGCCGCGGGCTACTGATCTCCCGCACGGACACCCGGGGGCGGCCAGAGCGCCGCCCTCTGGCCCCAGCGATCCCCCAGAGCGCATAATCGTCCAAGGCGGCCCGCGTGCCGTCAACGGAGGAGGTACACCAAATGGCAACGCAACACTCCCAACCCGCGGACCGGCTGACGATGGCCCCGCCCAAGGCGGCAAGCCAGCCCGCCGCGGCGGATCACAAAGGCGGCACGAAACACGCCCGCACCGCAGCCCGGCTGATGATGGCGCCGGCCGTGATCCTGCTTCTGGGCTGGATGCTGGTGCCGCTGACGATGACGCTCTACTTCTCGTTCAAGAAATTCCTGCCGCTGCGCGGCGGCGACCTGGGCTGGGTCGGTTTCGACAACTATGTCCGGTTTGTCTCCTCCAGCGCCTTCTGGCCCAGCGTTCAGGCGACGCTGGTGATCGTCGGCGGCGTTCTGGCCATCACCGTGGTCCTGGGCGTGCTGCTGGCGATCCTGCTCAATCAGCCGATGTGGGGCCGCGGCATCGTCCGCATTCTGGTGATCGCGCCCTTTTTCGTGATGCCCACCGTGTCGGCGCTGGTCTGGAAGAACATGTTCATGGATCCGGTCAACGGCCTGCTCGCCCATGTCTGGCGCGCCTTCGGCGCCGAGCCTTTGGTCTGGCTGACCGAGGCTTCGACTCAGTCGATCATCCTGATTGTCAGCTGGCAGTGGCTGCCGTTCGCGACGCTGATCCTGCTGACCGCCATCCAGTCGCTGGACAGCGAACAGCTTGAAGCGGCGGAAATGGACGGCGCGCCGCCGGTGAAGCGCTTTGCCTATATCACCCTGCCGCATCTGTCGCGCGCCATCACGGTGGTGGTTCTGATCCAGACTATTTTTCTGCTGTCGATCTTTGCCGAGATCTTCGTCACCACCCAGGGCGCCTTTGGCACCAAGACCCTGACCTATCTGATCTTCCAGCGGGTGCTGGAGAGCCAGAACATCGGGCTGGGATCCGCTGGCGGTGTCTACGCCATCATCCTCGCCAACATCGTTGCCGTCTTCCTGATGCGCATCGTCGGCAAGAACCTGGACGCCTAAGGAGGCCCTCATGGCACGTGCAATCACATCGCAACGCAAAGCCCTGAATACTGCCCTGGCATGGGGTGTGGGCCTCTTGATCTTCTTCCCGATCCTCTGGACGATCCTGACCAGCTTCAAGACCGAAGCCCAGGCCATCGCCGATCCGCCGGTCTTCCTGTTCTTCGACTGGACGCTGGAGAACTATTCGGTGGTGCAGGAGCGTTCCAACTACGGCCGCTTCCTGTGGAACTCCATCATCATCGCCGGCGGCTCCACCATCCTCGGCATCCTCATCGCAGTGCCCGCCGCCTGGTCGATGGCCTTTGTGCCTTCCAAACGAACCAAGGACATCCTCCTGTGGATGCTGTCCACCAAGATGCTGCCTGCCGTCGGCGTGCTGTACCCGATCTACCTGATCTTCATCAAACTGGGTCTGCTGGACACCAAGATCGGCCTGGTGATCGTGCTGATGCTCATCAACCTGCCGATCATCGTCTGGATGCTCTACACCTACTTCAAGGAGATCCCCGGCGAGATCCTGGAAGCGGCCCGGATGGATGGCGCCAGCTTGCGGGAAGAGGTTCTGTATATCCTCACGCCGATGGCCATTCCCGGCATCGCCTCCACCCTGCTGCTGAACGTGATCCTGGCTTGGAACGAAGCCTTCTGGACGCTCAACCTGACTGCGGCCAAGGCGGCCCCGCTGACGGCCTTCATCGCCAGCTACTCCAGCCCCGAGGGCCTGTTCTACGCCAAACTGAGCGCGGCTTCCACCATGGCCATTGCCCCGATCCTGATCCTCGGCTGGTTCAGCCAGAAACAACTTGTCAGCGGCCTGACCTTCGGCGCTGTGAAATAAGGAGACATCGACATGGGACGCATCACTCTGGACAAGGTCTCCAAAAGCTTTGGCGACGTGCAAGTCATCCCGCCCCTGGATCTGACCATCGATGACGGCGAATTCACGGTTTTCGTTGGCCCCTCGGGCTGCGGCAAGTCCACCCTTTTGCGGCTGATCGCCGGGCTGGAAGACGTGACCTCCGGCCAGATCCGCATTGACAAGCAAGACGCCACCCATGTGCCACCCGCCAAGCGCGGCCTGGCGATGGTGTTTCAGTCCTACGCGCTCTATCCGCATATGTCGGTGCGCAAGAACATCGCCTTTCCGATGCGGATGGCCAAGGTCCCGGTTGAGGAGCAGAACCGCCGCATCGAAGCCGCGGCCAATGCCCTGAACCTCACCGATTACCTGGACCGCCGTCCTGGCCAGCTGTCCGGCGGCCAGCGCCAGCGGGTGGCGATCGGCCGTGCCATCGTGCGGGAGCCTTCGGCCTTTTTGTTTGATGAGCCGCTGTCGAACCTGGACGCCGCCCTGCGCGTGGGCATGCGGCTGGAGATCTCCGAACTGCACGAGCGGCTTGAAACCACAATGATCTATGTGACCCACGACCAGGTCGAAGCCATGACCATGGCCGACAAGATCGTGGTGCTGCATGCCGGTGTGATCGAACAGGTCGGCTCGCCGCTGGAGTTGTACCACACTCCGCGCAACAAGTTCGTGGCTGGCTTTATCGGCTCGCCCAAGATGAACTTCATCGAGGGCGCGGAGGCCGCCAAACACGGTGCCCATACCATCGGCGTCCGTCCCGAGCATATCGAGGTCTCGGGCGAGGCGGGTGCGTGGTCGGGTGTGGTCAGTGTTTCGGAACATCTGGGATCTGACACGTTCTTCCATGTTCACGGCACCGGTCTGGCCGAGACCATCACCGTGCGGGCCGGCGGGGAGGTCGGGTTCCGCCACGGAGACCGTATCTTCATGACGCCGCGCGCCGATGTGATCCATAAGTTTGACGCAGAGGGGCTGCGGATCGCATGAAGCGGCTGGCAGGTAAAACGGCGCTGATAACCGGCGGCGCCCGGGGCATCGGGCGTGCCTTCGCCGGGGCCTACGTGCGCGAAGGCGCCCGTGTGGCCATCGCCGACATTGATTTCGAAGGCGCGCAGACAGCAGCGGAAGAACTGGGCGGCGCTGCCATCGCCGTCCGGCTGGATATCACCGATCAGACCAGCATTGGTCAGGCCGTGGCCGAAACGGCCGCTGAGCTGGGCCGGATCGACATCCTGATCAACAACGCGGCCGTCTTTACCGCAGCACCGGTGACGGAGATTACCCGCAACGACTATGACCGCGCCTTTCCCGTCAATGTCGCCGGCACGCTGTTTACTCTGCAGGCGGTGGCAAAGCACATGATAGACCGCGGTGAAGGCGGCAAAATCATCAACATGGCCAGCCAGGCAGGCCGGCGGGGGGAACCGCTGGTGGCGGTCTATTGCGCCACCAAGGCCGCTGTCATCAGCCTGACCCAATCGGCGGGCCTGAACCTGATCCGGCACGGCATCAACGTGAACGCCATCTCCCCCGGTGTGGTCGAAGGTGAGCATTGGGACGGCGTTGATGCGCTCTTTGCAAAGCATGAGCGCAAGGCGCCCGGCCAGAAGAAACAAGAGGTCGCACAGGCGGTTTCTTACGGGCGCATGGGACGGGCGGAGGACCTGACCGGCATGGCAGTTTTTCTGGCCTCGGACGAGGCCGGCTATGTCGTCGCCCAAACCTACAACGTGGATGGCGGACAATGGATGAGCTGATGGAACGGGAAACAGCACAACGCGCCCCGGTGAAACTGAGCCAGGAGGCGCTGAAGGACCTGCCCGAAGGTGTTGCAGGCCCCGGATACGACCGCGCCGCGCTGAAGCCGGGGATCATCCACATTGGCCTTGGCAATTTCCACCGCGCCCATCAGGCCTGGTACCTGCACCGGCTGATGCAGCAGGGATTGGCACGGGACTGGGCCATCATCGGCGCGGGGGTGCGCCCCTATGATGCCGCGATGCGGGAAAAGCTGCTGGCGCAGGACTGCCTGACCACCCTGATTGAACTGGCGCCCGGCAGCGTCTCGGCCGAGATCACCGGCGCGATGATCGATTACCTGCCGATAGAAGACGGAAACGGCGCGCTGATCCGCGCCATGTCGGATCCGGCGATCCGCATTGTGTCGCTGACCGTGACCGAGGGCGGCTATTTCGTGGACCCGGGCACCGGCGGGTTGGATGCGCGGCACCCCGACATTCGTCATGACGTGGAGAATCCAACCCGTCCCTGCACTGTTTTCGGAGCCATTGCAGCTGCGCTGAAAACCAGGCGCGATGCCGGAGCCGGCCCATTTACCGTTCAAAGCTGCGACAACCTGCGCGGCAATGGCAACGCCACCCGGCAGGCGGTGGTCTCGCTGGCACGGCTCACCGACCCGAAGCTGGCGGATTGGATCGATCAGACCTGCAGTTTCCCGAATTCGATGGTCGACTGCATTGTGCCCGCGACCGGCCCCAATGAGATCGCCCTTGCCCGCAAGCTGGGCATTGAGGATGCCGCCCCCGTCACCCATGAAAACTACCGCCAGTGGGTGATCGAGGATGACTTCTGTGCGGGCCGGCCCGACTGGGATAAGGCAGGGGCGGTGTTCACACCCGCCGTGCATGACTACGAGGTGATGAAAATCCGCATTTTGAATGCGGGCCACCAGGTTTTGGCCAATGCCGGAGAGATGTTTTCGTTGGAGACCATCGCCGACTGCATGGAGCATCCGCTGATTGCCGCGCTGTTCCGCAAGGTCCAGCAAGAGGAGATTGCCCCTTACGTTGCAGCAGTTCCGGGAATGAACCCGCAAGACTATGCCGAACTGATCGAGCGGCGGTTTTCCAACCCCGCCATCCGCGACACGGTCCGGCGGGTCGCCTTTGACGGCTCCTCCCGGCACCCGGGATTTGTCCATCCCATCCTGCGTGACGCGCTGGCAGCAGGCGGACCGATCGCAGGACTGAGCCTGGTCGAGGCGCTTTGGGCGCGCATGTGTGCAGGGACCCGGGAGGACAGCACCGGGATTGAGGCCAACGACCCCAACTGGGAAGCGCTGGCTGAGGCTGCAATGGCCGCAAGGCTGCGCCCGCAAGCCTGGCTCGAACAGCATGATATCTACGGTGATCTGGCCGGCAACCAATGGTTCGCTGTGGAGTTTTCGCGCTGGCTCAGCCTGATCTGGTCGGAAGGATGCGAAGCTGCATTGTGCACCTATACCGGGCAAGAGCAGGCCAAGGGGGGCTTGGAAACATGATCCTGTGCTGCGGAGAAGCCCTGATCGACATGATCCCCGCGCCAACTGTGGACGGGGCGGAAGGATTCGTGCCCCATCCCGGCGGGGCGGTGTTCAACACGGCCATTGCGCTGGGACGGCTCGGGGTGCGGGTCGGCATGCTGACCGGCCTGTCCGCCGACATGTTCGGGCGACAGCTGGCCGAGGCGCTGAAGGCCAGTCACGTTGACACCTCGCTGGTGATCCAGTCCGGCCGCCCCACCACGCTGGCCTTCGTGCGCCTGGCGGATGGCCATGCCACCTATTGCTTCTTCGACGAGAACTCAGCCGGGCGCATGCTTGCGCCTGGCGACATGCCCAAGCTCCCTCAGGAGGTCTCGGCGCTGTTTTTCGGCGGGATCAGCCTGGCCTCTGAGCCTTGCGCCGGTGCCTATGCCGCGCTGCTGGAGCGCGAGGCCGAGGGGCGTGCAGTGATGATCGATCCGAACATCCGGCCGCGGTTCATTCAGGACATCGAACGCTACCGCGCCCGGCTGGACAGGATGGTGTCGCAAGCGGATATCGTGAAGGTCTCCGACGAAGATCTGAACTGGCTGCAGCCGGAACCGCTGTCGCTGAGCGAGAAAGTGTCCTTCCTTCTGGAACGTGGGCCATCCGTACTGATCCTGACACGCGGCGGCGAAGGTGCAACCGGCTATCTTGCGAACGGCGGTGAAGTGCGCGTGCCTGCGGTCAGGGCCAAAATCTCCGACACCGTCGGGGCTGGCGACACATTCAACGCAGGCGTTCTTGCCAAACTGTCTGAGCTTGGGCGGCTGACGAAACCCGAGCTGGCCGCCCTGCCGCCTGACGTTCTGCAACAGGCAATGGAGCATGGTGCAAAAGTGGCGGCGGTTACGGTGTCCCGCGCCGGTGCCAACCCGCCTTGGGCCGGGGAGCTGTAAATGCGAACTTTTCCCTCCCCTTTTCCGCGCACAAATGTTAGCGCTACCAAAAGTGCTCCGCATCGCGGTGTCCGTGATGCGGTCCAAAGGAGGAAAGCCCCATGACCATCAAGTGTGCCATATTTGGCCTGGCCCGCGGCGGCAGGACGCCGCGTCCGGCCGCGGGGCCGAAAGGGACGGGCTGAGCCGATGGTGTCCCGCGTCATTCCCGTCGACCCCTTCGATCTGGTCCTGTTCGGCGCTACCGGCGATCTTGCCCGCCGCAAGATCCTGCCCGGATTGTTTCACCGGTTTGCGGTCGGGCAGATGCCGGAAGGCGCGCGGATCATCGGCAGCGCCCGCACCGCAATGAACCGCGCGGAATTCACCGAAGCGGTGCATGCCTGCCTGCTGGAATTCGCGCCGCAAGCCGTGCAGCAGGCCGGGATGCTGGAAAAATTCCTGGCCGGCCTGGATTACGTGCGTGTCGATGCCGACGGCGGCGAGGGCTGGGATGCCCTGGCGCAGGCGCTGCGGCCGGAGGTCGTACAGGCGTTCTACCTGTCCGTCTCGCCCGCGCTGTTCGGCACCATCGCCGCCAATCTGAGAGACAGGGACATCGCCTCGGCCGACAGCCGGATCGTGGTGGAGAAACCCTTTGGCCATGATCTGGCATCGGCCCGGAAACTGAACGCAGACCTGCGCCGGAACTTCGACGAGCATCAGATCTACCGGATCGACCACTATCTGGGCAAGGAAACCGTGCAGAACCTGATGGCGCTGCGCTTTGCCAACGCCCTGTGGGAGCCTTTGTGGAACTCCACCCATGTGGACCACGTTCAGATCACCGTGGCCGAAAGCCTTGGCGTTGAGGGGCGTGGCGAGTATTACGACCGCTCCGGTGCGATGCGGGACATGGTGCAGAACCACCTGATGCAGCTATTGTGTCTGACCGCGATGGAGCCGCCGTCCCGCTTTACCTCCGACGCGGTGCGCGACGAGAAGGTCAAGGTGATCGAGGCACTGGAACCGGTGGCACCATCGGACATCGTGCGCGGCCAGTACCGCGCCCAAGGCAGCGCAGGCAGCTACTGCGACCATGCCGGCAACCTGCACAGCAGCACCGAAAGCTTCATCGCCATGAAGGTGAATATCGGCAACTGGCGGTGGGCGGGCACGCCATTCTACCTGCGCACGGGTAAGAAGCTGCGGGCGCGCTGTTCCGAAATTGCGGTGGTGTTCCGCGACCCGCCGCACATGATTTTTCCGGACATGGCCGGGCGGCGCAGCAACGCAATGATCATCCGCCTGCAGCCGGATGAAGGCATCACCCTGCGCAACACGATCAAGGAACCGGGGCCGGGGGGCTTCCGCCTGGCCGAGGTGTCGCTGGACATGACCTTTGCCGAAGCGCTGGGGGAGAGGGCCGAGCCGCAGGATGCCTATGAGCGTCTGATCATGGACGTGATCCGCGGAGACCAAACTCTGTTCATGCGCGGCGACGAGGTTGAGGCCGCCTGGGCCTGGGCGGATCCGATCATTGCCCGCTGGGAAGACACCGGGCCGGCCCCGTCGCCTTATGATCCCGGCGGTTCCGGACCGGAGGATGCCCTGATGCTGCTGCACCGCGAAGGACGGCGGTGGCGCGAGATCGGGGGCTGAGCCATGCCCCAGGATTGCAAGTCGCGGCCACCGGCCAAGCCGCACCCCCTATGTGGCGTCCCGGCCAATAATTTTCCCAAGGGAGCACGCCAATGAGCAAGCTCAATGACACCCTGCTGCGCGTGACTGAGCGCATCATAGCCCGCAGCGAACCAACCCGGGCCGCCTACCTTGAACGCATGGAGCAGTCCGCGGCAAAGGGCCCGGCCAGGGCGCATTTGTCCTGCAGCGGCCAGGCGCATGCCTTTGCCGCCAGCGGCGGTGACAAGACGCAATTGGCTGGCGGCAGCGCCGGCAATCTCGGCATTGTCACCGCCTACAACGACATGCTGTCGGCGCATCAGCCGTTTGAACATTACCCGGCCCTGATCAAGCAGGCCGCCCGCGAGGCCGGCGGCACCGCACAGGTGGCCGGCGGTGTGCCTGCCATGTGCGACGGCGTCACGCAGGGAGAGGCGGGCATGGAATTGAGCCTGTTTTCCCGCGACGTGATCGCGCTCGCCGCCTCGGTCGCCCTGAGCCATGCCACGTTCGACGCCGCGGTCTTTCTGGGCGTCTGCGACAAGATCGTGCCCGGGCTGGTGATTGCGGCGCAGGCGTTTGGGCATCTGCCGGCGGTGTTTCTTCCCGCCGGCCCGATGACCAGCGGCCTGGCCAATGATGAAAAGGCCAAGGTCCGCCAGCAGTTCGCCGCAGGCGAAGTGGACCGGGACACGCTGCTGGCTGCCGAGATGGCCGCCTATCACGGGCCGGGCACCTGCACCTTTTACGGCACCGCCAACACCAACCAGATGCTGATGGAGTTCATGGGGCTGCACCTGCCCGGCTCTTCCTTTGTCACCCCTGGTACGCCCTTACGCGAGGCGTTGACTGTCGAGGGTGCGAAACGGGCCTTGTCGCTCAGCGCGCTTGGCAACCACTATACGCCTGTCTGCAGCATTCTCGATGAAAAGGCCTTTGTGAACGGCATTGTCGGGCTGAACGCCACCGGTGGCTCCACCAATCTGCTGATCCATCTGGTGGCGATGGCGCGGGCGGGCGGCATCGTGCTGGACTGGCAGGATTTCTCGGATCTCTCCGAAATCACCCCGCTGCTGGCGCGGGTTTATCCAAACGGGCTGGCGGATGTGAACCATTTCCACGCCGCAGGCGGGCTTGGCTGCATGATCGGCGGGCTGCTGGAGGCCGGTCTTCTGCATCCGGACACCGTGACCGTGGCGGGCCAAGGATTGGAGACCTACACCCAGGAGCCCGTCCTGAACGAAGGCGTCCTGGCATGGCGCGATGGCGCCGGAGGCAGCCTCAACGAAGCCATCCTGCGCCCGCCCTATGATCCGTTCCAGCCGACCGGCGGCCTCAAACGTCTGACCGGCAGCCTTGGCACCGCGGTGATGAAGGTTTCAGCGGTGGCGCCCGAACATCAGCAGGTCGAGGCGCCGGTGCGCGTCTTTGCCGATCAGAACGCGGTCAAAACCGCCTTCAAGGCAGGAGAACTCACCGGCGATGTGATCGTGGTTGTGCGCTTTCAGGGGCCAAAGGCCAACGGCATGCCTGAATTGCACAGCCTGACGCCGCTGCTGGGGATTCTTCAGGGCCGCGGTCAGAAGGTTGCACTGGTCACCGACGGCCGCATGTCCGGTGCCTCCGGCAAGGTGCCTGCCGCGATCCATGTCAGTCCCGAAGCGGTGGACGGCGGCGCCATCGCCCGCCTGCAGGACGGAGATATCCTGCGGGTGGATGCAGTCGCCGGAACGCTTGAGATCCTGACCAAAGGGGTGTGCGTGCGCCCTGCCGCAACCGCAGACCTGACCGCCGGCCAAGCCGGAACCGGCCGCGAGCTGTTCGCAGCCTTCCGCAACACCGTCAGCGCCGCCACGGACGGCGCCACAATCTTCGGAGCCTGACACATGACGCTTTCCCCCAAAGACGCCAGCCGGCTGACCCGCGAGCTTTGCAGCCTCGCCCCAATCGTGCCGGTGCTGGTCATCGACGATGCCGCCGCCGCGCGCCCGCTGGCCGAAGCTCTGGTTTCCGGGGGTCTTCCGGCACTGGAAGTCACCCTGCGCACCCCGGCTGCGCTGGAAGCAATCCGCGCCATGTCCGAGGTGCCGGGCGGCCGCGTCGGCGCCGGCACGCTGATCACCCCTGAGGATGTGCGCGCTGCCAAAGCAGCCGGGGCTGCCTTCGGGGTTTCCCCCGGCGCCACGGATGAGCTTCTGGCCGCCTGCGAGGCGGAACAGCTGCCGCTGCTGCCGGGGGCGGCAACCGCAACCGAGGCCATGCGGCTCCTCGCGCGCGGCTACGACATGCTGAAATTTTTCCCCGCGGAGGCCTCTGGCGGCGCACCGGCCTTGAAGGCAATCGGCGCACCGCTGCCGCAGATCGCCTTTTGCCCCACCGGCGGCATCAGCCCCGCAAACGCCGGCAGCTACCTTGCCCTCAGCAATGTGCTTTGCGCGGGGGGCAGCTGGATCGCGCCGCCGGACCTGATCGCCGCCGGGGACTGGGGCGGGATTGAAACCCTGGCCAGACAGGCCGTGCAATTGGGGGACGTCAGATGAGCGATATCTGGAACAAACTGCAGGAAAACCATAGCGCGGCAGACGGCCGGACGATCATTTCCCTGTTCGACGACCCGGAGCGCTTTGACAGGTTCTCCGTCGAGACCGACGGGCTGCTGCTGGATTTCTCCAAGACCGGCATCGACCGCGCGGCGCTGGATCTGCTGCAGGACCTCGCCGATGACCGGGGCGTCGCCGGGAAACGCGACGCCATGTTCCGCGGCGAGAGGATCAACCGCTCCGAAGACCGGGCTGTCCTTCATACGGCTTTGCGCGCGAGCGGCAGCGAACCGCTGATCGTGGACGGCGAAGACGTGCGCCCTGGGATCAGAGAAACCCTGCGGGCAATGGAAAATTTCGCCGACGGTATCCGCTCCGGCCGTATCCCCGCGGCAAAGGGCGGGGCGTTCACCGATGTGGTGAACATCGGCATCGGCGGCTCCGACCTGGGGCCGGTCATGGCGGTCCGGGCCCTGAGCCCGTATCACAACGGACCGCGCTGCCATTTCGTTTCCAATGTCGACGGCGCCCAGATCTCGGACACGCTGCAGAAACTCGACCCCCGTTCGACGCTGGTCATCATCGCGTCCAAGACCTTCACCACGATCGAGACGATGACCAATGCGGAAACGGCCATCAGCTGGCTGAAAAACGCATTGGGCAGCAAGGCCGTGTCACATCTGGCCGCAGTCTCGACAGCGCTGGACAAGACCGCCGGCATGGGGATCAGCCCTGAGCGGGTCTTTGGCTTTGCCGACTGGGTGGGCGGACGGTATTCCCTCTGGGGGCCGGTGGGCCTGCCGATCATGCTGGCCATCGGCCCGGCGGAGTTCCGCAATTTCCTGGCCGGGGCGCGGGCCATGGACACCCATTTCCTGACTGCCCCGGCAGACCGGAACATGCCGCTGCTGATGGGACTGGTTGGGATCTGGCACCGCAACATCTGCCGCTATCCGACCCGCGCAATCCTGCCCTACGATCAGCGTTTGGCCAAATTGCCCGCCTACCTGCAGCAGCTCGACATGGAGAGCAACGGCAAGCGCGTTTCGAACCGCGGAACACCGTTGGAGCGCAGTTCCGGTCCAGTTGTCTGGGGCGAAGCGGGAACGAACGGGCAGCATGCATTCTATCAGCTGCTGCACCAGGGAACCGAAATCATCCCTGCCGAGCTTCTGGTGGCGGCCGGCAGCCATGAACCCAGCCTGAGGGATCACCACGATCTGCTGAAGGCGAATTGCCTGGCCCAATCCGAAGCCCTGATGCTTGGCCGCTCGCCGGAACAGGCCTTGGAAATGGCCGCAGCGCTCGGCTATACCGGTGAAGAACAGCGCGTTCAGGCGGCATACCGGACCTTCCCAGGCAACCGCCCTTCGATGACGCTGGCCTATCCACTGCTGACGCCGTTCTCACTAGGCCAGATCATCGCGCTTTACGAACACAGGGTATTTGTGGAAGGCGCCATCTGGGGGATCAATTCCTTTGATCAATGGGGTGTGGAGCTGGGCAAGGAACTGGCCAGCGCCTTGGTGCCTATGATCAAGGGCGCCCCGGCCGAGGACAAAGACCTGTCAACTCAAGCCCTGATCCGGAAACTGTCTGTGTGAAAGGCCTTTCGGATTTCCCCGTTGCCGGCAAAGGCCGCTATTTTAACGCTTCTGAGAAAATCGCAAACGAGTGTTTCGTATGGAGGCTGCATCCACTGAAGCTGATTGCCGACATTCAGGCGGTTTTCACATCGGTGATTGTTCTGCGCCGCAGTATGGCAAGGCAAAGCTAAACCGTCGGGCTGGGATAAACCGGCCGCATGGTGTTTGGATCTCAGTCCAGCAGCAGGCCAAGGCCACTGCCGTCGCGGATCGCGGCGACCTTGGCCCGGCCCAGCCGCTCGCTAAGCGTTGCCAACGGATACCCCAGGAACTTGCAGGAACAGATACGGGCGCCGCTCTCACGGTTGTTCAGAACCAGCCGGCCCATGTTGAATCCTAAGTCGAACCCTTTGCCCGCAAGCCGGCGGCGCAGGCCGGCCCAACTGGTGGATTGCCGAAATACCGGTTCCAGAACCCTGCGCAGCAGAACCCCGGTTTCGCAATCGAGACGATTGCTGTCTTCGGGTCCGCGCCACCGGGTCTGCAAGGGACCGGTTTCCGCGACTAGGTCAGGTTGATACATCATTCTTCGATCCTCCGATACCGCACGCGGCGTCTCCTGATGCGGAAGCGGTAAAACATGGCCGGGGCACCCATATCCCTGCGTTCCAATGCGTGACCAAGTCTTGCCCCGAACCCGTGAAACGCGCGTGATTACGGAAAACGTCATGCAATCACGGTTCCAGATTGCGGCGGCTTGGGCGGTTCAGATTCTGGAGGGGAAAAACAGTCTGATTTTAATTGATTTTTTATGCGAAATAATTTCCAGAAGCGCGGGCGCGTGGCAGAATTTCAGCGCCAAGCCGCCGCGGATCTGTTGCGATACGTTTCGGGAATTACAGTCTGACTTGCCGGAGTTGAAACACTATTCAGCCCCGGAGCAACTCAAGATCCCGTGGCAAAGGCGCTGGCCAGGCCATTCATGACCTGCGCACGATAACGGATATCCTCCGCCTCTGACAGAAAGCACAGGCGCGGGCCGGTGATGGTGAGAAGAACCATCCCGACACTGCGGCGATTGTCGTCGGAAATCACGAACAACCCCTGGCCAGAGCCGCGGTAACGATGCTCTTCGATGAAGCCGGGCAGGGCTTCGCTTCCGGGCCAGGGGGCGGATCCGGTCGCCGGCAACATGCGCGCCAGCGCCGGAGCGTCCTGTTGCCGGGCCGGGCGGAGCGACAGGTTGCCTGCCCTGAATGCCGGGGGATGCAGCAGGTGCCATTGTTCGGGCGCCATGACGTAGTCACGGCAAGGCTCGGAGGTTTGCGTGCCGTGAAAAAACATGCGCCTTGCGGCGGGGCAAAGTGAAAATCCAAGTCCGGTCAGAAGCGCGCGCGACGCGGTATTATCTGCATGACAGGTGGCGGTCAGCGGCGGACCAGCGCTGGCAAAGCGGGCCGCAACGGCCAGTTTCAGCGCCCGCCGCATCAGACCCTGGCGCCAAAACTCCGGTGCCAGCCAGTACCACAGCGATGCGCCGATGCAGAGCCCGCCCGCCACCCTGTCCTGGTATTCGATGATCCGCAGGTTTTCTCCGGGATGCGCGCCGTGGGCCAGAAGCTGGTGCGCTGCCTCGGATCCGAAAGGCCGGGCGACCGCGGCCAGCCAGCGGGCAATGCGGATATCGTTGAAATGTCCTGTGACCACGGTCAGGTCCGCCGCGGTCAACGGGCGCAGACGCAGGTCGCCCTCGGTCAGAATGTCAGGAAATCTATCCATCATGCCCCGTTTTCCGGCTGCCGTTCCCTGCCAGATGAGCGCAGATCCGGTGCTCGAATCAAGCCGGTGATTCGGATGCTTATCATGTTCGGAAAAATCTTCTGCGGCGCGGCGAAACCGGCTTTGAAACAGGCCGTTACAAAGCCGCTCGCAAAACGTAACGCAATTTTACACATTTTCGGAACGGCCCGCGGAAACCGCAGAAAAACGCGGCTTCCGGTCCTTTCTGATTGCGTCAACGTGCCGCTCGGATACCCTGTGTGCCACCCGGAAAAACGGGGCCCGTGGGAGGGTGGCCAATGCAGAAAATCTCAAGCAGGCAGCGCAACAGATCACTGGGGGCTTCAGTTCGGCCGACCGGCGCCCGGCGCCCCGGGCAGGGAGTCCCAGATCGCGGAAAGATCGCTGACCATGCGCAGATGGACCTGCCGGAGAAGGTCGCTCTTGAGAGGACCGTCCAGCAGTTCAACGGCCTTGCGCGCCGCCTGCATGTCCAGAGGATCGCCGGTTTCCAGCGCGCGGTTGATGGCGTCGCGGCAGCTTCGATCGACACCTTCGGCGGCGCTGCAAACATCCTTCAGCGCCCGGAAAAAGCGCAGATCGGCGGGGTCGGTCATCGGGTTTGCCTTTCGCTGCAAAAACCGGCGCCGGTTTACAGGGGGTGTTCATGACAGGTCAATCACGCAAAACCGGCGATATCCTTATGGACCGGGTGAAGACCATCCAGGCGATCGCCCAGGCCAATACCGAACAGCTGCGGCTGAACCAGAAAGCCAGCGGCCTGATGGTACTCGACATGAAGGATGCGCGGGACGGGGTCGAAGACCACGCCCACGAGGACGCGCAGGCGCAGAACGACGCGGCGCTCGAAGAAAACACTGAAACGATCAACCGGCTAGAGGCCAGGCTATCCGCTCTGGACGAGGAACTGGAAGCCGCGATGAAGGAGCAAAGCTGAATGACACAGCACCAGCCGCCGCAAGCGATGACGCTTTTCGACCTGATTGCCCGCACATGGGACGTGAAAACCGAGGTGCGCGCGCTTCAGTTCAATGCCAAGGGGACGTCATTGGCCGCGCAACTGGCCGATGGCCAAATGGCCTTTGTCCCGGTCCAGGACGCCGAGAGCCCGGACAGCCGGGTACGGGTCGAGGCCGATACCGGGCGGTCGAGCATCCGGCCCCGGTCCAAGCCGCTCCCGCCACCGGTGTTCAGCGAAGCGCCCGTGGCGCGCGCCGATGTGCCACTGTGCCGGCTTGGCGATCAGGGCTTTGCCTTTCCCCATGCCGGGACGGGTGTCCTGTGGCGCGCAACCGCGCGAGGCCAGACCCTGGCAATGAAAGCAGCGCGCCAGGACGCGGTCACTGCGCTGGCGGCCCTTTCGCGCTCTGGTCAGGTGGCCGTCGCGCATGGGACACGCCTGGCCTTGGTGGCCGAAACCGGCGGGGCTGAGGTGGCAGGTATCAAGCTGGATCACAGCGTTGCCCGGATTGCAGTTTCTGGCGATGAATCCCTGTTGGCCTGCTGGGGCGCGGGGCAGGTGAGCATCGTCCGTGTCGAAGACATGACCTGCCAGGCGCAGATCGCCTGCGACGGCAAGGTGCTGTGCCTCGAATGGTCGCCCTGCCAGCGCTGGCTGGTGGCGGGCTGCGAAGACAAGGCGGTGCTGCTGGCCGATGTGACCGCGGGGGCATCGGACCGGATCGTCGATTTCCCGGCGCCGGTTCTGTCTGCGCAGTTCAGCGGCAAGGCCAAGGCGGTCATCGCCTCGGGCGCGTTTCGGGTTGTGGGGTGGTCCTTGCCGGACCTGCCGTTCGGCGGCAACGCCGGCGCGCCGATCGAGACCGGAAAGCCGGGGCTGACGATTGTCGACCGGGTGGCGTTGCATCCCAAGCGGGATCTCTGTGCGGTGAGCTATGGCACCGGCCTCGTCATGCTGTGCCGCATCGGGCACCCGGATGAAATGCTGGTGCGCGAAGGCACTGGCGCGTCGGTTACTGCGCTGGCCTGGTCTGACGACGGCGCGCATCTTGCCATTGGCGGGGAGGACGGCAGCCTGTCGATCGCCACCTTCCCCAGCAACATGTTCAAATAATTGAAGGAAGAAGACACATGTCACAAGCACTGTCCGCTGAAGAGCAAAGCAAGGACCGTTATTTTCAAAAACTGGCTAAGGTTGCCGGCGAGATGGTCGAGGAGCACGGCAAGGACTTTGCCGCTGGAGCGCTGGTTCTGGCCGCGCGTTGGGTCTCGGAAAACCGTCTCAGTAAGACAGAGGATGTCAAGCACTAGTGATGTTTGGCCCTCTCGCGTGGCGCGGTTGCCGGTGACGATAGGCACTGAATCTGGTTTACGAGTACACCGCTTAGCGGCGCGGCCAGCTCGGCAAGCGGGCTGGTCGGCCTTGTAGCATTGGCGGCCGCCCAAAGCGCATCCGTCAACTCAGGCTCAACGAGCTGTGCATAGGCGCAAAGCTCATGAATGCGGAAGGTCGCGAAATGCAGACTGTCGCCATTCAGCAGGATCTCGCCATGGGGGCGTTTCGGCAATTGAGTGTTCAGCGCATTGCTGTGGACCGCCGCGCCCAGCGTGGTCAGCACCGACTTTCGCCACTTGGCGTAATCGGTGTCGTCGGAATGGTCGATGCCCACCGCATAAAGCTTTTCGGAAATCGCGCGGAAGGCGCGGCCCCCGGCGATGTGGCGGCGCCAGAAATCGCTGGCCTCCTCGGCGCTGCGGCAGGCGGCGAAACGCTCCGCCAGCTTGCGGCGGATCAGGATCACCAGCGCCATGTCCACGTCTTCCGACAGCGACCGGGCGATCTGCATCGCGGGCATCGGCAGGTCAGTCAGCGCCAGAAGCCGCAAGGCTGCCAGCTGTTCGGTCAACCGGGCAGAGAGCGCCGCCAGCCCGTGCCATTGCGCCGCGGTCAGCCCGCCGGTCTGGTGCTGACGTCCGATGGCCGCGGCCTCGTGCAGGGCCCGAACCCAGAGCACCGCCTGATCATAGACAAACACCAGGTCGACATCGGTGCTGGCCGGAGCCGTTTCGACCCGGGGCAGAGCGCGGAACCCCGGCAGGCTGCGCACGCCCGCGCGCCAGCCATGGTCGAAATCCAGACCGGCGGCGGACCAGAGTTGCCGCACTCGCGCCAGAAGCTGGGGCGAATGGCCCGGATAGGACAGTTCCGGCGCGGTTCCGTCGAGCGGGACAATACCACCGATGGGGAGATGCGGGCTCATCTTACTGCTTTTCAATGGTTTCTTTATCTCAGGATAGCGCGGCGCCTGGCCTCGGGGCCAGCTTTTTGTCGGCTGTCCGGACAGGAGGCGGCACCATGCCTTTGAAGACTCAGCTGCGTGCGAAACACAGCCAGGTGTTCCGGCTGGGTCAGATCGTTACCCTTTTGCAGATGTCCGCGGCCGAACTCGATGAGCATCTGGCCGCAGAGGCGCAGGAGAACCCGATGCTGGTTTTGCGCCAGCGGCGGGCCGCCGGGATGAGCGCCACGGATGTTCTGGAATTGACCGCGGTGGAACAGGCAAACAGCCTTTATGACCATGTGTTCCGCGAACTGGCCGGGCTGATCGGCCAGGGCGGGTTGATGGAAAAACTCATCACCGCGCTGATTGCGGAACTTGAGCCGTCGGGCTGGCTGGGACGCGCGCCTGCGGCGATTGCCGAAAGCTTGGAACTGAGTGGGGAGTTGGTGGAAACCGCATTGCGGGTGGTTCAGAAACGGGTCGATCCGGTGGGGTTGTTCGCGCGCGATCTCAAGGACTGCCTGCGGTTGCAGCTGGAGGATCGGGACGCGATGACCGAGGACATGGAGCTGGTGCTGGATCATCTTCCTGCGCTGGAAAGCGGCGGCCCGGCAGCACTGGTCCGGGCGACCGGACTGCCGCGGGATAGGGTACAGGACTGCCTCGCGCTGCTCCGCCGGCTCGACCCGAAACCAGGCAGCGCCTTTGTCTCGGATCCGACGCTCACACGTGAACCCGATGTCCGGATCACGCCGTCGGGCGAGGGCTGGGAAATCGAATTCCTGTCGTCGTGGCAAGGGGATATCGAGGTCATCAATCTTCCGCGCGGCGGCAGGGCAAGCGAGGCCTCAGAAGCGCTGGCCAAGGCGCGGGCGCTGAAACATGCGCTCCATGCGCGCGCGTCCGCCCTGAAACAGGTGGTCGGGGAAATCGTGAAGCGCCAGGGCGCCTATTTCCGCCTTGGCGACCGCGCTCTGGCTCCGATGACGCTGTCCGAAATTGCACTGGAAACCGGATTTCACCTCAGCACCGTCAGCCGGGTGCTGAACGGTTTGCTGATCGAAGGGCCGAACGGCATTGTTCTTGCGCGCACCCTGTTCACCGGCACGGCGTCAGCCCGGACGACCCAATCCAAGCCGCAGGTCCAGGCGCGCATCCGGGCGCTGCTGGCCGGCGAAGACCCGAAGAAGCCGCTGTCCGACCGGCGGCTGACGGCCATTCTGCAGGCCGAAGGGATCGCGGTGTCGCGCCGTGTCGTGTCGAATTACCGGCAGGACATCGGTATCCACGCCGCCGCGAAGCGCCGGCTGCGGGCCTGACGCCGCAACCCCTCGGCGCGGTATGACGCCACAGAAGCGGACATCCGGATGCAGTCGCCGACCCGCATGGTTCCGGCGATGCCGCAGTGCAGAAAGTCCGATATCTTTCAGAGATTTGCGCTGACCGGGGCCGTGCTTTCGGGGGGCGCGATCCGGGATGTATACCGCGGGTGTTTCAGCAGGTGTAACGAAGCGTAAAATCCCTGGAACGGCGATTGTAACGTTATGCGACAACCTGTCCGTATGCTTCGCCCGGCCTCGTTCTTAAGCAAAGCGTCCCGCGAAAAATTCATCGAAAAATATTACGCAAAATCAGTCAGATAATAGACTTTTTTGCGATGCTTTGAGCGTCTGCCGAATTCTGGAACCGGCCTTGCCAGAAGAGAACCACAAGACGCCAGCGCCCGGACAGGACGCTCAAAGAACGAAGGACAGGGAGAGAGACCAGCAGCCGCCGCAATGCAGCGGGCGCGTCGACCTTCTCAACCTTTGCCGAGAACCGGTGCCTCAAGCGGGCGCCAAACCGAAACGGCAAAAGCCGCCAACCGGGCGCCGGGCGACTGGCCCCAGAGCTTTAAGGAGGCTCATGGCATGACTTTGACGCTCAACAAGATCACGTCCCAACGTGGTATCTCGGTAGGGGAGGCCACCAAGAAGATCTCCGATCTCGGATGGAATCCGTCCTACGTCCAGGAAGCCGCCACCTTCCCGACTGACTACAAGATCACCAAGGCCCCGCGCGACCCGATGAAACAGGTCCTGCGCTCCTACTTCCCGATGGAAGAGGAAAAGGACAACCGTGTTTACGGCGCGCTCGACGCGGCGCTGCGCGGCGACATGTTCCGCAACGTGGAGCCCCGCTGGATCGAATGGATGAAGCTGTTTCTGGCAATCATCCCGTTCCCCGAAATCTCGGCCGCGCGGTCGATGGCCATGGTGGCGCGCCTGTCACCGGGCGAGGACCTGCGCACCGGCTTCACCATGCAGATGGTCGATGAATTCCGTCACTCCACGATCCAGATGAACCTGAAGAAGTGGTACATGGAAAACTACATCGACCCGGCGGGCTTCGACATCACCGAAGAGGCCTTCGGCAAGTGCTATGCCACCACCATCGGCCGCCAGTTCGGCGAAGGGTTCATCACCGGCGACACCATGACCGCCGCCTGCATGTACCTGACCGTGGTGGCGGAAACCGCCTTCACCAACACGCTCTTCGTGGCCATGCCCTCGGAAGCGGCGCGCAATGGCGACTATGCGCTGCCCACGGTGTTCCTCTCGGTCCAGTCGGACGAAAGCCGCCACATCGGCAACGGCCATTCGCTTCTGATGGCCGCGCTGAAGGAGCCGGAGAACCACCTTCTGCTGGAACGCGACCTGCGCTACGCCTTCTGGCAGAACCACGCCATCGTTGACGCCGCCATCGGCACGTTCATCGAATACGGCACCACCAACCGCGACAAGGAAAAGGAATCCTATGCGGAGATGTGGCACCGGTGGATCTTCGAGGACTATTACCGGACCTACATGCTGCCGCTCGAAAAGTACGGCGTGAAGGTGCACCACGACGACGTCCAGGAAGCCTGGAAACGGATCACCGAAAAGAACTACGTCCACAAGGTCGCCCAGTTCTTTGCCGTCGGCTGGCCCGTCAACTTCTGGCGCATCGAAGCCCAGACCGAGAAGGACTTCGAGTGGTTCGAGCACAAGTACCCGGGCTGGTACGCCGAGTTCGGCGAGTTCTGGAAGTGGTACGCGAAACTGTCGAAGCCGGGCGAGAAGGTCGTCACCTTCAACGAGGACACCGGATACGTCTATCCGCACCGCTGCTGGTCCTGCCTCGTGCCCTGCCTGATCCGCGAAGACATGGTGGTCGACGAGATTGACGGCGAGCTGCACACCTTCGCCCATGAGCTGGATCGCTGGACCGCGGTCGAGGCTTTCTCGGACGAATACCAGGGCCGGCCGACCCCGGCGATGGGCAAGTTCTCGGGCAAGCGTGAATGGGAAACCGTCTATGACGGCTGGGACCTGGCGGATGCCATCAAGGATCTCAACTTTGTCCGCGAAGACGGCGAAACCCTGGTGCCGCAGCCGCACCTGCGGTTCGACAACAAGGACATGTGGAAGCTGGAGCATGTCCGCGGCCACACCCTGGCCTCGCCGCTGAAAGCGCTGCGCGCCATGTCGCCCAGCGATCGCGAGGCGCACATCGCCGAGTATCGCGCAGGCTTCACCATCAATCCCTGCAACTGATCACGACCATCGCCGGGGCCGCGAGAGCGGCCCCGGCACCCCCCGCAAGCACGGGAGAGGGAGGAAACAACAATGACGGACATCTACAACGTGCGCCTTGAGCCGGTCGGCGTGGAGTTCGAGGTCGAGGACGGTGAATACATCCTTGACGCCGCCTTTCGTCAGGGCATCGCGCTGCCGCATGGCTGCAAGGAGGGCCAATGCTCGGCCTGCAAGTGCGTCCAGCTCGACGGCGAGTCCGAGATGGAGAACTATTCGACCTTCGCGCTCAACGACATGGAAAAGGACGGCGGTCATATTCTGATGTGCCGCACTCTGGCGCTCAGCGATATCGAGATCGAACTGCTGAATTACGACGAAGAGGTGCTGTCCAAGAGCATCCCGGTCAAGCAGTACACCGGCCGGATCACCGATTTTCAGAAGCTCACCCATGACATTCGCGGAGTCCAGATCGAGCTGGATGCGCCTTTGAAATTCTGGGCGGGTCAATATGTCGACATCACGGTCAAAACCGAAGAAGGGGAGGAGATTACACGCTCGTTCTCCATGGCAAATCCGCCGAGCGAAACCCAAAAACTCGGCTTCATCATCAAGAAATACCCCGACGGACGGTTCAGCAACGAACTCGACGACGGCGGCATCAAGGCCGGAGCAGAAGTCAGCATCGAAGGCCCCTACGGCATGTGCTTCCGACGCGAAGAGCGGCAAGGACCCGTGATCCTCGTCGGCGCCGGCTCGGGCATGTCGCCGGTCTGGTCAATCCTGAATGACCAGGTGGCCAGCGGCGAGGATCGCCCGATCTACTTCTACTACGGTGCACGGTCGCAGGACGATCTGTTCAAGCTGGACGAGATCAGCGCCATCACCGGCGCCCATCCCAATGTCGAATTCATCCCCGTGCTCAGCCACGAGGAAGAGGGCAACGGTTGGACCGGCGCGCGCGGCTTCGTGCATGAATACGTCGACACGCACCTGCGCGAGCTGGGGATCGACGGCGACGGCGATGTCTATGCCTGCGGCCCGCCGCCGATGATCGACGCGCTGACGCCGGTGCTCTTCATGCACGACTTCGATACCGACCGCATCTTCTACGACAAGTTCACGCCCACGTCCGGTTCTTCGGGCCACTGACGGCCCGAACGCTCGTGACGTGAACGAAACCCAAGGGAGGCAATCATGCCAGCAACATCCAGCTCAGTCGGATCCGGTGCCGCCGGTGCCGCGGAATTCATCGGCTCCAAGAGCCGCAAGTACAATTACTTCGAACCGCGCGGCAAGCGGGCGACCCACTACGAGGACGTCACCGTCGACGTCCAGCCCGATCCCGAACGCTACCTGATCCAGAACTGGATCATCGAGTTCGAGGGCGGCAAGGGCGGCGGCGCCTACCGGAAGGACAACACCGCAGCGCTGTCGTCAAACTGGCACGCCTTCCGCGCGCCCGACCAGGAATGGGAGCGGACCCACTACCAGCGCCAGTCGAAGATCGAGACCATGGTGCAGAACGTGATCTCGAACGCCCGCAAGGCCGGCGCGCACAAGGTCTTCGACAAGAACTGGCAAACCATCCTCCAGAAACATCTGGGCGCATGGAAACACGCGGAATTCGGCCTCGGCACCTCGCTCATGCAGGCGCAGCGCTACGGCTATACCCAGATGATCAACAACGCCACGCTGACCAATTCCTCCTACAAGATGCGCCTGACCCAGGACATCACGCTCTACCTGGCCGAGATCGGCATGGACATCGACGGCTGGGATGACACCCTGGGCAAGAAGATGTGGCTGGAAGATCCGATCTGGCAGCCCTGCCGCGAGGCGATCGAAACGATTATGGGCTCGGAAGACTACCTCGAGCAGTATTTCGCCATCAACATCGTCTTTGAGCCGATGGTGGGCGAGCTGATCCGCTCGGGCTTCTTCATGCAGGCGGCCGCGGCCAACAACGACTTCATCACACCGCCGGTGATTTCCGCCGCCGAAGCTGACTATGAGCGCAACCTCGCGAACACCGTCGACCTGATCTACCTGCTGGCGCACGACGAAGAGCATGGCGAACACAACCGCGCGCTCTTCAAGGGCTGGCTCGCCAAGCACGGCGGCCTGGCTGAAAAGGCCACTGCCGCGCTTCAGCCGATCTGGTCGCAGCCGCATTCCAAGCCGGTCTCCTTCGAAGATGTCAAAGCCGTCTCGCAAGAGCGCCTTGGCAGAATCATCGCCGAGCTGGGCCTGTCGTAACTCTCTGAAAAGGAACTGGAACCATGTCTAGCACAGCGCGCAATGCGTCCAACCAGAACATCTTCAAATCGATGAAGGACATCGACCTGACCTCACGCGAGGTCTCGCACCAGTGCGGCGTCACCATGAACGACAGCGTCGAGGCCCGCGCCATCGCCGAGTTCATGGAGGAAAACGACCCCAATGTCACGATCACCTACAACCCGGCGACCATCCGGATCGATGGCGAGGGCAAGCTGATCTTCCAGATGAGCGAGATCACCGAATACCTGGGCCGCGAGATGACCGCCGAGACCTTCGAGGTCAACACCTCGACCCACTACGGGCGGATGGTCCGGGTCGACGACGATACCGTGATCCTGTTCGGCGATATGAACGAGGTCATGGAATACATCTGATCGACCTCTGACGGCTCCGGGGCCGCTGCACCCGCTAGGCCCCGGAGCCCCCAATATCTCAGCCAACGCAAGGGAGGACACCATGTTCAAGACACCGGACGGAAAAGAGATTTTCGTTCTCGACGGGCACACCCATTTCTGGGACGGCAGCCCCGAGAACCAGGCGAACGTGCACGGCAAGCAGTTCATCGACTGCTTCTATGCCTATCACACCAACCTGAGCCCCGAGGACCAGCTCTGGGAGAAGGCCAGGTTCGAGAAGTATTCCGAGGACGACATCTACCGCGACCTGTTTGTCGACGGGCCCGACGACATGGCGATCATCCAGTCGACCTATCTGAACGACTTCTACAAGAACGGGTTTTCTTCGATCGAACGCTCGTCGTCGATGGCCAAACGCCACCCGGAGCGCTTCATCGTCAACGGCAGCTTCGATCCCCGCGATGGCGAGAAGGCGCTGGATTACATCCACTACATGAAGGAAACCTTTGATATCAAGGGCGTGAAGATGTACACGGCCGAGTGGAACGGCGACAGCAAGGGCTGGGCGCTGAACGATCCGGCGGCCTACAAGTGCTTCGAGCTGTGCGAGAAGCTGGGCATCAGGAACATTCATGTCCACAAGGGTCCGACGATCATCCCGCTGTCGAAGGATGCTTTCGACGTCCATGACGTCGACCACGCTGCCACCGATTTCCAGGGCCTCAACTGGATCATCGAACATTGCGGCCTGCCGCGGCTCGACGATTTCTGCTGGATCGCGACCCAGGAAACCAACGTCTATGGCGGCCTGGCGGTGGCGATGCCCTTCATCCATTCGCGCCCGCGCTACTTCGGCGAGGTGATTGCGGAACTGCTGTGGTGGGTCGGCGAAGACAAGCTGTTGTTCGGCTCGGACTATGCGATCTGGACGCCTGGGTGGCTGGTCGAGAAGTTCTGGGACTACCAGATCCCCGAGGACATCTCGGCAGAACGCGGCGGCGTGCAGCTGACCGACGAGATCAAGGAGAAGATCCTCGGCCTCAATGCCGCCAGGCTCTACGACATCGATGTCGAGGCGAAGAAGGCACAACTGGCCGGCGCTCCGGTCCAGATCGCGGCGGAGTGATCCGATGCGTGTCGAAAACCTGAGCGCTGTGCACGAGCTGGAAGTCTGGGACCGTCTCGAATCCGTGACGGACCCGGAGCTTGACGAGCCCATTACCGACATGGGCTTCGTCGAGCGCATCGAGGTGACGCAAGCCAGAAAGATAAGGGTGAGGGTCGAGTTTCGGCTCCCCACCTACTGGTGCTCACCCAACTTCGCCTTCCTGATGGCCTTCGGCATCCGCAGGGAAGTCATGATGCTGCCCTGGGTCGACGAGGCCGAGGTGCAGCTGAACGATCACTGCTTCGGCGACAAGGTCAACCAGGGCGTCAACAGCGGGCGGCCCTATCACGAGGTCTTCGCCGAGTATTGCGATGGCGCGCGGCTTGACGACGTGGCCGGGAAGTTCCTCGCCAAGGCCTTCGACCGGCGGCAGGAAACCGTGATGCTGGGCCTTCAGGGGCTCGGATACAGCGCCGGCGAGATCGTGTCGATGACGCTGGGCGACCTGCGCCGGATCGGCTTCGAGGGCGAGGAAGAGCTGCGCCAGAAACCGCGCTACCTCGACATTCTCGCGGCGCAGGGCCTGGCCTATGCGGCGGATGATCCGGCCTTTCCCACCTGGGACGGCCAGCCGATCGAGGCCGCGGATCTGGGTGCGCATCTGACCCGTCTGCGCAGCACGCGGATCAATATGGAGTTCAACGGGGCGCTATGCCGGGGGCTCGCCAAGACGCGCTACAAGGAAGTCGAGATCGGGCCCGATGGTCCGACGCTGATCGACTTCATCGAAGGTCGCGTGCCGCCTCGGGAAGAACTCGCCGCGCGAGGGTAATTCACTGAAAAATCATATGAAATTAGGACAGCGCCCAGGTTTTTGTCTGGGCCGATGGAGGAAGATATGGCTAAACTCATGGTACACGGCAAGACCGCCCGCAACTGTCTGGCCCGCGGTGTCGCGCGGCTTGCGGCAGCGGTAGAACCGACGCTCGGGCCCAAGGGGCTGAATGCAATGGTGGACCGCCCGGTGGGCACCCCGCTGGTGACCCGCGACGGGGTCAGCATTGCCTCGGAGATCGAACTCAACGACCGCTTCGAGAACATGGGCGCCCAAGTGGTGCGCGAGGTTTCGATGCAAACAAATGACGTGGCGGGGGACGGTACGACTACCGCCATCGTGCTGGCCAACGCACTGATCCAGCGTGGCGTGGATTTGACCGATAAGGGTGTCAAGCCAGTCGATCTCTGCAAGGGGATCGACCTGGCGGTTGCGCGGGTGGTCGACGCGATAGATGCCTCCTCGCTCGATTGCGACGACCACCCGGAGTACCTTGAGGCGGTGGCGCGCGTGTCGTCGACTGATCCCAAGCTGGGCGGGCTGGTGGCCGAAGCCTTTCGCCGGGTGGGCCGCGATGGCGTCATCTCGGCCGACTTCGGCGTCACCATTGAAACCACGATGGACGTGGTCGAAGGCATGTCTTTCGAGCGTGGCTACATCTCGCACCACATGGTCACCGACCGCGAGCACATGGAGGCGGTGCTGCGCAACCCGCTGATCCTGCTGACAGACCAGAAGATCTTGAAGCCCGAGATGCTGGACTCCGCCATCTCGATTGCCAATGCCAAGAACCGCCCGCTTCTGATCGTCGCGGAAGAGATCGCGCCAGAGGTGGTGGTCAAGCTGCTGGAGAACGGCGGCGCGGGGAGATACCTGATCGTGCATCCGCCGGAATACGGCCATTGGCGCTCCGCCATGATGGACGACCTTGCGATCCTGACAGGCGGCGAGGTTCTGGCCCGCGATCTGGGCAAGAAGATCGAGACCGTCACGCTGGCGCAGCTGGGCGGGGCGGAAATGGTCCGCTCACACGCATCCGGCACCTCGGTGCTGCGCGGCGAGGGCGATCCGGAGGCGATTACCGCCCGCCGCAACCAGGTCCAGCGCCAGCATGACGTGGCCCCGCCGAACATCGAGAAGGACAAGCTGCGCGAGCGGCTGTCGAAACTCACGGGCGGCAGCGCGATCATCTATGCAGGCGGTTTCACCCCGGTCGAGCAGAAGCGCACGATCCAGCTGATCGAGGATGCGCTTTGTGCGGTCCAGGCGGCAGCCGAGGATGGCGTGGTCGCAGGCGGCGGTACGGCGCTGGCGCAGATCTCCGGCTGCCTCGACACGCTCGACGCGCTCGGCGACGTGGCCAAGGGCATCCAGCTAGTGCGTTCGATCCTGACCGAACCGGTCCGCCGCATTGCCCGCAATGCCGGGGCCGACGTGGCCGCCGTGGCGCACGCCGTGGCCGAGGGCCCGCCGGGCCACGGCTACAACGCCGCCACCGGCACCTACGGCAACATGTTCGAGTCCGGCATCGTCGATCCCGCCCGTGTGCCTGCCAGCGCGCTGGTCAACGCAGCCTCGGTCGCGACGCTGATCCTGACCACGGAAACCCTGGTCGGCGACCTCGAAGAAGGCGAGGCCGACCCGACCGAAGGCCCCGCCCGCGGTGGCGGTGCCGAGCTTCTGGGCCGCGCCTGAGCGCGGTTCCACACCCGAGGGGCCGGGCGTTCCGGCCTCTCCCGAGCAAAGGACATAGACCATGAAAGCAGCGAGACTCTACGAATACGACCCCGGCATGAATGTCGAGTTGAAGATCGAGGACGTCGCCGCGCCCACGATCACGGCCGCGGACGAGGTGATCGTCAAGGTCGGCGCCGCGGGCCTCTGCCGCACCGACCTGCACATCATCGAAGGCGTCTGGAAGGACATCATGGACACCGAGGGCAACCTGCTGCCCTACGTGATGGGCCATGAAAACGCCGGCTGGGTCGAGGACGTGGGCAGCAATGTCACCTCGGTCAAACCCGGCGACGCGGTGATCTGCCACCCGTTCAACGCCTGCGGCATCTGCCTGGAATGCCGCTATGGCCATGACATGTACTGCGACCACGGCAAGTTCCCGGGTCTCGGGCTGGATGGCGGCTTTGCTGAGTATTTCAAGACCAACGAACGTTCGGTCATCAAGCTGAACACCGGCATCACACCGCTGAGCGTCGCGCCGATGGCCGATGCCGGGATCACCGCCTACCGCGCCGCCAAGAAGGCCGCGAAACTGCTCAATCCCGGCGGTTATGTCCTGCTTTTGGGGATTGGCGGGCTGGGCCATATCGCGCTCCAGGTGCTCAAGCACACCTGCGGCGCACGGGTCATCGCGGTGGACCGGGAACCGGCGGCGCAGGTGCTGGCCAGGGAGCTGGGGGCCGACATCGTGCTCGACGGCGGGCCGAACCTGATCGACGAGGTCAAGGACCTGACCGGCGGCGGTGTGCATGTGGCGATTGATTTCGTCGGTGAGCACGGCACCGAGAACATCTGCTGGAAGCTGCTGCGGCAGGGCGGCGAGCTGATCATGGTGGGCTATGGCGGCAGGGTCGAAGTGCCGACGCTGGAGCTGGTTGCCAACGAGATCAAGATCGGCGGCAGCCTGGTGGGCGACTTCGTCGAATTGGTCGAGCTGATGGAGATGAACGCCGACGGCAAGGTCACGATGCACCAGACCGAATACAAGCTGGCCAACATCAACCAGGCGATTTCCGACTTCAAGGATCGCAAGTTCACCGGGCGCGGCGTGATCGTGCCCTGACACGCAGCCCGGCTCCCCGAGGCGCGCCGCCCGCGTGCCTTGCCCCGCGGGCCTGCGTCCTTCCCGGGTGCCCGCGGGGCCCCTTACCACCTGCAATGCCGAGGACACCATGGCCAAAGCCATCCATTCCATGATCCGCGTGCTGGACGAAAAGCGCTCGGTCGATTTTTACCGCAGGGCCTTCGGGCTGACCGTGGCGGAGCGTCTCGATTTCGACGGCTTCTCGCTGGTCTACCTGTCCAATGACGAGGCCGACTTCGAGCTCGAACTGACAATCAACAAGGGCCAGACCGAGCCCTACGACCTGGGCAACGGCTATGGCCACCTGGCGGTCTGCGTGCCCGATGTGGCGGCGGAACACGCAAGGTTCGAGGCCGAGGGGCTGAAGCCCCGCAAGCTCGTCGAATTCAAGCACGAGGGCGCAACGCTCGCCCATTTCTTCTTCGTTCAGGACCCCGACGGTTACGAGATCGAGGTCCTGCAGCGGGCCGGACGCTACCGGTAATCCAGATCAGACAGGGAGGATCCCAATGTCACTTCGCAAGCAAGGCATGACCCGCCGCCAGCTGCTGTCGCAAAGCGCGCTCTTCGGTGCCGGCTTCGTTATCGGCGCCGGTTTCGTCGCGGGCAAGGCCAGCGCCTCCAATTGGGCGCTCGAGGTCGAACATCTCAAGCCTGAAACTATGGCGACGCTTATCCAGATGGCGCGCGATATCTATCCGCACGATCAGGTCGGCGACGAGTTCTATGCAATCGCAGTCAAGGGCTATGACACCGCAGAGGCGGCCGAAGGGGTTGAGGCCGGTGTCGCAGCGCTGAACGATGCGGCCAGGGGCGTGGGCTATGCCCGCTACATCGGCATCGGCTGGGAACGTGACCGCGCCGATCTGTTGCGCGGTTTCAAAGACACCGCCTTCTTCCAGCAGGTCCGCGGCGGTCTTGTGACGGGTCTCTACAACCAGAAAGCGGTTTGGCCGATCTTCGGATACGAGGGCGAGAGCTTCTCCGAAGGCGGCTACATCGACCGCGGTTTCGACGACATCCACTGGCTTTGAGGGGGCTTGAGCAATGAGCGCACCATTTGACCTGACAGACGGCAGCGTTGTTGTCGTGATCGGAACCGGCGCCGGGGGCGGCGTCCTGGCCAACGAACTGGCCCAGAAAGGCGTTTCCGTCGTCGCGCTGGAGGCCGGCGGGCGCTACCTGCCCGAGGATTACATCAACGACGAATGGGACAGTTTCGGCCAGCTTGCCTGGGTCGACCCGCGCACCACCAGCGGTGATTGGCGGGTGTCGAAGGACTTCTCGGGCCTGCCGGCCTGGATCGTCAAGGCGGTCGGCGGTACGACCATCCACTGGGCCGGAGCGTCGCTGCGCTTCCAGGACCACGAATGGAAGGCGCGCAGCACCTATGGCGATGTTGAAGGGGCCAACCTGCTCGACTGGCCGATCGACCCGCGCGAGATGGACAACTACTACGCACTCGCTGAAAACAAGCTGGGCGTGACGCGCACGGGCGGCCGTGCCGGGCTGCCGGGCAACAACAATTTCAAGGTCTTCGAGAAAGGCGCGCGGGCGCTGGGGTACGAAGCGGTCCACACCGGCCGGATGGCGATCAACTCGGCTGATTACGACGAGCGCCCGGCCTGCCAGCAGACCGGGTTCTGTTTCCAGGGCTGCAAATGGGGGGCCAAATGGTCCGCCGCCTATACAGACATTCCGCGCGGTGAAGCGACGGGCAACCTTGAGGTGCGTGAGCGCTGCCATGTTCTGCGGATCGAGCACAACGAGCATGGCAAGGTCACGGGCGTCATCTATGCCGATGCGGATGGCAACCAGCAGGAACAGAAGGCGCGGGTTGTCTGTGTTGCCGGGAACTCGATCGAAAGCCCGCGGCTCCTGCTCAATTCCGCCTCGCCGATGTTCCCCGACGGGCTGGCCAACAGTTCCGGCCAGGTCGGGCAAAACTACATGCGGCATGTGACCGGCTCGGTCTATGCGGTCTTTGATCAGCCGGTGCGCATGTGGCGCGGCACGACAATGGCCGGGATCATCCAGGACGAGGCGGTACACGACCCCTCCCGGGGCTTCGTGGGCGGTTACGAGCTGGAGACGCTGGCACTGGGCTTGCCGTTCATGGCGGCCTTTCTCGATCCCGGCGCCTGGGGACGGGAGTTCACCACCGCGATCGACCACTACGAGAACATGGCGGGCATGTGGATCGTGGGCGAGGACATGCCGCAGGAAACAAACCGCATCACGCTCAACACCGGCGTGACCGATCAGCACGGGTTGCCGGTGGCCAACGTGCATTTCGACGATCACCCCAACGACATCGCGATGCGCGGCCATGCCTACAGCCAGGGCAAGGCGGTCTATGAGGCGGTCGGCGCGACCCGCGTCTTCCCGACACCGCCCTATCCGTCGACCCACAATCTCGGCACCAACCGGATGGCGGCCAACCCGCGCGACGGGGTGGTCAACGCCCATGGCCAGAGTCATGACATTGCCAACTTGTTTGTCTCAGACGGCAGCCAGTTCACGACCGGCGCGGCAGAAAATCCGACGCTGACGATCGTGGCTCTTGCGATCCGGCAAGCCGAGTACATCGCAGCGGAGCTTGGCCGTCAGAACCTCTGACCCCGCGCTGAAACACCGATACAAAAACCGAATTTCCAACCCAGGGAGACGAAGATGGACGGAAATGACATGAGGAAGACGGGCGGATGCCCCGTCATGCATGGCGCAACAAACAAGGCGGGGCGCAGCAACCGCGACTGGTGGCCGAACCAGCTGAACCTTTCGGTGCTGCACCAGCATCAGCCGGTGTCCAACCCGATGCCCGAAGGCTTCGATTATGCAAAGGCCTTCAAAGCGCTCGACCTGGATGCTGTCAAAGCCGACCTGACCGCGCTGATGACCGACAGCAAGGACTGGTGGCCCGCCGATTACGGCCACTACGGGCCGTTCTTCATCCGCATGGCCTGGCATAGCGCGGGCACTTACCGCACCGCCGACGGGCGCGGCGGGGCCTCGACCGGCACCCAGCGCTTCGCGCCGCTGAACTCCTGGCCCGACAACGGCAACCTCGACAAGGCCCGCCGGCTGCTCTGGCCGATCAAGGAGAAATACGGCAATGCCCTGTCCTGGGCCGACCTGATGATCCTGGCGGGCAACGTCGCCATCGAGAGCATGGGCGGGCGGACCTTTGGCTTCGGCGGCGGGCGCGAGGATATCTGGGCGCCCGAAGAGGACGTCTACTGGGGCGCCGAGACCGGCTGGCTGGCGACTTCGGACAAGCCGAACAGCCGCTATTCCGGCGCGCGCGAGCTGGAGAACCCGCTTGCCGCGGTGCAGATGGGGCTGATTTACGTGAACCCAGAGGGCCCGGACGGCAATCCCGATCCCATCGCCTCGGGCCGCGACATCCGCGAAACCTTTGGCCGGATGGCGATGAACGACGAGGAAACCGTGGCCCTGGTTGCAGGCGGGCACACCTTCGGCAAGGCGCATGGCGCAGGGGACCCGGCCCTGGTCGGCGCCGAACCCGAGGCCTGCCCGCTGCAGGACATGGGCTTTGGCTGGAAAAATTCGCACAAGTCCGGCAAGGGCGTGGATACGACGACCTCGGGCATCGAAGGCCCCTGGACGCCGAACCCGACAACGTGGGACATGGGCTATTTCGACGTGCTCTTCGGCTACGACTGGGAACTGACAAAAAGCCCGGCCGGCGCGCATATCTGGCACGCCAAGGGGCTTTCGGACGAGGATCACGCGCCCGAAGTCGATGCCTCGGTCGCCAAGGTGCCGGTGATGATGACCACCGCCGACATGGCGATGCGGATGGACCCGATCTATGGCCCGATCTCCAAGCGGTTCCACGAAAATCCTGAGGAATTCGCCGAGGCCTTCGCCCGCGCCTGGTTCAAGCTGACCCACCGCGACATGGGGCCCAAAGCCTGCTATCTGGGTAAGGAGGTGCCCGGCGAGGACCTGATCTGGCAGGATCCGGTCCCGGCCGTGGATCATCCGCTGATCGACGGCAAGGATACCGCGTCGCTGAAGACGGAAATCCTGGGCTCCGGCCTTTCGGTCGCCGATCTGGTCTGGGTGGCCTGGGCCTCGGCCTCCAGTTTCCGCGGATCGGACAAGCGCGGCGGCGCCAATGGGGCGCGCATCCGTCTTGCCCCGCAGAAGGACTGGGAGGCCAACGAGCCGGACCGCCTGGCACATGTTCTCGATGTGCTGACCGGCATCACCAGCGCTTTCAACGGCGGCGCGTCCGGCGGCAAAAAAGTGTCTCTGGCAGACGTGATCATTCTCGCGGGCAATGCGGCTGTCGAACAAGCGGCAAAAGCCGCGGGCCACGACGTTATCCTGCCGTTCACCCCGGGCCGCACCGATGCGAGCGCCGCCCAGACCGATGCCGAATCCTTTGATCCGATGGAACCCATCGCAGACGGTTTCCGCAACTACGAGAAAGCCGCCTATTCGGTTCCGGCCGAGGCACTTCTGGTGGACAAGGCCCAGCTTCTCGGGCTCAGCGCTCCCGAGATGACGGCCCTGGTCGGCGGGTTGCGCAGCATCGGCGCAACCCATCAGGGCACGGATACGGGTGTTCTGACAAAGACCCCCGGGGCGCTTAGCACGGACTTCTTCGTCAACATTCTGGACATGGAGACGGAATGGGTGCCGGTCAACGGCACTGAGCGTGTCTTTGAAGGTTGTGACCGCGTCAGCGGTGCCAGGAAATGGACCGCGTCGCGCGCAGATCTCGTATTCGGCTCGAATTCGCAACTTCGGGCGCTGGCGGAAGTCTATGCCAGCCGTGGCAATGAAGGCCTCTTCATCGCCGATTTCGTTGCGGCTTGGAACAAGGTCATGAATGCTGACCGGTTCGAACTGAACTGACGCCCGACGCGGCGGATCAGACGAAAACCGGATTCGGTTTGTTAGCGAGTATGTCGGGGGCCGGACACGGGTCCCCGACAGGTTGCGGCGGCCATGAATGTCCCGATCGCGGAACCGCGTTTCGGCCAGGATGCATGCCCGGAACACGACCAAAAACCGTAAGAAAAAAGCCTGTTGCGGCCATATTCGACCGTAAATTTTTGGCAATTGGCTGCGCAGTCTGCTAACATTTGTGCACGGGAGGAAAAGTAGTGGTGGATATATTTTCGAAGCGCGGCGGTCCGCGTCTCGAAGACGTGAAGGCAAAGCGTCTTCTGTCGGAAAATGCTGGCACGATACGCAAACTTGCGGATCAGATCAGCAATGGCGGGTTCAGCCGGATGCAGGCCGATCAGGCGCGCCGGAAACAAGAGCCGAAACCCGACGGACTGATCATCCACGACATGAAGGTGCGGGTCGCATCCGACGCGCCCGAGCCTTATGTCAAGGTCAGCATCAATAACCGGGTGGTGCTGGTCGACAAGTCGACAGCCCTCCAGATGCAGATGCTGGGCGAGATCCGCGGCAACTTCATGTCGAAAAAGTTTGTGCTGGCGACGAGGGAAAACGGTTTCTTCTCGCCGCTGGAGGACGACATCGCCGCCGCACTGGCGCATCTGGACGGAGTGGAGATGACCGGCACCTTTAACGATCGCGCCCTTGCCGAGGCGATTGAAGCCGTGCTTGTACCGCAGGACAACTGATCCCCACCCACGCAATTTTCTCGTAGTCGACCGGGAGGAATGCCTGCAGGGCCGGTACCATAGGCCCGCAACGACACAAGAGAAAAGCGAGAGGGCGCAGCAATTGCCTGATAACTCCAGCTATTCGGAAGGCGATACCCGCAAGGCCTGGGAGAGATTCGTCTCCTCCGACAAGGACGGCGAAGGGACGCCGGCAAAGGTGCGGGACGAGATCCTCGATTCCTGGCGGCGCAGCCGGGAGTTGGGGGTCGATGCCGGCAGCCAGGCTTCGCGCAGGGTGATAGACGCAAGCCAGCTGGGTCTCCGCCGCGAACGCAACGCCGCGCTCCGGCAGGCGGCCTCGGCGGCCTTCAAGCGGCTGGAGCCGCATCTGAAAGAGGCCCGCACCATCCTGATCCTGGCTGACAGCCAAGGGGTGATCATCGACGCCATCGGTGACGAACACGTGCTGGACGAGGGCCAGGAAATCCACCTGGAGCTTGGCGGCGACTGGAGCGAGCGCACCATCGGCACCAACGGCATCGGCACGGCGCTTAAAACCGGCAAACCCTCTTACGTGCACGCCTCCGAGCATTTTGCCGAAGGCGTACAGGCCTGGACTTGCGCCGGTGCGCCGATCTTCGATCCCCTCACCCAGAACGTGATCGGCGTTGTGGATCTGTCCGGTCCGCCGCAGATTTTCCGCCAGCACAATGTGGCGCTGGTCCTGGCGGCGGCGCGCGAGATCGAGATTGCGCTGGCAGAACAGAAACAGGCCGAACGCACGCAATTGCTGGAAGCCTTCCTGATGTCGGATTACAGCCGCGCCCATGACAGCGTGGTGCTGGTCGATCAGTCCGGCCGCGTGCTGTTCCGCCGCGGGCTGGACGATGATCCGCAGCGCCGGACCAAGGAATTGTCGGTCGGCCACAAGCTGCTGCCGAAACTCGAAGGCCTGTCGGACCAGGACATTCCCAAGCTCTTGCCGCTTAACGTCGAGGCCGAAGGCATCGAACGGCTCAAGCTGGAAGGCGTCTTTCGCGGCGCCGCCCTGTTTCTCAAGGACAAGGGCAAAATGCTGCGTGAGGCGGGAGCAACCTGCACCATCAAGCCACGGGCCAATGTGGCGGAGGGCGAGATCCAGATCATCGGGTCGTCGCCGAAGATGGCCGATGCCATCGGCCTGGCCGAACGCGCGGCGCTGGCCAATGTCTCGGTGCTGATTCAAGGGGAAACCGGGGTCGGCAAGGAATTGTTCGCGCGCCTGATCCACAGCCGGATACCGGATAGCAAGGCGCCCTACGTGCCGGTCAACTGCGCGGCCATTTCCAGCGATCTGATCGGCGCGGAACTGTTCGGCTATTCGGAGGGCGCCTTTACCGGCGCTGTCCGGGGCGGGCGCGCCGGGAGGTTCGAACAGGCCAACAACGGGGTGCTCTGCCTCGACGAGATCGGCGACATGCCGATCGAATTGCAGCCCTACCTGCTCAGGGCGCTCGAACAGCGGGCGATCTACCGGATGGGCGACAACAAGCGGCGCCCGGTCGATGTCCGGCTGGTGTCAATGACCAACCGCGACCTGCGCCAGGAGATTGAGAAGGGCAATTTCCGCCGCGACCTGTTCTACCGGATCGGGGTGATGACCATCGAGGTGCCCCCCTTGCGCGAACGCGGCAACGACATCGCCGCGTTGCTCGACCATTTCTCGCGGAAATATGCCGAAGAAACCGGGCGCACGCCGATGACCTTTGCCAACCGGGCGATGGAATTGATGCTGCAATACCAGTGGCCCGGCAACGTCCGGGAGCTGCGCAATGTCGTCCAGCGGTTCTATCTCATCAAGTCGGACAGTTTCGTGACCGAGCGGGATCTGCCGCCGGAGATCCAGGACAATTTCGACGATGGCGAAGAGGATTCGCTGGAGCACATCCTCGGCGGCCATTCCGGCGACTTGGAAAGCATCGAGGCCAGCGCCATCCGCCGGGCGATCACCGCGGAGAACGGCAACCTGACCAAGGTGGCTCAGGTTCTCGGGATCTCGCGGCCAACGCTTTACCGCAAGATCAAGCGGTATCACATCCGCAAGGTCTGAGGTCGCGGGTGTCAGGAGCCAGCGGGCCGCCGGGCCGGTGTTCATGCCGAAACCGTCGAAGGCCGTGATCAACGGCAAATGCGGGCCGAGGCACTGCGGCACCATCACCTATAAAGTGCGGCAGGAATGGGCCGGCACTACTTCGGCCAATAGCGGCTTTGCACGTTTCTCAACCGCTCATGTCTCGCGCTGCATTCAGTAGTTCGGGCTCTCGGCTGGGTAATCGGGCTGGCCGGCTGGTGTGGTCATCTCCGGGGCTGAACCTTGCGGCCGGTTGCCGTGCGATTTCGTCCTTGGAGATACAGGGCCATATGCTGCTGGCCGCCGCGGGCACTGGCGGAACCGCGCGCATAAAAAGCCGCGATTTGCTGCCATGAGGGCTGAAGGGGGCCGTTTCCGTCTCGCGGTTAAGAAGAAAGCGGCCATCGTGGATCTCGTGTAGGGCGCTATAAAATGTCTATAAAACTACTTTGAGGAGAAATGAATGTAAATTCACCTTCCTGAAGTGGTTGTCGTATCCAATTTTTAATGGCTGTCTCCCACATTTGCCGAGGGATCATTTTCAATGAGTGAGGCAAGACTATGGGTGCGAAAGAAATGGCCGAGGCATCGGAGCCTGAAAAGATGGATGCGGATCTGCGGGGGGTAGTAGACGCAATCAATCGGGCTCAGGCGGTTATCGAGTTCGACTTGGATGGCACAATCCTGACTGCGAACGAGAATTTCCTGGCGACGGTCGGCTATTCCCTCGACGAAATCCGCGGCCGGCATCACCGGATGTTCTGCAATTCGGCATATGCGGCGTCGGATGAATACCGGGATTTCTGGATGCGGCTGGCGATGGGCGAATTTGCGGCCGGCGAATACAAACGCTTTGGCAAAGGCGGTGCGGAAGTGTGGATCAATGCTTCCTACAACCCGATCTTCGATGCCGACGGCAAACCATTCAAGGTGGTGAAATTCGCCACCAACATCACCGGGGAAAAACTGCGCACGGCCGAGCAGGACGGCAAGATGGCCGCCATCAGCCGCGCCCAGGCGATGATCGAGTTCGAGCTGGACGGCACAATCCTGACCGCAAACGAGAATTTCCTGGCAACAGTCGGCTATTCCCTCGACGAGATCCGCGGTCAGCATCACCGGATGTTCTGCGACCCGGAGTATGCCAGTTCTCCGGAATACAGGAAATTCTGGGCTGATCTGGCGATGGGCGAATTTGCGGCCGGCGAATACAAGCGCTTTGGCAAGGGCGGTGCGGAAGTGTGGATCAATGCCTCCTACAACCCGATCTTCGATGCCGACGGCGAACCGGTCAAAGTGGTGAAATTCGCCACCGACATCACCGGGGAAAAACTGCGCACGGCCGAGCAGGACGGCAAGATGGCCGCCATCAGCCGCGCCCAGGCGATAATCGAGTTCGAGCTGGATGGCACAATCCTGACCGCAAACGAGAATTTCCTGGAAACAGTCGGCTATTCCCTCGACGAAATCCGCGGTCAGCATCACCGGATGTTCTGCGACCCGGAATATACCAGTTCCCCGGAATACAGGAAATTCTGGGCTGATCTGGCGATGGGCGAATATTCGGCCGGCGAATACAAGCGCCTTGGCAAAGGCGGTGCGGAAGTGTGGATCAATGCTTCCTACAACCCGGTATTCAACGCTGATGGAAAGCCGTTCAAGGTGGTGAAATTCGCAACCGACATCACAGCGGAAAAGCAGGTCGAAAAGGAGGTGACGCGGATCGCAACCCGGTTTGCGGAACAATCCAGGGAGATCTCGGAACAGGCTCAGACCGTTGCCGCAGGGGCACAGACACTGGGCTGCACAACCGAAGAAATCAGTGCCTCGATCGAGGAGCTGAGCGCATCCATCGACTCGATTGCACAGAACAGCAACCACTCCGATGAGATCGCACAGAAAACCAAGGAAGAGGCCGATCTAGGGGCCAAAGCAATCGAGCGCTCGATTGAAGCGATGGACCTGATCAACGCTTCGTCCGAGGAGATCAGCGAGATCGTCAAGACGATCAGCGAAATCGCCAGCCAGACCAACCTTCTGGCCTTTAACGCAGCGATCGAAGCTGCCCGGGCCGGAGAGCACGGGCTTGGCTTCTCGGTCGTGGCAGATGAGGTGCGCAAGCTGGCGGAGCGATCGTCGCAATCGACCAAGGAAATCAGCAAGCTGATCAACGAGACGGTCAAACGCGTGACCCAGGGCAGCGAGGTCTCGAGAGAGGCAGGTGCCGCCTTCACGAAAATTCTGACTGGCATCTCCGACACCACCGACTCGATTGCCCAGATTTCGGTCGCCGCAAATGAGCAGCAGACTGCGGCACGCGACGTAGCCGAGGCAATCCAGAGCATCGTCGATGCTTCGGAAGAGGCGGTCATTGCCTCGGATTCCATTGCTGCGTCCACGGATGAGCTGAGCACCGGTGCGCAGGAGCTGAAGGCGGAAGTTGCCAAGCTGGGCTGCTGATCCGCTGTGCGGGCAAGAGGAGAGGGGGCTGCCGTGAGGAACCATAGCACCGACATCACCATGAGCGATGACGACTTTTCCAAGCTTCGCGCCATTGTTCACAGGAATACCGGGATAACTATCGGCGAAACCCGGAAAACCATGCTGGTCAGCCGCCTGCGCAGGCGCCTGCGCGAGGTGGACGAGCCGAGCTTCGCTGCCTACATCACCCGGCTATCCAAGGACCCGGGTGAGATGCAAGAACTGACCGACAGGGTTACCACCAACGAGACTTATTTTTACCGCACGCCGCGGGTCTGGAATTATTTCCAGGAGGTGTTTCTGCCGGAATTCCATGCAATAGGGGAGAACCGCCGCATGCGGGTCTGGTCCGCGGCGGCCTCAACCGGTGAAGAGGCGCACACCATTGGTGCCATTCTGGAGCAGCAGCGCCTGACCAAGCCCGGTTTCGACTACTCCGTGCTTGGCACGGATGTCTCCTCCCGCGTTCTGGAAGTGGCGCAGAAAGGGGTCTACAATGGCCGCTCCATTGCCCGCTTCCGCAAAGAGCGGCCAGAACTGTTTGCCAGCCACATGGCCGGCAGCGATGCGGATGGATACAAGGCCGTCCCGCCGGTGCGCGCGCGCCTCAAGTTCAAGCTTCACAACTTGCTGGAAAGGCTCGGAGGCACCAGCCCGTTTGACGTGGTCTTTTTGCGCAACGTGCTGATCTATTTTACCGATGAAGACCAGGAGACGATCCTCAGGCACGTGCGGGACCTGATCCGGCCTGACGGTGTCCTGTTCATCGGGGAAAGTGAAACATTGAACAACCTCAGCACCGGTTTCGAGCAGGTGGCGCCGATCATCTACCGGCCAGTGACGAGAGCGGGCGGGCCATGTGCGTGAATGAAATCGAAAAAATCCATGTTCAGATCGGCCAGGTCAAAACCGGGCAAGCAGGGCAATCTCTGAATGCGATCCTCGGCTCCTGCATCGGGCTGGGCCTGCTTTACCCGGCCAGGGGCATCTACGGTCTGGCGCATTGCCTTTTGTCCAAATCCCAGAAGGCAAGTGATGAAATCGGCGGCAGGCATGTGGATCAGGCGATCAGATCGCTGCAGTCGCTGATGAAGATTTCCCGGAACGACATCCGCAAGCTTCAGGCGATCATCGTAGGCGGCGCCAATATGACCATGCCGCCGGACACCGATCCTGCGCGTCTGGTCGGCAGCATCAATGCGGCGTTTGCCTACAAGGCCTTGCGCGACGCCGGCCTGCGCAACATTTACGAGGACGTGGGCGGGTTGCAGGGCAGACAGGTGACCATCGACTGCACAAGCGGCGAATTCACGGTCGCATCAATCCCGCGATTGGGAGTGTACTCATGAACCGTATCCCGAATGAACCGCTGCTCCTGCCGCCGCAGTCCGCCGCCGGACAGGATCCTGTCTGTCCCGGACCTGTTTCCGGCACAGCCGCGCCCGCAGAGACGGGCAGACCCGGCGTCGGAAAACCGCAAAGGAAAAGCGGCATCTATGGCTCCTTCCTGATCGGCGGAAGCGAGTTCGCAATTCCGGTCACATCGGTCCAGGAAGTGGTGAACGAGCCGGAAGATATCTCGCCGGTGCCTCTTTCGCCCTCTTATATGCTGGGGCTGTTCAACCTCCGGGGAAAGATCATTCCCATTGTGGACCTGCGCAGCCTGCTGGAGTTTCCGGCCGCAAAGGGACAGCAGTCAGGAAAGGTTGCCATCATTGAACATAGCGCGCACAGCATTGGCCTGCTGTTTGACGGGACAGGCGAAGTGCTGAACGAAAAAAGTGCCGCGAGAGTGGAATTCAAGCCCAATAACAGGGGCGTCAAGGATATTGTCATCGAAGGCGTCCTTAAGTTCGCCGACGGGGAAAGGCTGGTACAGATCCTTGACCCCCACGAGCTTCTGAATCTGGAAAAACTGCCCCGCGCGGACGGCAGGACGGAACAGGAAGCCGCCAAATCCAGCAGGGGCAAAAGACGGACGTGCATTTCCTTCCAGACCGGACACACGTCCTGCGCGATCGACCTTCGCTATGTCAAGGAAGTCCGGGAAGTGCCGAAGGTGGACCAGTCGCTGTTTGCGCATGGCTGCATCCTTGGCACCGCAAACCTGCGCGGGGTCATTCTGCCCGTTTTCGATTTCCGGAGCTTCCTGGGGGATGAGGCGGTGTTCAAACTTGGCACGACCATTCCCAGGGAGCGCCGGATGCTGGTGATCGAGACCGCGGAAGGCCCGATTGGTCTCATGGTTTTCTCCATCGACAGTATTCTGTCCTATTACGAGGATGAGATCCTGCCCTTTGCCAAACTGGCCTTGCCGCGCAGCGATCTTGTGGACGGCTGCCTGATCGACAAAGACAACCGGATCGTCATGATGCTGGACCCGGCAAAACTGATGCAGGAGCCTGGCTTTGTAGAGGCGGCGAAGTCCTGCCAGGAAATCTTTCCGCCGGAGACGGATGAGAGCAAGGCTGAGAGTAAGGCCACCGGCACTTCCCGGCGGACGTTCATCCAGTTCACCTTTGAAAAACGGTTTGCGCTCGACACCGCCCATGTCAGCGAGGTGATCAACCGGCCACAGGAGCTGCTGGAGCCGCCATTCTCGCTGAGTTTCGTCGAAGGGATCATCAATCTCAGGGGGGAACTGATCACGCTTCTCAACCCGCGGCTCCTTTATGGCTTGCCGCCTGCCAAGGCGGGGGATCAAAAGGTGCTGATCTTCAAACATGATGACCAGAAATTCGGAATACTGGTGGATTCAGTAGATGAAATCATCATGACGACAGAGAACCGTGTTGCTGAACTCAAACCCATGGATCAGCAGAATACGGCCAGAAACATCACGGAGGATGTTGTCGGCTGCCTGCAGCATGCTTCGCTTGACGGCCAGCAGAATTCCATTTTGGTACTGGATGCGCGGGCATTGGTTGAGCGTTGCCTCAGAGCTGCAGATCTGCCAGCCCAAGGAGATTGACCGGCACGTGGGGGCGGACTGCTTCAAATCGGAAGCCTGCAAAAACCGCCGGCTGACGGCCCGATTTACCCCCGTCGCGGGGCGGGCATTCTTCAGCCGCAAGGCGGGCCTGGCAATCGGAATGGCAGTGTGAAGCGTCTAGGACACCCGGACCGCAATGTCGCACAGCAACCAGGCAAAACCCTTGCCGGCGGTGATCCGGCTCCGGTTTCAAGCAGCAAGACGGTTTTGCGCGCCTTGCAGGAGAAGGCCGATGATATCGGTCCGAGTGAGAATGCCCACAAGGCGGCCCTCGCTGGTGACCGGCACCGATTGCACCCCTTGGGCGGCCAGCCGGTTCAGGAGGGTTCCGACAGGCAGGTCCTGCGGAACAGCGCCGGAGGGGGGCTGCATCACGTCCTTGGCTGTCAAGGCGGCCCGGCGTGCGGGGCGGAACCTTCCGCTGCTGCCGTCCCGTATCAGCGCATTGATCAGGTCGCTTTGCAGTATGATCCCCGCGAAGGCCCCCTTGGCGTCCACGACCGGAAGGCTCTTTATGGACTGGCTGCGGAACATCTGCGCGATCCGGTCAATCGGCACGTCAGGCGCCACGGTGAGCAGATCCTGTGTCATGATGCTGCCGCAGGTTACGCTTTCAAACCTGTGCTGGGCAGCTTCCTCCTCGGCGGCTGCCAGCAGGCGTCCCAGATCGGCGACACCAATGTTGGAGGTTTGATGGAAGCGCTGCAGCAGATCTTCCAGCTCTTCATTGCTGAGGCCGAGGCGGATTTCCTGCGATTGCACAGCTGGCTGCCCGGGCTGGCGGAACGGGTATGTACGGCCGGTGATCCAGTTGTACAGAACGGCGGCCAGGACCAGGGCGGCGGTCAGGACGCCGACCGGCGCCAGCGCAAAGACATAACCCGCCTTGAGAACCGGTTCCGGGTCCAGTGCCGCCAGCAGGGCAATTGCGCCGCCCGGCGGATGCAGCGCCCGCGCAAGCATCATGGCAAAAATGGCTGCAGCGACAGCCAAGGCCGGTCCCCAGGGTGACGGCACGGTTTGCAAGACCGCAACGGCGGCCACAGCGGAAATCACATTGCCGCCAACTGCTGACCAAGGCTGCGCCAGCGGAGAGTTCGGAACCGCGAACACCAGCACCGCCGAGGCCCCCAGGGGGGCGAGAAGCCCCATCGGAATGTCCGCGATCAGGGGCCAGGCAAATACAAGCAGCGTGCAGAGCCCAAGTCCGGCCGCGGCGCCGCCCGACGCGCGAATCGTTTCTCCAAACTGAGCCCGCGGGAGTGCGGGCGACAGGTGGCGAAAGAAGTTAGACATTGATCGCATCGCAGCAACTGCCCGAAAATGAATCCATTGCGCGCAGATAGCACATAAATCAGGCAGATTGAAAACATCTTGCCCGGCGGGGGAGCTGTCCGGTGAACAAAGCCGCGAGAAGGTTTTCTTCTGGCGCGGCAACATGCTGGTAATTGTTCCGGGCGGCTGCGGCGGGCCGGAATTCCAGGCGGGCAGGGCGCTGAGGAAGCCGGTCTTTGTCCCTATTTGGCAAATCGGGGAGCCGGACGCATTGCAGCGCAGGCCACGCTCAGAACAGGCGCAACGAACCTGCAGGCCTGCGAATCGCTTCAACGGGCGAAAACCCGGCGGGAAGCTGACGGTACTGCATTCCTTCACCTTCCAAAAAGCGGTATCCGCAGACTATGGAAACCTGGGTCGTCATCTCTTTTATTGCCGTGCTGTTCTTCCTGATCGGCATGGCGGAGCCGTTGGCTGCACGGCTGCGGCTGCCATACAGCGCAATCATCGCCATGATCGGTATTGTGCTGGGCCTCGGTGCCAGTTTTTTCCTGCGCACCGACCTGACGGATGCGCTCAACCCTGTGGCGGAGGCCATCCTCGGGCTGCCGATCCGGGCCGAGATCTTCATCTACGTGTTCCTGCCGACGCTGCTGTTTCAGGCCACGATCGGGATGGACCTGCGCCAGATGGTCGGGGACGGCGTGCCGATCATCGTGCTGGCGGTGATCGCCGTTGTGGCCGCGACCGGGCTTGTAGGGTTTGCGCTGCACTGGGCGAGCAGCCTGCCGCTGACTGCCTGTCTGCTGGTCGGTTCCATCGTCTCCACAACTGACCCTTCGGCGGTGGTCAGCATCTTCCGGTCGATTGCGGCGCCTCAGCGCCTGACGCGGATCATCGAAGGGGAAAGCCTGCTGAACGATGCGGCGGCAATTGCGCTGTTCGGTCTGTTTCTCGGCTTCGTGATGGTCGGCATCCCCAATCCCTCGATGAGCGAAGCGCTGGCCGGCTTTCCGATGCTGATCCTGGGCGGCGCGCTGACCGGCTGGCTGGCAACCCGCGTGGCGGTCTGGGTCATGAGCCTGTTTGCGGATTTCATTCTGGCCCAGGTTTCCATTTCGGTCGCCTTGCCCTACCTGGCCTATGTCATCGCCGAGCAGGTCCTGGGCGCATCCGGGGTTATTGCGGTGGTCGCGGCTGGGCTGTCGCTGCATCTGACCGCACCGGGACGGCTGACGCCGCAGACCTGGACCAAGCTGCGCGAGGCGTGGGATCTGCTGGCGCATTGGGCGGGGGCCATGATCTTTGTGCTTGCGGCACTGTTCATCCCGCGGCTGCTGCAGGAAATACGGCTGACGGACGCCGGCCTGATCCTGGTGGTGATCGCCGCCGCCGTCGCGGCGCGTGCGCTGATCCTGTTTGTGCTGATGCCGTTGCTGACCGGGTTGCGCCTGTCGCCGGCCATCGACCGTAATTACCGCACTGCCATCCTCTGGGGCGGGCTGCGCGGGGCGCTCACGCTGGCGCTGGCGCTGGCAGTGACCGAAAATGCGCTGATCCCGCATGAAACCAAACGCCTCGTCGGAATCCTCGCCACCGGGTTCACCCTGTTCACCCTGCTTGTTCAGGGCACGACGCTGCGCTGGGTGATCGGCAAGCTCGGGCTGGACCGTCTGTCCGCCTTTGATGCGGCGCTGTCGCAGCAGGCAGTTGCGGTTGCTCTGCAGACCGTGCGCGAAGAGGTCGCCGGTGTCACCCAAAGCTACCGGCTCAGTCGTGAAACGGTGCGCGCCGAGGCCAAACAATTCGGCGTCTGGCTGGACGAGGCGGTCCGGGCCGCGGAGGAAACCACCGGCATTCTCGACAAGGACCGTGTCAAGCTGGGGCTGATCTCGCTGGCCGCGGCTGAGCGCGAAGCGGCGCTCAGCCAGCTGCGGGAGCGCCTGATTTCCACCCGCGTGTCGGAGCAGCTGATCTCCAGTGCCGACCGGCTGATCGAAGCCGTCCGGACCCAGGGCCGCTCCGGATACCGCAGACGCACGCGGGACATGCTGGCCTATGGGCTCGGTTTCCGCCTGGCGTTGTCGCTGCACAACCGCCTGCGGGTGCCGGTGCTGCTGGGAAAACTGACAGCGGACCGGTTCGAGTACATGCTGGCGCAACGGGTCATTCTTGAGGATCTCGATGCGTTTATCGGCAGGCGGATCCGCCGCATTCACGGCAAACGCGTGGCCCAGCTGCTGCAGGAAATGGTTGCCCGGCGCGCTGAAGCGCTGCAAGCGGCTCTGGAAGGACTGCGGCTGCAGTATCCCGGCTACGCCGAAGAACTGGAACGGCTGTTCATCCGGCGCGCGGCGCTGCGTTTCGAGGAGCGTGAATACCGGACACTGCACGAAGACGGGCTGATCGGCACCGAAGTGCTGACGGCCTTGCTGCAGGATCTGCTGGCCCGCAGGGCAAAACTGGACAGCCGTCCGGGGCTTGATGTGGCGGTCCAGCGCACGGAACTGATCCGAAGGCTTCCCTTCTACGAGGCACTTGACCGCCGCAGCCGCAAACGCCTCGAGCGCAGCCTGAAGACCATCTATGTCAAGGCAGGCAGCCCATTGCCGGCCGGCGGCGCAGGCGGCAAGAGCGTCTATTTTATTGCCTCCGGTGCGCTGGAACTGAAGCGTGCAGGCCGGGTCAGCCGGCTGGGCCGGGGGGACATGTTTGGCCATGCCGCGCTTTTGACCCCGGGTGTGCGCCCTGCGCAGGCCCAGGCCATCGCTCCATCCGTGCTGCTGGAACTGCGCGAAGCGGAATTCCGCAAGCTGCTGGACCGCAGCGAGGCCCTGCGCGCGGCGGTGCAGGCGAGCCTGAGGGAGCAAAAGGCCAGTTTGCCGCGCTTGCCAAGGGCCGCTGTGCAGGACGCGACGGAGTGACCGCCGCCGCCGCAACAGCGGCCAGGCCGGACATATGAGCGCAACCGGTCAACGCAGCACGGCGAAATCACCCCTGACCAAAGGAGCGTCCGCATTCGGCGCGGTCAGCGGGGGCTGTTCATTCCCTTGGTCAAGACAGCCTCGTAAGCCGGCTTCCTGTAGGAACTGGGTGTTGCTCCGGTCCACCGCCGGAAGGCCCGGTGGAAATTCGCGGCGGAAGAAAACCCGACGTCCTGGGAAATTTCTTCGATGCTCTTTCGGCCGGCTTGCAAGTCGCGAATGGCAAGATCCCGGCGCAAGCTGTCTTTGATCGTCTGAAACGTCGTTTCTTCCGCATCCAGCCGCCTCATGAGTGTGCGCGGCGTAACCTGCAGGGCCTGAGCCGCATCAACCAGGCGGCATTCTTCCCAGCTGGTCCGGTACAGGAACTCGCGGATTTTCAAAGACTGGGTGTGTTCCCGGAAGCTGGTGAATATCCAATCGCGGGGTGCGCGGTTCAGAAAGTCCTTCAGCTCGGCGGTGCTGCGGGTTCCCGGCAGCCCGGATTCAGCAGTTTCAAAGGCGATTGCGGAATTGGCAGCGTTGAAGCTGACCTGGGCCGGGAAAATTACGGAGTAATCTTCTGCAAACCCGGGCCGCGCAAAGGCAAATTGAACAGTCCGGACCGGCACTTCATATCCCGCAAGCCAGGACAGCAGCCCATGCGCCAGCTTCAGGATGAGCATATGGCCGAACCGCTGGAACGGCTGCTGTCCGCAGGGCACAAGATGCAGAACGGTGCAGCCGCCACCGGTCCCGAGTTCAAACCTGTAATCGTCAAGCAGCAGGTTCCAGAAGGTGGAAAACCGGTGCAGCGCAGAGGGAAGGGACGTGGCCTCGCGGACGGTCGTCAGCAGGTGCTGAAGGGCTCTGGTCCGGATCGGCCGGCTCCAAAGCCCCATCATTTCATCCCCGGTTTCGACGGCGGCAATTTGGTACAGGCGGACAATCTGATCCAATGTGACCCGGTGGGCCAGATGCCCCTGTTCGGTATTCATCCTGGCGCGCTGCAGGAAGGACGACAGCTGATCCCCTGTGCAGCAGCTCCGCAAGGCCATTACCCAATCGCCGGCGAATTGAGCCGAAACCGTCGCAAGGCTTGAGGGATCCGAAAACGCCATCGTTTGAACGCCTGTTCAGTTTGTCACTTTTGGAAAGGATATTGTCCTCTATGAACGTGGAACTGCTTCTGCGCAACACGTAGTTGGCATAAAGGAATAATTGCCCGGAGCAGCGGAAATGACCTATCAGGCCCCCCTTCGCGATATCATGTTCAACATAGAACAGTTGTCCGCCTGGCCGGAAGCTGCGTCCGCAGGCGCCTGTTCCGGGATTGATGCAACGGAGGCCCAGGCCGTGCTGGAAGGGTTCGGCCGGTTTTGTTCAGATGTCGTTGCGCCGCTTTCAGCAGCAGGCGGGGAAACCGGCACCCGCTTTGACGGCGCGCAGGTCGTGATGCCTGAAGCTTACAAGGAAGCCTATGCGCAATTCGCGGCAATGGGCTGGCAAAGCCTGGCGCATCCGGAAGAATATGGCGGCATGGGCTTGCCGCGTGCTGTCGGCGCCGCCGCGGCGGAGATTTTGAACGCGTCGGATATGAGTTTCGGATTGTGCCCTCTATTGACCGACGGTGCGGTTGAGGCGCTGCTGCTTTCCGGTTCGGAAGAGCAGAAGCGGCGCTACCTGGAACCGATGATCTCCGGTCAATGGTCTGGAACCATGAACCTGACAGAGCCCCAGGCCGGCAGCGATTTGGGGCGGGTGCGGTGCAAGGCGGCCCCCGGACCGGACGGCTCCTACTCGGTCACGGGGACCAAGATCTTCATAACGTATGGTGACCACGGTTTGACCGGAAACATCATTCATCTGGTACTGGCGCGCGTTCCGGGTGCGCCGGCTGGCCCCAAGGGACTGAGCCTGTTCATCGTCCCCAAGTTCCTGGTTGAAAACGACGGATCGCTTGGCTGCCGCAATGCCGTCAGATGTGTCAGCATCGAACACAAGCTGGGTGTCAGGGCAAGCCCGACGGCAGTTCTGGAGTTCGACGCAGCAACCGGCTTTCTGGTCGGCGAAGAGAACCGCGGCCTTGAGTACATGTTCATAATGATGAGGGCCGCCCGGTTTGCGGTCGGGGTGCAAGGGGTTGCGGTCTCCGACCGCGCCTATCAGCACGCTTTGCGGTATGCGCAGGAACGCCAGCAGGGACGTCCGGTTGACGGCAGCTCCCGGCAGGCCGTGCCGATTGTGCAGCACCCGGACGTCCGGCGGATGCTGCTGCGGATGCGGGCATTGGTCGAAGGCGGGCGGGCATTGGCGATGGCCACTGCGGGATGGCTCGATCTGGCGCACCGCGCGGATGCCGAAGCCAAGCGTGAAGCGTCTGACATGGCGGAATTTCTGGTTCCGCTGGTCAAGGGGAGCTGCACGGAACGGTCCTTGGAGGTCACCTCTTTGGGCCTGCAGGTTCATGGCGGCATGGGGTTCATTGAAGAAACCGGTGTTGCGCAGTTCTACCGGGATGCCAGGATCCTGCCGATCTACGAAGGCACAACTGCGATCCAGGCCAATGGTCTTTTGGGCCGGCAGGTGCTGCGGAATGGAGGCGGAACCGCCCGCCGGTTCTCCGGAATGGTTCTGGAGACCGAACGCGCCTTGCAGAGCGGCAGTGCCAAGGCGCAGCTCTTTGCGAATAGGCTGGGTGAGGCCCGCCGCGCGTTTGACGCCAGCCTCGCCTGGCTTCTGGAGACCGCACCGCAGGACCCCAATGCTGCATATGCCGGCAGTGTTCCCTTTCTGATGCTGGCAGGCAATCTCGCCGCGGGCTGGCAACTGGGCAGGTCCGTTCTGGCAGCAGAGGCCAAGCTGGAACGGGGAGAGGATACGGCATTCATGCGGCAGAAGATCGCGACAGCGGTATTTTATGCACAACACATTCTTGTGGAGTGCGGAACGGAAAGCACCCGGATCATCGAGGGCAGCGAAAGCTTGTTCGATGCCGGGCTCCAAATCTGAGCAACAAATGATCGCGGCGCGGTGTTGTGCCGGACAGCAAGGAAAAGGTCGGGAAAATGTCCAAAGCAGAAAGTTCGCATAGCTACGAAAACCTCGCCATTGAACAGCGGGACAGCGGCGTTTGCATTGTTTCGCTCAATCGCCCGGATAAGCGAAATGCGCTTGATGCCGCCACGATCGAGGAGCTTATCAGCTTCTTCAGCAATGCCCGCCGGAACGGCGTAAGGGCGGTGGTGCTGGCAGGCAAAGGCGACCATTTCTGCGCCGGCCTCGATCTTGTGGAACACTGGAAAGAGGACCGCAGTCCCGACGACTTTATGCATGTGTGCCTGCGCTGGCATGAAGCCTTCAACAAGATGGAATACGGCGGGGTTCCGATTATCGCGGCGCTCCAGGGGGCGGTCGTCGGCGGCGGGCTGGAACTGGCCAGTGCCGCCCATGTCCGGGTGATGGATCAAAGCACCTATTTTGCGCTTCCCGAAGGCCAGCGCGGTATTTTCACCGGCGGCGGGGCCACCATCCGGGTCTCGGAAATGATCGGCAAGTACCGGATGATTGACATGATCCTGACGGGCCGGGTGTACCAGGGCCAGGAAGCCGTTGATCTGGGCCTCGCTCAATACATCACCGAGGGTTCCAGTTTTGACAAAGCAGTTGAACTGGCTGACAAGGTTGCCCAAAATCTGCCATTGACGAACTATGCGATCTGTTCGGCGATCAGCCATCTGAACAACATGTCGGGAATGGATGCAGCCTATGCCGAGGCGGTGGTGGCCGGCGTCGTGAACACCCAGCCCGCAGCGCGAGAACGGCTGGAGGCCTTTGCCAACAAGACTGCAGCGCGCGTGCGCCCCAATAGCTAAGCCGGCCATGCACGGCGCCGGGTTGCCAGCATTTGCGCAATCCGGCGCCCAACGTTACAGCGGCACCGCGCTGACAAGGCGCCGCCTGGTGCCCGGGGCAAGGCAGGGCCAGGGCTGTTGACGGCCGAGCAGTCTGGCGTTGTTCTGATGCGGAGAGACCTGTGCCGTTCGGGATCTCATGAGGAGGCAAAGGCCGCCTCTGCGCCACCAAGAGACCTGCGCAGGGCGTTCGGCGTTGTGCCGTAGACTTGCTGAAAGGCGGAGGCGAAGCTGGCGCTGGTGGAGAACCCGGCCGCGATCGCCACTTCAATCAACGTCATATTGGTTCTCAGCAGCAGCTTCCGGGCATGGTCGAGCCGCATCTGCCGGTAATAGCTGCAGGGCGTGGTGCCGCAGTGCTGTTTGAAGTGCCGTTCGATGCGCCGCGGAGACGAACCCAAAATGCGGGCAGCATCGGTCATCGAAAGCGGGTTTTCCAGATGGTCCCGGAACAGGGCAATAGCCTTATTGACCAGGCCAGAGCCGGACAGGGCTGCGTGCATCACCTCGCCGTTCTGGGTGCTGCGGGCGTCGCTCAGGCGGGTGTGGATGAAAGCCTGCGCCAGACGGGTCGCCGCCGGTTTGCCATAGACTTCGGCGACGACGTGCAGGGCCAGATCCAGCGCGCCGGTTTTGCCGCAGGACGACCAGTCCCCGTCATTGACCGCGCAGACCTGATCCGTTGGTGTCAGGGCGCTCATCATTCCGCTGAACAATTCCCGGTTTTGCCAATGGACCGCACAGCTGCCGCTTTCAAAGACGCCTGCTTTTGCCAGCGTCATGGCGGCCCCGCCCACGGCGGCAATCTGGCAGCCCCTTCGCCGGAGTATTTGCAGTGCGGCCCGGAAATGCTGGTTGCTGCCAATGCTGCACTTGTGGCCGCCGAAGATCACCAGATAGTCGAGCTCCCGCAGCGCATCTGTTAGCGGCCTGGTCTGAACCACTGCACTGCAGCTGCCCTGAACAAAACCGCCATTGCTGGACAGAACGTCAACTTTCAGGCTGCGGCCGCAGGTTTCGCCTGCGTCGTGCAGGGCCGCGGCAAACAGGGAATACTCCTCCATCGGAAACCCGGAAAGCACGTACAGCCCGGCGCTTGCGGTGTGAGCCGGCTTGCCTGCGGGAGCCTGAGCAGTGTTCCGGACAGGTGCATGATCGCGGAAACTGCTCTGCTTCAAGTGCTGCATAATCATATCCCCTGATGATGAAGGAGCGCCCTGTCAGGCCTTTACCCGGCTCATCGACGGATCATAGAGAGCGGTGAGCTGCACCTTGCAGGGCACCCGTTCGGTGGCCACCTCCAGCTCGTAGTCCCCGCCCAGCACGTATTCGGCATCGACGCCTTCGGGATTGCGGATGTAACCGTACCCGATGGATTGGCCGACGGTATGGCCATAGCCGCCCGAGGTCAGCCAGCCGACACGTTGGCCGTTGCGGTAGATGGTCTCGCGGCCCATGAGCACCGTGCCGGGATCGGTGGTGAAGCAGGCAAGCATCTTCTTGACGCCTCCCGACTTCTGCGCTTCGGCGGCGGCGCGGCCCTTGAAGGGGATATCCTTCCTGAGCTTCACTGCCCAGCCAAGTCCGGCCTCGAACGGGCTGTGGTCGGGGCCGATGTCAGAACCCCAGGCACGGTAGCCTTTTTCCAGGCGCAGGGATTCGATCGAGCGGTAGCCGGCATTGACCAGCCCGTGCGGTTTGCCCGCCTCCATCAGCGCGGCATAGACGGTCTGGGCGTATTCCACCGGCAGGTGCAGTTCCCAGCCCAGCTCGCCCACATAGGTTACGCGCAGCGCCTGGACCGGGCAGCCTGCGATGCCGATGGTGCGGATGGTGCCGAATTTGAAACCGTCGTTGGAGACATCGTCGCGGGTGACGGCGGACAGAATGTCCCGGGCCTTCGGCCCCATCAGCGACAGCACCGCGTTGGAGGAGGTGATGTCGAACAGCTGGCAGTTCAGGCCGTCGGGAATGTTGCGGCGGATCCAGTCGAAGTCATGGGTGGCATAGCCGGTGCCGGTGACAATGTAGAACTCGTCATGCGCGACGCGGCCCACGGTCAGATCGCATTCGATGCCGCCCTTGTCGTTCAGCATCTGGGTGTAGATCAGCGAGCCGACCGGCTTGTTCACGTCATTGGCGCAGATCCAGTTCATCGCGGCCAGCGCATCCGGGCCCTTCAGCGCGAATTTGGCGAAAGACGTCTGGTCATACAGAACCGCCGCCTCGCGTGCGGCCTTGTGCTCGCGGCCCACCGCCTCGAACCAGTTCTGGCGGCCGAAGCTGTAGACGTCCTTGGGGGTTTCGCCCCTGGCGGCATCGGCAAACCAGTTCGGGCGTTCCCAGCCGAGTTTCTCGCCAAAACAGGCGCCCTGGCTTTTCAGCGTGTCATAAAGCGGCGACTTGCGGCAGGGACGGCCGGAGTCGTGCTCCTCATGCGGCCAGGCCATGGTGTAATGCTTGCCGTATGCCTCGACCGTGCGGGTGCGGACCCAGTCAGTGTCGAAATGCGGCCGCCCGAAGCGGCGGATGTCGGCGGACCAGAGGTCAAACGGCGGCTCGCCGTTTTTCACCCATTCCGCCAGCGCCATGCCGGCGCCGCCGCCGGCTGCGATGCCAAAGGCGTTGAAGCCCGCGCCAACATAGAAATTGCTGAGCTCCGGCGCCTCGCCGATGATGAAGTTGCCGTCGGGGGTGAAGCTTTCCGGCCCGTTGGTCAGCGTCTTGATGCCGGCGTGTTCCAGCGCCGGGACCCGGCCAAGCGCCTGCTCCATCAGCTGCTCGAAATGGTCGAAGTTGCTGTCCAGCAGCGTGTAGTGGAAGCCCTGCGGAATGCCGTCCGTGGCCCAGGGGATCGGGTTCGGCTCATAGCCGCCCATCACCAGCCCGCCAACCTCTTCCTTGTAGTAGGTCAGCCGGTCCGGGTCGCGCAGGGTCGGCAGGTTCGAGGGCACGCCCGCGAACGGTTCCGTCACCATATACTGGTGCTCCATCGGCACCAGCGGCACGTTGACCCCGAAACGCTTGGCAAAGGTACGGGTCCACTGGCCCGCGCAGCAGATCACCTTTTCGCATTCGATGCGGCCATGATCGGTGATCACGGCACGGATCCTGCCGTCCTCGATCTCGATATCGGTGACCTTGGTGTCCTCGAATATCTTCGCCCCCGCCATCCGCGCGCCCTTGGCCAGCGCCTGGGTGATGTCGGAGGGGTTGGCCTGGCCGTCGGTCGGCATGAAGGCGGCGCCGATGACGTCGGAGATATCCATCAACGGCCACAGCTCCTGCGCCTCTTTCGGGGTCAGCAGCTCCATCTCCAGACCAAAGGAATGCGCGGTGGTGGCCTGGCGTTTGACCTCTGTCCAGCGTTCCTCGTTACAGGCCAGCCGCAGGCCGCCATTCATCTTCCAGCCGGTGCCAAGGCCGGTTTCCTCTTCGATCTTGTTGTAAAGATCGACCGAGTAGCCCAAGAGCTGGGTGATATTGGCGTTCGAGCGCAGCTGCCCGACCAGCCCGGCGGCGTGGAAGGTGGTGCCCGAGGTCAGCTTTTTCCGTTCCAGTAGAACGGTGTCGGTCCAGCCCAGCTTGGCCAGGTGGTAGGCGGTGGAGCAGCCGATGATGCCGCCGCCGATGATGACTGCCTTGGCAGTTGAAGGAAGTTCAGTCATGTCAGTCCTCAGGTGTTTTGAAAGTCGTCAAGTGCTGCGCGGAACCGCGCGAGGTTTCCGGCCGTGTAGGCCGCATAGTCGAAGTCGATTTCGGAGGTGATCTCGGAGACCATGCTCCACATGGTCTCGCGCAGAAGCGAAGCGCATTTCATGGCGCTGTAGCGGTGCAGCAGGTCATCACTCACCGGTGCCTCGAAGTAGGTTTCCAGCAGCCATTGCTCCTGCGCCTGCGACAGCCCGTTGTTGGAAGCGAGGCCGCCAAGGTCGAACAGCGGCGAGTTGAAGCCGGCATAGTCGAAGTCGATCAGCCAGAGCCTGTGGCCATCGTCCAGAAAATTGCCGCACAAGAGGTCGTTGTGCCCGAAAACGATGTCGAACGGGCCTGCCGCCTGTTCCAGCATGTTGCCGGTGTCCGCCAGTTCCGAGGCCGCCGCAGCATGCGGGCTGTCTTTGTCCTGCAGGGTGGCCGCATAGTCCCGGATCACATGGAACACCCAGAACACCAGCGCCGGGCCACGCAGATGCCCGGATACATCGCGGTGGCAGGATTTCACCAGATCAAGCACCCGCGGCAGCATCGCAGGATCGCGCACGTCTTCTTCGGTCAGGGTGCGGCTTTCGATGAACTCCAGCACGGTCAGATCATCTTCGGCATGCACCACCGCAGGCGACAGGCCGGCAGCATGGGCGGCACGGCTGGCAGCCAGTTCGTTGAAGCGCATCACCTGGTGCAGCGGGATGTCGGCACCTGCGCGCGCCACGAATTTGCCGCGGCTGTCCTGGACCAGGTAGTTCACGTTGGTGATGCCCCCGGTCAAAGGCTGTGTCGTGATGGCACCGTGCCAGATCGGCAGCGCATGGATGCGCTCAAGCAGGCTGACGCGTTTTTGCAGATCGAATTGGCTCATAGTCAGCTCTCCAGTCCAAAGCGGATGCGGGCACCGCGCGCGCCGGCATTGACCAGCCGGTCGGCGATGATGGCGATGAAGGCGATGGCAAGCCCGGCAACCAGCCCGCGCCCGGTGTCGGCCTTGGTCAGCGCGATATAGACTTCCTGGCCCAGGTCGCGGGTGCCGACCAGCGCGGTGATCACCAGCATCGACAGCGCCAGCATGATGGTCTGGTTGATGCCCAGCAGGATCTCCGGCAGCGCCATCGGCAGGCGCACGAGGCGCAGCAGCTGCCATTTGGTGCAGCCCGACACCAGCCCGGCCTCGATCAGCTCGCCGCTGACGCTGCGCACCCCATGGGCGGCATAGCGGACGGCCGGCGCCAGCGCATAAAGGACAATGGCAATCATAGCAGTGAAGTCGCCAACCCGGAACAGCATCACCACGGGGATCAGGTAGACGAAGCTGGGCAGCGTCTGCAGGGTGTCGATCAGCAGGTTGATGGCGATGCCCGCGCGGCGGTTGAGTGCCGCCAGCACGCCGAGCGGAACCCCGATCAGGGTGGCCAGGATCACCGAGGCGCCGCAGAGGTAGACCGTGACCATCGCCTTGGCCCACAGGCCGCTGACGGCAATCAGGGCGGACATCGCACCGCACAGGGCTGCCAGTTTCCAACCGCCCGCCCGCCAGCCAAGCAGCGTCAGCATGGCAATGGCCCAGGGCCAGGGAATGCCCAGCAGGGTTTTCTTGACCGGCAGCAGGAACCACTGCAGGAAGAAAACCTTCACCGCCTCGAACACGTCGAAGTAATTCACGTTCAGGTATTTGACGGCATCATTCCAGAAGGCTCCGGTGGTGATGGTCTGGCTTGCCGGATAGTCCAGCAGCAGCGGCGAGAAGCGGCCCAGCACCCAGGTGACCGCCAGCAGCGAGAGCACCAGCACCGTGCGCTTGTGCCGGGCCGCCCAGGGGCCGGCCGCCGCGTGATGCACCTGGCCCATGCGTTCGGCAAAGGCCTGGCTCAGCCGGTCCACCGCAATCGCCAGCACCACGATGGCGATGCCCGCCTCGAAGCCCGCGCCGATGTCCAGGCGGCGCAGTGCGGCCAGCACATCGAAGCCAAGCCCGCCTGCGCCGATCATCGAGGCGATGATCACCATGTTCAGCGTCAGCATGATCACCTGGTTGACGCCGACCATCAGGCTCTGGCTGGCCGAGGGCACCAGCACCCGCCACATCAGCTGCCGCCGGGTGGTGCCTGCCATCCGCCCGAAGTCGCGGATTTCCGGGTCCACAGACTTGAGCGCCATGATGGTGATGCGGATCATCGGCGGTGTGGCATAGATGATGGTGGCGACCAGCGCCGAGACCGGGCCGAAGCCGAACATGAACAGGATCGGCACCAGATAGGCGAAGATCGGAATGGTCTGCATCAGATCCAGGATCGGGGAGAGGATGCGCTCGCCAATGGGATGGCGGTAGGCCCAGATGCCCGCCAGCAGCCCTCCGCCCGCGCCGATCGGCACCGCGATGAGTACCGAGGCCAGCGTGACCATGGCGCTGTCCCATTGACCGAAAACCGCGAGATAGGCGAAACAGGCGCCGACAAGTGCGGCCAGTCCCCAGCTGCGGCAGTAATGCCCCAGCGCGATCACCGCGGCGGTGACCGCGATCCAGCTGGCGGCAGGCAGCAGAACCTGTGCCTGCGGACCGGTTCCGAGGGTGAAGCCATGCGCCAGCAGATTCAGCGCCAGTTCATAGGGCTGCTCAAGCAGCCAGGCAACTGCGCGGGTGGCACCGGTGAAGGAGACCGGGCCGATCGCGGCCTCCTCGACCAGCCAGGTCATGGCGGCAGAGATATAGGTGCTGAACGGGATATCCCAGGAGGACGGAACCTTGACCAGCCAGCGCGCATCCAGCGCCTTGGCCAGGTCGCGGCCGAACCAGCCCAGCAGGATCGTGGCCAGCACCAGCCCCCAGGCAATCGAGGCCTGCCTTGTCAGATGCGCTTTCATGCCGCCTCTCCCGTGCCGAACAGCACGCGGGCAACCGCTGTGCGGCCGATGCTGCCAACAATCCGGCCGTTTTCATCGCACACCGGGCGCGGGGCGTCCGCAGCGATAATCTGCTCGGCCACCTCCGACACCCGGGCGGATTGCGGCACCGGTCTGCCTTCGCCGCCCGCGGTGCGGGTCATGATCCCGCCCACGGTCAGCACCTTGGAACGCGGGATATGGCGGGTGAATTCGGCGACATAGTCCGTCGCCGGGTTCAGCACCAGCTCCTCCGGCGTGGCGACCTGAATGATCTCGCCGTCTTTCATGATGGCGATGCGGTCGGCCAGACGCACCGCCTCTTCAAAGTCGTGGGTGATGAAGACGATGGTCTTGTGCAGCCGGGCCTGCAGGCGCAGGAATTCATCCTGCATCTCGCGGCGGATCAGCGGATCCAGCGCCGAGAAGGGTTCGTCCAGGAACCATATGTCCGGTTCGGTCACCAGCGAGCGGGCAATGCCGACGCGCTGCTGCTGGCCGCCGGACAATTCGCGCGGGTAATAATCCTCGCGGCCTTTCAGCCCCACCAGGTCCACCACGTCCCGGGCCTTGGCTTCGGCTTCGGCCTTGGGCGCGGCTTGGACGGTGAGCGGGAACATCACATTCTGCAATACGGTCAGATGCGGCAGCAGGGCAAAATGCTGGAACACCATCCCCATCTTGTGGCGGCGGATTTCGATCAGTTCGCGCTCGCTGGCGGTCAGCAGATCGACATTGTCGAACAGCACCTCGCCGCCGGTCGGCTCGATCAGCCGCGACAGGCAGCGCACCAGGGTGGATTTGCCGGAGCCCGACAGCCCCATGATGATGAAGATCTCGCCTTCGGCGATGTCGAGGCTGGCATGGCGCACCGCGCCAATGATGCCGGCGCTGCGGATATCCTCGCCGCTGGGTGTTGGGTTGTCGTTCAGGAACGCTTCCGCATTGGCGCCATAAAGCTTCCAGACATTGCGGCAGGAGAGTTTGGTCTTGGGTGTCATCAAAGTCGGCTCCGGCGGCGGTCCGCACAGGGCGGCCGGGCAAAGGTGCAGGGTAGAAAAGAAGCCGGAGCTGCCGGAGAGCGGAAGCAGCCCCGGCTGTTCCGGATCAGTTGCTGATCCAGCCGGACCAGCGGTCCTTGTTTGCAGTCATCCAGCCGGACACCACTGTATCGATATCCACGCCTTCCAGGTCCGCCTTGCCGACCATGGCGCTCATCTCTTCGTTGGAGACCCGGTAGGATTGAATGATCTCATAGGCGCCCGGCCATTTTTCCGGCAGCCCGGCCCAGGCGGCCTTCCAGATCGGGCCGCGCGGCTTGCCGCAGTCATAGGCCATGTCCGGGTTCACCCCCGCCGCAGGATCGGCGTAGCATTCGGCGGAATAGGGCGGGAACTCCACGAATTCACCTTCGTACTTGGCCGGCGCCCAATGCGGTACGTAAACCCACAGGACAATCGGATCCTGGCGCTGGTAGGCGGATTCAAGCTCGGCGAACAGCGCCGCGTCGGTGCCCGCGTGAACCACTTCGAACTCAAGCTCCAACGCCTCGATGCGCTCCTCGTCGAAGCCGCCCCAGGTCACCGGGCCGCCGACATACCGCCCGTAAGGGGAGGTTTCCGCGGTGGCGAACTCCTCGGCGCAGTCCTTCAGTGCCTGCCAGTCGGGCAGGCCGGGGCAGCGGTCTTTCATGTAGGCGGGGTACCACCATTCCTCAATCGCCATCAGGCCGGTTTCGCCGGCGTTGACCACCTTGCCAGAGGCGGTCGCGTCGTCCAGCGCCTCGCGCCCGGTGGTTTCCCAGATCTCCATGGCCAGATGCAGATCGCCGGTCTTGAGGCCGGCAAATTGCGCGATGTAGTCGGCCTGGACGTATTCGACGTTATACCCCGCCTCCTCAAGGATGCTGCCCATGATCTTGGTGTTGATCAGCTGGCCGGACCAGTCGTGCAGCGTCAGTTTGATCGGATCGGCGGATTCTGCGGACCAGGCGTGTGATGCGGAAACGGCGGCTGCCAGTGCCACGGTTCCCAGTATTCTGAGGTTCTGTCGCATGTGGATTTCCCTGTTTTGTGGTGTTGTGTGCGATTCTTGGCGTCGCGTAGGGGTATCGTGCATTCGACTTGGCTTTTCGTCAACAAAAACCACAAAAAGCAACGTTATACCTTCAGATACGTCAGTTTGCTTGCCGGAATGTAGAGTGTGATGTTGCATTATGTGGCTTTTTTGAATAGGGCTTAGGCAGCTCTCCATCAACAACGCCCAGCTTTTGAAGATGAACCAGAAAACGACCAATCAGCGTGAAGAGGAGATCCTGCGCGAGCTTCACCGCGCCGGCGGCTCCTGCCGTGTGAGCGCGCTGGCGGAACAGCTGAACGTCTCCAACGAAACCATCCGGCGCAACGTCAAAACCCTTGAGGAGCGCAGGATAGTGCGCAAGGTGCATGGCGGTGTGCATCTGAATGAAGAGGTCATCGAGCCGCCGTTTGAAAACCGCCTCAGCGCTCATGCCGATGTTAAAACCATACTAGCCCAGGCCGTGGCGGAAACGATCAGCGACGGCGATTCCGTGTTTCTGGATATCGGCTCGACAACGGCCTATGTCGCGCTGGCGCTCAGAAACCACAGCAACCTGTTTGTGGTCACCAATTCGGTTTTTGTGGCCCAGACGCTGGCCATGCGCAACAATAACCGGGTTTTTCTAGCCGGTGGCGAATTGCGGGCTCATGACGGCGGCGCCTTTGGTGCCGAGGCTTTGGACCTGGTGCGGCGGCTCAATGTCCAGCTGGCGGTGTTTTCGGTCGGCGCGGTGAACAGCGAGCTGGGCTTCATGCTGCATGATCTGGAAGAGGCCAATATCGCGCGTGTCGCTGCCGAGAACGCTCAGGTCTGCATTGTCGTGGCCGACAGCGGAAAGTTCAACAAGCGCGCTCCGGTGTCGCTCGACAAGATGTCTGCGATCGACGTCTTCTTCACAGATTGCACTCCGCCCGATGGCATCAAAGCCATGCTGGAAAAGCATGAGATCGAAACCGTGGTGGTCAACGGCGGCGGCCGCATCTGATTGCTCCGGCCGCGGCGGTGGCAAAACCCTGACCGGTATCGGGATCTGACCTGAGCCGGGCGACGGGCTGGTTTGTGATCTGCCGCAAGCGGCCCCCGGTGCGCCCGAGCGCCACCCGCAGGCCAGGGGCCGGCAATCCGCCGCCGCGGCGGAAACGGGGCCGCTACATTGCCTGCGAGACCTGCCGCGCGAGTTCCGCCAGCGCCAGGGAGAGCGCTTCGGCGGTTGCGGATGGCCCGGTGCCGCTGATCGGTGCCTGGATATCGAAACGCTTCACGAATTCCCGCACCGTGCCTTCGGGTGAGGAGACCGCGAACTGACCGGTCAGCGCAAAGGTTCCGTCGGTGCGCGCGTAAACCTGATCCACCCGCACATCCAGCCGCGCGTCGGGCCCGGAGTTCAGGGGCCAGGGTTCCACTGCGGCAGCGGCACCGGTCCGTTCGTTCAGCCCGCGGGCAAGCGCTGCGGTCATGCCGCGGGCCGGATCGTCGGCCCATTGCGCCCCGCCAAGCGCAAACAATGCGCCGCCTTCGCCTTCAGCGACAATATCCGACGCTGCGGCGTAGGACGGGAGGGAGATCAGCCGGACCTCGATGGTGCGGGAACGCAGGTTGGCCACTTTCTCGCCGGGGGCGGAAGTGATCAGGTAACGGGCATCATTGGCCGGGGCGCAAGCGGCCAGCAGGGCAATGGGAAGCATCGGCAACAGGATGTTTTTCATTTTATTTACCAAACAGAAGGGAATTCGGATCGCGTTCGATCTTGCGGGCAAGCTGGGTTACGGAACGGGCGGCCGACTTGATTTCGCGCAGGGCATCCAAGGTCTCGGAGTTGAAGCTGGAGCGGGTGCCATAGGTGCTGATCAGGGCTTCGGACTGGGCGACGAGGCGCTCCAGCCGGGCGGACAGGGCCGGCAGCCCCTCTGCCGCGGCGGCCACAGTATCGGCTGCCTCGCGGGCGGACCGCATGGTGGCATTTGCGTTGTCCACCAGCCCGCCTTCGCGCAGTGCTGCCAGCGTGAACCGCATTTCGTCCAGGGCGGCGGTCAAGGCAGGCGGCAGGGCCCGGGCTTCCGGGGTTCCGATCAGCGCATCTGCGCTGTTCATCAGCTGGCTTGCCGAGCGGATCAGCTCTTCCGCCGCCAGTGAATTGGCCTTGGCTGCCAGCGCGCGGAAATCATCGACCAGGGCGGGCAGCTCATCCGATGCCGCGGCAAGGCTGGCGGCGGCCAGGCTGCCTTGCGCCAGCGCAGCGGTCAGGTTTGCCACCGCTCTGCCTTGTTGCAGCTCAGTCAGCATCGCGCGCAATTCCGCCACCGCGGCTTGCAGTTCGCCGGGCAGGGCGCGAGCGGCGGGGTCCGCGACCAGCGCGCGGGTGTCCTCCAGCAGGGCCACGGCTGCGGCGGGGGCCTGGCGGGTGCTTTCGGCTGAGGCCAGGGTTTCGATGCTGGCCAGGGTGCTGATCGCCTGAGCCATCAGATTTTCGACCGGCAATTCACTGATCCGTTCCAGCGCCCCTTCCGCTGTCGCCCGGAAATCCGGCAGATCGGACGGTGCGCTGGGCAATGCAGGGAAAGGCTCGGCGCTGCGGTCAAAAGAGGCCGGTTCAGCCGCCGCAAGGGTGACCAGCTCGACGATCAGCTCCGAGCTGAACAGCCCGGCGGCCGCCAGCCGGGCCCGCAGCCCGCCCGCAACGGCCTGTTCGAGAAAATCCAGCACTTCGGTTTCGCCTGCGCCGGGGGGGAGGCCCATCAGGGACGGTTCAAGAAGCAGTTTGGCAATCAGCCGCACACCGGCTGCGTCGCTGTCGTTTTGAATCGCGGCGTTCAGGCTGCTGACCTCGCCGATCTTCACGCCGCCCAGCTTGACCGCGGCTCCGCTGCTGAGGCCGGCCACTGACTCGTCGAAGGCCACCGAGACGGCCACGCCACCAGAGAGTGCCCGGGCAAAAGCAGCACGGCGGGCCGTTGCCTCGTCCGGGTGGATGTCAAAGACTGCGCCGGCACCGACGGGTCTGCCACCATCGAAAACAGTGTCGAACTCAATGCCGCCGGCCACCAGCGAGGCGATGCTGTCAACGTCCAGCGACAGCCCGCTGGCGCCGATCGAAACGGAAAATCCGGAGCTGTCCCAGAACCGTGTGGCCGAGTTGATCCGCCGGTCATGCGGCGCGTCGATGAAGGCATCGACAACGATGCTGTCGCCGCTGACCGTCAGGCGCGGCTGCTCCAGCCGCCCGACCTCGATGCCGCGGAACAGCACAGGCGACCCTTCAGAAATCATCCGGCCGTCGGCCGTGCGCAGGGTGATCCGCCGCCCGGCCCGGCCCGGCTGCACCAGCGGCGGCCGGTCGGCGCCCTCGAAACTGGTGGCTGGAGTGCCCGGGTCCTGGTCCCAGGTGCCCTCGATGTAGACGCCGGACAGCACGGTGCTGAGCCCCGAGATACCGCGCGTGCTGACTTCCGGGCGGACGACCCAGAAGGCAGCATCCTGGTCCAGGTAGGGGGCAATTTTCTTGTCGATGCGGGCCCATACCACAACCTTGCTCAGATCGTCGGCAAAGCCCAGTTCCTCGACCTGGCCGATCACCACATCGCGGTATCGCACCATGGTCTCATTGGCGGCAATGCCGGAGGCGTTGTCAAAGGCGATCCGGATCAGCACGCCGCGGTCGGTATAAGCTTTCCAGGCAACCCCCAGCGACACCGCCAGCGCCACCAGCGGCACCAGCCAGACCAGCGACAGGTTGCGCCACAGGGACGGGCGCTGCGCGGAGATTTTCATCGGGGCGGGTTCAGGCGTGCTCATTCATATTCTCGCTTTTCCGCTTTCCAGATCAGCCGCGGATCGAAACTTTGGGCTGCCAGCATGGTGAAGGCAACCGACAATGCAAAACTGACCGCTGCAATCCCCGGGCTGACAGCCGCGGCAAAATCCAGCTGAACAAGGGCGGTCAGGATCGCCACGACAAAAACATCGATCATCGACCACCGCCCGATGAACTCGACAACTTCATAGAGCGCCAGCCGGCCATGGCTGCCAAGGGCCGCCGGCCTGCGGACCGAAACTGCAAGATAGGCGATGGCCAGGAATTTGGCGACCGGGATCACGATGCTGGCAAAGAACACGATGAAGGCGACACCGTAGGAGCCATGGCTGAACAGTTCGGCAATGCCGCCGATCAGCGTGTTTTCGGAAGTGCGGCCAAAGGCGGTGGTGCGCAGCATCGGCCAGATATTGGCCGGGACATAGGCGATCATCCCGGCGGCCAGCCAGGCCCAGACCCGCTGCAGGCTGGCCGGTCCGGCTGGGTCCAGGGGGCCGCCGCAGCAGGCGCAGGCCTGCGCGCCGCCCGAATTCGCGGTGCCGCAGGCGCGGCAGCCTGCCAGCCCGGCTTCGGCGGCAGTCAGGAAGCGCCGCGCGTCTTCAGGGTTTTCCATACGGTCAGCCTGCAAATCGAGTTGTCGGTCAGAATGGTCACCACCAGAAGCGCGGCAAAAGCCCAGAAGGCGGGCCCCAGCCCAACCTGCGCCAGGCCGGACACTTTGACCAGCGCCACCGCCACGCCGATTGTGAAGATCTCGGCCATGGCCCAGGGTTTTAGACGCTCCGCCCAGCGGTAGACGGCAGCCGCCCGCGGCGCCGGGCGCCAGCCCAGGGCCATCGGCGCCAGGGTGTAGACCAATGCACCGTAGCGGGCGGCGGGCAGCAGCACGATCAGAAGGCCGGTGGCCAGCGACAAGGGCGCCATCGGCCCGCGTGAAAACGCCAGCACCGCATCCAGCACCGAGGCCCGGTGCGACAGGCCCTGGGCCTTCAGCTCCAGAAAGGGGAAACCGGCCGCCGCAGCCAGCAGGATCAGTGCAGTCAGCGACAGCATCGCGATCCGGGTCATCGCACCGGATCTGGGCGCGGCCAGAACCGTGCCGCAGCGGGCGCATCTGGCCATGGTGTGCGCCGCCACTTCCCGGTCCCGGTGCAGCACGTCGCAGACCGGGCAGGCGATCAGTTGTTCTGCGTCCATTTCACCCCTGTCCAGTCAGACCGCGCGTGCCGCAACGGTTCGGGAGTCACTCTGCGAAGGTCAGCCCCGGCAGCACTTCTTTGCCGACCCGCCGGTAATTGACAAAGGAGTTGGCACTCAAAACCACAAAGAAGCTCTCCATATCAATCAGAACATAGCCCTTTTCCAGAAGAGCACGCGTAAGCTCCGTGATGTCGTCCTCGTAAAGCCTGTGCCGCCCGCACAATTCCCGGAGCAGCTTCTGGGGAATTCTATAACGGCCGGAGGTTTTCCCTCCGAAGTCCCGGGCATAAAGCCCTGCCAAAGCTTCAGCAGCGCTGTCGAAGGTGGACATTCGCTAATTCCGATGAATTTTTGTCTATGGGCGAAAAAATATCACATGTATGATGGGGCGGCAACCTTGGTGAGCAACGGCGCGATGAACATGGTTCCGGAAAATCCGGTGCCAGGCGCCGGACTGCCGCCGCTGACTCTGAAATGGTTCGGTCCGGACACCGCAGCATCGGGCAGCTGCCTGCTGATGCCACGGCCTGCCTGAGCAGCCGGAACTCATCAGGACGGGGCTTCGATACAGATGCCGCACCCCATTGGCCGGAGGCCGCCGTTGGCTCCCTTCCGGCGATGTGACCCGGCTGCTGGACGTTTCTCTCTCTGGCGGTCCGGCTGGTCTTTCCAACGACCGCCAGCCATGCGGGGCTGAAAAACCCGCTTGGCCGCCGCCTCCACCAAACGCGCCTCTGCTGCGCGGCAGACCGAAAAGGACAACATATGAAAATTGCCATGCTGGCGCGAAACGCCAATCTTTATACCCACAAGCGTCTGAAAGCCGCCGCAGAGGAGCGCGGCCACCAGCTCGACATCATCGACACGCTGCGCTGCTACATGAACATCGCAACCCGGCGGCCCGAGATCTATTACAACGGTGAGAAACTGACAGGCTATAACGCCGTGATCCCGCGGATCGGGGCATCGGTCACCTTCTACGGCACCGCGGTGCTGCGCCAGTTCGAAATGATGGGGGTCTACCCGCTGAATGAAAGCGTCGCCATCGGGCGGTCGCGGGACAAGCTGCGCTCGATGCAGCTGTTGTCCCGCGATGGCGTCGGGCTGCCGGTCACCACCTTCGCGCACGACCCCAAGCAGACCGAAGAGGTGCTCAAACTCGCCGGCGGCGCGCCGATTGTGATCAAGCTGCTGGAAGGCACGCAGGGCATCGGCGTGGTGCTGGCCGATACCGACCGTTCGGCAAAATCGGTGGTCGAGGCGTTCCGCGGCGCCGGGGTCAACATCCTGCTGCAGGAATTCATCAAGGAATCCGGCGGCACCGATATCCGGGCGATTGTCATCGGCGGCAAGGTGGTTGCCGCGATGAAGCGCACCGGGGCCGAAGGCGATTTCCGCTCCAACCTGCACCGCGGCGGGTCGGCCCAGATTGTCAAGCTGACGCCGGAGGAGCGCGCCACCGCCGTCCGCGCGGCCAAGACCATGGGGCTGAACGCCTGCGGCGTCGACATGCTGCGGGCCAATCACGGCGCGGTGGTCATGGAGGTCAACTCGTCCCCCGGCCTGGAAGGGGTGGAAAACGCCACCGGCCTGGATATCGCCGGCAAGATGATCGAATTCCTGGAAAAACATGCCAAGACCGGGGCCACCAAAACCAAGGGCAAAGGGTAACGGCATGAAGGCGCGTCCGCCCTTCACCATCGGCCACGCCGAGGTGGCGCCGGGATCCCGGCTTACCGTCGACCTTCCGGTCAGTGTCCTGTCCGATCACACGCCGGTCACCATGTCGGCGCATGTCGTGCATGGCCGTCGGGACGGGCCGGTGATTTTTGTCAGCGGCGGCGTGCATGGCAACGAAGTGATCGGTGTGGAAATCGTGCGCCGGCTGCTGCGGACGCCGAACCTGGCGGTGCTCAAGGGCACTCTGATCGCGGTGCCGATTGTCAACGCCTTCGGCTTCATCAGCAGGTCCCGCTATCTGCCTGACAGGCGGGATCTCAACCGGGTGTTTCCCGGCAGCGAGCATGGATCGCTGGCGTCGCGTCTGGCGCATTTGTTTATGACCGAAATTGTCGCCCGGTCGGATCTCGGGATCGATTTGCACTCGGCGGCGATCCATCGGACGAACTTTCCGCAGATCCGCATCCCGCCCGGCAACCCGCGCGCCCGGGACCTCGCCGGAGTCTTCGGCCCGCCCATCGTGATGCGGTCCGCTCTTCGCGAAGGTTCCCTGCGCAGCGCGGCCATGGAGATGGGCAAGGATGTCCTTCTGTATGAGGCGGGCGAGGGGCTGCGCTTTGACGAGTTGTCGGTCAGGGCCGGGCTGGCCGGCATCCTGCGGGTAATGCGGCACATGGGGATGCTGCCGGCCAAAGGCATTTCCAAACCCAAGACACCGCCGCAGTTCTGTTCTTCCAGCAAATGGCTGCGGGCGCCAATGGGCGGCCTCCTCAGAGTGTACAAAGCCGATGGCGGGCTGGTCCGGCAGGGGGAGCTGATGGGATCCGTTTCCGACCCCTTTGGGGAGGAGGACCAGGAAATCCTGGCGCCTTTCGACGGGCTTATAGTCGGCCGCGCGATGATGCCGGTGGTGAACGAGGGGGACGCCGTGTTCAATCTGGGCAGCATCCGTTCCTTTGAGAGGGCCGGGGACACGGTAGAGGACCTCAGCACGCAGCTGGAGGATGATCCGATGTTTGATGAAGATGAGATCATCTGAGGAAAATCAATATTTCTCCGGCGCAGAACTGCGCCCCGGACGGCAGCCGCGGCGGCTATGCAGCACCGGCATTTGACGCGGCGGCTCCAGCTGCGCCCGGGCGGCGTCCTTGCCGCGGCGCAGATGCGCTGTTTGCGGAGATTTCCCGGAGCAGCATAACTTTTTCTTGCCGCAGCGGAATTGATGCGCTACCCGCGCTCTACCGGTCCCGCAAGGGCTAAGAGGGAATCCGCGGTGCTTTCGGGCGCCAAACGGAACTGCCCCCGCAACTGTAGGCGGCGAGAGCTGTCCCATCGTGTCACTGGCCCGCAACGGTCTGGGAAGACGGGACAGACAGTGACCCGCCAGTCAGGAGACCTGCCGGCAAAACCGAAACACACCGGGCGGGGTTGTCCGGGGAGGTTGCCGATGAAAACGTGCCACCGCTGCCGGACCCGGCTCGGCTGCACAGGCGGAAGGCCCCGGTTGTCCGCCTCGCCTCACCGGTCAATGCCCTTTCACCCGTTCTCCGGTCATTGACACATGGAGATCGAAAGTCATGTTCCTGCGTTCCGGCCTGATCGGCCTGTCCTTCACTCTCGCGGCCCAGGCTGCGGCTGCCGGCGAAAGCTTTCCGCTGACCATCGAAAACTGCGGCCAGTCCGTCACCTTCGAGGCGCCTGCGGCGTCCTCCGTGACGGTTGGCCAGGCTGCCACAGAAGTGCTCTATGCGCTGGGGCTGGGCGACAAGGTGCTGGGCACCTCGGTCTGGTTCAACGACGTGCTGCCGGAATATGCAGACGTGAACGCCAAGGTCGAACGGCTGGCCGACAACGACCCGAGCTTTGAAAGCGTGGTGGCCAAGCGCCCCGGCCTGGTGGCGGCGCAATACGAATGGCACGTCGGACCCGAAGGCATCGTTGCCAAGCGCGAGCAGTTCCATGACCTCGGCATCCCGACCTATGTGATGCCCGCCGATTGCGTCGGCAAGGACAACACCACCGGCGGCGACGGCACCCGCACGCAGATGTTCACCACCGGCAGCCTCTATCAGGGCATCGAGGAACTGGCAGCGATCTTCGGCGAAGCGGAAAAGGGCGCCGAACTGGTGGCCGGCTACAAGGCGCGCGAAGCCGCGGCTGTTGCCAAGGCGCAGGAGGTTGCGCTGGAGGATGCCTCTGCCGTGTTCTGGTTTTCGTCGCCCGAACTGGAGAGTGACCCGTTTGTGGCCGGCCAAAAAGGCGCGCCCGGCTACATGATGCAGCAGCTGGGCCTGCGCAATGTGATCGAAACGGACGAGGAATGGCCCACCGTCGGCTGGGAAACCATCGCCAGGGCCAACCCGACGGTGATCGTGATTGCCCGCATGGACCGCCGCCGCTTTGCCGCAGATGACCACGAGAAAAAGCTGGAGTTCCTGCGCACCGACCCGGTCGCCAGCCAGATGGATGCTGTGAAGAACGGCCGCATCGTGGTGATGGACGCCCAGGCGATGGATGCCACCATTCGGGCGATTCCGGCGCTGGAGGATCTGGCCGCTGAACTCAGCGCGATCGGCGCCGGCGAATGAGCGCGGCCGCCGCAGTTGCATGGCAGGGCGTCAGGGGCGTCTGTCTGGCCCTGCCGGTGTTGGCTGCGGCGGTTCTGGCGGGCGCAATGATCGGGGAAACCGCGCTTGCGCCTGACCTTGTCCTGTCGGTTCTGGCCAACAAACTGGCCGGAGCGGGGCTGCCGGTGGACCCGGTGGACCAGGGCATCATCTGGAGCTACCGGCTGCCGCGGGCACTGGTGGCGGGGGCCTGCGGTGCGGCGCTGGCGGTGACCGGGGTGGTGCTGCAGGCCCTGCTGCGCAATGCGCTGGCCGATCCTTACATTCTTGGAATTTCGGCCGGCGCCTCCACCGGGGCGGTGGCTGTCACCATTGCCGGGCTTGGCGGCGGGGCTCTGTCGCTGTCTTTTGGCGCCTTCAACGGGGCGCTGCTGGCCTTCGGCTTTGTCGCTTTGCTGGCGCGCGCCGCCGGGGCAGGGGGCAGCCGGGCGGCGGCGGCGCAGATCGTGCTGGCGGGCATCGCCGGCTCGCAGCTGTTCAACGCGCTGACCGCCTTCATCATCGCCAAGTCCGCCAATGCCGATCAGGCCCGCGGCATCATGTTCTGGCTGATGGGCAACCTCAGCGGCGTGCGCTGGCCGGACGTGTGGCTGGCGGTGCCGCTGGCGCTGGCGGGCTGGGTGATCTGCCGGTTCCATGCGCGGGCGCTGGATGCCTTCACCTTCGGCACCGATTCCGCCGCGGCGCTGGGCATCCCGGTGCGGCGGGTGCAGGTGGTGCTGATCTTTGCCACCGCGCTGATGACCGCGGTGATGGTATCGATCGTCGGCTCGATCGGCTTTGTCGGCCTGGTGATCCCCCACGCGGCGCGCTTTCTGGTCGGTCCCGGCCACCGCAGGCTGATGCCGGCCGCCGCCCTGACCGGGGCGGTGTTCCTGATCGGCGCCGACATTGTCTCCCGCATCATCATCCCCGGCCAGGTGCTGCCGATCGGGGTGGTTACCGCCTTGATCGGCGCGCCGGCCTTCGCCGTCATCCTGGTGCGCGGGCAGAGGACCGCGCGATGAGGATCGAAGCCCGCAGCCTGTCCTATGCGGTGCGCGGCAAGCTGCTGCTGTCGGATGTGTCGCTGGCGGTGCAGCCGGGCGAGACGCTGGCGCTGGTGGGGCCAAACGGCTCCGGCAAGTCGACGCTGATGCGGCTGCTGGCCGGACTGGCACGCCCGTCGGAGGGCGAGGTGCTGCTGGCGGATCAGCCGCTGGCCCGGCTGAAGCGCCGCCAGATCGCCCAGCGGGTGGCGATTGTCGAGCAGCAGGCCGATACCGCCGAGCGCATCACCGCCCGGTCGGTGGTGGAACTGGGCCGCACCCCCTGGCTGTCGGCGCTGCGGCCCTGGAGCGGCGAGGACAGCCTGCATGTGGACAAGGCGCTGCGGACGGTCGACATGGAGGGCTTTGAGCAGCGCGAATGGGCGACCCTCTCCGGCGGCGAGCGGCAGCGGCTGCACATCGCCCGCGCTCTGGCGCAGCGGCCCGGGCTGCTATTGCTGGACGAGCCGACGAACCATCTGGACATTCAGCATCAGCTGTCGATCCTGGACTGCATCCGGAACCTGAAGGTGACCACGGTGGTGGCCCTGCATGACCTCAACCAGGCCATGACCTGCGACCGGGTCGCGGTGCTGTCGCGGGGGCGTCTGGTGGCGCTGGGCACGCCGCAGCAGGCGCTGCGGCCGGAGACGGTTTCGGAGTTCTTCGGGATCCGGGCGCGCTGGCTGCGGGACGGCGACGGGGCCGATCCGTTCCTGTCCTTCCACCTGGCCTGAGGCCGCCCGCCAAGCGGCGGCGCCGCTGCCGCCTTAGGATCCGTTCAGCCGGCCAGGTTGCTGAACAGGCCGCTGGAGCGGATGAAGGCGCAGCAGTCTTCGGTCAGCGCGGCAAAGCGCGAGCGTTCGCGCTGGTAGAGGTAGACCTCGCGCTTGTCCGGCAGGTCGGCAATCGGACGGAACGCCGTCGAGTCGGGCATGAACCGGGCCACGGTTTCCGGCAGCACCGTCACCCATTTGCCGGTCCGCACCATGGTGATCAGCGAATGGGTGTTGTGGATCGTTACATCCGCCGTGCCGCTGGCCTCGACGAAATGCGCGTTCCGGATCAGGCCGCACAGGGCGTTGCGGACAAAGGCGGGGCCGATGATGTCGGCAATGACGGGCGGGCCGGCCTGCTGCATCAGCGGGTGGCCGGTGGAGCAGACCAGCCCGAACCGGTCCTCGAACAGCGGCACCGCCTTCACCCCGTTCAGCGGATGATAGCCCGAGGCAATGCCGATGTCGGCCTTTCCCTCGGCCAGCGCATCCAGCACCTGCTGGGTGTCGGTGTCGCGCAGTTCGACCTTTATGCCGGGATAGCTGGCTGTCATGTGCTCCAGCACCGGCGGGAACACCAGCGCAGCCACCGACGGCACCGAGACGATGCGGATCAGACCGTGGAGCGCCTCTGCCGCCATCTCGATGCTCTGCACCGTCTGATCGAACTGGCGCACCTGTTTCTGGGCCAGGTCAAAGACTTGCTCCCCCAGCGGCGACAGCTGGTTCTTGCGCTCGCCCTCGAACAGCTTCTTGCCCAGATGCTCCTCCATCTGTTTCAGCGTCATGGAAACAGCCGACTGAGTCCGGCCCAGCCGGTTTGCCGCCTCTGACAGGTTCCCGGTCTGCGCCACGGTGCAGAAGGTGCGCAGCATTTCGATCTTCAGGGCCATGATTTCAATAATATTGAAGTTGCGTTCAGTTAATTGAGTTTGACTGATGGAAGGCGCGAAGTCCATCCTGCTGTAAATCCGAAATTCAGCATCTGGGGCCGAACCGTGACCAAATTGAACCTGATTGCCGGCGAATGGCTGGCTGGCGAAAGCGAAATCGAAAACCGCAACCCGTCGGATCTGAGCGATCTGGTCGGCATGTTTGCCCAGGCCAGCGCCGATCAGCTGGAGGCAACGCTGGACCAGGCGCAGGTTGCACAGCGGGAATGGGCGGCTTACGGGCTGGAGCGCAAGCAGGCGGTTCTGATGAACATCGGCAACGAGCTGATGGCCCGAGCCGAGGAGCTGGGCACGCTGCTGTCGCGCGAAGAAGGCAAGCCGCTGGCCGAGGGCAAGGGCGAAGTCTACCGCGCCGGCCAGTTCTTCACCTATTACGCCGCCGAATGCCTGCGCCAGATCGGTGAAAACGCCGACTCCGTGCGCCCCGATATCGAGGTGGACGTGCGCCGCGAGGCGGTGGGTGTGGTCGCCATCATCTCCCCCTGGAATTTCCCGACCGCCACCGCTTCGTGGAAAATCGCGCCGGCGCTGTGCTACGGCAACGCCGTGGTCTGGAAGCCCGCCAACATCACCCCGGCCTCTGCCGTGGCCCTGACCGAAATCATCGCACGCCAGGACATTCCCAAAGGCCTGTTCTCGCTGGTCATGGGCTCGGGCCGCTCGATCGGCCAGCGCCTGGTCGAAAGCCCCAAGGTGAACGCGATCTCCTTCACCGGCTCGGTGCCGGTGGGCAAGGGCATCGCCGCCGCGGCGATCCAGAACCTGACCAAAGTGCAGATGGAGATGGGCTCCAAGAACGCGCTGGCGGTGATGGACGACGCCGACCTGGACCTGGCCGTCACCCTGGCGCTGGGCGGCGCCTTCGGCGGCACCGGCCAGAAATGCACCGCTTCCTCCCGGCTCGTGGTCCACGCGGCCGTTCACGATGCCTTTGTCGACAAGCTTGTCGCCGGGGCACAGGCCATGAAAGTGGGCCACGCGCTGGAAGCGGGCGTGCAGATGGGGCCAGTGGTCAGCGAGCAGCAGCTGAACGAGAACCTGGCCTATGCCGATCTGGGTAAATCCGAAGGCGCCGAGCTGGCCTGCGGCGGCCAGCGCCTGGAGATGCCGCACGAGGGCTTCTACATGTCGCCGGGCGTGTTCCTGAACACCACCAACGACATGCGCATCAATCGCGAGGAAATGTTCGCGCCGCTGACCAGCGTGATCAAGGTCGGCAGCTACGACGAGGCGCTGAGCGTGGTGAACGACACCAACTTCGGCCTGACCTCGGGCATCGTGACCACTTCGCTCGCCCGCGCCACCCATTTCCGCCGCAACGCGCGCACCGGTGTCGTCACCGTCAACCTGCCGACCGCAGGCACCGACTACCACGTGCCTTTCGGCGGCCGCGGCGACAGCTCCTATGGCCCGCGCGAGCAGGGCAAGGCGGCGGCGGAGTTCTACACCACCGTCAAGACCGCCTACATCAGCGCCGGCAAGCCGGTCTGAGAGTGAAACCTTGGCAGCGCCGGATACCGGCCTGCCAGTTTGCGGAAGCGCCCGTCCTCCTCGTTTCCCCTGAGGCGGGCGCTTCCTGCCCGCTGCCTGAAGGCCGGGTGCTGGACTTTGAAAACCGAGGTGCTTGAATGACCGGATACCGTATCGATTGCCTGCAATATGCCAACTGGTCAGAGAAAATCTTCCGCCAGCTGCGGGAAGGCGGCGTGGACGCGATCCAGGTCACCATCGCCTACCACGAGAACTTCCGCGAGACGGTTCTGAACTTCGAGAAGTGGAACCGCTGGTTCGAGCAGTACCCGGACCTGATAATGAAGGGGCAGTGGGCCTCCGACATCGACACGGCGCGGGAAACGGGGCGCACTGCGGTGTTCTTCGGCTTCCAGAACCCGTCGCCGATGGAGGACGACATCGGCCTGGTCGAGATCCTGCACACCCTTGGTGCGCGCTTCATGCAGCTCACCTACAACAACCAGTCGCTGCTGGCCACGGGCTGTTACGAGGCCGAGGACATGGGGCTGACCCGGATGGGCAAGCAGGTCATCAAGGAGATGAACCGCGTCGGCCTGGTGGTCGACATGAGCCATTCCGCCGACCGCTCCACCATCGAGGCGGCGGAGATCTCCAGCCGCCCCATCGCCATCACCCATGCCAACCCGCATGAATGGTCGCCCGCCCTGCGCAACAAGAAGGACGATGTGATCCGCGCGGTGACCGGCCACGGCGGCATGCTGGGCTTCTCGGTTTATCCGCATCACCTCAAGGACAAGTCCAACTGCACGCTTGAAAGCTTCTGCGGGATGATCGCCCGCACCGCCGACAAATACGGGGTGGAGCACTTGGGCATTGGCACCGATCTCTGCCAGGACCAGCCCGACAGCGTCGTCGAATGGATGCGGGTCGGCCGCTGGAGCAAGGAAATCGATTACGGCGAAGGATCAGCCGCCGCTCCGGGCTTCCCGGAAATGCCCAGCTGGTTCAAGGACAACCGCGACTTTGGAAACATCGAAGAGGGCCTTCGCGCGACGGGCATGAACGATGACGAGGTGAGCGGCATCATGGGCGGGAACTGGTACCGGTTCTTTGCCGAAAACTTTGGCCCAAAGGGATAGGTCATGGAAACAACCGCGCAGACAACGATATCACGACGAGACCCGGCGCAGGTGATGCGCCTCAGCCGGCTCGGCTCCCTGCACCAGTGCCGCCTCAGCTTCATGCGGGTGCTGACACGGCGCATGGCCCGGGAAAACTGGAGCTTTGCGCGCCCCAAGTTCGATATCGATTGCAACGGCGTCGGCGTGGCGGTCTATACCGCCACCGGCCCCGCGCGGACCTATTCCCTGATCGCCTTTGCCCACGATCTGCCGCCGGAAATGCGGTCGGACCGGGTGATTGCCACCGCCTGGGATGCGACCTTCACCCTGTTCGACGGGGTGCCAACGGATGCCGACATTGAGCGCCTGTCGAAAAACGTGCCCTATCAGGAGGCGGGCCGGGTCAATGACAAATCCCTGTCGGTCTCCCGCGCCAACCGCTCGGTGCGGCTGTGGGCGCATTTTGTCGAGGCGCTGTCGCAGGGGCAGCAGCCCGACCCGGCGCAGGTGGAGGCCGTCGGTTACCTGATGCGCACAACCGCCGTCTACGGCTCCGGCAAGCTGGGCGCCGCCGACCGCGAAGCGATTGCCGACCGCCCCGAACTCAGCGCGCCGTTCCAGGCCGAGATGCTGTCGGTCTACCTGACCCGCGCCTTTGTCCGCGATCTGGTCGAGCACATGGCCCGCGCCAAAGGCGGCAAAAACGCCGTGCCGCTGGCGCCGGAAACGGCGCGGCGGCTGGGGATCGGCAATTCCACCGGCCTCGGGATGGCGCCCTATATCGTCAACCACCCGGTGCTGTTCAACAACTGGATTGCGGCACGGGAAGAGGCGATTGCCCGGGTGCGCTCGGTTGAAACCGCCAGCGCGCAGGAAGCCGCCTGTTTCCGCCGGATGCTGCGGCGGAGCGAACTGTCGGCCGCGCGCTGGCATTCGGAACACCCAGCGCAGATTGAAAAGCTGGCAAGCCTTCACAAGGATCTTGAGGCCCTGGCCGCTTGGACGGCGGCAGACGATCTGCTCAACGACCATCCTTGGGACCGGCTGATCCGCTGGAGCGAGACAGCCTTGGGCCTGGAGGGGCAGGAACTGGCTGCCTCACTGATCCTTGAACCCTATGCGGACCTTGTGGACGGGCTGTCTGACTGCATGGCCGATGCCAACAAGGACGCCTTCATCATCGAGGGCGCAATGCCGGTTGCCCAGTTGCGGGAGCTGATCGAGAACAGCTTTGCCTGGGCGCTGGATCTGGACTGGAGCGCCCGCGAAAACTGCGCCCGGGCCTGGTATGTCTCGGAGGAGAAGCTGGAGCCGCGGATGGGCGAGCGGTTCGACGAGCCGATCGCCAATTACGAACAGCCGCTGGCACCGGCCCGCGATGCGGCCGCCGCCCATGCGGCGCTGGCCGGCTGGGATGACGCAGAGCCCATTGCGGCATTCCTGCTGCGCCACCCCGAGCACCGCCACACCGTGCGCCGGGCGCAGATGAGCCGGCTGGCGCCTTATGGCGAGATCCGCAGCAACACCATCAGCGACCGGGTGCTGCCGGTCGACATGCTGCGGGCCAAGCTGTCGTTCTTCGGCGCCACCCATTTCGACCCGCGCTCCGACCGCTGGGTGCGGATCTGCATGTATGCAGGCGCTCCCTATCCTGAGGACCTGACCACCGCCAACGCCGACCTGTGGGTCTATCCGGAGGCAGACCAATGAGCTATGCGCTGAACGAAGTGGAAGCCACCGCCAAACGCGCCGCCCGCGGAGCCGGCTATGACTGGGGCCTGGCCGAGGAGGCCGCAAAGGCCACCCGCTGGCTGTGCGCGCAGGGGCTGGACGGGGCCGCGGTGCTGGCCGGGCTGCTGGAGGCCGGGTATGCGGCGGATCTTCCGGCCCATGTGCCGCAAGGCCTGGACGGCGACTGGCTGGCCAAGGTGCGGCTGTGCCCGCTGGCAAGCGGCGCCGCCCTGTCGGATTGCGCGGCACAGCTGCAGCACGGGCCATTGAAAATGGGGCCGGTTGCCCAGCCTGTGCTGATCCTGGCCTTTGCTGCGCTGGCCGCGCGCCAGCTTGGCGTTTGCGTCACCGTGGAGGGCGAGGGCTTTCAGGCCGTAACCGATGCTGCAGGCTTGCAGATTGAAGGCGCACTGCCGGAAAGCGCCGCCGTTCTGACCGTCCGCGCCGGCGGCAGCCTGGCAGCCGGCGGCCCGCTCCGAACCCGCGCCGAACCGGCTGAGGCGGCCTGGGCCGTTCTCAACCGCTTTGCCCATAAAACCTACGCTCCGGCCACCGAGCAGTCGCGCCTTCTGGGCGCCGGTGCCGGGCTGTCGGACAATGACTGAAGAGGCGTCCAAATGACCGAAACCAGAACCCTGACCCTTGCCGAGATCGAGGATCTCTCCTTCCGCGCCCTGGTGGCGGCAGGCACCTCCGAGGCCAACGCGCGGCCGCTGGCGGTGGCCACCGCGGCCACCGAAGCGGACGGGGTGGCCAGCCACGGGCTGGCTTATATTCCGATCTACGCCGAGCATGTGCAATGCGGCAAGGTGGACGGGCAGGCGGTTCCGGCCATTGCCCGCCCGCGCCCCGGCGTGGTGGCGGCGGATGCGGCCACCGGCTTTGCCCATGCGGCCATCGACATGGGGTTCGAGGCGCTGATCCCCGCGGCCCGCGAGCAAGGCATCGCGGTGCTGGCGGTCCGCAACAGCTACAACTGCGGCGTGCTGGGCTATCACACCGCCCGCCTGGCCCGCGCCGGGCTGGTGGGTCTGGGCTTTACCAACGCGCCAGCCTCCATCGCGCCCTCGGGCGGCAGCAAGCCTGTCGTCGGCACCAACCCGTTCTCGGTTGCGGTGCCGGGCGAGGACGGCGAGCCGGAACTGCTGATCGACCAGAGCGCCAGCACCATCGCCAAGAGCGAGGTGATGAAACACGCCCGCGAGGGCAGGGAGATCCCGCTGGGCTGGGCGCTGGATGCCGATGGCAATCCGACCACCGATCCGGAGGCAGGCCTCAAGGGGTCGATGGCGCCGTCGGGCGGCTACAAAGGCGTCGGCGTGGCGCTGCTGACTGAAGTCATGGCCGCCGCGCTGACCGGTGCCACCCTTGGCATCAATGCCTCGCCGTTCTCCGGCACCGCGGGCGGACCGCCGAAAACCGGCCAAATGTTCATCGCAATCGACCCGGCGGCGACATCAAATGACGCATTTGGTGCGGGAATGGCCGGGATCGTAGAAGCGGTGCGCGGGCAAGCCGGCGCACACCTGCCCGGAGACGGGCGCCGCGCCAAGCGGATCAAGGCCCGGACCGATGGCGTCGCGGTCAGCGTGGCTACGCTGAACAGGATCAAAGCCCTCATGGGCTGACGCCAATCCCGGCGGGACCGCAATCCGCCGGAAAATCCGCACCCCGGTGCGGCACGTGCGAAACGGGAGGAAACGCATGTCTATCAAACAACCTTTTACCGATCTGGAGATCAAGACCTCCGACGGTGGCTTCTACAAGGGGCACAGCGTCGAGATCGCCTTGCTCAGCAAGGGGATCATGGTCGCGCTGGTTCTCTGGGCGCTGGTGTGGCCCGCAAACGCCACCGGCGTTCTGGGCAGCCTGAACTGGCGCATCCTGGAGGATTTCAACGCCTTCTACATCGTCATCGTCGGCTTCTTCGCCTTTTTCCTGTTTGTGGTCGCCGCATTGCCGCAAACCGGCAAGCGGATCATGGGGGCTCCGGGTGCAGAAAAGGAGTTTTCGGACTTCTCCTGGTTCTCGATGATGTTCGGCGCCGGTCTGGGCGTTGGCCTGATGGTCTTTGCCACCGCTGAGCCGCTCGGCCTGTGGGGCTCCAACCCGGTGGTGCTGGCGCAGGAAGTTGCGCCCAACACCGAAGAAGCCATTCAATCCGGCTTCCGCTACACGTTCCTGCATTACGGCTTCCATGCCTGGGCGATCTATGTGGTGACCGGCCTGTCGCTGGCCTATTACGCCTATACCCGCGATATGCCGCTGACCATCCGCACCGCGCTGACACCGCTGTTCGGCAGGCTGATGAACGGCTTCCTGGGCCATGTCGTCGACGTGCTCGGCGTGGTCGCCACCATCCTGGGCGTGTCGGTCACCATCGGCTTTGGCGTGTCGCAGTTCGTGGACGGGGTCTATGCCATCACCGGCATGGAATGGATGATGGACATGAGCGGCGATGCTCCGGCTCCGGGCACCGTTGGCCTGCTGGCCGGCCTGTTCGCCATCATGGGCCTGTCGATCATCTCGGCGGTGTCCGGCGTCGGCCGCGGCGTGAAGTACCTGTCGAACCTGAACCTGGTTCTGTCGATCCTGCTGCTGCTGACCTTCGTGGTCTTCGGCTCCTTCATGTTCGCAATGACCACCTATGCGTCGGCCTTGGTCGATTACATCCTGCACTTCGCCTCGCTGAGCTTCGGCCCCTACGGCCCGCAGTCGGCGGCTGAGTTCTCGGCGGCGCTGCCTGCCGAAGCGGCGCCTTATGCCGATGCGCTGCGCAGCGGTGCAACCAATGCATGGGGGTCCTTCGACGGCTTCAAGGCCGGCCTGGAAGGCGAAGCGGCGGCCCTGTCCGACGACGTTCTGTCGGCAGCCTATGCGGCCGGCGAGCCGGGCCGTCAGTTCGGCTGGCAGGCAGGCTGGACCACTTTCTACTGGGCCTGGTGGATCGCGTTCTCGCCCTTCGTCGGCTTGTTCCTGGCCCGCATTTCCCGCGGCCGCTCGGTGCGCGAGTTCATCATCGGCTGCGTGCTGGCACCGGCGATGGTCTGCTTTGCCTGGATGGCCATCCTGGGCGGCACCGCCATCGATCTGGAACTCAGCGGCGCAGCAGAAGGCGCGATCATCGGCGCATCGAACACCGCCAAGCTGTTCGTCACCCTGCAAAGCATGATCGACGGCGGGCTGCTGTCCGGCATTACCATCATGTGCGTGGTGCTGATCATGACCTTCCTGGTCACCTCGGCGGACTCCGGCATCCTGGTGATGAACACCATCATGTCCGGCGGCGACCAGAACATCGGCAACAAGCACAAGATCGTCTGGGGTCTGATCCTGACCGCGGTCATCGGCACCCTGCTGTTCGCAGGCAAGACCAATGGCGGTGCAGACCCGATGGAAGCGCTGAAGAGCGCGATGATCATCGGCGCGCTGCCGTTCACCATGGTCATGGGCCTGATGTGCGTGGCGCTGGCCAAGGCGCTGTTCCGCGACGGACAGCGTGAGAAGGCCGCGGAAAGCGCACCGGCCGAATAATCAACTCAACCGCCCATCCAGGTGGTGCAGGGGCCGGAGGGAGAGATCCCTCCGGCCCTTTTCACGCCGGGCCGGGCGGGGTCCGGCGGGCCTGGGCTTGCCGCTTGAACCACTCCAGCATCCGCTCCAATGGCCCGCCGCCGGTGCCGGGCACCCGGTGCTGCAGGAAATAGCTGTGCGGCCGGTCCGAGACCGCAGGCCCCAGCCGCAGAACCTCGCCGCAGGCCAGCGCGTTGTCCGCGATGCCGGTCCAGCCCAGCCCGATGCCTTCACCGCGGCGCACCGATTGCAGCAGGAAGGGGTAGGCGTCGAATGCCGCCGCAGTGCCGAACTGCGGCTGCGGCAGGCCTGCCTCCGCGAACCACCCCTCCCAGGTCAGAAAGCCGGAGCTGCCGGTGTCGAAATGCAGGAACAGCTCCGGCGGGATTTCCGCGATATGGCTTGCGGCCTCCGGATGGGCTTCCAGAAACGCCGGGCTGCAGATCGGGAAGGTTTCCGCCGCGATCAGCGGGAAATACGGGCGTTCCGGCATCCGCGCCGGGTCCCAGACCACCGCCGCATCCAGACGGCTGAGGTCGATATCCCCCAGCTGATCGGTGGTCACCACCCGCACCCGCGTGCCGCCCAGACAGGCGCGCAGGTCCGAATAACGCGGCATCAGCCATTGATCGGCAAAGCCGAAGGTGCAGGCCAGCGTCACCTCGTTGGTCTCCGGCGCGGCCAGAACCTCGCTCCAGGCCTGATCCACATGGCCCAGTCCCAGCGCCACCGCATCGGCCAGCCGGGTCGCATTGGCGGTGGGGGTGATCCGGTTGTTGTTGCGCTCGAACAGCGGCTGGCGCAGCCGGTCCTCCAGCGTTGTGATATGGCGCGAGACCGCAGGCTGGCTCAGCCCCAGCTCAGCCGCCGCGCGCGACAGGCTGGCATGGCGCACGGCCACCTCCAGCACCAGCAGGGCGTTCAGCGAACCGGATGTGGGGCGTATCGATCGTTCCATAGGAAATTGTTAGGGAGTGCATGCGTTTTTGGCCAGTGGATATTGCAGGGCGCAAAGATAATCTGTGGCGGACTGAATTTTGAACCGGTAACAGACAGAGACCTCCCCATGCCGCAGCGCCCCCTCTCACACATTCGCGTTCTCGACTTCGGCCATTACCTGGCCGGCCCGCTGACCGGCATGATGCTGGCCGACATGGGGGCTGAGGTGATCCGCATCACCCCGCCCGGCGGCACCGGTTTTGACGGCCCGGCTTTTGATATGCTGTCACGGGGCAAACAGACGCTGGAGCTGGACCTGAAGTCGGACGAAGGCCGCGCCACGGCAATTGAGCTCGCCAAACGCGCCGATGCGGTGATCGAGAATTTCCGCCCCGGCGTCATGGACCGTCTCGGCCTGGGGCCGGAGGTGCTGCGCGCCGCCAACGACCAGCTTGTGTACCTGTCGCTGCCGGGCTTTGCCTCCACCGATGCGGAGCTGGCCGGGCTGCCTGCCTGGGAGGCGGTGATCGCCGCCTACACCGGCCAGTTCACCGACATGGGCCTGAACCGCCGCCTGATGGGCATCAACCCGTCCTTCTCGCCGCTGGCGCTGGCCTCGGCCTATGGCGCCAGCTTCGGCGCCATGTCGGTGCTGTTTGCCCTGAACGCGCGCGAGCAGAATGGCGGCGACCATATCGAGGTGCCGCTGGCCGCAGCGCTGCTGGAGGGGCTGGTCTACAACTGCGAACAGATCGAGGACTACCCCGAACGCTACAAATCCCCCCGCGAGGTGGAGCTGGACCGGCGCGCGGCAGAGGGCCTGCCGATGAACCTGAAGTTCGAGGAGCTGTCTGAATTCCTCGACCCGTTCTACCGCACCTACACCTGCGCCGACGGGCGCGGCTTTTACGTGGTGAGCGGCTCAGTCGCCACCCACCCGCGGCGGGTTCTGGAGACCCTGGGGCTCAAGGACCTGGCGGATGAACTGCCGGATTTCTCCGCCTATCTGGATACCAAGGACTGGCCCGCCGAATGGTCAATGCGGAATTACCCGGTGGGGGCATCCGACAGAGAGCGCGTCTCCTCGGCGATGAAAGCTGCCTTCCTGACCAAACCATCGCATGAATGGGAGGCGCTGTTCGGCGCCGCCAAGGCACCTGCCACCGCGCAGCGGTCCACCCGGGAATGGCTGCACGACCCGCACGCATTGGCGTCGGGGCTGGTCCTGCAGGTGGAGGACGCGCGGCACGGGGCCGTGCAGCAGATGGGCAACGTCGCCTGGCTGTCCGGCGACGAGGGCGCGGTGCAGAAGATCAGCGCGGTGGAGGCAGATCTGGCGGCGCTGCTGGCCGAGCCGGAACGCGGCGGCACCAGCGGCCGGGCCGGCCAGGGCTGGCTCGACGGGCTCAAGGTCCTGGACCTCACCAACGTGATTGCCGGGCCGACCATCGGCTCGACCCTGGCCCGTTTTGGCGCCGGGGTGACGCTGGTGCAGCCGGTGGAACCGTCGGTGGACCCCTGGAACACCGTCGTCTTCGGCATCCATGCACAGCGCGGCAAGGAGAGCATCCTGCTGAACCTGCGCAGCGATGAGGGGCAGGAGGCGCTGGCCCGGCTGATTGCTGAGGCCGATGTCATCACCATGAACGGCACCGACCAGCAGCGCGACCGTCTGGGCTTGTCGCCGGACCGGCTGGCCGCGGTCAACCCGCGCCTGATCCTGGTGCAGCTCGATGCCTTTGGCGGCCCAATGCGCGGGCCGAAGTCCGACCATCTTGGGTATGACGATCTGGCGCAGGCGGCCACCGGGGTGATGCTGCGCTTTGGCGGCGGCATGGAGACACCCGAGGAACACGCCCATTTCGGCACCATCGACGTGCTGACCGGTTTCTGCGCCTGTGCGGCCCTGGGCGGCGCTTTGCTGCGGCTCAAGGAAACCGGCAAAGGCGGGGTGGCGCGCGCCTCGCTGGCGGGCGCGGGCAACCTGATCCAGGCTCAGTTCATGTATGACCATGAGGGCCGGGTGCCGTTCAACGAGCCCTCGGGCCGTGAGGCACTGGGCTGGGGGCCGTTCTATCACTGCTACCAGGCCGCGGACTGCTGGTTTTTCTTTGCTGCTCCTACCGAACGCGGCGCGGCGCTGGCGCGGGCTCCGGAACTGGCCGATCTGGCAGAGCTGCCGGAGGATCGACTGCATGATGCCTTGTCCGAACGCTTCGGCACTCGGCCGCTGTCCCACTGGCGCGCAGCTTTTGCCGGCAGCTCTGCCGCTGCGGTGCCGCTGTCCTCGCTGCACGACACCCGCGACGCAGCCCTGCAGCTGGAAAGCACGGGCGATACCGACCTGAAGCAGGCGACTTTCCGGGTGATCCGCCACGACCGGCACCCGATGGGCCGCTGGTGCGATCTGGTGGCGCCCAACGCGGTGCGCCCTCAGGCAGGCCGGATCATTATCCCGGGGGCGGCACCGAAATACGGCGAACACACGCGCGCCATCCTTGCGCGGCTGGGCTATTCTGCGGAGGAAACCGAGGCGATGATCGCCAGCGGTGCCGCTGGCGGGAGCTGGTCGGAGAAATACCTGCCGGAGTGATCCGGGCTGCTGCTGTCTCAGCGGTTCAGGGGTGCCCGGGCCGGGCGCCCTTTTGCCTTTGCTGAAATTGCTGGGATATGGAAATTGTCTGCTGCAAAAGGCGTACAACTTCCGGTTTCTGGATTGAAACGTGAAACCGTAATATACTACCCTCTCATGCCGATTGAACCTGCCTGCCGGGCTTGGGAGTGCCCGGGCGGCGGGGAAAGGGGGCGGGATGCTGATTGCGGTCGTGCTTGTGCTGATCGTGGCGGGGTCTGTTGCGTTCCATCTGTTAAGCCCGTGGTGGTGGACGCCGATCGCGTCGAATTGGAGCTATATCGACGATACGCTGGTCATAACCTTCTGGATCACCGGCGCCGTGTTTGCGGCGGTGGTGCTGTTCATGGCCTATTGCGTGCTGAAATACCGGCACCGGCCGGGGCACAAGGCGGAGTTCGATCCGGAAAACAAACGCCTGGAGTGGTGGCTGACCGGGGTGACTGCCCTGGGGGTGGCGGCGATGCTGGTGCCGGGGCTGTTTGTGTGGAAGCAATTCGTCACCGTGCCGGAGGACGCCACCGAGCTTGAGGTCTTTGGCCAGCAGTGGAGCTGGTCCTACCGGCTGCCGGGCGCGGACGGGGTGTTGGGCACCGCGGATGCGGAATGGGTGAACGGCGAGAACCCCCTGGGCGTCAACCCGCATGACCGCTTTGGCAAGGATGATCTCATCATCGAGGGCGGTGAGGTCTATTTGCCTGTTGATCAGCCGGTGAAACTGCTGCTGCGCTCGATCGACGTCCTGCACAATTTCTATGTCCCTGAGTTCCGCGCCAAGATGGACATGGTGCCGGGCATGGTCACCTATATCTGGTTCACCCCCACCCGCACCGGCGCGTTCGAAGTGCTCTGCGCCGAATACTGCGGCACCGCGCATCCCTTCATGCGCGGCTATGTGACCGTGGTCGAGGCTGAAGAATACCAGGAGTGGCTGCAGGAGCAGCTGACTTTTGAAGGCTACGCCAATGCGGGTTCTGAGACCGGGGCCGGAACCAGGCTCGCGAAACGCTGAGGGCAGCGCCCGGCCCTGGGTGGGTGTGGAGCGCCTTCCCCTTTGCCGGAGGCAAATCTCCGGTTTGACGGGAGGGGCGGGCGCTGCCCGGCCTAACGGCCGGGCGATGCATCAGAATTGGATGGAGTCCTGTAATGACCGACTACCTGCCAGACTCAGACAGCAACCTGCCGCCGCGCGAAGTCCCGGATGTGATGCCGCCGCATGCACACAGCTGGATCGGCAAATATGTCTTCTCGCAGGATGCCAAATACATCGCCATACAGTACTCCGGCACCGCCGTGGCGATTGGCTTGGTGGCCTTGGTGATGTCCTGGCTGATGCGGCTGCAGCTGGGCTTTCCCGGCATTTTCGATTTCATCACGCCGGAGGCCTATTACCAGTTTGTCACCATGCATGGGATGATCATGGTGATCTACCTGCTCACCGCGATCTTCCTTGGCGGCTTCGGCAATTACCTGATCCCGCTGATGGTCGGCGCCCGGGACATGGTGTTTCCGTTCGTCAATATGCTCAGCTACTGGGTCTATCTGCTCGCTGTCCTCGTGCTGGTCGCCAGTTTCTTTGTCCCCGGCGGGCCAACCGGCGCGGGCTGGACGCTCTATCCGCCGCAAGCGGTGCTGTCCGGCACTCCCGGAGGTGCACAAAGCGGCATTATCCTGATGCTGGTGTCGCTGATCCTGTTCATCATCGGCTTCACCATGGGCGGGCTGAACTATGCCGTCACCGTGCTGCAGGCCCGCACCCGCGGCATGACGATGATGCGGCTGCCGCTGACGGTCTGGGGCATCTTCACCGCCACGGTGATGGCGCTCCTGGCCTTCCCGGCGCTGTTCGTGGCTTGCGTGATGATGCTGTTCGACCGGCTTCTGGGCACCTCCTTCTTCATGCCGACGCTGGTGGAGCTGGGCGAGAAGCTCAGCTACGGCGGCGGCAGCCCGATTGCCTTCCAGCACCTGTTCTGGTTCTTCGGCCACCCCGAGGTCTATATCGTGGCGCTGCCCGCCTTTGGCATCGTTTCCGACCTGATCGCGGTGCACGCGCGCAAGAACGTGTTCGGCTACCGGATGATGGTCTGGGCCATCGTCATCATCGGCGCGCTCAGCTTCATCGTCTGGGCGCATCACATGTATGTCTCCGGCATGCACCCGTGGTTCGGCTTCTTCTTTGCCACCACCACGCTGATCATCGCCATTCCCACCGCGATCAAGGTCTACAACTGGGTGCTGACCCTATGGAAGGGCGACATCCACCTGACCATTCCGATGCTGTTTGCGCTGGGCTTCATCGTGACCTTCGTCAACGGCGGGCTGACGGGTCTGTTCCTGGGCAATGTGGTGGTCGATGTGCCCTTGTCCGACACCATGTTCGTGGTGGCGCATTTCCACATGGTGATGGGGGTGGCGCCGATCATGGTGATCTTCGGCGCGATCTATCACTGGTATCCCAAGATGACCGGGCGGATGCTGAACGAGGCGATGGGCCAGATCCATTTCTGGGTCACCTTCGTCGGCGCCTATGCGGTGTTCTTCCCGATGCATTACGTCGGCCTGGTCGGCGTGCCGCGGCGCTATTTCGAGATCGGCGAGCCGGCGTTCCTGACCGCGCCGGTGGACGGGCTCAATGCCTTCATCTCCTCTGCCGCGCTGATTGTCGGCGCGGTGCAGGTGCTGTTCCTGTTCAATATCTTCTGGAGCCTGCGCCACGGGCGCCTGTCGGGCGGCAATCCCTGGCGCGCCACCTCGCTGGAATGGCAGACGCCCGAGACCCCGCCGCGGCACGGCAACTGGGACGAGCTGCCCAATGTCTACCGCTGGGCCTATGACTACAGCGTGCCGGGCGCGGCCGAGGATTACATCGCCCAGAACGACCCCTGGGTCTCACAGGCGGAGGACAGGCGGCTGTGACGGTCATCCTCGCCTTCCTGGCGCTGGTCGCCCTGGCTGCCGGCCTGTGGCTGTCGCAGCAGCGCCTGGCCTCCAAGCCCTGGCTGGAAACCGGCATTGCCCCTCTGGCGGGACACGGGCCGGGCCGCGCGCCCGGCATCATCTTCATCGCCGTCTTTCTGGTGGTGGTCGGCGGGCTGTTTGCCATGCTGGGCAGCGCCTTTGTCATGCAGATCGACGAAACACCGTGGGAGCTGGTGCCGCTGCCGGGGCGGGTCTGGCTCAATACCGCGCTGCTGCTGCTGGCCAGCGTCTTCCTGCAATTCGTGGTGATCTCGGCACGGGCCGGCACCCGGCGCTGGCTGCGCGCCAGCCTGATCGCCGCCAGCATCGCCACGCTCGCCTTTCTGGCCGGCCAGGTGCAGGTGTGGATCACGCTGGCCGCGGGCGGCTACCGGCTGGACGGCACCCCGGCGGCGAGCTTTTTCTACCTGATCACCGGATTGCACGGCCTGCACATGCTGGGCGGCATCATCGCGCTGGCGGCCGTCAGCCTGCGCCACGCCGGCGCCGGGGATGTGAAGGCGCTGCTGCCGGGGGTACGGCTCTGCGCGCTCTACTGGCACGCGCTGCTGGCCTTCTGGCTGATGCTGTTTGCGCTGCTGCAGGGCTGGGGCAACGCGTTTCTGGCGCTGTGCCGCGCCGCGGTGGGATAAGGGGGAGGAGAGATGGAGAGCAAACTTCAAGGCCAGGAACAGACTCTGGCGCAACAGGGCCACAGCGGCTTTGCCGCCGACTGGGGCTCGGACCAGCGGGTGTTCAAGAAGGTCTCCTGGGGCAAGGCGATGATGTGGATCCTGCTGCTCAGCGACACCTTCATCTTTGCCTGCTTCCTGGTGGCCTATCTGAACGCCCGCAATACCACCACCGTGGACTGGCCCAACGCCAGCGAGGTGTTTGCGCTGCACATCGGCGGTGCAAACCTGCCGCTGATCCTGATCGCCATCATGACCTTCGTGCTGATCTCCTCCTCCGGCACCATGGCGATGGCGGTGAACTGCGCCTACCGCAAGGCGCGCAAGGCCACCGCTGCGCTGATGCTGGCCACCGCCGCGCTGGGTGCCGCCTTTGTGGGGATGCAGGCGTTCGAGTGGTCCAAGCTGATCTCCGAGGGCGTCCGTCCCTGGGGCAACCCCTGGGGGGCCGAGCAGTTCGGCGCCAGCTTCTTCATGATCACCGGCTTTCACGGCACCCATGTGACCATCGGGGTGATCTTCCTGATTATCGTTGCCCGCCGGGTCTGGCGCGGCGATTTCGACCGCGACCAGCGCAGCTGGATGTCGGCCGGAAACGGCGATTACGAGGCGGTGGAGATCATGGGGCTCTACTGGCACTTCGTCGACCTGGTCTGGGTCTTCATCTTTGCATTCTTCTATCTGTGGTAGGGGGCAGCCATGACACATTCACCGCAAACCGTTGAGGCCGGAGAGATGGCGCACGACGAAGGCCAGCAGCACCCGATCAAGCTCTACTTCGTCGTCTGGGGGCTGCTGTTCGTCCTCAGCGCCGCCTCCTACTGGGTGGATTATGCCCAGCTGCAGGGGCTCTTGCGCTGGAGCCTGATCCTGATCTTCATGACGCTGAAGGCGGGGCTGATCATTGCCGTCTTCATGCACATGGCCTGGGAGCGGCTGGCGCTGATCTATGCCATCCTGCTGCCGCCGCTGGCGGTGATCGGCCTGCTGGCCATTTTGATCATCGAGTCGGACTACACGTCTGAAACCCGGGTGATCGAATTCGGGCAGGGGGCTGCTGCCATCGCTGCGGAGTAAGCACCGGGATAGTGCTGCGGGACTGCCCGGCCGGCTGGCCGGGCAGCGCCCGGCCCTCCCCGCGGGAGGGCGCTTATGCGCCCGCCGATGGCCAGGCGCTGCCCTCAGTGTTGTTCACAGGCCGTGTAACGGCAAAGGCGCCCGGGGTGTCCCGAGCGCCTTCTTTTTCGGTCTCAGCAGGTCTTACGCGGCCAGATCGAACCGGTCCGCGTTCATCACTTTGGTCCAGGCGGCAACAAAGTCGCGCACAAAGGTCTCCTCCGATCCATCCTGCGCATAGACCTCGGCCAGTGCCCGCAGCTGCGAGTTGGAGCCGAACACCAGATCGGCGCGGGTGGCGGTCCATTTCACATCGCCGCTGGCGCGGTCGCGGCCCTCATAGGTGCCGTCGCCTGCCGGCTTCCACTGCACGCCCATGTCGAGGATGCTGGTGAAGAAGTCGGTGCTCAGGACGCCGGGGCGGCTGGTGAAGACCCCGTGGCGGGAGCCGCCGTGGTTTGCGCCCAGCACCCGCAGCCCGGCGACCAGCGCGGTCATCTCCGGTGCGCTGAGGGTCAGCAGCTGCGCCCGGTCCACCAGCAGCTTCTCGGCGGGAATCGAATATTCCGCCTTCTGGAAGTTGCGGAACCCGTCGGCTTCCGGCTCCAGCGCGGCAAAGCCGTCGATGTCGGTCTGCTCCTGGCTGGCATCGGTGCGGCCCGGGGTGAAGGGCACCTCCACCGGGTAGCCAGCGGCCTTGGCGGCTTCCTCGACGCCGGCACCGCCCGCCAGCACGATCAGATCAGCCATCGAGACCTTCTTGCCGCTGGAGGCGCTGGCGTTGAAGGTGCTCTGGATCTCTTCCAGAGCACTCAGCACCCTGGCCAGCTTTTCGGGCTCGTTCACTTCCCAGTCCTTTTGCGGGGCCAGGCGGATGCGGCCGCCATTGGCGCCGCCGCGCATATCCGAGCCGCGGAAGGTCGAGGCCGACGCCCAGGCGGTGGAGACCAGATCCTGCACCTCAAGCCCCGAGGCCAGCACCCGCGCCTTGAGGTCCGCCGTATCGTTTGCATCGATCAGCGCGTGATCCACCGCCGGCACCGGATCCTGCCAGATCAGGTCTTCCGCCGGAACCTCGTCGCCCAGATAGCGGGCTTTCGGCCCCATGTCGCGGTGGCACAGCTTGAACCATGCGCGGGCAAAGGCATCGGCGAATTTTTCCGGGTTGGCGTGGAAACCGCGCGAGATCTTCTCGTACTCCGGATCCATCCGCATCGACATGTCGGCAGTGGTCATCATCGGCGGGTGCGTCTTGCCGGGGTCATGGGCGTCGGCGACCATATGCTCGGGCCGGACGTCCTGGGCCTGCCACTGGTTGGCGCCGGCCGGGCTCTTGACCAGTTTCCACTCATAGCCGAACAGCACGTCGAAATAGCCCATGTCCCAGGTGGTCGGATTGGGTTTCCAGGCGCCTTCGATGCCGCTGGTGGTGGTGTCGGCGCCATTGCCCTTGCCGTGCGCGTTCAGCCAGCCAAGGCCCATGTGCTCGATATCGGCGCCTTCCGGATCGGCGCTGACCAGTTCGGGATCGCCCGCGCCATGCGCCTTGCCGAAGGTATGGCCGCCCGCCACCAGCGCCACGGTCTCCTCGTCGGTCATCCCCATCCGCGTGAAGGTGTCGCGCACATCCCGCCCCGAGGCCACCGGGTCCGGATTGCCGTCAGGGCCTTCCGGGTTCACATAGATCAGTCCCATCTGCACCGCAGCCAGCGGGTTCGCCAGGTCGCGTTCGCCGGAATAGCGGCTGTTCGGCTGATCGCTGGTGGCCAGCCATTCGGTTTCCGCCCCCCAGAAGACATCCTCTTCCGGCTCCCACACGTCCACCCGGCCGCCGCCAAAGCCGAACACCGGCCCGCCCATCGACTCGATGGCGCAATTGCCCGCCAGGATCATCAGATCCCCCCAGGAGATCTTGTTGCCGTACTTCTGCTTGATGGGCCACAGCAGGCGGCGCGCCTTGTCGAGGTTGCCGTTGTCCGGCCAGCTGTTCAGCGGCGCAAACCGCTGGCTGCCGGTGCCGCCGCCGCCGCGCCCGTCGGCGGTGCGGTAGGTGCCCGCGCTGTGCCAGGCCATGCGGATGAACAGCGGCCCGTAATGGCCGTAATCCGCCGGCCACCAGTCCTGGCTTTCGGTCATCAGCGCATAAAGATCCTGTTTCACCGCCTTCAGATCCAGCGTCTTGAATTCTTCGGCATAGTTGAAATCAGCCCCCATCGGATTTGACTTGGGCGAATGCTGGTGCAGGACACTCAGGTTGAGAAGGTTCGGCCACCAGTCCTTGTTGGTGGTGCCGCCGGCTGCGGCAGCGCCGTGGAACACCGGACATTTGCCTGCAGGTGTATTTCCGTCCATTTTTTTTCTCCGATCGTGGCTGCATGAATTTGAACTGCGTCGTGACAGAAGCGCTGCGGGAGCTGCGCGGCAGCGGGCGCCGTTTTGCGCCGGGCCTGAAAATGCAGGCGGGCATGTGCCGCGGCTGCCGGGTCTCCCTGTCTTCTTGGGGATGAGGCTAGCAGAGGAATTCCATTGGACTAAGTTGCATTTTTTCATCGTAGTGATAATCAAAACCTATGATAAACGTGACCCTCCGCCAGATGCGCTATTTCGAGGCGCTGGCGCAGCACCGCCATTTCGGCCGTGCGGCGGATGCCTGCGCGGTGTCGCAGCCTGCTTTGTCGGTTCAAATCAAGGAGCTGGAGGAGGTGCTGGGGGTGCAGCTGGTGGAGCGCGGAGCGCGCCAGGTCCGCCTGACCAGCTTCGGCGAGGATCTGGCCGTGCGGGTGCGCGGCATCCTGCGCTCTGTGGATGAATTGGGCGAGCTGGCGCGCGCCTCGCGCGAGGGGCTGGCCGGGCGGCTGCGCATCGGGGTGATTCCCACTATCGCGCCCTATCTGCTGCCATCCATCGTCGGCAACTTGACCCGGCAGTATCCGGAGGCCGACATCCGGGTGCGCGAAACCGTGACCCCCAAACTGCTGGAGGAACTGGGGGAGGGACGGCTGGACACCGCCATCGTGGCACTGCCGGTCTCAGAGCCGGCGTTTGAGGAAGTGGCGCTGTTTTCCGAGGACTTCGTGCTGGTCCGCCCGGGGGAGGACACCGGCAAGCCGGTTCCCGGCCCCGAGGGATTGCGCGAAATGCGGCTCCTGCTGCTGGAGGAGGGGCATTGCTTCCGCGATCAGGCGCTGTCGTTCTGCAACATGCAATCGGCGGCCCCGCGCGAGCTGCTGGACGGCAGCTCGCTGTCGACCCTGGTGCAGATGGTCAGCGCCGGCATCGGTGTGACGCTGATTCCCGAAATGGCGGTGCCGGTTGAAACCCGCTCAGCGGTGGTTTCGGTGGCACGTTTCCGCGACCCGCAGCCCGCGCGCACCATCGGCATGATCTGGCGCCGCAGCAACCCCTTGGCGCGGCAGCTGATGCAGGTGGCAGATGTGGTGCGCCAGGCGGCCGATGCCTTGCGGGCCAGCTATGCGCCGATGCCCTGACGCACGGGTTTGTTCTGGCTTTGAAAACAATCGCCGTGGCTTCTTTCCGTGACGGGCGGCTGCCCTGACGGCAGCTGCAGCCGCATGAGGTATGATGCGTAAAGGGCACGCTCACAACCATTTTATGGCACTGCTGTTTCCCGGCTCCCGGGGCTTTGTTAAGGTTTCGTTAATAATAATGAACTGAAGCAGGCATACAGGCAGATGAAAACGGGCTTTCGTGGCACGTTTGTTGTTTCCTGGTCGCAAACCGAAATCGACGGCCTTCCGGCCGCACCGGTGGACGCTCTCGATGTAGGGGCGGCTTGGTCCTGGCATGGCGATGCTGTGCGGGTGGACGGGCCGTCGGGGCTGTTGCGGCTGGACATGGCAAACGGCGAGGCAGAATTGCGCCGCCGGGCGGCACGGTCGGTGCGCAGGCTGGTCGGGGCAGCGGTTCAGCACCGGACCGACGTTGATGCGGTCGAGGTCGACGAGCCGCTGATGGACAGCAGCTTTGTCGTGACCAACGGCGTGCAGAGTTTCACGGTCACCCTGATCGAGGTCGGCCCGGACCAGCGCCCGCTGCTGATGTTTGTCGATGACATGCCGCCGCGCGGCACCGATCTATGGGTGGTGCATCACTCTCTCGGCACCATCTGCGCCGGACGTCCGCAGGGCGAAACCGGTGTGATCTGCTTTACCCCCGGCACCCTGATCGCCACCCCCGGCGGTCCGAAACGGATCGAGCAGCTGCGCGAAGGCGAAAAGGTCCAGACCCGCGACAACGGCGCCCAGGAGATCCTGTGGATCGGTTCGCGCCGGATCAGCGGCGCGCGGCTGTTTGCGATGCCGCGGCTGCGGCCGATCCGCATTCATGCGGGCGCCCTGGGCATCGACCGCCCGGAACAGGAGCTGCTGGTCTCCCCCGACCACCGGATGCTGCTGCGCGGTGCCCGCGTGCGGGACCTGTTCAATACCCCGGAAGTGCTGGTTGCGGCCGGCGATCTGGCCAACGGCCGCACCATCCTGCCCGACGCCTCGGTGCGGGAGGTGACCTATATCCACCTTATGCTGGCCAATCACCAGGTGCTCTGGGCCAATGGCGTTGAGACAGACAGCTTCCACCCCTCCAACGCCGCGCTGACGGAGCTGAGCGACAGCGACCGGGCGCGGCTGTTCCGCCTGCAGCCGGCGCTGGAGCGCAACCCGCTGTCTTATGGCGCCTACGCCCGCCGCAGCCTCAGCGCCTCCGAGGCGGCAATACTCGGCCACGAGGCCGCCTGAGGCCTTTTGCGGACCACCCCCGGCGCACCCACGCGGCCGGGCCTTGGCGGTCCGTGCAGATTTTCCTGCCAAACGCGGCACAGCCGTGTTGACTCTGCGCCGCCCGCCTATATAAGCGCGGCTTCATTGGTGTTGGTGGCCCCCGCAAGGGGATGCCTGTCATGCCCGGATCCTGGATGCGGAGCAAGAGGACAACGCCCTTAATAGTCACGGCTTGCCCGGGGCGGTTCAGACCATACGGCGGCAGGCACTCGCGTTTGCAGCCGGAAAAGGGGGAACCGGTTTTCGGAGCAAGCTGCGAAGCCGCTAATAAGGAGATCAGCCGTGACCAAACGCACGTCTGCCAAGTACAAGATCGACCGCCGCATGGGCGAAAACATCTGGGGCCGCCCGAAGTCCCCGGTCAACCGCCGCGACTACGGCCCCGGCCAGCACGGCCAGCGTCGCAAGGGCAAACTTTCCGACTTCGGCATCCAGCTGCGCGCCAAGCAGAAGCTCAAGGGCTACTACGGCGACCTGACCGAAAAGCAGTTCCGCCGCATCTACGGCGAAGCCGAGCGTGTGGCCGGCGACACCGGTGAAAACCTGATCGGCCTGCTCGAGCGCCGCCTGGACGCCGTCGTCTACCGCGCCAAGTTCGTGGCAACCGTCTTTGCGGCCCGCCAGTTCGTCAACCACGGCCACGTGACCGTGAACGGCAAGCGCGTCAACATCCCCTCCTACCGCGTGAAAGAGGGCGACGTGATCGAGGTCCGCGACAAGTCCAAGCAGATGGTTGCCATCCTGGAAGCCACCCAGCTGGCCGAGCGCGACGTGCCCGATTACATCGAAGCCGATCACTCCAAGCTGACCGCAACCTTCGTGCGCACCCCCGGCCTGGGCGACGTGCCGTACCCGGTTGTGATGGAACCGAACCTGGTCGTCGAATTCTACGCCAAGAACTAAGCCTGCGGCCCATCGGGGCACACGGCTGGAAGGGCTGTCCTGCGGGGCAGCCCTTTTTCTTTTGCCAATTCCTCATCGCCCGAATGGTCCGCTCCGCCTGGATTCCTGAAAGCTGTGGCCGGGCGGTGCCATTGGGACTATCCTGCTTGAAAACGACAGGGAGTGACCAATGAAGATCTTGATGCAAGCAGCTGCCGCCGCCGCCGCCACGGCTCTGGGGGCGGCGGCGGCGGCCGCCGCGCCGCTGACGCTCACGCCTGCGAACCCGCAGCCCTCCGGCGTCAAACCCGGCCTTGCGGTGGTCTACGCGTATCCTCAGGACGTGAAGTCATTGGCGGAGGCGTCCTCCGCCCTGAAGATCGGCAGCGAACCGGGCCGCCCCATCGCCGGCCTGGACAACCGCGACACCGAAGAGGGGCAGAATACGCTGACCGCCAATCGGCCGCTGCATGTGGCGGCGCGGATCACCGGCTATGTGAAACTGGACACGCCGGGCATCCACAACATCGACTTCCTGACCAATGACGGGCTGCGCGCCAGCATCGGCGGCCAGATTGTCGGCGAATTCGACGGCCGCCAATCCTGCGACAGCACCGTGCTCACCCAGGTCGAGGTGCCGTCGCCGGGCTGGTACCCGGTCGACATCCTGTATTTCCAGCGTCTCGGCACCGCCTGCCTGCACATGCGCATGGGGCCCGACGGCAAACGCCCGAAATGGATGAAGGACAGCGCCTTCGGGCACTGACCGGCCGCTGCTTCTTTCTGGTTTGAAATACTCCGGGGGTGAAGCCGCAGGCTGAGGGGGCAGCGCCCCCTTGCCCGGCCGGCGGGTCAAAGCGGCAGCGGCCGCCCTTCGGCAATTGCCTCCATCGCAAAATAGGAGGTCACGCTGTCCAGCTCGACCCCGGCAATCAGCTGCTGATAGACCTTGTCATAGCTGGCCATGTCCTGGGTCACCACTTTCAGCTGGTAGTCGTAATCGCCGCCGATGCGGTGGAAATCCACCACCTCGGGGATGGCCAGCACATGGCGGCGGAAGGTCTGCAGCCACTCCGCCGAGTGATGCCTTGTGCGCAGCAGCACGAACACCACCAGATCCAGCCCCAGCTGCTTGCGGTCCAGCCGCGCCGTGGAGCCTTTCAGCAGGCCGCTGTCATTCAGCGCCTTCAGCCGCCGCCAGCAGGCGTTCTGCGACAGCCCCACCTTGTCGGCCAGCTCCCGCTGCGACAGGCCGGCGTCCTGCTGCAGCGCCCGCAGAAGGGCGCGGTCAATATGATCTGCAATTTTGCCCATATGACGATCATAAGACACAAATATTCTGCATTCCACTCAGTAGTTGATAAAGTTTTCTCGCTGATTGCCGTTCACAATGCCTCAACGGAAATCGGAGGCGCGGCATGACCCTGGCAGCATTCAAACAGACAATCCGTCAGGCGGCCCTCGATGGCACTCTGGGCCGCAGCGTGATTGGCGACGGGGTGATGATCCCCGGCCTCGATGGCGCGGTGCCGCTGGTCTATGCCGATTACGTCGCCTCCGGCCGGGCGCTGCGCCAGGTCGAGGTTTTTGTCGCGGGCGAGGTGCTGCCGTTTTATGCCAACTCCCATACCGAGGCTTCCTTTTGCGGCATGCAGATGACCCGCCTGCGCCGCGAGGCACGCGGCGAGATCGCCCGCCTGACCGGCGCCACGGCGCAGGATGCGGTGATCTTCACCGGATCGGGCGCCACCGCGGGCCTTAACCGGCTGGTCAGCCTGTTCGGCGTGAACGAGGCCGCCCGGCCGGTTGTCTTCATCGGCCCTTATGAGCATCATTCCAACATCCTGCCCTGGCGCGAAAGCAAGGCCGAGGTGGTTGAAATCCCCGAGGCGCCGGAGGGCGGCGCGGACCTGAAGGTTCTGGAGCTTGCCCTGAAGCAGCACGCCGACAGCGATCTGAAAATCGGCAGCTTCTCGGCTGCCTCCAACGTCACCGGCATCCTGACCGATCCTGACCCCATCAGCCGCCTGCTGCACGCGCATGGCGCGCTGGCGGTCTGGGATTACGCCGGCGGCGGCCCTTACCTGCCGGTCGACATGGGGGCGGGCGGCGCGGCGCGCAAAGATGCCGTGGTGGTCTCGCCGCATAAATTCCCGGGCGGCCCCGGCGCCTCCGGCGTGCTGATCGTCAATACCGCTGCGGTGCGCCGCCGCTGCCCCTCCTGGCCGGGAGGGGGAACGGTCAGCTTTGTTTCCCCTTGGCGGCATGAATACAGCCGGGACCTTGCAACCCGAGAGGAGGCCGGCACCCCGAACGTGATCGGCGACATCCGCGCCGCGCTGGCGTTTCTGGTCAAGGAGGCGGTGGGCCAGCACCGGATCGAGGCCCGCGAAGCGCAGTTCGCACAGATGGCCTGGGACGGCTGGTCCGCCAATCCGCGGCTGCGCATCCTTGGCCACCGCACGGCGCACCGGCTGCCGATCTTCTCCTTTCTGGTGTCGGACGGGGCGGGCAACCCGGTGCACCAGCAGCTGTTCACCCGGATGCTGAGCGATGTCCACGGCATCCAGGCCCGCGGCGGCTGCGCCTGTGCCGGCCCCTATGCGCACCGGCTGCTGGGCATCAGCCAGCCGGAGTCGGACACCCTGTTTGCCGATCTGCAAGCGGGGCAGGAGATGAAGAAACCGGGCTGGGTGCGGCTCAACTTCTCTTACCTGATGGAGCAGGAGACGGCGCAGTACATCATCGATTGCGTCAACGATCTGACCCGAAGGGCAGGGGAGCTTGCTGCCCGCTACAATGCTGATCCGGAGACGGCACGCTTCAAGGCGCTGGTGGCCTAGGCTCAAGCCTGAACGGGGCTTTCCCGGGACGGGGAAGCACCTCACATGCTTGTGATATGTAGGTGCCGCCCCCCTGTATTTAAAGGGGGAAAGTCTATTCCAAATCCCCCGCGACGGCGCTGGCGGCGGCATGGCACGCTATAACCGTAGTTTATTGGTTGGAGCAAAGTTATGGCCCTCAAGCTGTCCGCCCCTGTTGGTGACAAGAAGCGGATCACCAAACCGGACCCCAAGACCGGCGAGAGCAAGTTCAAGCCGGTCAAGAACGCCCCCGCAGATGTCGAGCTGGTCCGCCTGATGCTCAAGGCGAACGGTTACTCCATTGAGGTCAGCACCAAATGCGACGCCGGGCTGATCACGACCATCAAGGATTTTCAGAAGAAGAAACTGGGCTTCCGCAAGCCCGACGGCATTGTCGATCCCGGCATGCGCACCTGGAACGCCGGCCTGCCCAAGCTGGCGGCGCAATATGCCGCCGACACCAAGGTGGAGCGGGTCGAGGTTGTCGAGAACGGCAAGACCAAGCTGATCACCGTGGCGGAATTCGAAGCCGGCCAGGAGGAGCTGCGCCGCAAGCTCTTGGCCAAGGCCAACATGATGTACGGCCAGGCGGAATCCTGGGTCGACTTCTGCAACGAGGTGGAAAGCACCCGCCAGGGCAACGAGACCTTCCTGAACGCGCTGACGGAATTTGCCGTCAGCATGGTCAACGACAAGACCGACCCGCCCTGGACCGCGATCCTGAACGCGCGGTCCGAGTCGAGCCTCCTGAAGACACTGGTCAGCAAGAAGAAGCCCGACTGGAAGAAGGTCTACAAGCAGGACGTCAAGGCCTCCAAGGCCTATAACACCGGCGGCAAGGCGTTCAAGAAATTCATCGACCAGCGCATCAGCACCGCAGGCGCCATCGTCTGGAAGCTGGAAGTGGTGCGCGAGGTCTCCTTTGCGGTGGTCGAGACCTATATGACCGCCCGTCTGGTCGCGACCAAGGGCATGTCGCCCGCCAAGGCCCACGCCATCGCCGCCGCCAGCACCGAGGCGCTGAAATCCAGCGCCGGCCAGCTGGGCGAGCATCTGGCGGGCAACAAGGTGACCTGGGACGGCGCCGCCAAGAAGGTGTTCATCGACAGCTTCATCGCGGGCCTCGCAGGGGCTGCCGGCGGCAAGCTGACCGCCAAGCTGTCGGCCGGGCTGGCGGACGATCTGGCCAAGGCCGCGGCCTCGAAACTCTCCCGCGAGTTCCCGAAGAAAGCGGTGAAGGTCTTCTTTGAGAAGTTCCTCAAATCCAAGGCCGGGGAAGCGATGGTGACAGAGGCCCTGAAGGAAACCATCGGCCTCGCCAAGCCCCTGATCGAAAAGGGCCGCCCGCCGAACACCAAGGAGATCAAGGAGAGCATCGCCAAGATCCTGACCGCGGGCATCATGTCGGCAGGGGCCGGCAAGGCGCTGGAGAAATTCTCCTCCGGCTTCACCACGGGCGCCGAAAAGTTCCTCAAGACCAAGCTGGCGCCCGCCGCGATGGAAGGCGCGGTGAAGAAGGACCTGATCGCCAAATACGGCACCAAGGCCACCGAGGATTTCATCAAGCTGCACGGCGACGCGGTCTATGGCGAGATCGCCAAGCAGATCTCCGGCAAGACGTTCAGCAAATATGCGGGCGAGGTGCTGGCCAGCTCGGATGGCTCGCAATCGGCCTCAACCATGCAGAAGCAGGCCAACGAGGCGATGCGCAAGGACATGGAGCTGCGCAAGAAGATCCAGAAGATCATCCTGGCCGAGGCCAAGCGCAAGATGCCCAAGACAGCAGCGGCGCATTAACGCCAGCTGCATTGCCGGGGGCTGCCGCAGGGGGCGGCAGCATGGGGGAAGCGTCATCTTGGTGCTTCCCCGCCAGCGTCTGGGCCGCTATGACGGGTTGGAATTAAGGAGCCCGTATTATGACCCAACTCACACCGCAGCCCGGTATCATGGACATCGCCCTGTACGAGGGCGGGGCTGCCCATGTGAAAGGGGTGAGCAATGTTGTGAAGCTCTCCTCGAACGAGAACCCCTTTGGCCCCAGCCCGCGCGCCATCCAGGCGATGCAGGACGCGGCGGCGGGCATGCACCGCTATCCCAGCTCGGATCACGCGGCGCTGCGGCAGGCCATCGGCGAGGTGCACGGGCTGGAGCCGGAGCAGATCATCTGCGGTGCGGGCAGCGACGAGATCATCGCCTTCCTGTGCCAGGCCTATGCCGGACCGGGGGACGAGGTGCTCTATACCGAGCACGGCTTTGCCATGTACCGCATCAGCGCGCTGGCGGCCGGCGCCACCCCGGTGGAGGTGAAGGAGCGCGAGCGCGTCACGGATGTGGACGCGCTGCTGGCGGGCTGCACCGAACGCACCAAACTGGTGTTCATCGCCAACCCCAACAATCCCACCGGCACCATGATCAGCGCGGCCGAGGTGGCGCGGCTGGCGGACGGCCTGCCGGCAGGGGCGCTCCTGGTGCTGGACGGTGCCTATGCCGAATATGTCGAAGGCTTCGATGCAGGCGCCGCACTGATCCAGGCGCGCAGCAATGTGTTCATGACCCGCACCTTCTCCAAGATCTACGGGCTTGGCGGCGCGCGGATCGGCTGGGGCTACGGCCCCCGCGAAATCATCGATGTGCTGAACCGGGTGCGCGGGCCGTTCAACGTCTCCAGCACCGCGCTGGCCGGGGCGGAGGCTTCGGTGCGGGACACGGAGTACGCCGCCCGCTGCCGCACCGAGAACGCCAAATGGCGCGGCTGGCTGGCGGATGCGCTGGCCGGACTGGGGGTGCCGTCGGACGTGTCCTGCACCAATTTCATCCTCGCCCGTTTTTCCAGCCAGGCCGAGGCCGAGGCCTGCGACAGCTATCTGCAATCGCAGGGGCTGATCGTGCGCCGGGTGGCGGGCTACAACCTGCCCGCGGCGCTGCGCATCACCATCGGCGACGAAGACTCCTGCCGCCGGCTGGCCGCCGCGGTGAAGGCCTTCAAAGAGGGGCAGGCATGAGCCGCCAGGATACCGGGCAGGTTTACGGCCGCGTTGCGCTGATCGGGCTGGGCCTGATCGCCTCCTCGATGTTCTGGGCAATCAGGCGCGCCGGGCTGGCGGGCGAGGTCACCGGCTATGCCCGCAGCGCACAGACCCGCGAAACCGCCCGCCGCATCGGCTTGTGCGACCGGGTCTGCGACAGCGCGCGGGAAGCGGTGCAGGACGCCGACCTGGTGGTGCTCTGCGTGCCGGTCGGCGCCATGGGGCCGGTGATGGAAGACATCGCGCCGGTGCTGAAACCCGGTGCCACGGTCTCCGACGTCGGCTCGGTCAAGCGCCATGTGATCGACGCCGTGCAGCCGCATATCCCCGAGGGCGTGCATTTCGTGCCCGCCCACCCGCTGGCCGGCACCGAGCATTCCGGCCCCGAATCCGGCTTTGCCGAACTGTTCGACAACCGCTGGTCGCTGCTGGTGCCGGTGGAGGGAACAGATCCAGCAGCCACCGCCCGCCTGCGCGCATTCTGGGAAGGCATGGGCGCCAATGTGGACGAGATGGACGCCGACCACCACGACCTGGTGCTGGCCGTCACCTCGCACACGCCGCACCTGATCGCCTATACGATGGTGGGCGTGGCCGACGATCTGCGCCGGGTGACCGACAGCGAGGTGATCAAGTATTCCGCCGCCGGGTTCCGAGACTTCACCCGGATTGCCGCCTCGGACCCCACCATGTGGCGCGATGTGTTCCTGACCAACAAGGACGCCACGCTGGAGATCCTGGGCCGGTTCACCGAAGAACTCTTTGCCCTGCAGCGGGCGATCCGCACCGGCGACGGCGCGCATCTGCACGATTACTTCACCCGCACCCGCGCCATCCGCCGCGGCATCATCGAGGCAGGCCAGGACACCGACGCGCCGGACTTCGGCCGGGGACAGAAGAAGTGATCCGCGCGGGCGCCCTCTTGGCGGCAGTTGTGTTTGGCGGGGCGGCTGCGGCCGCCGCGCCGGAAACCTCGCTGGAGCCGCCCGCGCGTCCATCGGCAGACGCAGGCATCGCGGCGGCCTTGGCACCGGCGCCGGACCTGCGCCCGGCCTCGCGTCCGCAATCGGACCAGCGCCTGGCAGCGGCCGCCCGGCCCGCGGACCTGCCGCTGCTGGCCCCCGGTGCATCGCTGCATCCCTCGGCCCGGCCGGACAGCCTGGCCGGGCAGGTGCTGTTCAAACGCCGCCAGCGGCGCAAGGGCTCGGTCTGCGGCGATATTGATATCCAGGGCGACTCCGTGGGCCATGTCTCCGGCACGCTGGCCGGCTGCGGTGCCAGGGATGCCGTGCGGGTGCGCGAAATTGCCGGGGTGCGTCTCAGCCAGGCCTCGCTGATGACCTGCAACACCGCACGGGCGCTGAAAACCTGGATCAACCGCGAGGTCGAAACCGCCTTTGGCCGCCGCAACAAGGTGGTGTCCCTGCGCGTCGCCGCCCATTACGCCTGCCGCCCCCGCAACAACCGCCCCGGCGCCAAGATCTCCGAACACGGCAAGGCCCGGGCGATCGACATTTCCGGCTTCACCCTGGCAAGCGGCGAGACCATCACCGTTCTGAAGGGCTGGCAGAACCGCAAGACCCGCAAGAAACTGACGAAAATCTGGCGCGCCGCCTGCGGCCCGTTCGGCACCGTGCTGGGGCCCGAGGCGGACCGCCATCACCGCGACCATTTCCACCTGGACATCGCCCGCCACCGCGGCGGCACCTATTGCCGCTGAAATCTGCCGCCGCCCGCCCGCATTGTTCCTGGTCCGGCCAGGCGGCGGCAAGGATCCTCTGTTCTTCAGGCTGAAAATATCCCGGAGCGCGAGGCAGAGCCTCGCATATTCCCGGTCTTCCCAACGGGGCGAGGCTGCTTGCGCGCGGCCGCACCGACGGGCGGGCTCCCGCGCCTGAACGTGCCCAAGGGCACATGACAGCCTTGGGCCGGGCGCGCTCCGCGCGCAAAGGCGGCTGCCGGGAGGCCTCCAAGGGGCAGCTGTCCCCGGACGCGTTTGCCGCAATCGTATTCTGGTTTCGCCTGCAAAGGGGGCACGGCGCCCCGCACCGCCTCTGCGGCCCTTGGCAGGCGGTGCCGCCGTCAGCGGATGATCAGACGCGGCGCGCGGCCCAGCGGCAGCGGGCCGAGCGTGACATGGCCGTCCGCGAACCCCAGGACGAGGTCGAGATCATGCGGGTTGCCGCCGGCCTCCGCCAGCAGGCCCAGCACCCGCTCGACGGTGCCGCGCAGGGAGGGCGGCAGGGCGCCGGTGCGTTCGGCCATCAGCACCAGCCCGCGCCAGTTCTCCGCCTGCAGGGCGATCTCGCCCTCCGGCATGCCGTGCTCATCCACGGTCAGCGCGCCGGCCGCCTTGAGCCGCAGATCCCCCCAGCGGGCCTCTGCCAGTTTCAGGCCGATCCGGCGCGGCTGCGGCCGCTGCTGCTCCAGCGCCGACCGGTCCCAGGGCTTGTCAAAACCCACTGTCATCTCCAGCGCCAGCGCATCGAAACGCTCCGGCAGGGCAGAGCTGGCCGCCAGCAGGCGCCGCCAGGCCGCGCGCGGTGCGAAATCCTTTGCCTCGGCGGTGATCCGGTAGCTTCCGGGACTGCCGGCTTGCACCATGTTCAGGTCCAGCGCGGCACCGCTCAGCACCGTCTCGCCGGTGCGCGCGATCTGCCAGGGCCCGGAGACCAGCGCCATTTCCTTAAGCTCCAGCGCCGCACCCGGCGCCAGGTTCAGCCCGGCCTGCAAACCTTGCGCCGTGATCACCGCGGTCCGGTCGAAATAGGACAGCCGCTGCGGGGAGGCCGGAAAATGCAGGTCCAGGTTTCCGGGCCAGGCCGCAGGGCTTGCCAGATCCAGCCAATCCGCACGCCAAGCGGTGCCGGTGCCCGGATCCGCCAGCGCCGGGCGGCGGATCCGGGTTCTATGGCGGGTGGGGTAGCCGCTGGTCTCAAGAGCGGAAAACTCGGCCTGCCAGCCCCGCCGCTCCTGTTCTGCAAACCAGGCTGCGATGCCGCTGCGCAGCCCCCAGGCCGCCGCCGCCCAATACAGGCTCCACACCGCCACAGCAGCAATCAGCAGTTTTGCCAGGCGCATCGGATAGCCTCTTTTGCCAGGTCCAGGATTGCTGTTTATAGAGGGGGAGCAGAAAGGGCCAGACAACATGACCATGCGGGTATTCGGATACGGATCACTTCTTTGGAACCCGGGCTTTCCGGTGGCGCGGCGCGAGGTGGCGGTGCTGCACGGCTATGCGCGCTCCTTCTGCATGACCTCGATCCACCACCGCGGCACCGAGGACCGCCCCGGCCTGGTGCTGGCGCTGGATGCGGCCGAGGGCGCCCATTGCAAGGGGCTGGCGCTGTCGGTCGAGGCAGGCCACGAGGAACAGACCCTGGCGGAGCTGCGCGAGCGCGAGCTGATCTCCTCGGCCTATGTGGAGCGCGACCTGGAGGTGGAACTGGCGGACGGCCGCCTGGCCACCGCCGTCACCTATGTGATCGACCCGCACCATGTGCAGTACTGCGGCGGCCTCAGCCTCGAGGAACAGGCGCAGATGATCGCCCATGCGGCCGGCGGGCGCGGCCCCAATACAGAATACCTCTATAATACCGCCGCGCATCTGGCAGAGATCGGCCTGCATGACCGGGATCTGGACTGGCTGGCCGGCCGCGTGCGGGAAATCACCGCATAAAGCCTTGGCGCTGCAGGCACTTTGCTTATAGGCTGCGGACGCAAGACGAGCAGTCAACGTGTCAGGAGCCAATGAATATGGCGCAGCCAGACCGCAAGATCCGGCCGCAATTCTCCCAGCCGGTGCGGCAGATCATCATGATGCTGATCGCATTGGGGCTGTCGGGGTTCGGCGCCTTTGTGGCGCTGCCGCGGGTGCTGCCGGTGTTCGAAGCCAATCCCTGGCTCAACGGGTTCATCGTGTTTGTCTTCGTGATCGGCGTGCTGGCCTGTTTCTGGCAGGTGGTGCAGCTCATCGGCTCGGTGCGCTGGATCGAACGCTTTGCCGCCGGCGACAGCCAGGACCACCGCAGGCCGCCGTCGATGCTGGCGCCGCTGGCGTCGCTGCTGGCCACGCGCAGTGCCCGCATGCAGCTGGGGTCATCCTCCACCCGCTCCATCCTGGATTCGGTCGCCAGCCGCATCGACGAAGACCGCGAGATCACCCGCTACATCGTCAACCTGCTGATTTTCCTCGGCCTTCTGGGCACCTTCTATGGCCTGGCCACCACAGTTCCTGCCGTGGTCGACACCATCCGCAGCCTTGCGCCGCAGGAAGGCGAAGAGGGCCTGTCGGTCTTCAACCGCCTGATGACGGGGCTGGAGGCGCAGCTGGGCGGCATGGGCGTGGCCTTTGCCTCATCCCTCCTGGGCCTGGCCGGTTCCTTGATCGTCGGCCTGCTGGAGCTGTTTGCCGGCCACGGCCAGAACCGCTTCTACCGCGAGCTGGAGGAATGGCTGTCGTCGATCACCCGCGTCAGCTTCTCCTCCGGCGAGGACGGCGCCGGCGACAGCGGCGTGGTCTCGCAGGTGCTCGACACAATGGCCGAGCAGATGGACGCGCTGCAGGCAATGTTTGCCGAAACCTCCGAAGGCCGCGCGGCGGTGGACCGCAAGCTGGGCGATCTGGTCGAGACCATCCAGGAGATGAACCGCCGCCAGGAGCACACCGGCACCATCACCGCGGCGCTCGACCGGGTGGCGGTGGGGCAGGAGGCGCTGACCGAGATCCTGCGCGCCCAGGGCGAACACGGCGGCATCGACGCCGAAAGCCGGATGCGGCTGCGCTCGATCGACGTGCAGATGCTGCGCATCCTCGAGGAAATATCGGCCGGCCGCCAGGAAAGCCTGGCCGAGCTGCGCAAGGACATCGACCTGATGATCAAGGCCTTTGTCCGCCCGCGCGGATTGTCGCGCGGCGGCCTGCCGGGCCGCGACGCGGGGGAATAGGCGATGGCCCTTTCCCGGCGCACAGGGCAGCGGTTCCAGGCCTCGATCTGGCCTGGCTTCGTCGATGCGATGACCGGGCTTCTGCTGGTGCTGATGTTTGTGCTGACCATTTTCATGGTGGTGCAATTCGTGCTGCGCGAGACCATCACCGGCCAGGAAAGCCAGCTGGACGATCTGTCGGCGGAGGTGAGTGCGCTGGCCGCGGCGCTGGGGCTGGAAGAACGCGAAAACCGGCGGCTGCAGGCCCGGATGGGGGCGCTGGCCTCGACCCTGAACACCGCCGAGGAGGATCTGGCGCAGACCCGCAGCCTGGTCTCGTCCCTCACCGCCGAACGCGACCGGCAGGCGGATGCGCTGGCCGAGGCCGCCAGCCGCATCACCAGTTTCGAGGCCCAGGTGGCGGCGCTGGCCGCCAGCCGGGATGCGGCGCGGGAGCAGGCGGCGGAGCTGAGCGCCGAGCGCGACAGCCTGCAGGCCGCCCGCGAAACGCTGCTGAGCGAGCAGGAGGCGCTGAACCTCGCACTGGCCCGGGCACGGGGCGAGATCGATGCCCAGGCCGAGACGGCGCGCCGGGCCGCGGCGGAGCGCGAGGCGATGGAGGCGCTGATTGCCAGCCTGGAGACGGAAGGCGCCCGGCAGGAGGGCCGGATTTCCGAACTGCAGGAACAGCTGAGCGCCGAGGAAACCGCCCGCCTCATTGAAGCTGCCGCCGCCGAGGCGCTGCGCGAAAAACTGCAGAATGCGGATGCGGAACTCACCGCGATGACCCTGGCGCTGGAGGAACGGCGCCGCCAGGCAGAGGATACGCTGACCCTGCTGGCGGCAGCCGAGGCGGCGAAGAAGCAGCTGGACGCGCAATTGTCCGAACTTGAGGCCGCCCGCGCCGGATCCGACGCCGAAGCGGGGCGGCTGGCGGCGGAACTGGCCCAAGCTAAGGCCGCGCTGGCCGCGGCGGACACCCAGGCGGACGAGCTGGAGGTTCTGCGCCGGCGCCTGCTGGCGGCGGTGGCAGCACAGGAAACGGCCGAGGCCGGCGCCTCCGAGCAGCTGAGCCTGGCGGAGGAGCGCGCGGCGCTGCTGGCCCAGGCGCGCGCCGCCCTGTCCAGGGAACAGGCGGTCTCCGAGGAAGCCCGCCGCGAAACCGCGCTGCTCAACCAGCAGGTGGCGGCGCTGCGCGCGCAGCTGGGCGGGCTGCAGGCCATCCTGGACGACTACCAGTCCCGCGATGCGGCGCAGCAGGTGCAGCTGCAGAACCTCGGCCAGGATCTGAACGCGGCACTGGCCCGGGCCGCCTCGGAAGAGCGCAAGCGCCGCCTGCTGGAGGAGCAGGAGCGCAAACGGCTGGAGGCCGAGACGGCAGCCCTGTCCAGCAAGGCGCAGGATCTGGAGCGCTACCGGTCGGAGTTCTTCGGCCGGCTGCGGGATCTTCTGGGCACCCAGGAGGGCGTGCGCATCCAGGGCGACCGCTTTGTCTTTGCCTCCGAGGTGCTGTTTGCGCCGGGCAGCGCCACGCTGTCGCAGGAAGGCCGGGTGGAGATCGCCAAGGTGGCGTCGATCCTGCAGAGCGTGGCGGCGGCGATCCCGCCGGAGATCAACTGGATCATCCGGGTCGATGGCCATACCGACGACACGCCGCTGGGGGTCCACCCGAAGTTCTCCGACAACTGGGAGCTCAGCCAGGGCCGGGCGCTGTCGGTGGTGCGCTACATGGTCGAGGCGCTGGGGGTGCCGCCGTCGCGGCTGGCAGCGAACGGATTTGGCGAGTATCAGCCGGTGAACCCGGCGGATACACCCGAAGCCCGGGCTCAGAACCGGCGGATCGAGCTGAAATTCACCGAAAAGTGAGGAGCGCAAGGGACCGTTTCCCGCCGCTTGCTGCCGCACCCGCGCCGTCAGCCCCGCCGGCGGCGGGGTGCAACCCGCTTCACTAAAGGAGACAAGCTACTAGTTACACACGGGTTGCTGCCCCACCGGGCAGTAGGGCCCCCTTAAATCTATTGCAAATTCGGCAGTTATCAAATCCGGAGCAGAAAACGGCAGGCATTTGGCGGCAGCGTCCCCGCGGCTGCGGGTGCTGTGCCGCTGACAGGCTCAGCCCCGCGGCCGCGGAACCTCCATGCTGCGGATGAAACTGTCGACCTCATCGCCGTTGCGCAGAAGCCTGGCCCTGCCGGTATAGGTGCCGGCAGGCCAGTGCCCGCCCCGCAGGCGGCGCCCGGCGGCACGGAAGAACTGTGCCTGGTTTTTCGTCAGGGTCTCGCGCTGAGAGACCAGTTCGCCCTCCGGCCCGGCAACCGTCAGTTCAAGCGAATCCCCCGCCCGGCCGCCAAAGGCATAGGCCCAGAACACAAAGGCAGGCGCATCCGCAGCCAGCGGCGCCTCATCCGCGGTGCCGTTCTTGATGGCGCCGTAGTCCGGCACCGCAGTGCTGAAGCCGGCGCCCAGGACACCGCCCGGCTGGTAAGGCGGCGGCTCCGCCCAGAGTGTCCTGCCGGTGTCCGGACCGCAGCTGCCGCGCGCATCGGGGGCAAAGGGATCGGCCACTTCCCCATCCTTGCGCACCGACAAATGCAGGTGCGGGAACTGGGTGTTGCCGGACAGGCCGACCTGGCCCAGGGGATCGCCGGCCTTGACCTTCATGCCGCTTTCCACCCGGATCGAGCCCTGTTTCATGTGGCAGTATTGTGTCTCCCAGCCGCCGCCGTGGCGCAGCACCACGCCGTTGCCGCATTCCTTGCCTGCGATACGGGCGGCATTTCCATCGGTGGCATATTCATCCGCCATGCTGTCGCGGGTTCCCAGCACAACACCGTCCGCGGCGGCGCGCACCGTAACGCCAGCCTGCATGCCGGACAGGTAGGGAAGGGCGATATCGGTGCCCTTGTGGCCCTCATAGCTGAGGCTGCCGCAGGTGAAATCGGCAGCACCCGGGCCCGGATCGTGGTCGGTGTACTGCTGGATGTGGCAGTCCTCGCCCAGGGTGCAGTCCAGCGGGAACTGCAAAAGAAAATCGCCCGCCGCGGCGGGCGCGGCGAGCGATATGGCAGTCAGCAGAGCTGCGGCGCGCATCAGTCCGCGGTCAGCAGCGGCGGCTTGTCGCCGGAGATCCGCGGCTTGCCGGGGCCTTCCAGGCGCAGGTCCAGCTTGCCGTCCTTGATGCCGACCTTGACGAGGCCGCCTTTGGTCAGCTTGCCGAACAACAGCTCCTCGGCCAGCGGCTTCTTGATGTGCTCCTGGATCACCCGGCCCAGAGGACGCGCGCCCATGCGGTCGTCATAGCCCTTGTCGGCCAGCCATTCGGCCGCCTTGCGGGTCAGTTCGATCGACACGTTGCGGTCCATCAGCTGCGCCTCCAGCTGCAGGACGAACTTCTCGACCACCTGCAGGATCACCTCCTTGCCGAGCGGCGCAAAGGAGATCACCGCGTCCAGACGGTTGCGGAACTCCGGCGTGAAGGTGCGCTCGATGGCGGCGGTGTCCTCGCCCTCGCGGCGGTCGCGGCCGAAACCGATCGCGGCCTTGGCCATGTCCGACGCACCGGCGTTGGAGGTCATGATCAGGATCACGTTGCGGAAATTGACCGTGCGGCCGTTGTGGTCAGTGAGTTGGCCGTTGTCCATCACCTGCAACAGGATGTTGTAGACATCCGGGTGCGCCTTCTCGATCTCGTCCAGCAGCAGCACGCAGTGCGGGTGCTGGTCGACGCCGTCCGTCAGCAGACCGCCCTGGTCAAAGCCGACATAGCCCGGCGGCGCGCCGATCAGGCGGGAGACCGCGTGTTTCTCCATGTATTCCGACATGTCGAACCGCAAAAGCTCGACGCCCAGCTGGTCGGCCAGCTGTTTGGCCACCTCGGTCTTGCCGACGCCAGTGGGGCCTGCAAACAGGTAGTTGCCGATCGGCTTTTCCGGTTCGCGCAGGCCGGCGCGGGCCAGCTTGATGGCGCTGGACAGGGCGGTGATGGCATCGTCCTGGCCGAAGACCACGCGTTTCAGCGACTTCTCCAGATCCTTCAGCACCTCGGCATCGTCCTTGGAGACGTTTTTCGGCGGGATGCGGGCGATCTTGGCCACCACCGCCTCGATCTCCTTGACGCCGATGGTCTTGCGGCGCTTGCTCTCGATGATCAGATGCTGCGCGGCGCCGGCCTCGTCAATCACGTCGATGGCCTTGTCGGGCAGCTTGCGGTCGTTGATGTAACGCGCCGACAGCTCCACCGCGGTCTTGATCGCATCGCCGGTGAACTTGATGCCGTGATGCTCCTCGAAATAGGGTTTCAGGCCCTTCAGGATCTCGATGGAATCCTCCACCGACGGCTCGTTCACGTCGATCTTCTGGAACCGGCGGGACAGCGCGCGGTCCTTCTCGAAATGCTGGCGGAACTCCTTGTAGGTGGTGGAGCCCATGCAGCGCAGCTTGCCGCCCTGCAGCGCGGGCTTCAGCAGGTTGGAGGCATCCATGGCGCCGCCGGAGGTGGCACCGGCACCGATCACCGTGTGGATCTCGTCGATGAACAGCACCGCGTCGGGGTGGTCCTCGAGTTCATTCACAACCGCCTTCAGCCGCTCCTCGAAGTCGCCGCGGTAGCGGGTGCCGGCCAGCAGCGCGCCCATGTCGAGCGAGTAGATGGTGGTTTCCGACAGGATTTCCGGCGTCTCGCCCGAGACGATGCGGCGCGCCAGGCCTTCGGCGATGGCGGTCTTGCCGACGCCGGGGTCGCCCACCAGCAGCGGGTTGTTCTTGCGGCGGCGGCACAGCACCTGGATGCAGCGCTCGACCTCATGGTCGCGGCCGATCAGCGGATCGATGTCGCCATCGCGGGATTTCGCGTTCAGATCGACGCAGTATTTCGCCAGCGCCGACTCCTTCTTGTCGCCGCTTTCCGGCGCCGCGGTGATGCTGTCCTCTTCCTGCTCGGTGGCGCCGGAGACCGGACGGGATTCCCCGTAGGCCGGGTCCTTGGCGACGCCGTGGGCGATGAAGTTGACCGCGTCATACCGGGTCATTTCCTGGTCCTGCAGGAAGTAGGCGGCGTCGCTTTCCCGTTCGGCGAAGATGGCGACCAGCACATTGGCCCCCGTCACTTCGGTCCGGCCGGAGCTTTGCACATGGATCGCGGCGCGCTGGATGACCCGCTGGAAGGCGGCGGTCGGCACCGCCTCGGAGCCGTCGATGTCGGTGACCAGATTGGACAGGTCCTCATCCACGAATTCCACCAGGGAGGAGCGCAATTCGGTCAGGTCGACACTGCAGGCGCGCATCACGCGGGCCGCGTCGGGCTCGTCGATCAGGGCCAGAAGCAGATGTTCCAGGGTTGCGAATTCATGACGGCGTTCATTCGCCAGCGCCAGCGCTGCGTGAATGGCCTGTTCCAGGGTGCTCGAGAATGAAGGCACGGGCGTGCTCCTCTGATCTTGGGTTGGCCGGCGGGGCGGTATTAACCAACCCCTCAGTTCAACCATGTGCTTATATGGTTAGAGTTTGGTTGATAGCGCGCCGGCTTCAAGGGCTTTTCTTCATTTTGGGGTCACAATTATTTTCTCCCTGTTGCGCCCGGATGCCCTTGATTTGCTCAGAAATTGTCCTTGCGCCTGCGGATTTCGGCAAAAACCTCTGCGTCTTCAGCATCTTCCATGCCCAAATGCGCCTTTACGGCGGAATCGCCGGCGCGCAGGAACGGATTGGTGTCAAGTTCCAGCTGCAAGGGCGACGGCACCGTCGGCAGACCGTTGCCGCGGGCCCTTGCGATATCGCTTATCCGCCTCTGCAACGCCGGGTTGCCGGGGTCCGCGGTGACCGCAAAGGCACCGTTAGCCTGGGTGTATTCATGCCCTGAGTAAACCATAGTTTGCGGCGGCAGCGCGGCAAGACGCGACAGGCTGGCCCACATCTGCTGCGGCGTGCCCTCGAACAGCCGCCCGCACCCCAGCGCCATCAGGCTGTCGGCGGTGAACACCGCCTCTGCGCCGGGAATGTGATAGGCGACATGCCCCACGGTGTGGCCGGAAACATCCATCACATGCACTGTTTCGCCCAGCAACGCAAAGCTGCCGCCATCGCCGACCGCCATGTCCAGCGGCGGCAGCCGGTGCGCGTCGGCCTGCGCCCCGATCACCTTGGCGCCATACTCCGCCTGCAGCTCCGCAACGCCCTCGACATGGTCCCCGTGGTGATGGGTCAGCAGGATCCAGTCCAGCCCCCAGCCGCGTTCCGCCAGCGCCGCCCGGATGGCGCCGGCTTCGGGCGCATCGACCAGCGCGGTCCCGCCCGAGGCGGGATTGTGGATCAAAAAGGCATAGTTGTCCGACCGGCAGGGCAGGGTGATGATTTCAAGAGGCATGGCCATTCGCCTTTACATTGCTAAACTGCGCCCAGATTGGCCGAAGCAGCAGGCGCCCGCAATGCATCTTGATGTCCAGGATCTGAGGAACTTCTACTACCGCAGCACGCTGGGCCGGGCGGCGCAGGCGTCGATCCGCGGGCGGCTCTTGGAGCTGTGGCCGGAGGCGGAGGGGCTGACGGTGGCGGGCTTCGGCTTTGCCGCGCCGCTGCTGCGCCCCTACCTGCCGGAGGCGCGCCGGGTGATGGCGCTGATGCCGGGTCCGCAGGGCGTCATGCAATGGCCGGCAGGCCAGCCCAATGTCTCGGTGCTGTGCGAAGAGACCCTCTGGCCGGTCGACACCGGCCGGATCGACCGCCTGGTGCTGCTGCACGGTCTGGAGACCTCGGAGCGCCCCAGCAAACTGCTGGAGGAATGCTGGCGGGTGCTGGGGCCGGGGGGCAGGGCGATTTTCATTGTGCCGAACCGGGCGGGCTTCTGGGCGCGCTCGGATCTGACCCCGTTCGGCTTTGGCCGCCCCTACACCCTGCGCCAGCTCGAAGGCCAGCTGCGCGAGCATCAGTTCGCCATCGAGCAGCACACCGCCGCGCTTTACCGTCTGCCCAGCCACAAGCGGTTCTGGCTGAAATCCGGCGCCATGCTGGAAAAGATGGGCCGCAAGCTGCCGGCCATGCTGGCGGGCGGCGTGTTCATGGTCGAGGTCAGCAAGCAGACCTACCCGCAGAGCGGCCACATGGTCCGCACCAAGACCCCAAGCCGCATCCGGGTGCTGGAAGGGTTGTCGAATCCGCTGCCGGAACCGGCCTGATCCGGCGGTGTCCGATTTAGAATCCCTGAAACTGCCCGGACCGTGGCCGGAGGGCGCCCGGAGGCCCGGACGCGGCGGCTGCGGGCCGATATGTGACGTTTTCCGGCGCAAATGCCGGTTTCCGGAATCGCCAAATCCTGCAGTTCGGCGGCACTTTTTTATCTTTGGACTGTTGTCAAAGGGACGCACTTGCTGCAAGTCATTGAAAACACGGAAAACATGCTTTCTTCCGTTACCGTTATAGGCAGTTGATAGGTCGCATCCGCTCTGCTAGACCCACGCTGATTTCAACGCCCCGCTGCCATTGGGGGATGACTCACGCCCCCGGACGCCGCCTGTGGCCAGGTGTGCCAACCGGGGCCAATAACATATCGGAAGGGTGGACGTGTCCGAACCAGCTTCGATTTCTGCGGGCATTGCTGCGCGCTATGCCACGGCGGTGTTTGACATCGCTGAAGAAAACAAGGCGCTCGACAGCCTTGAAACCAGCATCAACGACCTGGCAGCCGCGCTGGCTGACAGCGACGACCTCAACAGCCTGATCCGCTCGCCGCTGGTGTCGCGCGACGAGCAGGGCGCCGCGATCACCGCGGTGGCTGACAAGATGGGGCTGGATCCCGTCCTGCGCAATACCCTTGCCCTGATGGCCGACAAACGCCGCCTGTTCGTGGTGCCCGCGCTGATCGACGCGCTGCGCGCCCGCCTGGCTGACGCCCGCGGCGAAGTCACGGCTGACGTGGTGTCGGCCAAGGCGCTGACCAAGACCCAAAGCGAAAAGCTGGCCAAGACCCTGGCCGAGCGCGTGGGCAAGAAAGTTACCATCAATGCTTCCGTCGATGCCTCGATCATCGGCGGACTTGTCGTAAAAGTGGGCTCGAAGATGATCGACAGCTCGATCCGCTCCAAGCTCAACTCCCTACAGAATGCAATGAAAGAGGTCGGATAAATGGGTATCCAAGCAGCAGAGATTTCTGCGATCCTGAAAGACCAGATCAAGAATTTTGGTCAAGAAGCAGAAGTGGCTGAAATCGGCCGCGTGCTGTCCGTCGGTGACGGTATTGCCCGCGTTTACGGCCTCGACAATGTCCAGGCCGGCGAGATGGTCGAATTCCCGGGCGGCATCATGGGCATGGCGCTGAACCTGGAAAGCGACAACGTCGGCATCGTGATCTTCGGCTCCGACCGCGACATCAAGGAAGGCGACACCGTCAAGCGCACCAACTCGATCGTGGACGTTCCGGTCGGCAACGGCCTGCTGGGCCGCGTCGTGGACGGCCTCGGCAACCCGCTGGACGGCAAGGGCCCGATCGAAGACGTCACCCGCGGCGTTGCGGATGTGAAGGCACCGGGCATCATCCCGCGCAAATCGGTGCACGAGCCGATGGCGACCGGCCTCAAGTCGGTTGACGCGATGATCCCGATCGGCCGCGGCCAGCGCGAGCTGATCATCGGCGACCGCCAGACCGGCAAGACCGCCGTGGCTCTGGACGCGATCCTGAACCAGAAGTCCTACAACGACGCCGCCGGCGACGATGAGAGCAAGAAACTGTACTGCGTCTATGTCGCGGTCGGCCAGAAGCGCTCCACCGTGGCCCAGCTGGTGAAGAAGCTGGAAGAAACCGGCGCGATGGCCTACTCCATCGTGGTGGCGGCAACCGCCTCCGACCCGGCGCCGCTGCAGTTCCTGGCGCCCTATGCCGCAACCGCAATGGCGGAATTCTTCCGCGACAACGGCCGCCACGCGCTGATCATCTATGATGACCTGTCCAAGCAGGCCGTCGCCTACCGCCAGATGTCGCTGCTGCTGCGCCGCCCGCCGGGACGCGAAGCCTATCCGGGCGACGTGTTCTACCTGCACTCCCGCCTGCTGGAGCGTTCGGCCAAGCTGAACGAAGACTTCGGTGCCGGCTCGCTGACCGCGCTGCCGATCATCGAAACCCAGGGCGGCGACGTGTCGGCGTTCATTCCGACCAACGTGATCTCGATCACCGACGGCCAGATCTTCCTGGAAACCGAACTGTTCTACCAGGGCATCCGCCCCGCCGTGAACACTGGTCTGTCGGTGTCGCGCGTCGGCTCCTCGGCCCAGACCAAGGCGATGTCCTCGGTGGCCGGCCCGGTGAAACTGTCGCTGGCCCAGTACCGCGAAATGGCGGCCTTTGCCCAGTTCGGCTCCGACCTCGACGCCGCCACCCAGCAGCTGCTGGCCCGCGGCGCCCGTCTGACCGAGCTGATGAAGCAGCCGCAGTACTCGCCGCTGACCAACGCCGAAATCGTCTGCGTCATCTTCGCCGGCACCAACGGCTATCTCGACAAGGTCGATGTCAAGGACGTCGGCCGCTACGAGGAAGGCCTGCTGAACCACCTGCGCGGTAAACATGCCGACCTGCTGGCGGACATCACCAACAACGACCGTAAGGTGAAGGACGAACTGGCAGATAAGGTCAGGGCCGCGCTCGACGAGTTCGCCGCTAGCTTCGCTTAAGGGGGGACGAGGCAATGCCGAGTCTTAAGGACCTTAAAACCAGGATCGAGTCGGTCAAATCGACCCGCAAGATCACCAAAGCCATGCAGATGGTGGCCGCGGCGAAACTTCGCCGCGCCCAGGAAGCTGCCGAGGACTCCCGTCCCTACACCAAGCGGTTCAACGCCGTGATGGCGGGGCTGGCGGCTTCGGTCGGCGGCAGCGAGTCGGCGCCCAAGCTGCTTCGCGGCACCGGCAGCGACCAGACCCATCTGCTCGTCGTGATGACCGCCGAGCGCGGTCTGTGCGGCGGCTTCAACTCGAACATTGCCAAGCTCGCCCGCCAGAAGGCGGCCGAGCTGAAGGCCGCGGGCAAGACGGTCAGGATCCTGACCGTCGGCAAAAAGGGCCGCGACGCCCTGAAACGCGACCTCGGCAGTGATTTCGTCGGCCATGTGGACCTCAGCGACGTCAAGCGCGTCGGCTATGCCGATGCGCAGGGCGTCGCCAAGGACATCCTGACGCGGTTCGATGCGGGCGAGTTCGATGTTGCCACGATCTTCTTTGCGGAGTTCGTCAACGTCGTGACCCAGATTCCGACCGCCCAGCAGATCATCCCGGCCTCCTACGAGGGCGGCGAAGACGGCGCCGATGGCGCCTCTGCGGTCTATGACTACGAGCCCGGCGAAGAGCGGATCCTGGCGGACCTGCTGCCGCGCGGCGTGGCGACCCAGATCTTCTCGGCGCTGCTGGAAAACGGTGCCTCCGAACAGGGGGCCCGGATGAGCGCGATGGACAACGCGACCCGCAACGCGGGCGATATGATCGACAAGCTGACCATCCAGTTCAACCGGTCGCGCCAGGCCGTGATCACCAACGAGCTGATTGAAATCATTTCGGGCGCTGAGGCGCTCTAAGAGACAACCGGAGACCAACAAATGGCACAAGCAAAAGGCAAGGTGACCCAGATCATCGGCGCCGTTGTGGACGTCCAGTTTGACGACCACCTGCCCGCAATTCTGAACGCGCTGAACACTGAAAACGCCGGCAAGACGCTGGTTCTGGAAGTGTCCCAGCACCTCGGCGAAAACACCGTCCGCTGCATCGCGATGGACGCGACCGAGGGCCTGGTCCGCGGCCAGGCGGTGGAAGACACCGGCGCGCCGATCTCGATCCCGGTCGGCAACGCCACCCTGGGCCGCATCCTGAACGTCGTCGGCGAGCCGGTCGACGAAAAGGGCCCGGTCAACGCCACCGAGACCCGCTCCATCCACCAGCCCGCGCCCGAGTTCAGCGAACAGTCGACCGAGTCGGAAGTTCTGGTGACCGGCATCAAGGTGATCGACCTGCTGGCGCCTTACTCCAAGGGCGGCAAGATCGGCCTGTTCGGCGGCGCCGGCGTCGGCAAGACCGTTCTGATCATGGAACTGATCAACAACATCGCCAAGGTGCACTCCGGCTACTCGGTGTTCGCCGGTGTCGGCGAGCGGACCCGGGAAGGCAACGACCTGTACTGGGAAATGATCGAATCCAACGTGATCAAGCCGGACAACCTGGAAGAATCCCAGGTGGCGCTGGTCTACGGCCAGATGAACGAGCCTCCGGGAGCCCGTGCCCGCGTTGCGCTGACCGGCCTGACCCTGGCCGAGCAGTTCCGCGACCAGTCCGGCACCGACGTTCTGTTCTTCGTCGACAACATCTTCCGCTTCACCCAGGCGGGTTCGGAAGTGTCGGCGCTGCTCGGCCGTATTCCTTCGGCGGTGGGCTACCAGCCGACCCTGGCCACCGACATGGGCGCGATGCAGGAACGCATCACCTCCACCAAGAACGGCTCGATCACCTCGATCCAGGCCGTCTACGTGCCCGCGGACGACCTCACCGACCCGGCCCCGGCAACCACCTTTGCCCACCTCGACGCGACCACCGTTCTCAACCGCGCGATCTCCGAGCTGGGCATCTACCCGGCGGTTGACCCGCTCGACTCCTCGTCGCGCCTGATGGACCCGCAGATCGTTGGCGAAGAGCACTACAAGGTGGCGTCCGACGTTCAGCAGATCCTCCAGCGCTACAAGTCGCTGCAGGACATCATCGCCATCCTCGGCATGGACGAACTGTCGGAAGAGGACAAGCTGACCGTGGCCCGTGCCCGTAAGATCCAGCGTTTCCTGTCGCAGCCGTTCGACGTGGCGAAGGTCTTCACCGGCTCCGACGGTGTGCAGGTTCCGCTGGAAGACACCATCTCGTCGTTCAAGGCGGTTGTGGCCGGCGAATACGACCACCTGCCCGAAGGCGCCTTCTACATGGTTGGCGGCATCGACGAAGTGATCGCCAAAGCCGAGAAGATGGCTGCGGAAGCCGCCTAAGACTGGAACTCCCCTGCGCGCAGCCCGCGCGGGGGAACCCTGAAAGGAGGCCCCAATGGCACAAACGATGCAATTCGACCTCGTCAGCCCCGAGCGGAGCCTTGCTTCGCTGCAGGCCAGCGCGGTCCAGATCCCCGGTGCGGAAGGCGACATGACGGCAATGCCCGCCCATGCGCCCACCATCACCACCCTGCGCCCCGGCGTGCTGAAGGTCGAAAGCCCGGAAGGCAACTCGGAGTATGTGGTCACCGGCGGCTTTGCGGAAATCAGCGGCAGCAGCCTGTCGGTTCTGGCCGAGCGTGCGATCCCGATGGCGGAAATGGACCGCGGTCAGATGGACGCGCTGATCGAGGAAGCCCGCGTGATGTATAAGACCGCAAAAGAGGAAGACCGGCCGCACGGCCTGGTCGAGGACGCAGCCAAGCTGCTCGCCGACATGGAAGCCCTGGGCACCCATATGTCCCTCTGATCCGGATGCGGATTGAACAACCGGAAAACCGGCTCCCGTCTGGGGGCCGGTTTTTTTGTGCCTGCCGGTGGCGGCGGAGTCTCCTGCCGCGGGCTCCGGAGTTAACGCAATTCTCATAAAATTGCGGAAAAAAGTCCTGCATGACAAATACCCAAACCGCAGGATTATCAATGACCGACTGGACCTCCGGCTACGTCGCCGGCATCGACTACACCCATGACTTCCACAGCCAGCTGACGCCGGCCCTGCTGGGCTTCGGCGCGATGAGCCAGGGCCACCGGCACCGGCTTGACGGCGGGAATGTCACCTATTGCGAGCTGGGGTGCGGTCAGGGGTTCTCGGCCAATCTTCTGGCGGCGGCCAACCCGCATGCCGAATTCCACGCGATGGATTTCAGCCCCTCGCATATCGCCGGCGCCGCCGAGCTGGCGCAGGAGGCCGGGCTGGAGAACATGCATTTCCACGAGCGCTCCTTTGCGGATTTCGAAGACACGCCGCAGCTGCCCGGAGCCTTCGACATCATCGCGCTGCATGGCGTTTTCAGCTGGGTGTCCGCGGCGAACCGGGACTGCATCACCCGTTTCATTGCCCGGCGGCTGAAGCCGGGCGGGCTGGTCTATGTCAGCTACAACGCGCTGCCGGGCTGGGCCGCGGCCATGCCGCTGCGCCGCATTCTGGCCGGCCGGGCGGCGCAGGGCAGCGGGCCGCTGACCGGGCGGATCGACGATGCGGTGGCCTTTGCGCGGCAGCTGGAGCAGGCGGGGGCGGGCTATTTCGGCAGCAACCCGGCCGCCGGGCGGCGGCTGAAGCACATGGGGGCGATGCCGGAAAACTATCTGGCGCATGAGTATTTCAACCACGACTGGAAACCGTTCTACTTCGAGGAGCTGTCGGACAGCCTGGCGCAGGCCAAGCTGGGCTTCCTTGGCTCGGTGCATCCGCTGGACAATCTCGACTGTGCCCGTTTCACGCCGGAGCAGCAGGCGCTGCTGGACAGTGAAAGCGACCCCGACCGCCGCGAAGGGCTGCGGGATGTGCTGCTGAACGAGCACTTCCGCACCGATATCTTTGTGAAGGGCAAGCTGGCGCATACCCCGCGCGGCGGCATCGGCGCCTGGTTCGCGACACCGTTCGCGCTGGCCCGCCCCTACAGCGGCGGCCCGCTGAAGTTCCACCACCGCGGCCGCGGCGTGCCGATGGAGCAGCAGCAGTATGCGCCGGTGCTGCAGGCCCTGGCCAAGGGGCCGGCCACGGTGCGCAGCCTGCTGGACCAGGGGGTGTTCGGCGCCATGGAATGGGGCAGCATCACCCGGCTGCTGCGGGTATTGGCCGGGACCGGCTGCATCACGCCCTGCCTGCCGCAGGAGGGGCTGGACCAGCGCGCAGCCGCCTGCCGCGCCTTCAACCTCGCAGTCTGCAAACGCGCCGAGGAGAGCGGCACGTTGCGCTTTCTCGCCTCGCCGGTCACCGGCGGCGGGGTGGAGCTGGACCGGTTCGAGCAGTTGTTCCTGCTGGCCCGCAACGAAGGGCATGAGACGCCGGCGGACTGGGCGGACTTGGCCTGGCGCATCCTGGCGCCGCAGGGCCAGCGCCTGCAGCATGAGGGCCGGGTGCTGGAAACCGAGGCGGAGAACCTCGCCCTTTTGCGCGCCCGGGCCGGCAATTTCGCCGCCCGGCGGCTGCCGCTCTGCGACAGTCTGGGGGTGACGCTGGAGGCAGGCTGCGGGGCCGGGGAGAAGCAGGCCGCCGCCTGAGCCGGCGGCGTCCGGCTGTGCCCGGCTGCGGGCGGAAAAGCGGCGTGTGCGGCAGTGCATTAGCAATTTGAAAAGCACTGCCGGCTAAACCGGAAACTGGATGAGGCAACCACTGACAGGATCTGAAACGTGTCCTTTGAAGACCGCACGCTGACCGCCGCTTCCAGGAGCAGGGAAGCCCATTTTGCCCTGGATGAGGTGTTCTTTTCCCGCACCGATTCCCGCGGCGTGATCCAGGCCGGCAACGCGGTGTTCAGCCGGGTTGCCAAATACCCGCTGGCGGACCTGCTGGGCGCGCCGCACAAGGTGATCCGCCACCCGGACATGCCGCGCGGCGTGTTCCAGCTGTTCTGGGACACCATCACGGAGGGCGGCACCGTCGGCGCCTATGTCAAGAACCGCGCCAGCGACGGCAGCTACTACTGGGTCTATGCCGTCGTCACCCCCTGCGAGGGCGGCTACCTGTCGGCGCGGATCAAGCCGACCAGCCCCTTGTTCAAGACGGCGGCGCAGGAATACGCGGTTCTGCACAAGGCCGAGCAGACCGAGGGGCTCAGCCCCGAGGACAGCGCCGCGCGGCTGCTGGCCCGCCTGCGGGAGCTTGGCTTTGCCACCTATCAGGACTTTGCGGGCCACGCCCTGGCGGAAGAGCTGCTGGCCCGTGACGCCGGCCTGAAACGCGCCCCGGACACCCGTCTGGCGGAACGCCGGGCGATGCATTCCACGGCCGGCGATCTGGTGCAGGAGACCGAAGCGCTGGTGCAGGAATTCGAATCGATGCGCACCATCCCGCACAATCTGCGGGTCATCGCCTCGCGGATCGAACCGGCCGGCGGGCCGGTCACCGTCCTGTCGCAGAACTACAGCGCCATGTCGCGCGAGATGTCGAGCTGGTTCGAGGCCCATGTCTGGGGCCGGAACAGCAACTTCCGCGCCATCCGGGGCACCGTCACGGCCGCCATCTTTGTCGAGGGGCTGGCCCGCATCCTCACCGAATGCGGCCATCAGCTCGACCAGGAGGGCGCCAATGCGGCGATTGATATCGGCACCGAACAGGCCATTCTGGCGCAGCTCGCCGAAGACCAGTCCGGCAAGGCCAGGGCCAGCCTGCAGGATGTCCGCTTCGAGGCAGACCGCATTCAGAAGGCCTGCCTGACCCTGCACCGCCATTTCATGGCGCTCACCACCACCCGGGTGCTGTGCAAGATCGAATGCGCCCGGCTCGGCAATGTCGGGGAATCGCTGAATTCGATCATCGACGAGCTGGGCCAGTTCCAGGACCGGATTTCCACGCGGCTGGAAAAGATCACCGATCTCAGCACGGCGCTTGCCTCCGAAGAGAAATAGACCGCGCTCCAACACCACGCCGGGTCCCGCCGGCCTGAACTGCAGGCCGGCGTCTGCAGCGCCTCGCGGTTGCGGGAGCGGAAATGGAGGCCGCGGCACGGCCGCCGCCAGGTCCCTGCCGCGGCCGCAGGTCATCAGCCCGGACACCCGCCGCGCTTTTCTGAACAAAGCCGCCGCGATGCCTGCCGCCAACCTGGCCGACAGGGCGCCTGCATCAGAACGCGCGCCGGAGAGGCCCCCCGGCGCGCGACCGGTTCAGGCGGTCAGCTCGGCCACCGGCTCGCCGCGGTCTTCCCAGGCTGCGATCTCTTCGCCGCTTGCCTTGGGCGAGAACAGGCCGGTCATCGCATAGAAGATGCCGATCAGCGGCGACAGCCAGCAGGCAAAGGCCAGCGGGATATACAGCAGGTTCTCGAAGTTGCCGTCGGAAATCCCCAGCGCCAGCGCCGAGATCACAAAGGCGCCGCCGGCGTTCCAGGGGATCAGCGGCGACACCAGCGTGCCGCCTTCCTCGATGGCGCGCGACAGGTTCAGCGGCGAATATTTCATGCCGCGGTAAACCGGCGCATACATCCGCCCCGGCAGCGCAATGGAGAGATACGGATCGCCCGCCACGGTGTTGGTCGCCACCGAGGTCAGGATCGCCGAGGTCTGGATGCCGGCAAAGCTTTTGACGCGGGAAATGATCACCCCGATGATCGCCTGCAGACACCCGGTCCGCTCCAGCGCGCCGCCGAACCCCAGCGCCAGCAGCACCAGCGAGATGGTCCACATCATCGACTGGATGCCGCCGCGGTTCAGCAGCGGGTCGATCTCCGCCACGCCGGTGTCGATGGCATAGCCGCTGTTGGCAAATGTGAAGGTCTCATGCAGGCCGGCTCCCTGGCAGACCATCGCCATGATGCCGCCGACCACGGCACCCGCGAACAGCGACGGGATCGGCGGCTGCTTCTTCACCGCCAGGATGATCACCAGCACCGCAGGCAGCAGCATCAGCGGCGAGATCCAGAAGGCAGCGTCCAGCGCCGCGGTGATGGCGTCGATCCGCTCAAACGACACCTGCGAGGTGTCGATCAGGGTGAAGCCGACCACGAGGTAGACCGCCAGCGCAATCAGCATCGACGGAACCGTGGTCGGCAGCATGTTGCGGATGTGGTCGAACAGGTTGGTGCCGGTCACCGCAGGCGCCAGGTTGGTGGTGTCCGACAGGGGCGAGATCTTGTCGCCGAAGAAGGCGCCCGAAACCACCGCGCCGGCGGTCCAGTACATCGGAATGCCAAAGCCTGCGCCAATGCCCATCAGCGCCAGCCCGACGGTGCCGACGGTGCCCCAGGAGGTGCCCAGCGACACCGACACGATCGAGCACAGCACCATGCCCGCGGCCAGGAACAGCTCCGGCGACAGGATCTTCAGCCCGTAATAGATCAGCGTCGGCACGGTGCCGCTGGCAATCCAGATGCCGACGATCATGCCGACGGTGATCAGGATCGACACCGACGGCAGCGAGATGGTGATGACGTGGAACACGCCCTCTTCGATGTTGTCCCACTTGTGGCCCAGCTTCAGACCCACCAGCGCGGTGATGGCAATGCCGATGGCCAGCGGGATATGCGGGGTGAAATCGCCGAAGTAGAACAGCTGCACGCCCAGCACACCCAGCGTCAGCACGATGGGCAGGATGGCCATTCCGAGGCCGGGTTTCACAATATTCGGATCATTTTGCGACACGGGTATCTCCTCCCTTGGGTCAGATCGCCTGTGCAAGGCGGATGCGGAACCACAGCAGAAATCGGCCTCAGGGACCCGTTGCAGCCGCGCCGGAATGGGCGGCTTTTGCGACAATCGGAGAATTTCTCCCCGATTCGGGAAATGTCCGGGCTTGGGGGATTTCTCCCCGCTTGTGCTGCTCTGATGCGCGGCCGGGACATCCGGAAACCGCGGCGCGCCAGACGGCTGCCGCCTTGCCGAAAGGCAACAATAATACAGTCTTCGCTTCAGCTTTCTGGATAATCCTGACGGATGGCTTAATCTCACTGCAGACCAACCGCTTGGGAACCGGAATGAAACGACTGCGCAACCCCCGCACAGGGGTCGATCAGGGGGATATCGAAGTCTTCTCGGATTTCCAGGATGGCGGCGAGATGTGGACAGGCTCCGGCCCGCGCGTGCGGCGCCGTGCGGTGATGTTTGCCGATACGTTTGCCCGGCCGCCCGCCGTCCATGTGTCGGTGTCGCTGTGGGACATGGACACCTCCGCCGCGATCCGGGCGGAACTGGTGGCGGAAAACATCACCTGCGAAGGGTTCGACATCGTCTTCCGCACCTGGGCCGACAGCCGCGCCGCCCGCCTGCGCGCGGGCTGGCTGGCCATCGGCGAGCTGCCCCATGCCGATGACTGGGACGTGGACTGAGACGGGGCCTTAAAGCTTGGCCGTGAGGGTTCCGGCCCGCAGCAGCTTTTGAAACTTGGGACACTCCAGATGGCTGGGCGCCGGGCAGTCCGCCACGTGGCGCAGCGCATCGCGCAGGGCAGACAGCTCACGGATCTGCACCTCCAGCGCATCGGCGCGGGCCTGCAGCTGATCGCGCGGCAGATCGGGCCGGCCGTCCTTGCCGAACATGCCGGCAATCTCCCGCAGCGAAAACCCGGCGGCCTTTCCCAGCGCGATCAGCGACAGCTGCAGCAGGGTTTCCGGCCCGTACTGCCGCCGCAAGCCCTTGCGCCCGATCGAGGCGATCAGCCCGATCTCCTCATAATACCGCAAGGCCGACGGCGCGGCGCCAGAGCGTTCCGCCACTTCTCCAATGTCCAGTGTTTTCATCCTTGACCTCAAGTTCGCTTCAATTGGCAGGCTGCCAGTCCCGATCAGTCTGAACAAGGGAATTTACGGATGAACACGGAAAATACACGCCTCTGGCAAGAGCCCGTGGCGATGGCGCTGCTGATGGCCGCCAGCCTCACGGTGATGGCCAATGCCACCATCAGCCCGGCGCTGGCCGGGCTGGAGCAGGAGTTCAGCCGCACGCCCGATGCCGGCTTTCTGGTGCGGCTGCTGGTCACCGCGCCTTCGCTGGGGGTGATGCTGACGGCGCCGCTGGCGGGCTGGCTCGCCGACCGGGCCGGGCGGCGCGGCGTGCTGCTGGGGGGGATCTGGCTGTTCATGCTGTGCGGCACGGCGGGGTATTACCTGCCGGATCTGCAGCTGATGCTGGCCAGCCGTTTCGGCCTGGGCGTGGCGGTGGCGCTGATCATGACCGCGCAGACCGCGCTGATCGGCGACTGTTTCACCGGCGCGCGGCGGCAGGCGCTCACCGGCCTGCAGATCTCGGCGCGCAACTTCGGCGGCCTGGTCTTCATCACCCTGGCCGGCCTCGCCGCCACCCTGTCGCCGCGGCTGCCGTTCCTGATCTACGGGCTGGCGGTGGTCTGCCTCTGGGCGGTCTGGCGGCACGCGCCGGAACCGGAACCCAGCCGCGGCCCCGGCACCCCGGGCGCGGGGGCAGGGCACCCGGCCTGGCTGCCGCTGGCGGTTGCGGTGTCGCTCCTGCAGATGCTGACCAACGGCCTGTTCTTCATGATGCCGACCCAGCTGCCGTTCTTCTTTGCCGCCCAGGGTCTCAACAGTGCGCTGATGACCGGGGCGGGGCTGGGGCTGCTGATGCTCTGCGGCGGCCTTGCCGCGCTGTTCTACGGCCGCCTCAAGCGCGCGCTGCCGCACGCCGTGATCTTTGCCGCGGGCTATGGCGCGCTGGCGCTCGGCTTTGCGGTGCTGGCGCAGCAGGGCAGCCCGGCCACGGCGCTGGCCGGCACCATGGCCATCGGCATCGGTTACGCCACGGTTTCCCCCGGCTTTGTCGCCATCGTGCTGGCGCTGGCCCCGGCCGCGCGCCGCGGCACGGCAGGCGCACTCCTGACCGCCTCGGTGTTCTGCGGCCAGTTCCTGTCGCCGTTTGCCAGCACGCCTGCGATTGCCCGATGGGGCTATGGCGGGACGTTCTGGGCCGCCGCGGCAGCCCTCGCGCTGATGGCGGGCATCGCGCTGACGGCCGCCCTGCACGCAACCCGCCGCCGCGCCGCCCTTTGAAAAAGCAAAAGCCCCGCACACGGGCGGGGCTTTCCTCCTGTCCGGACTACGGCGGCCTCAGCCGCCGTTGGAATAAAGGCTCTCGTAGATCGGCACCAGGGTCTTGTCCTCGAACAGCGACGACACCGAAGTGCCGTGCCAGATGTTCAGAATGGCCTGGGTGAACAGCGGCGCCGTCGGCAGGATGCGGATGTTCGGCGCGCCCTTCACCGCTTCGGTCGGCTGGATCGAGTCGGTCAGCACCAGCGATTTCATCACCGAATTGCTGACGCGTTCCACCGCCGGGCCGCTCATCACGCCGTGGGTGATATAGGCGTGCACCTCCTTGGCGCCGTTGTCCATCAGCACCTGGGCGGCCTTGCACAGGGTGCCGGCGGTGTCGCACATGTCGTCGATGATCAGGCAGATCTTGTCTTTCACATCGCCGATCACGGTCATCTCGGCCACTTCGCCGGCCTTCTCGCGGCGCTTGTCGACGATCGACAGCGGCGCGTTGATCCGCTTGGCCAGCTCGCGCGCGCGGGCCACGCCGCCCACGTCCGGAGACACCACCATCAGCTCGTCCATGCTGTCCTTGAACTGGTTCTTCACATCCAGCGCAAAGATCGGCGACGCGTAAAGGTTGTCCACCGGGATATCGAAAAAGCCCTGGATCTGGGCTGCGTGCAGATCCATCGTCAGCACCCGCTCGATGCCGGCACCGGTCAGCATGTTGGCCACCAGTTTCGAGGAGATCGGCGTGCGCGCCTTGGTGCGGCGGTCCTGGCGGGCATAGCCGAAATAGGGGATCACCGCGGTGATGCGCTGGGCCGAGGAGCGGCGCAGCGCATCGGCGATGATCAGCAGCTCCATCAGGTTGTCATTGGCCGGGTTCGAGGTCGGCTGGATGATGAACATGTCCTCGCCGCGGACGTTCTCATAGACTTCGACGAAGATCTCGCCGTCGTTGAACCGCTCGACGCGGGCATCCACCAGGCCCTGGTCGACCCCGCGGTGCATGCTCATCCGGCGGCTGATGGCTTGGGCAAGAGGAAGGTTGGCGTTCCCAGCGATCAGCTTGGGTTCGTTCAAGGTCGGCATTGGCTGTGATCCCCAGGCAGCAATGGCAATGTGTCAGATTCGTGATATTGAACCCCGCTTAGCATGCACTTACCCTCGCGCAAAGTTCTAAGCGGGAGATACAACCGATGGCTGCCCTGGATTTCTACTTCTCAACCCTGTCGCCATTTACCTATCTGGCCGGCACCCGCCCGTGGCAGATCGCCGCCCGCCACGGCGCATCGCTGACCTGCAAGCCGCTGGACATCCTGGCGCTGTTTGCCCGCACCGGCGGCACCCCCCCGGGCGAGCGCCACCCGGCACGGCAGCAATACCGGCTGATCGAGCTGGAACGGCAGGCGGCCAAGCTGGGCCTGCCCATCAATCTCAAGCCCGCGCACTGGCCGGCCAATGCCGCACCGTCCGCTTATGCCATCATCGCGGCGCAACAGGCGGGCGGCGGTGACATCGGCAGGCTGGTGCATTCGATCCTGCGCGCCTGCTGGGCCGAGGACAGGGACATCGCGGACGGCGCGGTGATCCGCGCCTGCCTCGATGGCGCCGGCTTCGACCCCGCGCTGGCCGACAGCGGCCTCCTGGCCGGCGCGGAAAGCTATGCGCAAAACCTCGAGGATGCCGTCAAGGCCGGCGTCTTCGGCGCGCCGTTCTGGGTGATGGCGGACGGTGCACGGTTCTGGGGCCAGGACCGGCTGGAGGATCTGGAGACGCATCTGGCGGGGCAGGCGGCGTGAGCCAGCGGCCGCGGGTCTTCGCCCGCAGCTTCGGGGCGGGCCCGCGGCAGCTGCTGGCGGTGCATTGCTCGCTGGCCCATTCCGGCGCCTGGCGCGGACTGGCCGGGGTGCTGGCAGAGGAGGCAACCCTCACCGCCTTCGACATGCTCAGCCACGGCCGCAGCCCGGACTGGGACGGGCAGGGCAACTACCAGCTGCTGAACGTGCAGGCCGGGCTGGCGCTGCTCCAGGAACCGGTGGATCTGCTGGGCCATTCCTTCGGCGCCACCGTGGCGCTGCGGATGGCGATGGCCCGGCCGGATCTGGTGCGCAGCCTCGCATTGATCGAGCCGGTGCTGTTTGCCGTCGCCAAGGCGGATGATCCGGCGGCGCTGGCCGCAGTGGAGGCCCGGAGCCGGCCCATCGATGCGGCCTGGGCCGCCGGCGATGTGGAACTGGCCACCCGCCTGTTCAACCGGATGTGGGGGCCAGGCTACCCCAGGTGGCCGGACCTGCCGGAGCCGTCCCGCGCCGCCATGATGCGGGCGCTGCCGGTGATCCCGGCGAGCTACAGCACGCTCTACCTGGATGAGAACGGCACCCTGGCGCCCGGCGCGCTGGAGCGGGCCGCGATGCCGGCGCTGCTGCTCACCGGCACCGGCAGCCCGCCGGTGATGGCAAGCATTGCCGCGGGCCTGGCCCGCCGCCTGCCCGATGCCCGCACCGCCGCGGTGCCCGGTGCAGGCCACATGCTGCCGGTGAGCCATCCGGAGGAGACGGCGCAGCTGCTGCGCAAGCTCTGGGCGGGCGGCTGAAGCACGCGCCGGCTGCCGCTTCTTTCTGGCCGCAAATACTCCGGGGGAGGCCCGTCCGGGCCGGGGGCAGAGCCCCCTGCCGGCCTCACAGCAGGGCGAGAAAGGCGCTGATCTCCTGCTCCGGGAGGGACCAGTCGCAGACGAACCGGGCGGTGACCGGTTCGTCTTCAGGCCCCGCCATCCCGCCCTCCCACAAGTGGTAGACGGCGCCGGCCGCAAACAGTTTCCGGTGGGTTGCGCGGGGCAGGGCGGCAAAAATCATGTTGGCCTGCGGCTGGTGCGCGAAGTCAGCGCCCGCGGCCCGCAGCCCATCCGCCAGCAGGGCGCATTTCGCGTTGGCCGCGCGCGCATTCTCCAGCCACAGATCGTCGGTCAGATAGGCCAGCATCTGCGCCGACAGATAGCGGTGCTTGGAAAACAGATGCGCGCCGCGCTTGCGCCGGTACTCGAACGCCTGCGCGTGCGCGGGATCAAAGAAGATCACCGCCTCAACCCCCAGGCAGCCGTTCTTGGTGCCGCCAAAGGAGACCGCATCCACCCCCGCTTTCCAGGTCATCTCGGCGGGCGTGCATCCCAGAGAGACCAGCGCATTGGCGAAACGGGCGCCGTCCATATGCACCGGCAGGCGGTGGTCCCGGGCCACGCCGCACAGCGCCCCGAGCTCGCCGGCGGAATAGACCGTGCCTAGCTCGGTCACCTGCGACAGCGACACCGGCCCCCGCTGCGGCCCGTGCACGCCGCGGGTCTCCTCGCCGTCGATGGCGGCGCGCAGGGCCTCCGGCGTCATTTTGCCGGCCTCGGTGACCGGCGTCAGCTTGGCGCCGCCGGTAAAGAACTCCGGCCCGTTGCATTCATCCTGCAGGATATGCGCGGGCCGGGTGCAGAAGATTGTCTGCCAGGGCTGCGCCAGCGCCGACAGGGCCAGCACATTGGCGGCGGTGCCGGTGGCCACCAGGTACACCGCGGCGTCCGGCGCCTCGAAGAGGGTGCGGATGCGCGCCGTCACCTCTGCCATCTCCGCCTCCGCGCCATAGCCCATGGCATAGCCGGTGTTGGCCCTGGCCAGCGCGTCCAGGATCTGCTGCGGCACCGGGCCGGAATTGTCAGAGGCAAAATGCATCGGTCTGGGTCCTTTGCGGGGTTGCGGCGTTCCGCAGACAGACCTAATCCAGCCCCGGGCTGCTGCCAAGCCGTGAATGGCCGGCCGCGGGGTCAGAACAGCTGCGCGAGGACAAACCCCAGGGCGATGCCCGCCGCTGCCGCCAGTGATGACCACAGCGACAGTTGCGCGCTCAGCCGGGACCGGTGCCAGGCGCGGATGTCGGCGGCTTGCTGCGGCGTCAGCCCCTGGCCGGCAAGAAAAGCCCTGGCGCTGCGCTCGTCGGTTTCGGTGAAATATGTTCCATGCTCAAACGGCATAAGCGTCCGCCCCCTTGCTCTGCGCCCGGCCGGCAGCGGCGCCACGGCAGGCAGCGCTGCAGCCGGCGCGTTCATTCTGGGCAGGGGCGGGGGTGGATTGCAACCTTGAGTTGCGTTGAATTCAGGTCAAATCCGCTGCGCCCGGTCCAGCCGCCGGACCAGCCTCCAAACCGGCCGCCGCAGCGGCCTCAGCCCAGGGGTTCGTCGATGATGTGGTCTTCCCAGTCGTCCTCGGAAATCTCGAACTCCGAGACCGTCCAGCCGCGCACCGAGACCCCGGCCTCATGCACGCTCTCGGGGGTGCCGGTCAGCAGCGGATGCCAGTCCGGCAGCGGCTTGCCCTCCCACAGCAGCCGGTAGGCGCAGGTTTGCGGCATCCAGTAGGCGTGGGTGTCCAGGTTGCCGGGCTTCAGCACGATGCACTCCGGCACGAACTGGTGGCGGATCGGATACTGCGCGCAGCGGCAGGTGGCGTCGTCCAGCAGGCGGCAGGCAACCCGGGTCAGCGCCACCTCGCCGGTGTCCTCGTCCTCCAGCTTGTTCAGGCAGCACTTGCCGCAGCCGTCGCACAGCGCTTCCCATTCCTTCTGGTTCAGCTTCGCAAGCGGCTTCTTCTCCCAGAAACGCTTGCCCAGGCCCGAGCGGTCGATCACGTCCTTGCCCTGTTTCATAGTGCCGCCAGGATCTTGCGCGCCTCGGCGCAATCCGCCTCCATCTGGGCAATCAGCGCCTCCAGCCCGTCGAACTTCAGCTCCGGCCGAAGGAATTCCACCAGCCCCACCGACAGCGTCGCGCCGTACAGGTCGCCGGAGAAATCGAACAGGAAGGTCTCGATATTGGGCACCACGCCGCCGAACATCGGCCTGACCCCGATCGAGGCGGCGCCGTGATAGCTGCCGGCAAGCGGCCCGTCCAGCACATCGACCAGCACCGCATAGACGCCGAAGCGCGGCTGGTGCAGCCCGTCGATCGACATGTTGGCAGTGGGAAAGCCCAGCTCGCGGCCGCGCTGCTCGCCGCCGATCACCACGCCCTCGATCCGGTGCCAGTGGCCCAGCATCTCCTTGGCATCCCCCGGGCGCCCCTCGCTCAGCGCATTGCGGATCGCGGTGGAGGAGACCGCATGCGCGGAATATTCCATCAGCGGCGCGATGGTGACGCCGAAACCGTACTGTTCGCCGAACCGCTTCAGGTCTTCGGCATCGCCCGCGCGGCCCTTGCCGAAACAGAAATCAGCGCCCACCACCACATGGCGCAGCCCCAGCCCCTTGGCGATCACGTCGCGGGCGAACTCCTCCGGCGTCAGGCTCGACAGCGCGGTGTTGAAATTCAGCTCATAGAGCCGCTCCACCCCCAGCTTCTCCAGCCGGTGCGCTCTGGTGTCCGGCCGCATCAGCCGGAACGGCGGCGCATCGGGGGCAAAGAACTCGCGCGGGTGCGGCTCGAATGTCATCACCCCCAGCGGCGCCCCGGGCGCGGCCTTGCGGGCCAGCTCGATCACCGACTGATGGCCCAGGTGCACGCCGTCGAAGTTGCCGATGGCGACGGTGGCGCCCCGGTCCTGGTGTTCGACGAATTCATAATCTCTGACGATACGCATGGCGCATCCGTACCCGCACCCGCGCGGCGGTTCAAGCGGCCAGTGGCGGGGGAGGGCGGCAACCAACGCAGACCCGTCCGGAATCAAGCCGCAGGCGCCGGGCGCGCGCCATCCCAGTGGGACGGGCAGGCGTTTGCCCGGCGGCGCTGCGCGCTTTGCTCCCGGCGAGATGGTATCTCCTCGCGCAAGGCGTTGCGCCCCCGGCGCACGCCCCCTTCACGCAATCCTCACGGCCTTATGGCATTCTCCCAAATGATCGCGATCCCCCGCCATGGCCCCGCGCAAGGGCCATGAGACGAGGCGCAGGCATCTGTGCGGCTGCCTGCGCACCACCCGGAGACCGGCCCCGATAAAAAGGGGGTCGTCCAAGCCAGCTTGTCCGAGCAGGCCCCCGGCGGGGTCTGTCCACCTCCACCCGGCGGCGCCGCCCCCTGAAACGGGACCCAGCGCAGAACCGAACGGAAAGAGCGGAACAACACAGACCGGCAAAGACAAACCGCCAAGGGCAAGGGCCCCCGGCGGCTGAAACCGCTGCGAACCGGAAAATTCAGTCGAACTTGCGCGAGGGCGCCATCACCATGGCCTCGCCGACCAGCACCTTCTTGCCGTCCACCATGCAGCGGCACTCCAGCTTGACCCGGCGCTTGTCGATCACGATGTCGGTCACCTCGACCTCCGCCAGCACCATGTCGCCGGGGCGCACCGGCGCCAGGAACTTCAGCGACTGGCTCATGTAGATGGTGCCGTGGCCGGGCAGCTGCTCGCCGATCACCGCCGAGATCAGACCTGCCGTGAGCATCCCATGCGCAATCCGGCCCTGAAAGATGGTGTCCTGCGCATAGTCGTCGTCCAGATGCACCGGGTTGCGGTCGGTGGAGACCTCGGCGAACATCTGGATGTCCTCGTCGGTGATGGTTTTGCGCAGGTAGCGCACCATGCCCATCTCGATGTCTTCGATGCAGATGGTTCCGCGCGGCATGTTGTCCAACATCTCATCCTCCGTTCGCCTGGCCGTGTTCGTGCTGCTTGACCGTCTGGCATTGTAACTTTTGCGCGCCAAGATGGCCGCTTGCGCAACTTTATTACTTTGCAGCTGCAGAAAATCAAGAGGTTTCTGGCAAAGAAAAACCCCGCCGGTTGCGGCGGGGTGTCGCTGCTGCTGCGCTTGCCCGGCTGCGGGGGGCGCACCGGGCACAGGGATTTTACCTCAGGAAACCAATGGCATAGGTCGGCGCGATCTGCTCCTGATCGGCATAGGACTGCAGCGCCGCGGCGTCCGGCTGGACCGATGTTTTTGTCTCACTGGCTGCCAGCCCGCCGGTGATGAACAGGGAATCGATGCCTTCGCCCATGGCGCCGGCGATGTCGGTATGCGGCCCGTCGCCGATCGCCAGGATGTCGCCGTCGGCGATGTCCGTGCCCAGTTCCGCCAGCCGCCGCCGCGCCAGGTCATAGATCGGCGGATGCGGCTTGCCGAAATAGAGGCTCTCGCCGCCCATCTCCGCATAGAGCCGCGCCAGCGCGCCCGCGCACCATTCCCGCGTGTCGCCGCGGTCCACCACGATATCGGGGTTGGCGCACAGCAGCTTCATGCCCTTCTGCTTGGCATAGAGGAAATCGGGCCGGTTCACCGCCGGGTCGGCCTGCGGATCGAACGGGCCGCAGCAGACGATGCCCTCGGCCTCCTGCAGCGGCACCCGGGTGATCTCCACCGGGTCGTGGATCACGTGCAGCGGCTCGAAGAAGCCCGCGTCGCGCTCCCATTCGCCCATGAAATAGACCTTGTTGCCGACCGCGCCGGTGAACATCGCCGCCCGCGCGGAATCGCCCGAGGTCGAGATCGTGTCATAGGCATCATCGGGCACGTTGAACTGGCCCAGCTGCGCGGCGACGCCGGCCCGCGGCTTCGGCGAATTGGTCAGCAGCACCACCAGGCCGCCCTGCCGGCGGTAGGCCTGCAACGCCGCCACCGCATCGGGAAAGGCGGTGATGCCGTTGTGCACGCAGCCCCAGAGGTCGACAAACAGCGCCTTGTAGCGGCTGGAGACTTCGGACAGGGCGTTGATGATCTGGGTCATGGCGGGTCTTTCGCACGTGGTTCCGGTGTGCCAGCTATGGCAGAGGCGCGGCGGAATGGCCAGTGGCGGGCTGCCGCACCGCCGTCCAGCGGCCCGGCCCGGGGCATCCGCCGGCGGGGGCGCCGCCTTGCCGATTCCGGCGGGCAATCACCTCCCGGGCGAGCTGTCCGGGCTCTTTTCACTTTCTTAATCGATTGAACCTAAAGGTATAGAAACAACCTTTGAGGGAATGCGCCATGTTCCGTACGATGCCCATGAAGACCCGTCTGGTTCTGTCGGGAGTCATTTCGACTGTTTCCGTTGTCATCCTGGCCGCCGCGGCTGTCTACAGCCTCTGGCAAAGCGAGCTGGAGCTTGAGCGGCAGATCAGTGCGACCGAGATCATCCGGCAGGAGCTGATGGTGGACAAGATGCATGACGCGATCGAAGCCGGCGTGGTGCATGCGATCCTGGTCGGGCCGGACGGGCCGGCCGCCAAGAAGGAAGAATTGCAGTCCAAGCTTTCCAGCGACACCCAAGCCCTGGAAAAGGCCGTCGCGGCCTTGCAGAAGGTGGAGATGAGCAGCGGCATCCGGCGGCAGGTGGCGGAGCTTGTGCCGGCGGCAGCAGCCTTCATCCAAATATCCGGGGAAGTCGCGGATCTGGCCTTCAAGGATGCGGCAGCAGCCAGGGCCCGCCTGCCGCAGCTGCAATCCGAGTACAAGGCCCTCAATCTCCTGCTGGCGCCGCTGGGCAAGGACATCAAGGCATTTGCGGAACAGACCGCGCAGGCGGCGCGGGCCCATGACCTTCAGTTGCTGTATTTGCTGACGGGGTTCTCGGCGGCGGCGCTGGTGGTGATTGCCTACAACGCGCGCAATGTGACGCTGACAATCGTGCGGCCGATCGGGCGGCTGCGGGCGGCGCTGCGCGAAGTGGCCGAAGGGGATCTGGGACTCAAGGTCGCCGACCGGATGCGTTCGGATGACTTCGGCGAGATCGCCAAGGACATCGACGCCGTCTCGGCCCGGGTGATTGCCGCCCTGGAAGAACAGAATGCCCTGCGCGAGGAAAGCGAGCAGGTGATCGAACGGCTGCGCAGCGGCCTCCAGCGGCTGTCGCAAGGCGATCTCTGCGACCGGATTTCCAGCCCCTTCAGCGGCGATTACGACCCGCTGCGGGTGAACTACAACGAAACCGTGGACAAGCTGAACGAGCTGATGTCCGAAGTGGTCCAGGCCGGCGCCCGGATCCAGCGGCAATCGGACGAGATCCAGGCCGCGTCAGTGGATCTGTCGGCGCGGACCGAAAGCCAGGCTGCCACGCTGGAGGAAACCGCGGCTGCGCTGGAGGAAATGACGGCCAGTGTCAACTCCTCGGCCCGCAATGCGCAGGAAGTGCAGTCGGCGGTGGAGATTGCGCGCAAGGATGTCGAAAGCAGCGGCCGGGTTGTCGAAGGCGCAATTGCCGCAATGAACGAGATCGAGAATTCCTCCAGCCAGATTTCGCAGATCATCGGGGTGATCGACGACATTGCCTTCCAGACCAATCTTCTGGCGCTGAATGCCGGTGTCGAGGCGGCGCGGGCCGGCGAGGTCGGGCGCGGCTTTGCCGTGGTGGCCTCCGAGGTGAGGGCACTGGCGCAGCGGTCCTCCGACGCGGCCAACGAGATCAAGGCGCTGATCAGTGCCAGCACCGATCATGTGCAGGACGGGGTGCAGAAAGTGGACGGCGCCGGGCAGGCGCTGGCCACGGTGGTCAGCCAGGTTTCCAACATTGCCGAACTGGTTTCGGGCATCTCCAGCGAAGCCGCGGAACAGGCGCAGGGGCTGAACGAGATCAATATCGGTGTCTCGCAACTGGATGCGGTGACCCAGCAGAACGCCTCGATGGTGGACGAATCAAGTTCCGCGATCCGCGCCATGACGGATGAAACCGCAGGGCTCAACCAGCTTGTCGGCCAGTTCGTTCTGCGCGAGGGCGGCGGCGCCGCACCGCAGCCGGCTGCCGGGATGGATCAGCCCGCCGCGGCCCGGGCGGCACCGCCCCGGCCGGCTCCGGCGCCGACGGCCAGGGAAGCGGCGGCCAGGGAAGCGGCGCTGGGCGAAACCATCTGGGAAGACTTCAACGATGGCAGCGAGGTCTGGCCTGATGACGGCGAAGAGCCGCTGGCCCATTCCGCCTGAGCGGGGCGGCGCACCGGCCGCAGCCGGCAAAGGCGCCCCGCGGGGCGCCTTTGCTGGTTTTCAGCCTGAACCGCGGGCTCAGACCTTGAGGTTCGGGATGATCTGCTTCTTGCGCGACATGATGCCCGGCAGCACCACGGTGTCGCCCGCGGCATCGGCGCCGAAGGATTTGCTTGCCACGGTCTTCACCAGGTCGTTCGGCACCAGCAGGGTGGCTTCCTCGTTCAGGATGTCGACCACGAACAGCAGCACCTGGTCGACGCCGTCCTCGGCCGCCACGGTGGTCATGGTCTCCATCAGCGACGCCTTGCGGTCCAGCACCACGGCCGGCGCGGTGGTTTCCAGCACCGAGACGCGGAACTTGGTGCCCTCGACCGCGTATTCCTTGGAATCCATCCGCAGCAGTTCGGCATCGGAGAAGGACGACACGTCGGACTTCGCCGCAAACATTTCTGCCGCGTAGTCGGCGATGTTGATGCCCAGATCGGCGGCCAGCTTTTCGGCCACGGCCCTGTCATGCGCGGTGGTGGTGGGGGAGCGGAATTCCAGCGTGTCGGACAGGATGCAGGTCAGCGCGGCGCCCTTGATCGCCTCCGGCATTTTGGCGGCATCGTCGCCCATCAGGTCAAACATGATGGTGGCGGTGCAGGCCAGCGGCCGGATGGTGATGTCGATCGGGCCCTTGGTTTCCAGGCCGCCGACCAGCTTGTGGTGGTCGATGATCGCCTGCACGTCGGCGCCGTTGATGTTGGCGGGCAGCTCGGCCGGGTTGTTGGTGTCGACGATCACGACAGCGGCGTCATCGGCGACATCGCTGATGATCGCGGGCTTTTCCAGGCCCCAGCGCTGCAGCATGAAGGCCGCTTCGGTGTTCGGCTCGCCCAGCAGTTTGGGCTCGGCGGCAACGCCTTTCACCTCGTTCAGGTACCAGGCCCAGACGATCGGGGAGCCGGTGGAATCGGTGTCGGGGGATTTATGGCCGAAAACTTGAAGGGTCATGGGACTGTCCTGTTCACTCATGGGGTCCGAAAAGGGGAGATTTGCGCGCCTTATAGGACCGGCGCGCGGGCTTGTCACCCCGCAGCTGCTGCAATGCGGCACTGTGCTCAGAACGGTGCGCGCTCCAGTGTGTAGCCCTGCTGCTGCAGCAGGTTCAGCACGCCGTTTTCCCCCGGCAGGTGCAGCGCCCCCGCGGCCACCACGATCCTGTTGCCCGCAGCCGCCTCGATCACCGGAATCCAGGCTTGGTTGCGCTGGTCCAGCAGCTCTTGCATCGCGTCGGTCCACAGCTCTTGCCGTTCCTGCGCGGTCAGGGCATCGCTGTGCAGGAACTCCTGTTCGCTCAGGTAGAGCGCCTGCAGCGGCTGCTCGTCGAAATACGCCTCTGCCGTGGTGGAAAAGGCGTCCTCGCCGCCGCCCAGAAGGGCCGTGAACGCGCGCAGCTGCCGGACCTGCTCCTCCAGCGGGTCGCCGTCCATCATCCGGATGACGGCCATCGGATCCTCCAGCGAGCGGATCGGCACTCCGGCCTGTTCCGCCTCGGCGGCCAGGCGCTGGTCAAGGCCGTTCTTGAAGTCCTTCTGCCGCAGCACGCAGGGCGGCACCGCCATGGACAGGGCAAGGAACCAGGGCCGCATCTTGGCGGCCATCCAGGGGCGGACCCCGTGCTGGCGCGCCTTTGCGGCCAGGCTCTCCCACTCCTGGGGCGGCAGGCGGTCGATCAGCGTCGGGCCTTCGGTGATCAGCATCAGCGACGGGGTGCGGCCCAGCTCGTCCTCAAACGCCGCCTTGTCGGCGGGGCTGGCCTCCATCAGCAGCAGATCGGCCTGGCGGACAACCGGGGCCAGGCCTGCGGTGATCCCTTCCATCCGCGGGTCGCTGATGTGCAGGGTGCCGATCACATGAACGGTCCGGGCGCCGCGGCGGGCAATCCAGTGGTTGCCTTCGGCAAAGGGCGCGGCTGCGGCGCGTGCCTCGATCCGGGCCAGACCCTCTGCCGGAAGGGTGGTGCGCAGATCGGTGCCGGTGCAGGCGGCCCGCAGCGCGGCGGGCAGCAGCAGAATGAGAACGCAGAAGAATAGCCGCATGAAAGACAGGTCCTGAAACTGATGGGTGGCAACCGGGATGCGCCAGCCTTACCACGGCGCGCGGGTGAGGCTGAAGCCCTTGGCCTGCAGCAGGTTCAGCACGCCGTTCCTGCCGGGCAGGTGGGCGGCGCCGACCGCAATCACGATCCGCTCCTGCCGGGCGGCCAGAATCACCTTCATCCAGCGTTTGTTGCGCCGGTCCAGCAGGCGGAGGTTGTATTGCTGCCACAGCCGCGCCGTTTCGGCGCCCGAGAAGCTGCTGTACTGGGCGCTGATCCAGGGCGCCAGCACGAAGGCGGTCCAGACGCTCTGGTCGAAATAGGCCTCGACCGGGGTGGCATCCTCGGGCTTGCCGGACTGCACCAGCTCCAGCTCCAGTTCCAGCATCCGGGCCTGGTCGCGCAGCGGCAGGCTGGCAATCGCCGTCAGCGCCTGCTCCGGGGTTTCCAGCGCCCCCAGCGGTATGCGCCTGCGGCTGGCAAAATCCGCGATCCGGTCGTCCAGCCCGCGCCGCAGGCCAAAGCCGTAGGGGCGGCAGCCGCTTTGCACCAGGAACATGGAAATCGCCCAGGGCTGCATCCGGTTCACGGTCTCCAGATTGGCGCCGGTCACCCGGGCCGTAAGCTCGAACCGCTGCCAGGCATCGCGGGCCAGCAGGTGGCGCAGCTCCTGCCCCTTGGGCAGCAGGAAATTGCGGGCCAGCGCCGGCGGCATACTGTCCAGGCTTTCCATCTCTTCCTGCGGGGTTTCCAGATAGATGGCCTGGGCCGACAGCAGCACCGGCCGCAGCGTGCGCATCACCTTGGCCATGCGGGCATCGCCGCCATGCATGGTGCCGACCACGTGGATGGTGCGGCTGCCCTTGGTCGCCACCCAGTGGTTGCCGCGGGAAAACGGGGTGGCGGCCATCTCGCGCTCCAGCCGCGCTTCGGTGGCCGGGGGCAGGTGGTCGCGGTAGTCGATGCCGCGGCAGGCGGCGACTCCGGCGGAGGCCTGCAGAGCCAGGACGAGTGCCAGTGCAATCCGTTTCATCAAGCACCCTTTCCCCGGAATCCGGAACTGTGGCCTGGATGTATGACCCTAGGGCGGGGCGGGGAGCGCGGCAATGCCAAACCCCGCGTCCGGCCGTAAAACCGTGCCGCGGATTGCCTTCGCCGCCGCTTCCTGCCAGTCATGGCGGCATGGAACGCGAAGATCAGCTCTATGCGCCGGTGAAGGCGCTGCTGGAAGGCCAGGGCTATGAGGTGAAGGGCGAGGTGGGGGCTGCCGATGTGGTGGCCTGCCGCGGCGATGAGCCGCCGGTGATTGCCGAGCTGAAGCTGAAGTTCTCGCTGTCCTTGTACCATCAGGCGCTTGCCCGGCTCGCGGTTGCCGATCACGTCTATATCGCGGTGCCGCGGCCCGGGGGGCGGCAGGCGCGGCGGATGATGAAGGACAATCTGGCGATGTGCCGGCGGCTGGGGCTGGGGCTGATCACGGTGCTGGAGGACGGCCGGGCGGAGGTGCACTGCGACCCCGGCCCCTACAGCCCGCGCAAGTCGAAGAAGAAGCAGGCGCGGCTCTTGCGCGAGTTCCAAACCCTGCGCGGCGACCCCAATGCGGGCGGCGCCACCCGGCACGGCATTGTCACCGCCTACCGCCAGGACGCGCTGGCCTGCGCCGCGCATCTGGCCCGGGCCGGCGCCTGCAAGGGGGCGGAGGTCGCCCGCGCCACCGGCGTGGCGCGCGCCACCCGGCTGATGGCCAGCAACCACTATGGCTGGTTCGAGCGGGTGGCGACCGGCATCTACCAGCTGACCGACGCGGGCCGCGCCGGCCTGGTGCATTGGGCGGAAAGCTGGGAGGAAGAGGCGCCGGGATCTGCCGCCGGGTGACGTGAACAGGCGCTGCGGCCCGCTGCAAATTTCCTGATTTGCCCGAGGGCCGGCAGCACTGCCACATCCGGACACCGGCCGGCCGGCGGCGCGCCTGGCCCCGGCCGTTTCAAGGCCGGCCTTGCGCCCCGCGGGGACACGGCTGCTGGAGGGAAAGTTCCGCGGCCGGCAGGGGGCGCTCCGGCGCCTTCATTTTTTTGCCGATTCCGTGTTGACAAGGTCCGGGCGCATTCCTAGCTTCCCCTCGTTAGCACTCGCCGGGTGTGAGTGATAACTGCCCTGCCAGGGAGCAGGGCAAAAGATAACAACCTTTGAGCCTTTAAGGAGCTGCAAAGATGGCATTGAAACCGCTTCATGACCGCGTGCTGGTGCGCCGCACCGAAAGCGAAGAAAAAACCGCTGGCGGCCTGATCATCCCCGATTCCGCAAAAGAAAAGCCGAGCGAAGGCGTTGTTGTCGCAACCGGCGAAGGCGCGCGCAAGGACAGCGGCGAGCTGATCGCGATGGCCGTTTCGGCCGGCGACAAGATCCTGTTCGGCAAGTGGTCGGGCACCGAGGTCTCGGTCGGCGGCGAAGAGCTGCTGATGATGAAGGAAAGCGACATCATGGGCATCATCGAGTAAGCCTTGCGGCTGCTCTGATCCCATCCCTCGCTGACACACACGAATTTCTCTAGGAGAGTGAAAAATGGCTGCTAAGGACGTCAAATTCGACACCGATGCCCGCAACCGCATGCTGAAGGGCGTCAACATTCTGGCCGACGCCGTGAAAGTGACCCTGGGCCCCAAAGGCCGCAACGTGGTTCTGGACAAATCCTTCGGCGCACCGCGCATCACCAAGGACGGTGTCTCGGTTGCCAAGGAAATCGAACTGGAAGACAAGTTCGAGAACATGGGCGCCCAGATGGTGAAGGAAGTTGCTTCCCGCACCAATGACGAAGCCGGCGACGGCACCACCACCGCGACCGTTCTGGCCCAGGCCATCGTCAAGGAAGGCCTGAAGCAGGTTGCTGCCGGCCTGAACCCGATGGACCTGAAGCGCGGCATCGACCTGGCAACCGCCAAAGTCGTCGAAGGCATCCGCGCCATGGCGCGCGAAGTGACCGACAGCCACGAAGTTGCGCAGGTTGGCACCATCTCCGCCAACGGCGAAGCCGAAATCGGCCAGCAGATCGCTGACGCGATGCAGAAAGTCGGCAACGAAGGCGTCATCACCGTCGAAGAGAACAAGGGGCTGGAAACCGAGACCACTGTTGTCGAGGGCATGCAGTTCGACCGCGGCTACCTGTCGCCCTACTTCGTGACCAACCCCGACAAGATGGTCGCCGAGCTGGAAGACTGCATGATCCTGCTGCACGAGAAGAAGCTCTCCTCGCTGCAGGCGATGGTGCCGCTGCTGGAGCAGGTGATCCAGTCGCAGAAGCCGCTGCTGATCATTGCCGAGGACGTCGAAGGCGAAGCGCTGGCAACCCTGGTTGTCAACAAGCTGCGCGGCGGCCTGAAGATCGCAGCCGTCAAGGCACCGGGCTTCGGCGACCGCCGCAAGGCCATGCTGCAGGACATCGCGATCCTGACCGGCGGCCAGGTGATCTCCGAAGATCTGGGCATGAAGCTCGAGTCCGTCACCATGGACATGCTGGGTTCCGCCAAGAAGATCGAAATCACCAAGGACGAGACCACCATCGTCGACGGTGCCGGCGAGAAGGCCGAGATCGAAGCGCGCGTCGCCCAGATCCGCACCCAGATCGAGGAAACCACCTCCGATTACGACCGTGAGAAGCTGCAGGAACGCGTTGCCAAACTGGCAGGCGGTGTTGCCGTGATCCGCGTCGGCGGCATGACCGAAGTGGAAGTGAAAGAGCGCAAGGACCGTGTGGACGATGCGCTGAACGCGACCCGCGCAGCCGTGCAGGAAGGCGTTGTCGTCGGCGGCGGTGTTGCCCTGGTTCAGGCCGGCAAGGCGCTGGAAACCCTGGAAGGCGCAAACTCCGACCAGTCCGCAGGCATCGTCATCGTGCGCAAGGCCATCGAAGCGCCGCTGCGCCAGATCGCCGAAAACGCCGGTGTTGACGGCGCCGTGGTTGCCGGCAAGGTCCGCGAAAGCAACGACCCGGCCTTCGGCTTCAACGCGCAGACCGAAGAATATGGCGACATGTTCGCCTTCGGCGTGATCGACCCGGCCAAAGTGGTGCGGACCGCTCTGGAAGACGCAGCCTCGGTTGCCGGTCTGCTGATCACCACCGAAGCCATGGTTGCCGACAAGCCCGCCAAAGAAGGCGCGGCAGGCGGCGGCATGCCCGACATGGGCGGCATGGGCGGCATGGGCGGCATGATGTAATCACAAATCCCGCCGGGATTTGGGATGCGGCGACAGGCGATTGGCCGAAAGGCCGATCTGCCGGGAGCCCACCGCTGATGACTGCAAGATTCGGGGCTGCCTTCGGGCGGCCCCTTTTTGTTCAGCCAGGTGCGCAAGGCCCGCCTTGCGGGCCTGCCTGCGGCGCGAGTATTTTTGCAAAGGTGAATGAGGGAGGATTGGGATGGTTGCCGGGCCGGATACCCTGACAGGCGTTGGGGAAGAGCATTTTGACGAGGTCGTGGCGCTTTTGCTGGCCGCCTTTCCCACCGATGCCGAGGCGCGTCTGGTGCGGCAGCTGCGCGCGGATGGCGATATGCTGGCAGAGTTTCAGAAACCCTGGGACGGCAAGATCGGAGGCTACTTCGCCCTCAGCCGGATGCTGGCGCCGGAAGGCTGGGCTTGCCTGGCGCCGATGGCGGTGCGGCCGGAATGGCAGGATGGCAGGCTGGCGGAGTGTAATCCGAATATGGAAGCCGGCGGGCCAAAGGACGAGATGCATCGCAGATCTTGGCGGTTCGGCTCCCGGATGCTGCGGGAATTGGCGCAATGCCATGAGATGCCGGAAGGGGCGTCCGGGGGGCAGCTTCCCGAAACCATCGTGGTTCTGGGTAAACCCTCCTTCTACGGGCGCTGCGGTTTCAGCCTGGAACGGGCGCAGAAGCTCAGGAGCCCTTATCCGCTGGACTGCACGCTGATCCTGCGCCGGGGCGATGACCTGCCGGAGGCGGAGCTGGTCTATCCGCGGGCGTTTTCCGACCTGTGACGGGGAGAAAGCTCTGGCGGCCTGGCGCCAGCCGCGATAGCCCGGACACATGCGCCTGTTCCTGCTTGTCTCCCTCACCATGCTGGCCTTTGCCGCCAATTCGATCCTCGGCCGGGCGGCGATCGGCGGCGGGCATATGGATGCCACCGGGTTCGGCCTGTGGCGGCTGGTTTCCGGCGCGCTGATGCTGGCGCTCCTGTGCCGGATGCGGGGGCAGGCGGCGTGGAGCCGGGACCGGCTGCTGCGCCCTGCCAGCCTGTGGGGCGGCGCGGCGCTGACGCTGTACATGGCGGGATTCACCCTGGCCTATCAGCATCTTGATGCCGGGCTGGGGGCGCTGATCCTGTTCGGCACGGTGCAGATCTCGATGTTCCTGTGGGGGCTGGTCAAGGGCAATCCGGTCACCGGGCTGCAGGCGGCGGGGGCGGTGCTGGCGCTGCTGGGGCTGGCCTATGTGGTCTGGCCTGCGGACGGCGCGGGCGTGCCGCTGGCGGCGTCGCTGCTGATGGCGGCCAGCGGACTGGGCTGGGGCATCTACAGCCTGCTGGGGCGCGGCGCGCGGCAGCCGCTGGCGGCAACGGCGGTGAATTTCGCCTGGTCCAGCGCGATGATGCTGCCGGTCATGCTGCTGGCGGGCGGCGGCACGGATGCGAGCATTTACGGCGTGGTTCTGGCTGTCCTGTCGGGGGCGGCGGCGTCCGGCATGGGGTATGCGCTGTGGTATGCGGTGCTGCCGCAGCTGCAGCCTGCGGCGGCGGCCACGGTGCAGCTGAGCGTGCCGGTGATCGCCATTCTGGCAGGCGCCGTGCTGCTGGGCGAGGCGATCGGCCTGCGGCTGGTCTTTGGCAGCGCCGCGGTGCTGGGCGGCATTGCGCTGGCGGTGCTGCGCGCGCCGCGGCGCCGGATGCGGCCGGCCAAGTGACGGCAAGGGCTTCCCTGCGGCGGCGCTTGCGCTTATCTGGGCCGCATGAGAGCGTTTCTGAAACCCGTCCTTCTGTCCGCCGCGGCGCTGCTGCCGCTGCCTGCCGCTGCCGATTGCGTGATCCTGCTGCATGGGCTGGCCCGCAGCGAAGCCTCCTTTGCGGTGATGGAGGAGGTGCTGCAGTCGCGCGGCTATGCCGTGGTGCGGCCCGGCTATGCCTCCACCGAAGCCACCGTCCAGGTGCTGGCGGGCGATACCCTGCCGGCGGCCTTTGCCGCCTGCGGGGCGCAGAGGGTTCATGTTGTGACGCACTCGATGGGCGGCATCCTGCTGCGCCACTGGCTGCAGGACCACCGCCCGGAGACCCTGGGGCGGGTGGTGATGATGGGGCCGCCCAACCAGGGCAGCGAGCTGGTCGATGAGCTGGGCGACTGGGAGGTGTTCGGCCTGCTCAACGGCCCGGCCGGGCTGCAGCTGGGCACCGGGGCGGACAGCCTGCCGCGGCGGCTGCCGCCGGTGGATTTCGAGCTGGCGGTGATTGCCGGCAGCGAGACGCTGAACCCGCTGTTCTCCAGCCTGATCCCCGGTGCTGACGACGGCAAGGTCTCGGTCGAGAGCACCAAGGTGGATGGCATGGCGGCGCATCTCACCCTGCCGGTCACCCATACCTACATGATGAACAGCCCCCAGGTGATGGCGCAGGCGCTGCATTTTCTCGAGGAAGGCCGGTTCGAGCCGTCGCTGACCTGGCTGGCGGCGGTGGAGGAGATCATCTTTGAGGCCTGCCAGCTGAATGGCGGATGCGAAGAGGCAGAGAAATGACTTTGGAGCTGACCTTGCAGGGCGGCGATGTGCTGCGCCCGGACGGGTTGGAACGCGGCGGCGCGATTGCCATTGCGGAGGGTCTGGTGGCGCAGGCGCCTGCGGGCCGCGTGGTGGACCTGTGCGGCTATCTGGTGCTGCCGGGGATCGTCGATCTGCACGGCGACGGCTTTGAGCGCCACCTGGCGCCGCGGCGCGGTGCGATGAAGCAGATGGCCGAAGGTGTCGTTGCCGCCGAGGCGGAGCTGGCCGCCAACGGAATCACCACCGCCGTGCTGGCGCAGTTCTACTCGTGGGAGGGGGGCTTGCGCGGGCCGGAGTTTGCGGCGCAGGTGTTCGCGGCCATCAAGGCGGTGCGCTGCGGCCTGGCCACCGACCTGCTGCCGCAGCTGCGGTTCGAGATCCACATGCTGGACCATTGCGCTGAGCTGCCCGCCCGGGTGGCGGACTGGGCGGTGCCCTATGTGGTGTTCAACGACCACCTGCCGCATGAGCGGCTGGCGCAGGGCAGGAAGCCGCCGCGGCTTACCGGCCAGGCGCTGAAGGCGGGGCGCAATCCGGAAGCGCATTGGCAGATGCTGAAGGACCTGCACGCCCGCCGGGCGGAGGTGCCCGCGGCGATGGATGCGCTGTGCCGGGCGCTGTCGGATCTCGGCGTGCGCACCGGCAGCCACGACGACCGCACCGAAGGGGACCGTGCCCAGTGGCGCGTGCGCGGCGCGCGGATCGCCGAATTCCCGGAAACGCTGGAGGCGGCAGAGGCCGCGCGGGCGGCGGGGGATCCGGTGATCCTCGGCTCGCCCAACGTGGTGCGCGGCGGCTCGCACAAGGGCAATGCCTCGGCGGTGGAGCTGATTGCCATGGGGCTCTGCGATGCGCTGGCCTCGGACTACCACTATCCCAGCCCGCGCCGCGCGGCGCTGATGCTGGAACGCTCCGGCCTGCTGGACCTGGCCGGCGCCTGGCGGCTGGTCTCGGACGGGCCGGCGCAGGTGCTGGGGCTGGCTGACCGCGGGCGGCTGGAGGCAGGCAAGCGCGCGGACATACTGGTGCTGGACAAGGAGAGCAGGCGGGTCGCGGCCACCTTCAGCGGCGGGCGGGTCAGCTACATGTCGGGGGATGTGGCGCGCCGTTTCCTCGCCTGAGGGGGAGCGCCGCGCATCAGGCCGGATGGCCCTCTTTGCGGCGCGTGAAACCGGCGGGGCCGCTTTCACCGGGCCGCCTTGCTGCGGAGGCTGAGCACGGATAGGTTGCGGGTAAGCATTTTCACCAACCGGTAATTACTGACATGCTGCGAAAATACGGCCGCACTTTTCACTTGCCGCAGTCACCAGGGGCAACCAGCGATGACAAGATCCTGCAGGATGCCTCGGCGCTGCTGGCGGAGCCTGAGGTGGTCATCACCGAGAAGATGGATGGTGAAAACACCACGATCCATTCCGGGGGCTGCCATCCGCGCAGTCCGGATGCGCGCTATCATCCGTCGCGGGACTGGATGAAGGCATTTGCTGCCGGGATTTCTCCTTCTTTGCAGGAAGGGGAGCGAATTGTCGGTGAATATCTTTATGCCCGTCATGCCATCGCCTATGGCGCGCTGCCCTCGTATTTCCTGGGCTTTGCCTGGATCGTGAATGGCGTGGTTCAACCCTGGGAAGCGACATTGGTCCGGTTTGGTGAATTGGGGATTGTGAGCGTGCCGGTGCTGTACCGGGGGCCGCCTTCGGAAACTGTGCTGAAAGAGACCATATCCGGGCTGGACCTTGAGACGCAGGAAGGGTTTGTGATCCGTGCAGCAAGAGGCTTTGCCGAAACGGAAATGCAGAGCCTGCTGGCCAAGTACGTCCGTGCGGACCACGTGCAGACAGAGGTGCATTGGATGAACGCGGAGATCACAAGAAACGGCCTCAGCTGAGGCCGCCCGCTTCTTCTGGCTGGAAATATCCCGGGGGTCTGGGGGCAGCGCCCCCAGCCGTCTCCTGCGCGGGGTCAGTCCTGCGGTTTAACGACCCGGTTCACATGGCCCATCTTGCGGCCCGGCTTGGCCTCGGCCTTGCCATAAAGGTGGATGGCGCAATCCGCTTCCCTGGCCAGTTCCGGAATGCGGTCCACGTCATCGCCGATCAGGTTTTCCATCACCACGTCGGAATGCCGCTGGCCGTCGCCCAGCGGCCAGCCCGCCACCGCGCGGATGTGCTGCTCGAACTGGTCGGCGGTGCAGCCGTTCTGGGTCCAGTGGCCGGAGTTATGCACCCGCGGCGCGATCTCGTTGACGATCAGCCCCTGCGGGGTGACGAACAGCTCAACCCCCAGCACGCCGACATAATCGAGCGCGTTCAGGATCTTGCCGGCCATCAGCACCGCATCCATGCGCTGCGCCTTGCTGAGGCGCGCGGGCACGGTGGTGGTGTGCAGGATGCCGTCGCGATGGACGTTCTCGCCGGGATCGAAACAGGCGATCTCGCCGCCGACGCCGCGGGCCGCGATCACCGAGACCTCGTGGCTGAAAGTGACGAAGCCTTCGAGGATCGAGGGCGCGCCGGCCATGGCCGCGAGTGCTTCGGCAGCGTCTTCCGGCGCCTTGATGCGGGCCTGGCCCTTGCCGTCATAGCCGAAGCGCCGGGTCTTCAGGATCGCGGGCGCGCCGATTACGGCGAGCGCCGCATCGAGGCTGGCCTCATCGGTGATGTCGGCAAAGGGCGCCGTTTGCAGGCCGAGGTCCTGCAGGAAGGTTTTTTCGGTCAGCCGGTCCTGGCTGATGCGCAGCGCCTCGCGCCCCGGGCGGATCGGCTTGTGCGATTCCAGCAGATCGAGGGCGGAGGTCGGGATGTTCTCGAACTCGTAGGTGATCACGTCCACCGAGGCCGCAAAGGCGGCCAGCGCGGCGGCGTCCTCGTAGCCTGCGGTGGTCAGGCGGTCGGCGACATGGCCCGCGGGCGGGTTCAGCCCGGGCTCGAAAATATGCGTCCTGAAGCCGAGCCGGGAGGCCGCGACCGACAGCATCCGGCCGAGCTGGCCGCCGCCGAGGATGCCGATCACGGCGCCGGGGGAGAGCATGTCAGTCATCGGCGGGTTCCTCCGGGATCGAGGCGGAGAGCGCCGCGCGCCAGTCGTCCAGCCGCTGCGCCAGCTCCGCGTCCTGCAGCGCCAGGATGCCCGCGGCCATCAGGCCCGCGTTGGCGGCACCGGCCGCGCCGATCGCCATGGTGGCCACCGGGAAGCCCTTGGGCATCTGGACGATGGAATAAAGCGAGTCGACGCCGGACAGCGCCCGCGTCTGCACCGGCACGCCGACCACCGGCACCCGGGTTTTGGAGGCCACCATGCCGGGCAGGTGGGCAGCCCCGCCGGCACCTGCGATGATCACCTGCAGCCCGCGCTCTGCCGCGGTCTTGCCGTAGGTCCACAGCCGGTCCGGGGTGCGGTGGGCAGAGACGATCTTGGTCTCATAGGCAACGCCCAGTTCATCCAGGATATTGGCGGCTTCCTTCAGGGTCGGCCAATCGGATTGGCTGCCCATGATGATGCCCACTTTGATGTCGGCCATGGCTTGTTGGCTCCTGTCGCGGCTTGTGGAGCGCGCACTATAGGGAAACTGGGATTCGGTGCAATGCGGGCGGGCGCGGATTCCAAGGGTTTCGGGCCTTTATTCGCGTGCTTTGGCGCTTTGCCGCAGCCCGTGCGCAGGGGAGGCTCCCGCCCGCGCGGGATGCAGCAGAGCTGCACCGCCTTGCGGTTGGGCGTGGCGCCGCGCGGATGCGCGGCGCGGGCGGCGCGCAGGGCCGGGCGGCAGCCGCAGCTGCGGGTCAGCGCTCCTGCGGCAGGATCAGGTTCAGCAGCAGGCCGGCCACACCCGACAGGCCGATGCCCGCCAGGGTGAAGCCTTCGCCGAACTGCAGCGTCAGCCCGCCGAGGCCGATGATCAGCACGGTGGAGACGATCACCATGTTGCGCGCCTGGGTCAGCGCCTCGCCCAGTTTCGCCAGCACGCTGAGGCCGACCACGGTGACCATGCCGAACAACAGGATCATGATGCCGCCCATCACCGGCATCGGGATGGTTGCCAGGGCGCCCGACAGCTTGCCGATGAAGGAGAGCGCGATGGCGAACAGCGCCGCCCAGGTCATGATCGCCGGGTTGAAGGCGCGGGTCAGGGTGACGGCGCCGGTGACCTCGGAATAGGTGGTGTTGGGCGGCCCGCCCAACAGGCCCGCGGCGGCGGTGGCGAGGCCGTCGCCAAGCATGGTGTTCTGGATGCCGGGTTTCTCCATGTAGTCGCGCTTGGTCACATTGGAGATCGCCAGGATGTCGCCGAAATGCTCGATCGCGGGGGCGATGGCGACCGGCAGGATGAACAGGATGGCGGCCAGGTTGAACTCGGGCGCGGCAAAGCCGGGCACCTTGAACCAGGGCGCGCCGGAAAGGGCGGCAAAGCTGACCAGGCTGTCGCCGGTTGCCGCGCCCCAGACCAGCGCCGCGGCATAGCCCGCGGCGACGCCGGCCAGGATCGGCACGATGCGCATGATGCCGCGGCCCAGGATCGCGGTCAGCATGGTGGTGCCGAGCGCGATTGCGGCCAGGATCAGCGCGGTGCTGCGCGGCATCACCTGGGTCTCGCCGGCCAGGCCGGTGGCCATGTTGACCGCGACCGGCGCCAGCGACAGGCCGATCACCATGATGACAGGGCCGACCACCACCGGCGGCAGCAGCCGGTGCAGGAAGCCGGTGCCGAAGGCGCGGATGGCAAAGCTGAGCAGCACATACAGCAGCCCGGCCGCCGCCAGCCCGCCGGTGGTGGCCGCCATGCCCCAGGTCTGCACGCCGTGGATGATCGGCGCGATGAAGGCAAAGGAGGAGGCCAGGAACACCGGCACCTGGCCGCGGGTGGCGATCTGGAAGATCAGCGTGCCAAGGCCCGCGGTGAACAGGGCGACACTGGCGTCGAGCCCGGTCAGCAGCGGCACCAGCACCAGCGCGCCGAAGGCGACGAACAGCATCTGGGCGCCGGCCAGCGCCTGTTTCGGAGTGAAATTGTAATCGGCGTCCTGCGCGGCAGGCGCCGGGGCGTGATCCCTCGTGGCGGTCATGTTCGGCTCGCTCTATGCGGTGTTGCGGACCGTGCGCGGGCCGCCGCCGGGGCGGCTCTGGCACGAATTCGGGCTGCTCCTAACCGCAAATGCGCGCTTTGGCCATCCATTTGGCGGCCGGCGCTACGGGGCCGATGCGGGCGCCCGGTGCGGGGCCGGTGCGGGGGCGGTGCGGGGCCGGTGCGGGGGCGGGCGCTCAGAGCGGCCAGAACAGCGGAATGGCGGCAACCGAGACCGCGCCGGCCAGGATGTTCATCGGCAGCCCGAGGCGCAGGAAGTCGGTGAAGCGGTAGCCGCCGGCGTTGTAGACCAGCGTGTTGGTCTGGTAGCCGACCGGGGTGGCAAAGCTGGCCGAGGCGGCAAACATCACCGCGATCACGAAGGGCCGGGGATCCGCGCCGAGCGCGGCGGCAAGACCGGCGGCCAGCGGCGCCATCAGCACCGCGACGGCGTTGTTGGAGACCAATTCCGTCAGCACCGAAGTCGCGGCATAGACCAGCAGCAGCGCCACCCAGGGCGGGCTGCCCTGCAGCGCCGGGGCCAGGGCGCCGGTGGCCAGCGCGATGACGCCGGAATTGTCCAGCGCCTTGCCCAGCACCAGCATCGACACGATCAGCAGGATCAGCCGCCCGTCGACGGCGGCCATCGCCTCGTCGGCCTCGATGCAGCCGGTGGCCAGCACCAGCGCGGCGCCGATCAGCGCCAGCGGCAGCACCGGCGCGGCGCCGATGGCGGCCAGCAGCACCACCGCCGCCAGCACCGCGATTGCCAGCGGCGCCTTGGCCCGGCGGTAGGCGCGGGCCGGGCTGGGCGCCAGCTGGATCAGCCGCTGGTCGGCGGCCAGCCGGGCGATGTCCGCGGCGGCGCCGTCGACCAGCAGGGTGTCGCCGGCCTGCAGCGGGGTGTCCTCGAGCCGGGCGCCGACGGTCTCGCCGCGCCGGTGCAGCGCCAGCGGGTAGACCCCGAAGCGGCGGCGCCAGCGCAGCGCGCTCAGCCTGCGCCCCGCCGCCTTGGAGCCGGGGGCGACCAGCAGCTCCATCAGCTGCGAGCGGCGCAGGCCGGCGGCCTCCAGCCCGGGCAGCAGCAGGCCGCGGGCGGCGCCGTCGCGCAGGCCTGCGATCTCGGTGTCGCGGGTCTTGAGCACGATCACGTCGCCGGGCTGCAGCCGCACCGCCGCCAGGTCCCGCCGCAGCGAGGCGCCGCCGCGGATCACGTCGGCGACCCGGCCGCCGCCGCGTTTCAGCGCCTGGATTGCCAGCGGCGCGGTGCCGGTCAGCGGCGAGCCCTCGGGGACGAACAGGTCGGCCAGCCAGGCGCGGCTGTCGCGCCCGGCGGCGCCGGAGAGCACGGTGCCGCGGTCCGGCAGCAGCCGCGGCGCCGCCAGCGCCAGGAAGGCGGCGCCCGACAGCGCCAGCAGCAGCCCCAGCGGCGCGATCTCGAACAGGCCGAAGGGACGCATCCCGAGGTCGCGGGCCAGCCCGTCGATCAGCAGGTTGGTGGAGGTGCCGATCAGCGTCACCGTGCCGCCGAGGATCACCATGAAGGACAGCGGCATCAGCAGCCGCGACGGCACCGTGCCCAGCTGCCGGGCAAGGCCGATGGCGACCGGGATCAGCACCATCACCACCGGCGTGTTGTTGAGAAAGGCGGAGGCCGCCGCGGCGGTGCCCATCAGCGCCGCCACCGCCAGCGCCGGGCGGCGCCGGGCCAGCCGCGACAGCGCCGCGATCATCACCTCGAGCGTGCCGGTGCGCACCAGCGCCGAGCTGAGGATGAACATCGCGGCAATGGTGGCCAGCGCGGGGTTGGCGGCGGCGGCCAGCACGTCATCGGCAGAGGCCAGCCCCAGCGCCAGCGCCACCGCGGCGCCGAAAAAGGCGGTGACCTCTGCCGGGCGGCGTTCGCTGAGAAAGGCGGCGAACACCGCCAGGATCAGCGCCAGCGCGGCATAGGGGGCGGCGGGGCCAAGGTCAAAGAACATCGGCGGGCAGTCCTGCAAGGCCGGCGGCGGCCGGCGCGGAAGGAGCGCCGCGGGCGGCGGCGCGGGCGGCCGGCAGCAGGCCGCGGCCCGGTCGGTGCGGGCCGCGCCGCCGTCCGGTCAGGGGGGCGCTCAGGCGATGATGTCCGGGGTCAGGCGGTCCTCGATCAGGGCGATCTTGTCCTTGAGGGTGAGCTTCTGCTTCTTCAGGCGGCGGATCGTCAGCTGGTCGGCGGTGCCGCGCTCTTCCAGCGCGCTGATCGCCTCGTCCAGATCACGGTGCTGCCTGCGGAAAACCTCCAGCTCAACTTTCAGGACCTCATCGGTCTTCATCGACACATCTGTGGGGGCGTTCATGGGCGACTCAATCAGGCTGGTGAATGAAGTATGGGCGAAGATACTTCGTTAACAGCTTTTCCGCTAGACCTATGGGCACATGCTCTTGTGAATCCAGCAGGAACTTCCCATATTCTTCTGGAAGCGGCTGCCGTCAGCGGGGCCGTGCGCATCCGTCGCTTTGGCATAAAGGACGAACAACGTGTCGAAACTTACCTTGGGCTCCTACCCGCACATGCTGGGGTTCGAGCAGCTGGAACGCTTGCTGGAACGCTCGGCCAAGTCGGGCAATGAAGGCTATCCGCCGTATAATATCGAACAGACGTCGGAGCATTCCTACCGCATCACCCTGGCCGTGGCCGGTTTTGCCGAGGAGGATCTGGCGATCACCGTCGAGGACCGCCAGCTGGTGATCCGCGGCCGCCAGCGCGACGACAGCGAGGGGCGGGTGTTCCTGCACCGCGGCATCGCGGCGCGCCAGTTCCAGCGCATGTTCGTGCTGGCGGACGGCGTCGAAGTCGGCGAGGCGGTGATGGAAAACGGGCTCTTGCATGTGGATCTGACCCGTGCCCGGCCCGAAACCGTGGTCCAGACGATCAGCATCAGAAAGGGGTAAGAGCAATGCATACACCGTTTGACTTCAAAGAGGGCGCAGACCGGACCGTCTATGTGAAGGCGGTTGCGGTGGCGGATCTGCCCAAGGAAGTGCAGGACAGCGCGGGCGAACGCGAGCTGCTTTATGCGGTCCATGACGCCGGAGGAGAGCAGCTGGCGCTGGTGGCCGACCGCCGGATGGCCTTTGTGCTGGCGCGGCAGAACGACATGACGCCGGTGCCGGTGCACTAGGCGGGGCTTGGCGCCTGTGCATTGATCCTGCCACAGGCACCGCTGCATTTGCCGGAAACCGCTTGATATTTCAGCAGTCAGGCTCCCATTCTGGGGGCCTGGTTTGTTTCAGGGAGGCTGTTTCATGATCCTGGTTCTCCGGCTTGCCGCTGCGGTGCTGGGCTTGGCAGTGCAGGCCGCACCTGCTGCAGCCGATCCGTTTGTGGAATGCGTGCAACGGCAGCTGGCCGGGTTGGGGTTGGATCCAGGGCCCGCCGATGGGCTTGTGGGACCCAAGACCCGCCAGGCCTGGCGGCAAATGAAAGAGGAACAGGGGGAAAGGCTGCCAGCTGGCCTGCAAGCCCTGCCACCGCTGAGCAGGGCGGAGGCAGTCCATTGGTGCCGCGAACTGCCGGTGCTGCGGTATTCTTTGAAACAGTATTTGCCCAGCCGCCAAGCTCCGGTGGTTCAGGCTCAGGACAGTCTGGTCGAAGCGGCTCTGCGGATCAACCATAGCAAGGTGATGACCTTTATGACCCGTGACATGGGGATGCCGATGGCGACCCGGCCTGGCATCGCAGCGGCCAGCAGTGCCAGCGCCATGACCCGGCAGATGAAGCAACTGGTCCGGCAGCTTGGCTGGCGTCCGGTGAGGTTTACGAAACCGATCCAGCGTGCGTGTACTATTGAGCGCGGGTACTCGGCCAAGGCATTTCCGGGGATGTTCTTTATTTGCTGGGCGCAAGAGAGTGCTTACGATGAGGATTGGCTGAAGAGCAGCTACCGCTGGCTTGGTCCTGTCATCGCCCATGAGTATGTGCACCTATGGCAGGCGGAGGTTACCGGAGAATACGGTCTGCGCAAGCGGCATCCTGCTGTCTGGGGCAAGGAAGGCGTCTTGTGGCTGGATGAAGGTGCCGCAGAGCTCGTGCGCGAAAAGTTTCTGGATGCTCATGGCTATGCAAAGCCGGAGCGGATGGAGGTTTTGCGCTGGAAAGCCAGAGCTTCAGGGAGCAGGCTGCGGGACCTGCGCGAAGAACGAAAGAGCCTGTCCTATGAGGCCTATGACCTGGCGCATTATGCGGCTCGGGTGCTGGCTGCGCGCCACGGGGAAGACGCGGTATTCAGTTACTGGCGGAAACAAGGGGCGGGCCTTTCCTGGCGGCGCGCATTTGAGGAGAGTTTCGGGTTGCCGGTTGAGCAGTTCGAGGATGAAATCGGGGAAATGCTTGGGGCGGGAGATGCACGTCCCGGCAAGGAGATTTCCAAAAGGAAGAAGCTATGAACAGGTTTGATTTCGACTGGGTGGATGCATTTTCGGACCGCGCCTTTGGCGGCAACGGCTGTGCGGTGGTGCATGGCGGGGCGCATCTGCCGGAGGCGGTCTGCACCGCTTATGTGCGGGAGACCTCGCTGGTGGAATGCACCTTTACCGGCCCGTCGGAGGCGGCGGATGTGAAGGTGCGCTATTTCCTCGCCAGCCGCGAGATCCCCTTTGCCGGCCATCCAACCATCGCCACGGTGGCGGCGATGCGGGACCGGGGGCTGTTCCAGGGCGATAGTATCACGCTGGAAACCGGCGCCGGGATCGTGCCGGTGCGGCTGGACGGCGGTCTGATCGAGATGACCCAGGTGGCGCCGGAGTTCGGCCCCTTTGCCGATCCGGAACTGGTGGCGGCGGCGGTGTCGCTGCCGGTGGAGGCGATCGCGGGGCGGCCGCAGAAGGTCTCCACCGGGCTGCCGTTCTGCGTCACCGTGCTGAAGAGCCGCGCCGCACTGGAGGCGGCGGAGCTGAACCTGGAGGCGCTGGCGGTGCTGGGCAAATCGATTGGCGCTGACGGCATCGACATGATGGAGCCGTTTCTGGTGGTGCTGGAGGGGGCGACGGAGGCGGGCGACACCTTCTCGCGCCTGCTGATGGCGCCGCCGAGCCCGCCGGAAGACCCGTTCACCGGCTCGGCCACCGGCGCGATGGCATCCTACCTGTGGCGCCACGGGCTGATGCAGAAGGCGGAGTTCACCGCCGAGCAGGGCCACGGGATGGGCCGCCCCGGCCGGGCGCGGGTGGCGCGGGTTGGAACGCCGGAGGCGATTGAGGGCGTGCGGGTGGCCGGCAAAGGCTTTGTGCTGATGCGCGGCACGGCGGATCTGCCGGAGGCGCTGTAGCCGCCGGCAGGGCGGGCAACGGTGTCCGCTCTGCCGGCGCCCAGCCTCCTTGCGTGCTGTCCGGTCCGGGGCGCCGGCGGGCGGCTCCCTTTTTCCGACTTGCCCGCCGATTGCGCCAGCGGGCAGCCGTGCCGCCTGTTGCGGCGGGATGCGGCAAGCTAGGCGGCGGCGTTCTTGGCCAGCCAGTTCAAGATCGCGCCGGTGGTCTCCTGCGGCTTCTCCTGCTGTATCCAATGGCCGCAGTCGAGGCTGACCACGTCGGCGTTCGGCACGAACTCGGCCAGGTTTTCGGATTTCGGGATCGCATCGCGGTCGCCGTAGATCATCAGCGCAGGCTGGTGAATGACGGGATCGGCGTCCGCCAGGATGTGCCAGTTACGGTCGAGATTCCGGTACCAGTTGATGCTGCTTGTGAAGCCTGTCTTCTCAAACGCGGCAATGAAGACCGCGAGGTCGCCGTCATGCATCACGGGATCGCCCAGCGGGTGTTCCGCCTGGGCGAGGTTGATCATCATCATGCCGGGCGCGGGCGGCGCCGGGGGCAGATTCTTGCGGAACAAGTTGCGGAGGAAGCCGGGCGCGTTGCTGTCCAGCACGGCGTCCGCGACACCCGGCTGCCGGTTGAAGTGAACGAAATAATTGTCGCCTCCGAAAATCTCCTCCATGAACGCGATCCAGGGTTTCGGGGTGCGCGGCTGGTACGGCAGGGCCAGGTTGATGATCCTGGACACCCTGTCCGGGTACAGCTGCGCCATCCCCCAGACCACATTGGCCCCCCAGTCATGGCCAGCAAAGACGGCGTCTTTATAGCCATAGTGGTCGAGGAGGGCCGCGAGATCGGCGGTCAGCTTGCCGATGTCATACTCCGTGACCTCTGCCGGGCAGGCCGAGTTTCCATAGCCGCGCTGGTTGGGGACAATGACATGATAGCCCGCAGCGGCAAGGGCGGGCATCTGATGCCGCCAGGAATAGGCATGCTCCGGCCAGCCGTGGCAGAGCACTACCGGCCGGCCGGCATTCTCTTGGCCAGTTTCGAAAACTTCAAGCTCTACGCCGTTTGCCGGCACAAATGCGGGGGCGGGGAAATTGTCTGGGGTAAGCATCGCGTTGTCTCCTTGCTGAACATGCCGGACAGGGCTTAAGCTCTTACGGTGACAAATTTTGACACCATTCAGTGGTAACCGACGGAAATGAATACCCGCATCCGCCAAGACGCCATTGTCCGCACTCTCCGCCGCAACGGGACCTCGACTGCCGGCGCCTTGGCGCGCGAAGTTGGCGCTTCGCGCCGCACGGTCCTGCGCGACATCGCAGCGCTGCGGGACGAGGGATACGTCATCCATTCCGAGCCCGGCCGCGGCGGCGGGCTCTATCTTGATCCGGAGTCGGTCCAGACCACGGCCCGCCTGTCCGTGGCCGAAGTCTTTGCGCTTCTGATCAGTGTCGCGAGCATGCGGGCGGCCGGGAACCTGCCGTTCTCGGGCCTGGCCGACACCGGGCTGGCCAAGATCGAGAAGTCGCTGCCTTCGGACAAGGTCCGCGACCTGCGCCGGTTTCTGGATTGCCTCTACGTCGGGACGCTGGCGCCGCAAGTCGGCATTTCCGATCTGGGGCAAATGGATCGCGCGCTGTTGTCCGCCTTTGAGCCGGCGTTTCTGAAGCGGCTCCACTTGCGGTTCCGCTATCGCGACGCAAAGGGGGCCGAAACCACCCGGCAGGTTGAGCCGCAAGCCATGCTGATCCTGCCGCCGATCTGGTATTTGGTCGCCTGGGACCCGGCGCGGCAGGACTTCCGGCATTTCCGGATGGACCGGATCAGCGAGCCGGAATGCGTCGAGGGCGCAACGTTTCGAAGGCGGCACGTGACCTTTGACGATGGTGTGCGCCCGATCCGCTAACAGGCTTGGCCGGCGGACGCAGGCCGCGCGGGATCCGCCGAAGCGCGCGCAGGGGCGGATCAGAAAACCTTCGCCAGAGCCGGTCGTCCCAGGAATGAAAAACGGCCCGCCAAGGGGCGGGCCGTTCCTGTTTCTCGCTGCCGTCAGGCTCAGGCCTTGATCAGACCCATGCTTTCCAGCTTCAGCAGCACCTGGTGGGCGCAGTTGTCGACGTCGACGTTTTCGGTCTCGACCGACAGCTCCGGGTTCTGCGGCACGTCGTAGGGGTCGGAGATGCCGGTGAACTCCTTGATCTTGCCTTCGCGGGCCAGCTTGTACAGGCCCTTGCGGTCGCGGCGCTCGCATTCCTCGATCGTGGTGGCGACGTGCACTTCGACAAAGGCGCCGAAGGCTTCCACGTCCTCGCGCACCGCGCGGCGGGTGGTGGCATAAGGCGCGATCGGCGCACAGATGGCGATGCCGCCGTTCTTGGTGATCTCGGAGGCGACATAGCCGATGCGGCGGATGTTGAGGTCGCGGTGCTCTTTCGAGAAGCCCAGCTCGCTCGACAGGTTCTTACGAACGATGTCGCCGTCCAGCAGGGTGACCGGGCGGCCGCCCATTTCCATCAGCTTGACCATCAGCGCGTTGGCGATGGTGGATTTGCCGGAGCCGGAGAAGCCGGTGAAGAACACGGTGAAGCCCTGCTTGGAGCGCGGCGGCTTGGTGCGGCGCAGTTCCTTGACCACCTCGGGGAAGGAGAACCACTCGGGGATTTCCAGGCCTTCGGCCAGGCGGCGGCGCAGTTCGGTGCCGGAGATGTTCAGGATGGTGACGTTGTCGCGGTCGGCGATTTCGTCGTTCGGCTCGTACTGGGCGCGCTCCTGCACATAGACCATGTGCTTGAAGTCGACCATTTCGATGCCCATTTCCTTCTGATACTCGCGGAACAGGTCCTGCGCGTCATAGGGGCCATAGAAGTCGTCGCCGGCGGAGTTCTTGCCGGGGCCTGCGTGGTCGCGGCCGACGATGAAGTGGGTGCAGCCGTGGTTCTTGCGGATCAGGCCGTGCCAGACCGCCTCGCGCGGGCCGGCCATGCGCATCGCCAGGTTCAGCAGGCTCATCGAGGTGGTGGCGGCCGGGTATTTGTCCAGCACGGCTTCATAGCAGCGCACGCGGGTGAAGTGGTCGACGTCGCCCGGTTTGGTCATGCCGACAACCGGGTGGATCAGCAGGTTGGCCTGGGCTTCGCGCGCGGCGCGGAAGGTCAGCTCCTGGTGGGCGCGGTGCAGCGGGTTGCGGGTCTGGAAGGCGACGACCTTGCGCCAGCCCAGCTTGCGGAAGTAGGCGCGCAGCTCGTTCGGGGTGTCGCGGCGGCCGCGGAAGTCATAGTGGATCGGCTGCTGGATGCCGGTGACCGGGCCGCCCAGGTAGACCTTGCCGGCCTGGTTGTGCAGGTAGTTCACCGCCGGGTGCGCGTCGTCATCGGCGCCAAAGACCTTCTCGGCCTCTTTCGCCTTGTTCGGCACCCAGTTGTCGGTCACGGTCATGGTGGCGAGGATCACGCCTTCCTGGTCGCGCAGCGCGATGTCCTGGCCCGGCTCCAGCGAGGCGGCAAAGTCTTCGGACACATCCAGGTTGATCGGCATCGGCCACAGGGTGCCGTCGGCCAGACGCATGTTGTCGACCACGCCGTTGTAGTCCTGCTCGGTCAGAAAGCCCTTGAGCGGGTTGAAGCCGCCGTTCATCAGCAGTTCGAGGTCGCAGATCTGGCGCGGGGTCAGGTCCCAGCTGGTCAGTTCTGCCGCTTCGACTTTCAGTTTCTGCGCGCTTTCATAGGAAACATAGAGCTCTGGAATGGGAGCCAGGTTGCTTTGCATGGGATGGGTCCTGTGCTTGAGAGGGGGCAGGCCGCTTGCGGTGCCGGTAAGTTCCGCGTGCAGCGCGTTGTATTCTGCGAGCTTGCGGGCGAGGAATTGATCGGTGAGACGCACTTTTTCCGCTGCACCCCGGGAGGTCAGCGAATAGGCAAACCGCTGCCGCTTGTCGGGGCCGGGGCGGCTGCTGACGGTGATCAGGCCGGAATCCGCGGCCACGCGCAGCTGCGTGTTGAGCCGCCCCAGCGAAATCCCCAGCGCCGCGGCGGTGGTCCGCTGCGACGCATCCGGCGCCGCATCAAGCTGGCGCAGGAGACGGAAGAGCAGGTCTTCCCCTTCGGGGCTGGGTGTTTCCAGGGATACGGTCATGAGTCAGCGGCGGTCAGCGGGTCAAAGTGTGTTCACGCGTGAACGCATTGCATGGTTTGCTGCGGAAGCAAAGTGCAAATCGGGCCGGATTGCGGATTTTTGCCTGCGTGGCATTGCGGCAACGCAGGCGGGCCGCGCGGCAGAAAATTCTCGCCGGGCTTGTTTGCCGGCATGCTTCATGCGGGCGGTGCCGGTGCGGCGAAACAGGTGTTCCCAAAGAGGCGCCGCCGGCTCAACGCTGTCCCGCGGCCAGGGTCCGCGGCAGGGCGGCGGCATGCTCCACCGGCAGGGCGGACAGCGGCTCGGCAACGCCCCGGAGCCGGAATTCCCGCAGGGCAAACCCGTCCAGGCCGTATCCGGCGGCCTGCAGCACGCGGGCGGAAATCAGCAGTTCGATTCCCAGCTCCTTGGTCTGGGCCTCCAGGCGGCTGGCGGTGTTGACACTGCCGCCGATGATGGTGCGCGGCGCATGGCCGGCGCTGCCGATCTCGCCCAGCACCAGTTCGCCCAGATGCAGGCCGATGCCGATGCGGATTGCCGGCTCGCCGTCCGCCGCCAGCTGCGCGTTGAAGTCCTGCAGCGCGGTGCCGATGGCGGTGGCGGCATCTAGGGCTGCGCGGGCCGAGCGGGCGGGCGTCTGCGCTTCGAACAGCGCCAGCAGCCCGTCGCCGAGGTATTTGTCGACGGTGCCGCCGGCCGCCACGATCGCGGGCACGATGGCGTCGAAGAAGCGGTTGAGCAGGAACACCACGTCATAGGGCAGCTGGCCTGCGGTGCGGGCGGTGAAGCCGCGCATGTCGAGGAACAGGATCGCCAGCTGCTGTTCGCTGCCCTGGCTGGCATGGGCGCGGCCCTTGCGCCCGTCGGGGCGGAACATGCGGGTGACGGTGAGCGGCGCCTGGGGGCGGATCTGGCAGGCCAGCCGCATGTTGCCGGGCGCCTTGACCGCGGCCAGGCTGCGGGCCTCGGGCGGCGCGGGCGGCGGCAGGTCTTCGGCGCCGTCGTCGATCACCACCCGGCAGGTGGTGCAGCGCCCCTTGCCGCCGCAGAGCGAGGTGTGCTGGACGCCGTGGGCGCGGGACATTTCCAGCAGCGTCATACCGCGTTCGGCGCGGATCTCCGGCCCGAAGGCATAGCGGATCTGCACGGCGCGGCGGCGCCGCAGCAGCCGGTTCAGAACATGGGCCGCCGCCGCCAGCCCCAGCAGGACCAGAAAGGCCGTGAACCAGCGGCCATCCGTCTGGTACAGGGCGGCGAAATCGTCGCGGCCGGGCCAGTTGAAACCGGCCATCAGGTCCGGCCGCCGGCTGCCTTCAACGAACAGATCATAAATCCGGCGGCCTTCGGTCAGCAGCCCGGCCAGGGCAAAGCCGGGGACAAAGACGGCCAGCCCCGCCATCCAGGGGATCAGCCGCCGCCACCAGCGGGTCAGCCGCAGCCAGTAGTGCAGGCCGATGCAGCCGTGGATCCACACCGCCAGCAAGAGCGCGCTCTGCTGCCAGACCTCGGGCGAGTTCCACATCAGCACGATGACATAGGGCATCTCGTCATTGACGCCGTAGATTTCGTGGGAATAGCGGGTGAACACCAGATGGCTGAGCAGCTGCAGCGGGATCAGGAAGCCGAGCAGGGTCTGCAGCGCCTCGCCAAAGCGCAGCTTCAGGCTGCGGCGGCGGCCCAGGTTCCACAGCGCCAGCCCGGCATGCAGGATCAGCGCGGCATAAAGGACCAGGCTGCCCAGGAGGCTGCGGGTGATCAGCTGGCGGATGTCCTGGAAGTCCGCCATCCAGGCCGGCGACAGCAGCCCCAGGCCGATGTTGATGAAATGAAAGAAAGCATAGGTGAACAGCACCAGCCCGGAGATGATCCGGGTGCGGCTGATCCAATTGCCTTGCCAGAGCGCGCCTGCCACCCCAGGTTCTCCCGTGCCGCGGTTCCCGGGGTGCAGACTGCGGGGCGCGGGCGCGGCGGTCAAGGCGGCAGGGCGGTCAGGCGGCCGCCATGGCCGCCAGCAGGCGGCTTTCGTTCTGCTTCATGACCATGCGGGCCGCCGGGTAGGCGCTGCCGCCGGCATGGTCCAGGCCGGGGAACAGCTCGAGGATCTCCTGCCGCGCGGCTGCGCCGCCGTGGCTGAGCAGGCGGTCGCCGGGCTGGAAGCTTTCGCTCCAGAGGCCGTTGGAGAACACCGCCTGGTGGCGCTCGAACAGCAGGTGCACGTAGGTGGTCCGGGCAACCTGCTGCCGGGCAATGCCGGCAGCGGCCTGCAGATGGCCGGCCGCGGAAAACACTTCCGGCTCGCCGAACAGGACCTGGCAGGCCGCGCCCTTGAGCAGCAGCCGGTGCTGCGGCGAGACCCAGAGGTCCTGTGCAGGCTGGCCGGGGCCGAACGCATGGGCGGCGATCCGCACCGGCTGCAGATGCGGGCAGGCCTGCATCCAGCCGGGGGTGATCTGGCGGATCCCCACCCAGAGGACGGGCTGAAAGCCGTTGTCCCGGGTCAGCACCCGGTCGCCGGGGCGCAGGCGCTCTACCGGGCGCAGGCCCTGATCGGTGCAGATGGCGGTGCCGGACACGAAGCAGGGCACAAAGCTGTCGTAGTCCGAGGATCCCGAGTTGCTGCCGGAGGTCTTCTTGTAGCGGGCGCCGTCCTTCAGCGGGGTGTCGGTGGAAAACCCCCAGACGTCCTGGGTGTTGCCGTTCTGGGAGAACACCGTGATGGTGATGACCGGGCCGAAGGGGTTTCCGTCGGCATCGAGTTCCTGCACGTAGTGATGCGATTCGGCTTCGACCGGCGTGCCGCTGGCCACCATGGAGCCGCCGTCGATGATGGTGTGGCTGCCGGCCATGTCGTCTTCCATCGTGTCGGCATCGCCGCCGGTGTCTTCCAGGGTGACCTGTTCGATGGCATAGCTGGAATCATAGGTGAAGATCGTGCCGGCCGGCGTGTCCGAGTTGTTGATGATCGAGCTGCCCGACGTCATGTAGGGGGAGCTGCCATCCACGGTGAAAGCATCCGCGTTGAACGCGCTGAGAGTACGAATGGCCATCTGGGTCCCCGCCGGCTGCAAATTGCTTTGCGTTGATTTTCCGGTGGTTTTGCAGTGATTCCGCTAATGCCGGGTTAAAGCGGACCCGGGAAACCTGCGGCTGCCCGAAACGCGGCCCGGAGCGGCGGAAAATGTCTGATGGCGTGGGGGGCTGTCGGCTTTCTGGCGGTCTGCCGGCCGCGCCCGGAGGCTGTGCACAGCTTCGGGGCTTATTGTGGCGGGGCCGGGCGTGCAAAAGACCGGCCCGGGAGGGTCCGGGCGGCCGGAAGAGGGCTGGCTTAAGGGGCGTCGGGGATTATCCGCTTCCCGGGGAAGGAGGCGCGGAACAGGCGGCCAGCGCGGCGCAAATCCCGGCACAGGCCAGAACGATGCGGATCTTGGCAATGCTCATCGGGAAACTCCTTGGTTGAAATGCAACGGCAGGACCCTGAAGCCATCCGGCTGCGGAAGGCAAGGCTGAGTCGCTTTCAATGTGCGGAGAAAGAGGCGGGGACCGGGTCACCGGGGGTTCCGGGCGAGCAGAACAGCGCGCGGCCCGCAGCAGATGAGGGAACCCCGGCGTTGACCGGGGCTCCCTGTCGGGTGCTTAGTCCTGCTCGGCCAGGAAGCGTTCGGCGTCGAGTGCCGCCATGCAGCCCATGCCGGCCGAAGTGACCGCCTGGCGGTACTTGTGGTCGGTCAGGTCGCCGGCCGCATAGATGCCGGGGATCGAGGTTTCGGTGGAGCCGGGCTTGACCTTGACATAGCCGCCGTTGTGCAGCTCCAGCACGTCCTTGACCAGCTCGCTGGCGGGGGCGTGGCCGATGGCGATGAAGACGCCCTTGCAGGGGATTTCCTTCACCTCGCCGGTCTGCACGTTCTTGACCACCACGCCTTCGACGCCCAGCGGATTGTCGGTGCCGACGACCTCTTCGAGGGTGTGGAACCACAGGGTTTCGATCTTGGGGTTCTTCATCAGGCGGTCCTGCAGGATCTTCTCGGCGCGCAGCTCGTCGCGGCGGTGGATCAGGGTCACCTTGGAGGCGAAGTTGGTGAGGAACAGCGCTTCCTCGACAGCGGTGTTGCCGCCGCCGATCACCACGATCTCCTGGCCGCGGTAGAAGAAGCCGTCACAGGTGGCGCAGGCCGAGACGCCGAAGCCCTTGAACTTCTCTTCGCTCTCAAGCCCCAGCCATTTGGCGCGCGCACCGGTGGCCAGGATCACCGCGTCGGCGGTGAAGGTGGTGCCGCTGTCGGCCTTGGCCACGAACGGGCGCCGGCTGGTGTCGAGCGAGGTGATGTAATCGCCGATCACCTCGCAGCCCATCGCCTCGGCGTGCTCCTGCATCTTGATCATCAGGTCGGGGCCCTGCACCTCGGTGAAGCCGGGGTAGTTTTCCACATCGGTGGTGGTGGTCAGCTGGCCGCCGGGTTCAATCCCCTGGACCAGGATCGGCTCCAGCATCGCACGGGCGGCATAGACCCCCGCGGTATAGCCTGCAGGCCCGGAGCCGATGATCAGAACCTTGGTGTGGCGCGTCTCGCTCATGTTCGTCCCTTACGTAAGCAGCATGGCGGGCTTGCCGCCGTCAGGAAATGCATATAGCGGCAGGACCCGCGGGCTTAAACCCCCCAGCCATTGCATGCCGTGGAATGCGGATTTGCGGGCGCCGCGCGGGATTGCGGCTTGCACCTTCGGAGTGCAAAGAATATTGCGCGATGATGAAACATTATTGCGCGGCCCGGCGGCGGTGCTATAAGAAACGCAAAATCCACAGGAGTTTCCAGCATGGTCACAACCCGTCTTGATCCGATTGATCGCAAGATTCTGTCGGAGCTTCAGGCCGATGGGCGGATGACCAATGTCGAGCTGGCCAAGCGGGTCGGCATTTCGGCACCGCCCTGCCTGCGCCGGGTGCGGGCGCTGGAGGAGGCCGGGCTGATCCACGGCTACCACGCGGATGTGAACGCGCGTGAGCTGGGGTTCGAGGTTCAGGTCTTTGCCATGGTGGGGCTGGAAAGCCAGGCCGAGGTGGAGCTGAGCGCGTTCGAGGAAAAATGCCGCAGCTGGCCGCTGGTGCGCGAGTGCCACATGCTGAACGGCGAGGTGGATTTCATCCTGAAATGCGTCTCTCCAGATCTCAGCACCTTTCAGAGCTTCCTGACCGGCGAGCTGCTGACCACGCCGAATGTGGCCAGCGTCAAGACCTCGCTGGTGATCCGCGGCGCCAAAGACGAGCCGGGCGTGCCGTTCGAGGTGCTGGAGGAGCGGCTGGCGCGCGAGGCCTGAGCGGCGCCGCCCCGACAGCCTGACAGGCAGCGGCCGGGCAGGGGATTGCCCGGCTTTTTCGTTCCGGCGGGTGCTGCCGCCTCCGCTCGGCCTAAAGGATCGCCGGGCCGGGCCTGCTGCCATGATCGGCCCTGGGGCAGGCCAGCGGGCCGAACTCCTGGATGCTGTCGGCATGGGCAAACAGGTTCAGGAACAGCGTCTTGATCGCATAGCTGGCCAGTTTCAGCGCGTCGGGGCCGGGGTGGTAGGTCTCGAACTCCAGCCCGCCCACGCTGATCACCGCGTGCCGCGGCAGGCACAGGTGATACATGTCCACCGGCGTCGGCGGCGCGGTCTCGAAGATGCTCATGCCGTCCTGAAATTCGGCAACCGGGGTCAGCAGCAGCGCGTCTGCCGTGCGCTGCACATGCGGCGGCGCCCGCAGCAGCCGGGCGGCGGGGCCCGCGACCAGGCTGGAGGCGGGTTTCTGCAGCCCCAGGCTGTCGGCCATGAAGCTGGTCAGGCGGTGGCTGCGGCCGCGGCTGCCGGGCCGGGCGGGCAGCAGGCTGGTATGGCCGATCCAGACCAGCGGCTGGCTGCCGCCGCCGCGGGTCAGGATCTCGTCGCCGGGCAGCAGATCCTCGACCGCGACCGGGCCGCCGGCGGTTTCCACCAGCGAGCCGCGGGAAAACGCGCAGAAAGCGTCCTCGAACAGCGGCAGCGCCGGGGCGATGTGGCGGGTTTCCGAAATGGCGCCGCTGGGCAGCAGGCTGCTGACCTCATAGCGCCGCAGCTGCGGCTTGCAGGCGGAGCGCAGCGCTGCCGGATCCTGCAGGAGCGCATTGGCCTCAACGGCATTGGCTGCAGCCCTCTGCAGCGAGTGGGGGATGGTCATGGCTGGCGGACCTCTCCTTTCAAACTGCCCGTTTGCATCGGCCCCCACCGGCAATACAGACGTGCTTGAACGATATGTATGCGCTGAATTTGGCGGGATTTAATTCGAATTGTCAAAAAATCTGAAGCAAACTGGTTAACGCCTGGCCGGCCCTTGCGCCGCTGCGGGCGGATCCCAGCGGCAGGCCGGGACGGGGGTAAGGCGATTCGGATAAGAAAGTGTCAAACGGCGGCGGGTGCTGGTTCCGGCCGGTTGGGTGCCCCGGCGGCGGCTGGCCGGACCGGCGCCGCGGCGCCGGGGGCAGTCCGCCGCCGGGGCACCCGTCCCCGGCGTCAACCCAGTTTCCGCTTGGGCGCCTGGCCGGCACGGCGGCGTGCGGCGGTCCAAGGCAGGGTCACGGTCTCGCTCTTGGCGGAGCGGATGATGGAGGCAATGAAACGCTTGTTCATCTTCATGGTCGGTCTGTCCTTCGCCCGGCAGCTGAGCCCTGATGCAGGGCCGCTGCTGTTTGTGTTGTTCTGACCTCTTTATGAGTAATCTTTGCGCCTTGAATGTGACCCGGCGTGGGCATTTATCCCCGCGGACAAGGGATTGAACCGCCTGCGGGGGCGGTGCGGGCGGCGGTGTTCAAGGTTCTGAATTTCAAAGGGAATTATGCCGGGTGGCGCAGCGGTCCCCGGCCGGGCGGCGGAGAATGCGGCGGAATTTCAGAAAATCCGCCACAATTTCCCGGGTTAACGCGCGCTTAAAGCCGGATGCAGGAGATCAGGCGGCCGTAATCGGCCTCTTTCGCGTGGGTGGCGCGGCGGAAGGAGTAGAACTTCTGCGGGTCCGAATAGGTGCAGTGGCGGGTCCATTCGGCGGCGCCGGCGCCGGCCTGGCGCAGCTTGTGCAGGCCCAGGCCCGGCAGGTCGAACAGGTAGCGGCCGTCTTCGCCATTGGCAAAGAAACGGGCATAGCCGTCGTCCTGCATCATGAAGTCGTCAAAAAATTCCGGGCCGACCTCATAGGCGCGCTGGGAGATGGTGGGGCCGATCACCGCCGCGATGTTTCCGCGCCGCGCGCCGAGGCCTTCCATCGCCTCCAGTGTCGCCTCCAGCACCCCGTCGAGGGTGCCGCGCCAGCCCGCGTGGGCGGCGCCGATGACGCCGGCCTGCGGATCGGAGAACAGCACCGGCTGACAGTCGGCGGTCAGGATCGCCAGCGCCAGCCCCGGCACATTGGTGACCATCGCATCCGCGCGCGGGCGGTCCGGCGAGGGGCCGGTGATCACCGCCACATCGGCGCTGTGGACCTGGTGCACAGCACTCAGGTTCTCCGGCGGCACCTCCATCGCGGCCGCCACGCGGGCGCGGTTGATCTGCACCGCCTCGCGCTGGTCGGAGGAGCCGAGGCCGCAGTTGAGGCCGGAGAAAATGCCCGAGGAAGCCCCGCCCCGGCGGGTGAAGAAACCGTGGCGCACCGGGCCAAGCAGATCGGACGTGAGAATTTCAAGCGTCATGGGTTCAATCCTGGCGGAGGGGCGGCCTGCGAGGGATAGAGGCCTAGAACTTTGAACAGGTTTCCCATTTCATCGGGGTGCGTCAACCGCCGATGTGCGGCAACCAGGCTTTCCAGCGGCGCACCCTGCAGCGGCCCGGCGAGGGCGCGGGCGCGATCGGTGATGCCCAGCCGCTCCAGGAACACGCCCTGGGGGGTGAGCCGGCTGAAGGCGCAACCTGCGGTTTTTGCAGCCATTGCCAGCGCTTCGAAGTCGACATGGGCGGTGAGGTCGGCGGCGCCGGGGGTGCTGAGGGGATCGGCGGGCTGATGCGCGCGCAGCGCCTGCAGGGTATCGCCGAGCGCGCGCCAGTCGCCGTAATCGACGATCAGCGCGGCGCCGCCGTGGCGGGCGATTCGGGCCGCGATGGCGGCGGTGACGGGGGCGGCGGCCTCGCACAGCTCGACCAGATCGCCGTCGCGGGTGTCCTGCAGCCGGTGCGCCAGCGCGGGCTGCGGCGCGGCGGGGCCGAGGCCGAAGCTGAGGGCGCCGTGCTTGAGGCCGATGCGCTTTTCGCTCCAGCGGCCGCCTGCGCGGAGGAACTGGCGGATGGGCAGCGCGTCGAAGAACTCGTTGGCAATCAGGAACAGCGGCTGTTCGGGCAGGGCGTCCGCGGTGTCCAGCCATGCGGGGGCGCAGCCCTCCAGCGCGCTGGCCTGGGCCGCGCGCAGGGCGGGCGAGGCCTCGACCAGGCAAATCCGCATGGCGGCGTGAAAGCCGGGCACGCCGCGGGTGGCGCGCAGCAGATCCGCCATCAGGGTGCCGCGGCCCGGCCCCAGCTCTGCCAGAGTGAAGGGGGCGGGCGCGCCCTGATCGAGCCAGGATTGCGCCAGCGACAGGCCCAGAAGCTCTCCGAACATCTGGCTGATTTCCGGTGCGGTGGTGAAATCGCCCTTGGCGCCCAGCGGGTCGCGGGTGGTGTAATAGCCGAACTGCGGATGCAGCAGGCAGTCGCGCATGTACTCCGCCACCGACACCGGGCCGTCGGCCCGGATGCGGGCCGTCAGGTGGTCCAGCAGGCTCATGCCGCGCTCCGGGCGGCGGGGCGGGCGCGGAGCAGGAACCAGAGGCCGATGGCGATCATCGGCAGCGACAGCGCCTGCCCCTGGGTGAGGCCGAAGCCGTCCAGATGCCAGGCGAGGCCCAGCGGATTGCCGGGGGTGACGAACTGGGCATCGGGCTGGCGGAAAAACTCGACAGTGAAGCGGGCAAGGCCGTAGCCCGCCAGGAACACGCCGAGCAGGCGGCCCGGGGTGCGGAAGGCGCCGCGGCGCCAGGCCAGGTACAGCAGCACGGCACCGAGGATCAGCCCCTCCAGTACCGCTTCATAAAGCTGGGAGGGGTGGCGGGCGCAGAGCGCGCCCAGGGCCTGGCCGCAGTCCTGCGCCGCCGGGCCGGGGAAGGCGACGCCCCAGGGCAGGCCGGTGGGGCGGCCCCAGAGCTCGGCATTGACGAAATTCGCCAGCCGCCCCAGCAAGAGCCCCGGCGGCACCGTGTGGGCGACCAGATCGGAGATCTGCAGTTTCGGGATGTTGTGGCGCGCGGCAAAGATCAGGGTGGCCAGAACCACGCCGATCAGCCCGCCGTGAAAGGCCATGCCGCCCTGCCAGATCTTCAGGATCTCGGCTGGATTGGCCAGGTAATAGGCGGGCTGGTAGAACAGCACGAAGCCGAGCCGCCCGCCGAGGATGACGCCGAGGATGATCCAGGTCAGCAGGTCCTCGACCTGTTCGGGCTTCATCGGCGGCTGCTGGGCGGGCCACAGGCCGGGGCGCCGCAGCGCCGCCACCGCCAGCCGCCAGGCGATGACGATGCCCGCGATATAGGCCAGCGCGTACCAGCGCAGGGCGAACTCGAAGGAGCCGAGGGAAATGGTGAAAATCTCGGGCGAGAGGTCGGGGAATGGGATCATGGCCTGCATGGGCGTCTGAATGCCTCTGGTCTTTGGGGGAAGTCAACGGCTTGCAGCCGCGCGCCTGCTTGCCCATATAGGAAGCAGCCCCGAGACGGAGAAGAACATGCAGACCCGCAACAAGATCCTGGACGACATTTCCCAGCTGATGACCAATGCGATGGGCGTGGCCCAGGGCGCCAAGGACGAGGCGGACACCGCGCTGAAAGGCATGATCGACCGCTGGCTGGCCGACCGCGATTTTGTCACCCGCGAGGAATTCGACGCGGTGCGCGCGATGGCGCAGAAGGCGCGCGAGGAAAACGAGGCGCTGAAGGCGCGGCTGGACACGCTGGAGGCGGCGCAGAAGTAACCGCGCGGCCCGGACGGACCGCAAGCCTGCCGCGGCGGTGTGCTGCGGCGGGCTTTTTTGCGCGCATTGCATGGCGACCCCGGCGCGGCGGCGCCCGGACCGGCGCCGGGATCAAGTTTCACGTCGCTTTTCGTCAGTCAGGTCGAAAACCGCACAGCGTGAGCCATGCCTTTCGGTCAAGCCTGCCCGGGCAGCAGCAGAAGGAGCATGCGATGGTGGCGGTCTACTCGGTGCCCAGTGCATTCAGCACCCAGGAATGCGCAGAGATTTTGCGCAAGGTCGAGGCGGAGCCGGACAGCGAGGCGCGGCTGGTGGGCCAGACCCGCGATCACAACCTGCGCCGCGCCAGCGTGGTGTGGCTGGATGATGTGCCGGGAACCAGCTGGGTGATGGACCGGCTGATCTCGCTGGTGCGCCGGGCCAACCGGGAGCAGTTCGGGTTCGATCTGCGCGAATTTGCCGAAAGCCCGCAGGCCGCCAGCTACAAGGCGGAGGACGGCGGTCATTTCGCCTGGCATTCGGACATCGGCGACGGGCCGGTGGCGGGCAAGCGCAAGCTGAGCCTGATGGTGCAGCTGAGCAAGCCGGGGTCCTATGACGGCGGCGATCTGGAGGTGATGCCGGGCGCCCATGTGGTGGCGGCCAGCCGGCTGCAGGGCAGCGCCACGGTGTTCCCCAGCTTCCTGCTGCATCAGGTGACGCCGGTCACCCGCGGCGAGCGCCAGTCGCTGACCGTCTGGGCGCACGGCCCGGCGTTCCGCTGACTGTCGGGCCGGCCCGCTGGTTCAGCAGGCTGGCCTGTGCGGGCCGGAGATCAGCCGCCGCCGCCGCTGTTCGCGGCCGGGGCCGGTTTGGCGGGGGCCGCGTTCCGCTTGGCGCCCGCGGTCTTGCCCGGTGCGCCCGGCACGGCGGAACTCCGCACATCCCGGCGTGAAGCCGGCCGGCAGGGCCTGCCGCCGGGCGGCGGTGCGGTCAAACCGCCAGGATCCAGACAGCGAGCAGGCTGAGGATAAGATAGACAAATGTGTTGACCATCCAGCGGATCAGCCCGGCCTCGCCCTCCGGGTCGACTCCGAGGCGTTCGCAGACTTTGGTTCCGGGCCAGAGGAAGGCTTCTGAGAGGGTCATGGGAGGGCTCCTTGATGGGGGATTGAGGGGCGTGATCTGCGGGAATGTTTAAGTGAATAAATAGGCATTGTAAATACCTAATATACCGGACCGGCCGGAACTTCCTGATGTGCCGCAACCACGTGGCTTGCGCCGCGGCCGGCCTGGGTGCCGCCGGAACGGAGGTATCGGCGCGTGCGGCGCCGCTTCTCCTGTTTGACTGCGGAGCGGGCCGTGGTAGGGGCGGCAGACCCGGTGCGGCCCGGTGCGGCCGGCCAGTGCTGCCGGCCTGTGTCCGCGCCGTTTGGAAGACGCGCAGGAGGCTGTTCCGGTGCGGGGGGGGGCATTGTGGCGCATAGGGGCGCACAGGCCGGCATTTTGGGGGCTGTGGACAGTTCATCCACAAGTTATTGCAGATATCCCCAAAATAAAGGGTTGCCAGATCACCTTTTGAGCCTCACCATATCTAGTATGGGAGCGGGGATGCCTCCCCGGCCCATAGCAGAAATAGCTAGTTATAGGGCGCCTCTGTGCCCGCTGTGCTAGGTAAAAATGAGAGGTGGCATCATGGCACTATCCGAGCTTCACCTGGAAGAAGACATCCACCCCATCGATATCGTCGAGACGCTGGCGTCGCACCACGATTGGGATTTCGACAGGGTCGGGGACGATCAGATCGCGATGTCGGTGGAAGGGCAGTGGCGCACGTATTCGCTGACGCTGGCCTGGTCGGGCTATGAGGAATGCCTGCGGCTGGTCTGCAGCTTCGAGATGGAGCCGCCGGAGGCCGAGCTGCCGCGGCTTTACGAGCTGATCAACTGCATGAACGACCAGTGCTGGGAGGGATCCTTCACCTATTGGGCGGATCACAAGCTGATGCTGTTCCGCTACGGGCTGATGCTGTCCGGCGGCCAGATGGCCAGCCCGCAGCAGATCGACGCGATGCTCAATGCCGCAGTGGCCAATGCGGAGCGCTACTATCCGGCGATCCAGCTGGCGGTCTGGGGCAAGCGCAGTCCGCAGGATGCGATGCAGGTCGCCATTGCAGAGGCCTACGGGCGGGCGTAAACCTTGCCCCGAACCTGATGGATCACGGGGAGGGGCTTTCATGGATATGCAAGAAACCGCCGCGCGCGGCCTGGTGCTGCTGGGCTGCGGCAAGATGGGATCGGCGATGCTGGCCGGCTGGCTGGAGGGCGGTCTGCCCGCCGCGTCGGTCTGGGTGATCGACCCGCGCCCCTCGGACTGGCTGAAAGCCACCGGCGTCCATGTCAACGCCGAGCTGCCATCCGCGCCGGGCATCGTGCTGATCGCGGTGAAACCGCAGATGATGGGCGAGTCGCTGCCCACGCTGCAAGGCTACGGCAACGGCCAGACCCTGTTCATTTCGGTGGCGGCGGGCACCTCGATCGCCACCTATGAGGATATTCTGGGGGCAAAGACCCCGATCGTGCGGGCAATGCCGAACACGCCGGCCGCTGTCGGCCGCGGCATCACCGCGCTGATCGGCAATGCCCATGCGGGCCCCAGGGACATGGAGCGCGCCGAAGGGCTGCTGCAGGCCGTCGGGCAGACCGTGCGGCTGGAAAATGAGGGCCAGATGGATGCGGTGACCGGCGTCAGCGGCTCGGGTCCGGCCTATGTGTTCCACCTGATCGAAACGCTGGCCGCCGCGGGCGAGGCGCAGGGGCTGCCGGCGGAACTGGCGATGCAGCTGGCCAAGGCCACCGTCGCAGGTGCCGGCGCGCTGGCGGAGGCGGCTGAGGACAGCCCCGGCCAGCTGCGCGTCAACGTGACCAGCCCGAACGGCACCACCCAGGCGGCGCTGGAGGTGCTGATGGACGAGCAGGACGGCTTCCCGGCGCTGCTGAAACGCGCCGTCGCGGCGGCAACGGACCGGTCCAGGGAACTGTCGCGTGGCTGAGATTTCTTTCAACGACTTCCTGAAGGTCGATGTCCGTGTCGGCGAAATCCTGCGCGCGGAGCCGTTTCCCGAGGCGCGCAAGCCGGCAATCAAGCTCTGGGTCGATTTCGGGCCTGAAATCGGCGTAAAAAAGAGCTCAGCGCAGATTACGGCGCATTACATGCCGGAAACGCTGGTGGGCAAGCAGGTTCTGGCCGTCGTAAACTTCCCGCCGCGGCAGATCGGCAAGTTCATGTCAGAAATCCTGGTGCTGGGCCTGCCGGACGAAAACGGAGAAATATTCCTGGCGGGTCCCGATGGACAGGTGCCGCTGGGCGGGAGGATGCACTGATATGAAGATCTGGATTGCGCGGCCGATGACGGCAGCGGTCACGGCACGGGCGCGGGAAAGCTTTGCCGATCTGGAAATCCGCGAGACCAACGCGGTTCTGAGCGAGGCGGAGATGCTGCGCGCCCTTACTGAGTTCGACATCGTGGTGCCGACGCTGGGCGACCGGTTCACGGCGGAGATCTTTGCCAAGGCGGGCAGCCCGCGCTGCAAGCTTTTGGCCAACTTCGGTGTCGGCTACAACCATATCGACGTGGCGGCCGCGCGCGCGGCGGGCGTCGAGGTGACCAACACCCCCGGCGCCGTCACCGACGCCACCGCCGATATCGCGATGACGCTGATCCTGATGTCGGCGCGGCGCGCCTCGGAAGGCGAGCGGATGCTGCGCAAGGGCGATTGGCAGGGCTGGCACCCGACCCAGATGCTGGGGCTGCACGCCACCGCCAAGCGGGTCGGCATCGCCGGCATGGGCCGCATCGGCCAGGCGATTGCCCGGCGCTGCCATTATGGCTTTGGCATGGATGTGTCCTATGTCGCGCGTTCGCCCAAGGAGCTGGATTTCCCGGCCGACCGCGCCGAGAACCTGATCGCCATGGCGAAAGAGGTGGATTTCCTGGTGGTGGCGGTGCCCGGCGGCGCCGAGACCACGCATCTGATCAACGCCGACGTGCTGGACGCGATGCAACCCCATGCGCATCTGATCAACATCGCCCGCGGCGAAGTTGTGGAAGAGGCGGCGCTGATCGCGGCGCTGCAGAACCGCAGCATCGGCGGCGCGGGCCTGGACGTCTATGAGTTCGAGCCCAAGGTGCCGCAGGCGCTGATCGATCTCGACAACGCCACGCTGCTGCCGCATCTGGGCACCGCCACCGAGGAGGTGCGCAGCAACATGGGCCATATGGCGCTGGACAATGTGGCCGCCTATCTGGCCGGAGAGGCGCTGCCCAACAAGGTCTGAAGCGGCTGGTCAGAAATCCTTGGGCTTGTCGTGCTCGTGGTCCCAGGCCGGATCTTCCCGCTTGATCTTGCGGGTCATCCAGACCCCGGCGGGCCAGGCCGCGGCGGCGGCGATGGCGATGCAGACAGCGATGGACTGCCACGAGTAAAAGCCAAGGGTGAATGCGGCGACAATCAGGGCGCCTGCGATGCAGGCGCCCGCCAGGCTGGCCATGTGAAAGCGCAGCCTGCCGGCCAGCGGATCCCGAACGGGCATGACGGCCTCCTTTGGTAGCGTCAGTTGCGGGATTGTAACACAAAAGAGGCGGCTGGGGTTCCCGGTTCAGCTTTCGTCCATCCGGCTGCCCATCGCCGCGCGCCAGTGGCGGCGGCAGAGCGAGACATAGGTTTCATTGCCGCCGATCTGCACCTGGTCGCCATGCGTCAGCACCCGGCCCTGATCATCCTGGCGCACCACCATGGTGGCTTTCTTGCCGCAGCGGCAGATGGTGCGCACCTCGCGCATTTCATCCGCCAGCGCCAGCAGGGTGGCGGAGCCGGGGAACAGCTTGCCCTGGAAATCCACCCGCAGGCCATAAGCCAGCACCGGCACCCGCAGGTCATCGACGGCGCGGGCCAGCTGCCAGACCTGCTCCGGCGCCAGGAACTGCGCCTCGTCGACAAAAACCGCCGCCACCGGGCCCTGGGCGAGGCGCTGTTCGATACGGGCATAAAGGTCGTCGCCGCAGGAAAACATGTCGGCCTCTTCGCCGATGCCGATGCGCGAAGCGATCCTGCCGGTGCCGGCCCGGTCGTCCAGCCGCGCGGTCAGCAGGTAGGTGTCCATATGGTTTTCGCGGTAGTTGTGCGAAGCCTGCAAGAGCACCGTCGACTTGCCTGCGTTCATGGTGGAGTAGTGGAAATAGAGCTTGGCCATGGCGGCGGGTTTACCCTCAGGGGCGCGCGGGGGGAACCGGATTCGTGCAGGTTTTGCCGGGGGCCGGGCGGGATGGCCCGCCGGGGCTGGCGCGGCAGGGGTGGAACAAAACCCCGGAAAAACCGCCATCGCCAATCGCCCCGGAAGGCACAAGTTCCGGGCAGACCAATTACCCTAGACGCGGGACGTCACTCACCCGTCCCGCTTTGCACTGGACAACAGATGCCAATTGCACCATGCCACTCGCTAAATCCCTGAAAACCTGAGGGATGGATAAGGTATCGCAATTCCTCTACAACTCAGAAATGGGAAATTAGCCGGTTCGTTCCCCATGGGGGCGGCGGTCACGCCAGGTAGGAAGCATATGGCTGAAATCGGAACGTATCTGAAGAAGCACACCGAAGCGCTGGTGAAGGATGTCGGCATCGAAGCCGCCTGCCAGATCACCGGCAAATCCAAGGCGACGCTGGGGCGCTATTATTCGGACAATGCCGAGCACGTGGATCGGTTCATGCCAGTGGACGCGGTGGCCAAGCTGGAATGCGCGGCGTCTTACCCGCATGTGACCTCGGCGCTGGCCGACCTGAAGAACATCACCCTGTCCTACAACGGCAACGGCAGCGCCGGGGAGACCGGCCGCAGCGGCGGGGTGAATGCGGATGTGATCGCGCTGAGCCAGCGGTTTGCCCAGCTGATGAGCGAATACCAGGCCGCGATGGAAGACGGCATCATCACCGTCAACGAGGCCAAGCGGCTGCTGCGGGAGACGGTGCTGCTGCAGCAGGTGCTGATCGACATGAAGCTGCACCTCGAAGAAGAAAGTGCCTGAGACCGTGGATCTGAGCGATCTGCCCGCCGTGGCGGCGGACCTGCTGCAGCCGGTCGACGCGGACGCGCTGGCTGCACCCGGCGATCCGCGCCACCCGCCGCGCATCCTGCTGCTGTACGGCTCCCTGCGCGAGGTCAGCTATTCCCGCAAGGCGGCGGAGGAGGCGGCGCGGGTGCTGCAGGCCTTGGGCTGCGAGACGCGGATCTTCGACCCCTCCGGCCTGCCGCTGCCCGATGATGCGGGCGCGGCCGAGCATGCCAAGGTGGCGGAGCTGCGCGATCTGGCGGTGTGGTCCGAGGGCATGGTCTGGTCCAGCCCGGAGCGCCACGGCGCGATGAGCGGCGTGATGAAGCTGCAGATCGACTGGCTGCCGCTGTCGCTGCAGGGCGGCATCCGCACCACCCAGGGCAAGACGCTGGCGGTGATGCAGGTCTCGGGCGGCTCGCAAAGCTTCAACGCTGTGAACCAGATGCGCATCCTGGGGCGCTGGATGCGGATGGTGACGATCCCGAACCAGAGCTCGATCCCCAAGGCCTGGCTGGAGTTCAACGAGGGCGAACGGCTGCCGGAAGGCCCGTTCTACCGCCGTCTGGTGGATGTGATGGAAGAGCTGGTGAAATTCACCTGGCTGGTGCGCGGGCGCAAGGACTATCTGACCGACCGCTATTCGGAGCGGCTGGAAAGCACTGAGGCGGTGCACCAGCGGGTCTCGCGGAAATAACCCGGGGCGCGCAGGGCGCCTTGGGCCTGGATGAACAAAGCCCCGGCAGTGCCGGGGCTTTTCTGATTCAGATCAGCGGGATCAGCGGAACGTCGCAGGCAGCGAGGCCCAGGAGGGCGGTCAGAAACAGGGTGAGGCGCATTCGAGGGCTCCGTTTTTCGTGTGCTCGCCGCCATCTTCGCCGGGCGGCAGCAGCGGGGCAAGCCGGCTTTGCGGAAAACCCCGGGTGAGCCTGTTTTTGCCTGTTCACCCTATGAGTGCGGGCGGCGGTTAAGCAATTGGGCGGGCCGGAAGCGGCTGTTTAGCGGTTTGTTAAGACCTAATTCTGCCGCAATCGGGCCGCGAAGTTACCACCGGCACTGCGATTTGCGCAGAAACCGGGGGAAATTCCGGATTTTCCTCCTAACGAAACAGGGAGGATTTTCCGTGGTTTTTAAGGGGTTTTTCCAAAAATTGACGCGGCCCGTTAAGTAAACAAGGGGTTTACGCAGGCCGCTCCGGAAAAAGGAAGCCCCTGTTAACCTTTTGTTAACCTTGCCTCATTCTGCGCATTTTTCTGCCAGCGCGGCACCGCAGCAAGCCGCATTCCAGCCCCAGGACTGACCGACCATGGCCAGGTGGGAAAATGGAGTGGGTCATGAGACGAGTTCTGGGAATTGCCGCCGCCGCATTGATAACCAGCAGTGCCGGAGCCGCCGCCGCAGGCGGGCAGTCCGCAGCGGTGCAATCCGTGCCGGGATGGGAGGCGGTGGGCCGCCTGAACATTGGCGGCAACAGCATGTGCACGGCCAGCCTGATCGCGCCGGATCTGGTGCTGACGGCGGCGCATTGCATGTACGACATCCGCAATGGCCGGGCGGTGAACCCGCGGAGCATCAAGTTCGAGGCCGGTCTCAACGGGCACCGGTCCAAGGCCTCGCGCAAGGTGGTCAAGGCCGCGATCCACGCAGAATACCGGCATGGCCGGACCGGCCAGTTCCAGACCGGCACCGATATTGCAGTGCTGCGCCTTGAACGGCCGATCAGCGCCGATGTGATCCGGCCCCTGACCCTGGCTGCAGCGCCTGAGCGGGGCGCGCGGGTGGATGTGATGTCCTATTCCCACCGCAATGCCAGATCGCCGGAACTTCAGACGGCCTGCCAGGTCCTGGTGGCGCGGCAAGGGTCCCTGATCACCTCATGCAGGGTCGATTTCGGGGCCTCGGGCTCGCCGGTGCTGCAGCGGCACCCCGGGCGGCCCCCGCGGCTGGTCTCCGTTATCTCGTCCAAGGCGCGGATGGGCGGCAAAGGCGTGTCGCTGGCCGCTCCGCTGGGCCGCACGCTGCAAACGCTGATGCGTCAGGCGGGGTGAGCGCCTCTGCGGCCTTCAGGAGTGCAGCGGGCCGGATGCCGCAGGACATGACGCAGCCCCGTCAGGGTCCCGGGACTGCGGTCCGCTGCGGCGGGCCTGCCAGCTTTCATTGGCTGCTGCGGCGCACCTCTTCCAACGGGTAGGCGAGGCTGTCCCGGGCCTCCCAGTTCAGATGGCAGCCTGCGCAGAAGCTCTGCTGGATTGTCATTTCCGTGCCGTCGGGCATCAGCGCCGCATAGAGCCAGCCGCCGGCCTCCGGGGCACCGCCTGCCGCCAGTTTGGTCATGATGAACAGCGGTCCGGGCACCGCCTTGCCCTCCTTCACGGCGAAGCTCTCCTTGGCCAGCACCGACCCGGCGGGCATGGTGAAGCCGTCTTCCGCGAACGTCAGGTACTGCTCTGCGGCGGTATCATTGGCGAAGGTCTGCAGAAAACGCTCGCCGTGCGGCCCGGCCAGGGCGGGCCGGGTGGACGTGACCTGCCAGGACCGGAATTCAGCTGCGACCGGGCCGCCGTTTGCGGCATAGCCCTCGGCCATCCTGGCTTCGATGCAGTCATAGATTTCGACAACGGCCTCAGCCTCAAGCTCAGCCGGGTCGCCTTCCACCGGGCAGTCCTGGGCAAAGGCGCCGAAGGGGGCGAGTGCCAAAAGTCCTGCAGTTATTTTCAATCGTAATTTCATGGCCTTGCTTCCTGAATTGATGCTGCGGATCGTGACGTGTTGATCACGGTCGCACAGGTCCGGAAGATGCGGCGGTCAATTCTCTGCACGGCTGCGTGACGGCCGGGCGGGAACAGGAAAAGCCCCGGATGGTGCCGGGGCTTTTCAATTGCCGGGGGGATGTGCCTGGAAGGGCGTGCTTATCCCTGCAGGCTCTTCACCTCGACATCGCCTTCGGCCTGGGCCTTGATGGCGCGTGCGGCGGCGTTGGCGCCGGCCGCGGTGGTGAAGTAGGGGATCTTGTCATAAAGCGCGACCGAGCGCATTTCCTTGCTGTCCTCGACCGCCTGGGCGCCCTCGGTGGTGTTCATCAAGAGCTGCACGCCGCCGTCCTTGAGCATGTCCACCACATGCGGGCGGCCTTCATAGACCTTGTTCACCAGCTCGCAGGCCACGCCCTGGCCTTCCAGCCAGCTTTGGGTGCCGCGGGTGGCAACCAGGGTGAAGCCCTGTTCCACCAGGATCTGCGCCGCCTCCAGCATCAGCCGGCCCTTGTCGGCGTCCTTGATCGAGATGAAGGCGCGGCCGTTGGCGGGCAGCACCATGCCGGCGCCCATCTGCGCCTTGAGGAAGGCGCGGGCAAAGGAGCGGTCCCAGCCCATGACTTCGCCGGTGGAGCGCATTTCCGGGCCGAGGATGGTGTCGACGCCGGGGAAGCGGGCGAACGGCAGCACCGCTTCCTTGACCGAGAACCACGGCATGTCCGGGTCCGCAAGCGTCATCGGATCGGCCATCGGGGTGTTGACGTCATAGCCTGCGTCCGGCTCGTACGGCGCGCGCTGCGGGAAGTTCGACAGCGGCTCGCCGGCCATCACGCGGGCAGCGATGGAGGCAATGGCGCTGTCGGTGGCCTTGGCGACAAACGGCACGGTGCGCGAGGCGCGCGGGTTCACCTCGATCAGGTAGATCTCATCGTCCTTGATGGCGAACTGGATGTTCATCAGGCCGACCACGTTCAGCGCCTTGGCCAGCGCGAAGGTCTGCTCCTTGATCCGCCCGATCACGTCCTTGCCGAGCGAGTAGGGCGGCAGGCTGCAGGCGGAGTCGCCGGAGTGCACGCCGGCTTCCTCGATGTGCTGCATGATGCCCGCCACATGCACGTCGGTGCCGTCGCAGATCGCGTCCACGTCCAGCTCGACCGCGCCGGAGAGGTAGCTGTCCAGCAGCACCGGGCTGTCGCCGGAGACCACCACGGCCTCATTGATGTAGCGCTTGAGCTGGTCCATGTCGCGGACGATTTCCATTGCCCGGCCGCCCAGCACGTAGGACGGGCGGATCACCAGCGGGAAGCCGATTTCGCCTGCGATTTCCAGCGCTTGCGCGTCGGTGGAGGCGATGCCGTTCTTCGGCTGCTTGAGGCCCAGCTTGTTGACCAGCGCCTGGAAGCGCTCGCGGTCCTCGGCCAGGTCGATGGCGTCGGGCGAGGTGCCCAGGATCGGGATGCCCTCGGCCTGCAGCGCATCGGCCAGCTTCAGCGGGGTCTGGCCGCCGAACTGCACGATGACGCCGTGCAGGGTGCCGTTGTCCTGCTCGACGCGCAGGATTTCCATCACGTGCTCGAAGGTCAGCGGTTCGAAATACAGCCGGTCCGAGGTGTCATAGTCGGTCGACACGGTCTCGGGGTTGCAGTTGATCATGATGGTTTCATAGCCCGCGTCGGTCAACGCAAAGCAGGCGTGGCAGCAGCAGTAATCGAACTCGATGCCCTGGCCGATCCGGTTGGGGCCGCCGCCGAGGATGACGACCTTTTTCTTGTCCGAGGGGCGCGCCTCGCACTCGGCTTCGCCGAAGGCGGGGGTCTCGTAGGTCGAGTACATGTAGGGGGTCTGCGCCTCGAATTCGGCGGCGCAGGTGTCGATCCGCTTGAACACGGCGTTGACGCCGGCCGCGCGGCGGGCCTTGCGGACCTCGGTCTCTTTCCTGCCGGTCAGCTTGGCCAGACGGGCATCGGTGAAGCCCAGCATCTTGAGCGCGCGCAGGCCCTTTTCGTCCGACGGCAGGCCGCTGCCGCGGACCTCGGCCTCGGCCTCGACGATCTCGCGGATGCGGGCCAGGAACCAGGGGTCGAACTTGGTGACAGTGTGGATTTCATCATCCGACAGCCCGTGGCGCATCGCCTGGGCGATGGTGCGCATCCGGTCCGGGGTCTGCTTGCCGATCGCCTTGATCACCGCGGCCTTGTCGCCTGCGGGCTCCCAGAGACCGGCGCCGACGCCGTCGATGGCCACCTCGTCAAAGCCGGTGAGGCCGGATTCCATCGACGCCAGCGCCTTTTGCAAGGACTCGTGGATGGTGCGGCCGATGGCCATCGCCTCGCCCACCGATTTCATCGCGGTGGTGAGATACGGTTCGGAGCCGGGGAATTTCTCAAACGCGAATTTCGGAATTTTTGTCACGACATAATCGATGGTCGGCTCGAACGACGCGGGCGTCACCTTGGTGATGTCGTTGTCCAGCTCGTCGAGGGTGTAGCCGACCGCCAGCTTGGCCGCGATCTTGGCAATCGGGAAGCCGGTCGCCTTGGAGGCCAGCGCCGAGGACCGCGACACCCGCGGGTTCATCTCGATCACCACCATGCGGCCGTCCGCCGGGTTCACCGCCCATTGCACGTTGGAGCCGCCGGTTTCCACGCCGATTTCGCGCAGCACCGCAATCGAGGCGGTGCGCATCATCTGGTATTCCTTGTCGGTCAGCGTCAGCGCCGGCGCCACGGTGATCGAGTCGCCGGTGTGCACGCCCATCGGATCGACGTTCTCGATCGAGCAGACGATGATCGCGTTGTCCGCCTTGTCGCGGACCACTTCCATCTCGTATTCCTTCCAGCCCAAGAGGCTCTCGTCGACCAGGATCTGGTTCACCGGCGAGGCATCCATGCCCGAGCGGCAGTAGTGGATGTAATCCTCGCGGTTGTAGGCGACGCCGCCGCCGGTGCCGCCGAGGGTAAAGGCGGGGCGGATGATCGCCGGCAGGCCGATGTCTTCCAGCTCTTCCAGCGCCATCTGAACGCCGGCTTCCAGGTCGGCAGAGCCGTTGGCCTTTTTCGGGGCGGTGATAATGGTGGCGCGCGGGTTTTCCAGGCCGAGGCGGTCCATCGCCTCGCGGAACAGCTTGCGGTCTTCGGCCATCTCGATGGCGTCGCGCTTGGCGCCGATCATCTCAACGCCGAATTTCTCCAGCACGCCCATCTCTTCCAGCGCCAGGGAGGTGTTGAGGCCGGTCTGCCCGCCCATCGTCGGCAAGAGCGCGTCGGGGCGTTCCTTTTCGATGATCTTGGCGACCACCTCCGGCGTGATCGGCTCGATATAGGTGGCGTCGGCGAGGCCGGGGTCGGTCATGATGGTGGCCGGGTTGGAGTTCACCAGGATGACCCGGTAGCCCTCTTCGCGCAGGGCTTTGCAGGCCTGGGCGCCGGAGTAGTCGAACTCGCAGGCCTGCCCGATGACGATCGGACCGGCTCCGATGATCATGATCGACTGGATGTCGGTTCTTTTGGGCATGGCCATATTCCTTTGGTTGACGCGCGGGCAGCTTTGAATCGGGGGCACTGGCGAGTGCCCAAATTGTCCTGCGTTATAGGCACCGCGCCGAAAGGTTCAAGGGGTATCGGAAACGGAATTGGAAATGCCGCATCCACCCCTTTTGTTCGCATAGCGAACAGATATATGTGGGGGCCAACAGCTCAGGGAGTCAATTCCGGTGCGGATTCGTTTTGATCAGGGGCCTGCAGGTCCGGGCACATGTTTCAGCCAGCCGCTGCGCGTGATCCGCGCAGACGGCCCGGAAGGGGTGCCCGCCGCGCTGGCCGCGCTGGATCAGGCGCGCGCGGACGGGCATTGGCTGGCGGGCTATGCCACTTATGAGCTGGGCTATGCGCTGGAGGTGAAGCTGGCGGGGCGGATGCCAAGGGACCGGCGGCTGCCGCTGATCTGTTTCGGGGTTTACGCTGAACCGCTGCCGCAGAACACTGAGGGCAGCGCCCGAACCTGGGGGGGGGCGGAGCGCCCTCCCGTGGGGAGGGTCGGGCGCTGCCCGGCCTCCCGGCCGGGCGACGGCGGGCTGGGAGACCTGGCTCCCCGCTGGACCTTTGAGCGCTACGCCGAAGCGTTTGCAGAAGTGAACCGCAACATCGGCAAGGGCGACATCTATCAGGCCAACCTGACCTTCCCGATTGATGCGGAGGCTTATGGCACTGCCGAGGAGCTTTATGCCGCTTTGCAAGGCAAGCAGGCCGTGGGCCACGGCGTGCTGGTGGAACAGGACGGGCTGCCGGACCTGCTGTCGCGTTCGCCGGAGCTGTTCTTCCGCACCGCTGCGGAGGGCGTGATCGAGACCCGTCCGATGAAAGGCACCCAGCCGCGCAGCGACGATCCGGTGGAGGACGCCCGCCGCCGCGACTTCCTGCGCCAGGACGAGAAGAACCGCGCCGAAAACCTGATGATCGTCGACCTCCTGCGCAATGACATCAGCCGCGTGGCCGAGACCGGCTCGGTGCATGTGCCGGAGCTGTTTGCGGTGGAAAGCTATGCCACCGTGCATCAGATGGTGTCGCTGGTGCGTGCGAAACTGCGCCCCGACGCGGGGCTGGCGGATATTTTTGCGGCGCTGTTTCCCTGCGGCTCCATTACCGGCGCCCCCAAGATCCGGGCGATGGAGGTCCTTTCGGATCTGGAGCCCTGGGCGCGCGATATCTATTGCGGCACCATCGGCTGGGCGGCGCCGGACGGCTCCTCCGAGTTCAATGTGGCAATCCGCACCCTGATGCTGGAAGACGGCCGCGCGACGATGAACGTCGGCGGCGGCGTGGTCTGGGACAGCACCGCCGAGTCGGAATATGAGGAAGCGCTATGGAAAGCCCGGTTTGCCCGCGTGACGCCATCCAGAACGATCCCGCTTTCCGCCTGATCGAGACGCTGGGCCGGCACCCGGGCGAAGGGTTTCGGCATCTGGAGCAGCATCTGGCGCGGATGGCGCGCAGTGCAGCGGCGTTCGGCATTCCCTTTGATCCGGCGCAGGCGCGGGCGATGCTGGCAGAGGCTGTTGGCGGCACGCCGCTGCGCTGCCGCTTGACCGTGGCTGCGGACGGGCAGGCGGAGCTGGCCACCGCCCCGCTGGGCAGCACGCCGGCCGAATGGCGGCTGGGTATTGCGCAGGCACGGCTGGAGGCAGAGGATTTCTGGCTCCGGTACAAAACCACCCGGCGCGCGCTGTATGACACCGCACGGGCAGCGCTGCCGGAGGGGGTGGACGAGCTGCTGTTCCTCAACCGGCGCGGCGAGGTCTGCGAGGGCACCATCACCAATCTGTTCGTGACACGCGCGGACGGGCAGGTGGTGACGCCGCCGCTGTCCTGCGGCCTGCTGCCGGGTATCCTGCGGCAGGTGATGCTGGAGCGGAAGGAGTGCCGGGAAGCGGTGCTGGATCTGCAGGATCTGCAGGACGCGAAAGCCATCCATATAGGCAATTCCCTGCGCGGGCTGATCCCGGCAAGGCTGGTATGGCAGCGGCACTCCCGCGGACGCACGCCCCCTGGCTGACGCCAGGCGGCGCTTGCCCTTTGGGCCCGGCAGCGCGCCTGCGGCGCGCTGCGGCGGCGCCGGAACGCCGCCCGCGCCCCGCCGCAGGCGGGGCGCCAGGCCCAACGCTTTCCGCCCTGCCGCGCAGCGGCGGGGCGCGGAAGCGGCGGGAGCCTCTGCGCCGTTGCGCGCAACCGGCAAAAACAGGCATCCGGGGCGGCCGAATTTACCCAGTTTGCTTGACAACTGAGCCGCAACCTTGTGTACCACCCCGGACGAATTCCGCGCCGCTCCCCGTGCGCTTCTCCCGAATGACGGCCCGCCCGGGCGACAGACCGGTATAACGAAAGGTCAACCGATGCACGCTTACCGCAGCCATACCTGCGCCGAACTGAACAAATCCAACGTCGGTGAGACCGTCCGCCTGTCGGGCTGGGTCCACCGCGTGCGCGACCACGGCGGCCTCTTGTTCATCGACCTGCGCGACCACTACGGGATGACCCAGGTGATGGCCGACCCGGACAGCCCGGTGTTTGCCGAGATCGAGAAGGTGCGCTCTGAGTGGTGCATCCGCATCGACGGCAACGTGCTGGCCCGCAACGAAAGCCTGGTGAACCCGAAGATCCCGACCGGAGAAATCGAGGTGTTCATCCGCGATATCGAGGTGCTGGGCAAATCCGAGGAACTGCCGCTGATGGTGTTCGGCGAGCAGGAATACCCGGAGGAAACCCGCCTGCGCTACCGCTACCTGGATCTGCGCCGCGAGAAGATGCAGAAGAACATGCTGCTGCGCTCCAACATGATCCAGTCGATCCGCAAGCGCATGTGGGACATCGGCTTCAACGAATACCAGACCCCGATCATCACCGCCTCCAGCCCCGAGGGCGCGCGCGACTTCCTGGTGCCGTCGCGGCTGCACCCGGGCAAGTTCTATGCGCTGCCGCAGGCGCCGCAGCAGTTCAAGCAGCTGATGATGGTCTCGGGCTTTGACAAGTATTTCCAGATCGCGCCCTGCTTCCGCGACGAGGACCCGCGCGCCGACCGCTCGCCCACCGATTTCTATCAGTTGGACCTGGAGATGTCCTTTGTCACCCAGCAGGATGTCTTCGACACCATCCAGCCGGTGATGCAGGGCGTGTTCGAGGAATTCGGCGGCGGCCGCAAGGTTGATGCCGAATGGCCGCAGATCTCCTACAAGGATGCCGCCAAATGGTACGGCACCGACAAGCCGGACCTGCGCAACCCGATCAAAATGCAGGACTGTTCCGAGCATTTCCGCGGCTCCGGCTTTGCCATCTTCGCCAAGCTCTTGGAGCAGGACGGCACCGAAATCCGCGCCATCCCGGCGCCCACCGGCGGTTCCCGCAAGTTCTGCGACCGGATGAACAAGTTTGCGCAAGGCGAGGGCCTGCCGGGCATGGGCTATATCTTCTGGCGCGACCAGGGCGAGGGGCTGGAGGCCGCAGGCCCGCTGGCCAAGAACATCGGGCCCGAGCGCACCGAGGCGATCCGCCAGCAGCTGGGCCTGGGCGTTGGCGACGCCGCCTTCTTCCTCGGCGGCAAGCCGAAAGCGTTCGAAAGCGTTGCAGGCCGTGCCCGCACCGTCATCGGCGAGGAGCTGGGGCTGATCGAGAAAGACCGCTTTGCCTTTGCCTGGATCGTCGACTTCCCGATCTACGAGAAGGACGAGGAAACCGGCCGCATCGATTTCGAGCACAACCCGTTCTCGATGCCGCAGGGCGGCATGGACGCGCTGCTGTCCGATCCGCTGGCGGTCAAGGGCTACCAGTACGATCTGGCCTGCAACGGCTATGAGCTGGTCTCGGGCGCGATCCGGAACCACAAACCGGAAATCATGTTCAAGGCCTTCGAGATCGCCGGCTACGGCAAGGAAGAGGTCGAGAAGCGCTTTGGCGGCATGGTCAACGCCTTCCAGTACGGCGCCCCGCCGCACGGCGGCTGCGCGGCCGGCATCGACCGCATGGTGATGCTGCTGGCGGATGAGGCCAATATCCGCGAGGTCATCATGTTCCCGATGAACCAGCGCGCCGAAGACCTGATGATGTCGGCGCCAAGCGAGCCGATGAGCGAGCAGCTGATGGAGCTGGGGTTGCGGGTGATCCCGCAGGATCAATGATCCCTTCCTGAACGTTGAGACAGGCCCGGGCTGCGCCCCGGGCCTTTTCTTTGCGGCGCCGCCGGACCTTGCGCAGGCCCTCCGCAGACCCGTGGATTTGCAGGACCGGCGCTTGGCGGGCGACGGATCCGGCGGAACCGTGCGTATCACTTGAAATTCAGCTGTGGACCCTGGCGCGATGGTCTAGTCTGCAGGGAAATCAGACCGTCCAGGGAGAGCAGGGCGATGCAGTTTGACGGAGACTTGGTAGAGATCCGGTTCGGGGCAGGGCTTTCACCGCTGCAGCCGCGCCCGGCCTCTGCGGAACAGATGCTCACCCGCCTGCAGGGGGCGGATGAGATGGCGCAGCGGTTTCCGGTCAGCAGTCTTGAGGACGCGGCTGCGGGCGTCCGGGAATTCCGGCGGCTGAGCAAGGACCGCAAGCGGCAGGAAGGTCAGCGCGGCTATGAGGCCGCGGACAAGGCGTTCAAGAGCTACCGCCGCGCCCATAACCTTGCCCGTTTCGGATGGCATGGCCAGCGGCTGCTGCGCCATGTCCATGCCCGGGACGGTTTCCGGGAGCGGCTGGCGCTGTTCTGGGCCGACCACTTTACCGCCCAGGGAAAATCGCCGGCCATGCGCGTTCTGGCTGCGCCATATGCCGAAAGTGTGATCCGGCCGCATGTGGCCGGCCGTTTCGAGGACATGCTGATCGCTGCCGCCACCAGCCCGCTGATGCTGCATTACCTGGATCAGAACCGCTCGGCCGGGCCGGGCAGCCGGGTGGCGAAGCGGCGCAAGCGCCTGAGCGGGTTGAACGAGAATCTGGCGCGCGAAGTGCTGGAACTGCATACCCTGGGGGCCGGCGGGCCGTACAGCCAGGCGGATGTGCGGCAGCTGGCGGAGCTGTTCACCGGATTGACCGTGTCGCGCGAGGCGGCGTTCATCTACCGTCCCGGAATGGCGGAGCCTGGCGCGGAAACCGTGCTGGGGGAATCCTATGGCGGCGGCAAGGCGGAACTGGAGCAGGTACTGAGCGCCCTGCGCGATCTGGCGCGCCATCCCGCCACCGCACAGCATATCGCCTGGAAACTGGCGGTGCATTTCACGTCGGACACACCGGAGCCGGCGCTGATTTCGCATCTGTCGGCGCGCTATCAGGAAAGCGGCGGGGCGCTGCTGCCGGTCTATGCGGCGCTGCTGGAGCACCCTGCGGCCTGGGAGACCGATCTGCGCAACGTGAAGCCGCCATTTGATTTCGTCGCGTCCGCCTGCCGCGCACTGGCGGTGCCCGAGGCGCGGATCGCGGCGTTGCGGCCAGGGCAGATCAACCGTCTGCTGCTGGCGCCGCTGACGCCGATGGGACAGCGCTGGGAGTTTTCCGGCGGCCCGGACGGCTGGCCCGAGGAAGACGGAACCTGGATCACGCCGCAAGCCCTGGCGGCGCGGCTGCGCTGGGCGATGGCGGTACCGCGGCGCCTTGCGCAGCCGCTGCCCGACCCGCGCGTCTTTGCCTCCGCAGCATTGGGCCGGTTCGCCAATGAGCGGGTCCAATTCGCCGCAGGCGCGGCCGAAACCCAAGCGGAGGCGGTCGGGCTGATCCTGTCCTCCCCCGCCTTTCAGCGCCGCTAACAGGAGGCTTATCCGATGCAGCTGACCCGCCGTTCCCTTCTGACCCGCTCCGCCCTGCTGGGCTGTTCGCTGGCCGCCAGCCCGCTGGTCACGCCTGTCAGTTTTGCCGCGGCCCCCTGGGACACCCGCCTTGTGGTGATCATCCTGCGCGGCGGCATGGATGCGCTGGACGTGGTGCAGCCCTATGGCGATCCGGAATTTGCCGGGCTGCGGCAGAGCCTGTCCGGCGGGCCCGCGGCCGGGGCCGGCGATCTTGACGGCTTTTACGCCCTGCACCCGGCGCTGGCGCCGCTGCAGCCGCTGTGGCGCCAGGGGGAGCTTGGCTTTGTGCAGGCGGTCTCCACGCCGTACCGCGACCGGCGCAGCCACTTCGACGGCCAGGACCTGCTGGAAGCAGGCACGGCAGGGCTGGGCGAGGCCAGCGGCGGCTGGCTGAACCGCTTGCTGCAGCAGATGCCCGGAGTCGAGGCGCGCACCGCCTTTGCCATCGGCCAGGAGCGGATGCTGCTGCTGGAGGGGGCGGCACCGGTATCCCAATGGGCACCGGGCGCCGGGCTGGCGATGAGCCCGCAGGCAGAGCGTCTGGCGGGCCTGCTGATGGAGGAGGATCCGCTGTTCCACAACGCGCTGAACGAGGCGCTGGAACTGACCCGACAGGATATGTCGCTCGGCGGTCTGGACGGCGCGGAAGATGATGCCGGCGCGGGGATGATGGACCTGATGAAAGCGCCGAAGGGCGGGGCGCATACCGGGATCGCCGCCTATGCCGCGGACCAGCTGCGCGGCGACACCAGGGTCGCGGCGTTTTCCATCAACGGCTGGGATACCCATTTCCGCCAGGCCAGCGGCCTGAAGGCGGCGCTGGGGCGGCTGGCGGAGACGATACTGGAACTGCGCCAGGGGGTGGGGCCGGACATCTGGGGCCGCACCGCGGTGGCGGCAGTGACCGAGTTCGGGCGCACGGCGCGGGAGAATGGCACGGGCGGCACCGATCATGGCACCGGCGGGGCGATGCTGCTGGCAGGCGGTGCGATCCGCGGCGGCCGGGTGCTGGGGCGCTGGCCGGGGCTGGCGGAGGCCGACCTTTACGACCGCCGCGACCTGAAGCCGACCGGGGATGTGCGCAGTTACCTTGCCTGGCTGCTGCACGGGGTGTCAGGGGCGGGGACCGCTGCCTTGCAGGCGAATGTCTTTCCCGGGCTCGACATGGGCGGCGATCCGGGCCTGCTGCTGTAGCCGCGGCGCCGCGTCTGCGCGGGCGCGCGGGGGGCGCAGGGGCCGCGGCAGACGCCGGGCAGCGGCGGTGCGGGCGGCTGTCAGCCCTGGCGCCGCGGCGGGTAGAGGATCAGCGGGCGGTTTCCGGCCCCGTTGCGGCTGCGGCGGATTTCACGCGCTTCCAGCCGGGTCTGGCCGTACAGGACGATGACCAGCGTGGCGACGGCGATCAGGAAGGATTCGACCATGTCAGATAGCCGCGCGGCGCTCGAGCCGCTCCTGCACCAGGCCGGCCAGCGCGGCGGCATCCCGGGTCAGCGGTTTGCCCTTCTGGCGGGCCCGGTCGAGGCGGTCGGCGGCCTCGGCCAGCGGATTGTCTCCGGCGCTGCGGGCGACGCCGCCCAGGAACTGCGCCAGATAGGCCAGGGTTTTGTCTTCCTGTCCCATGCTCAGCACATCGGCAGCATGCGCCATGTCGTCCCGGTAGGCGAGGAAATCCGGTTCCACCGTTTCGTCGTCCAGCGCCCGCGGGCCGGACAGCTGGCGCCCGGCCGGCAGGTGCGTCAGGATCAGCTGCTGGAAAGCCGCCAGGGATGTGATCGGCTTGTTCAGGAAATCCGCGGCACCGGCGTCAAGCGCGGCCTCAGCCAGCGCCGGATCGCCCGAGGTGGCAAGGATCACGCCGGGGCGCGGGCTGGCCTCTGCCAGCTCGCGGATCAGGTCGAGGCCGGAGCCGTCCGGCAGCCCGACATCGGCAATGAGAACGGACGGGCGGTAGACCTGCAGGTGGCGGCGGGCGGATTTCAGACAGTCGGCCCGGCGGATGCGGGCGCCGCTGCGCAGGCACAGAAGGCGCAGCGCCTCGCAGGCAAAGCGGCTGTCCTCCACCACCAGAATGGTCAGCCCCAGCAGCGGGCGCCGGGTGGTGGGCAGGCGTTGAGCGGCAGCAAACAGTTCCGAATCGTCCATAACGCATCCTCCTTGCGGGATATGGTCAGACGCTAGGAAGTCGAGGCTAATACCCGGTTAACGGCGCGCGCGCCGCCGTGCAGCCGGCCCCCGTGCGCAATGGCGCACTTGCCGCGGCGCAGCGTCCATCCCATAACCGGGGCTGAGGAATGATTGTGAGAGGAGCACAGCAAAGATGATTGGCCGTTTGAACCATGTTGCGATTGCCGTCCCCGACCTGGAGGCGGCTTCGGCCCAGTACCGCAACGCGCTGGGCGCCAAGGTGGGGGCGCCGCAGGACGAGCCGGACCACGGGGTGACCGTCGTCTTCATCGAACTGCCCAACACCAAGATCGAGCTGCTGTATCCCCTGGGGGACAACTCGCCGATCAACGGCTTTCTGGAGAAGAACCCGGCGGGCGGCATCCACCATGTCTGCTATGAGGTGGAGGACATCCTGGCGGCGCGCGACCACCTGCAGGCGCAGGGCGCACGGGTGCTGGGCAGCGGCGAGCCGAAAATCGGCGCCCACGGCAAGCCGGTGCTGTTTTTGCACCCGAAGGATTTCAACGGCTGCCTGGTGGAACTCGAACAGGTTTGAGGCTATGAGCACCCTGCCCCCGCAGCGGGGCAGGGCAAATCAAGGAGGCCGGTGCCATGGGTATCACATCAGCGATCGTGCTTTATGCAGTGATCTGGTTCATGACCTTTCTGGTGATCATCCCGATCCGGCTGGAAACCCAGGGCGACAGGGGCGACGTGGTGCCGGGCACCCATGCCGGCGCGCCGGAGCGGCATTTCCTGAAGCAGAAGGCCTGGATCACCACCGGCGTGGCTGCGGTGATCTGGGCCATCGTTGCCGGGATCATCTTTTCCGGGGTGATCTCGGTACGGGATTTCGACTGGATGGGGATGCTGCCCGAACGGCAGTGAGCCCGAAGCAGCAGGTGCATCACAGACAGGAAGTCTCCCGCCCGGCGGGGATGCAGGGTTGCATCCGCGCCCGTTGGGCGCGGCGCCGCGCTGGCGCGCGGCGCGGTTGCGGCCGGCCCTGGCGGGCCGGAGCCTGCGCAGCTGCCCTGATGCAGATGCAGGAACAGTCCTGCTGAGTAGCGCTTGAGGGGGCAGGCCTGCCCCTCAAGGCGCCTTTTCCATTGCGGCCCGGCTTTGGCCGGGGCTGCGCCTATCTGCGGGCCAGCGCGTGGTAGAGGTGGGTGAAGGTGGCAGCCCCCAGGATCGGAATCACCAGGTTGACCAGCGGCACCGACAGCGGCATCGCCATCAGGGTTCCGGCGGCCCAGATGGTGCCGGCATGGCGGCGGCGCAGCTTCTTGGCCTCAGCGGTGCCCACCCGGCGGGCGGCGGCGAGGGTGAAGTATTCCCGCCCCAGCAGGAAGCCGTTCAGCCCCCAGAAGATGAACAGCGCCGCGGGCGGGAACAGCACATAGAGGAACAGCGCCAGGATGTTGGCGGCAATCAGCAGGCCGAGGAAGTTCACCGTGTCCCTGACCGCATCCCAGAACGGCACCTTGGCCGCCGGGGGCAGGGCGGGATAATGCTTGTCCTCCACCGCCTGAGCGACTTCCTCGAGGAACATCGAGGTGATGGCCGAGGCCACCGGCACCATCAGGAACACCGACAGCACCAGCATGAAGAACAGCGAGCCGATCGACAGCAGATCGTCGAGCCAGGTGACTTCGCCCAGCAGCGGCAGCGTGGCCTCGGGGCCGACCAGCCATTGGATCAGCATCAGGAAGCCCGCATAGGCGGTGATCAGCAGCGCCACGGTCAGCCCCAGTCCCAGGAACAGCACCTTGCGGAAACGCGGGTCGCCGGTCTGGCCGAGGGTCTTGAAAAAGGCGGTGAAGATCATTCGCTCATCCAGGTTGTGATTGCGTCGGGGTCCGGGCGCGGGCGTTCGGGCGGGGCGGAGCTTTCGGTGGCGATATGGATGATGCCGGCGATGCGCTCGTTATCCGCAAGATCGAAGGCCGCGGTGCAGAAGCCGCGGTCGTGGCTGACCCAGCCGGTCAGCCAGTTGGCGCCCCAGCCGGCCGCCAGAGCGGCATTCAGCAGCGCCAGGCAGGCAGCGCCGGCCGAATAGGTCTGCTCCAAGGGCGGGATCTTGGGGCTGTCCCTTTGCACCTCCACCACCACCACGGCAAGCTGGCCCAGGTCGAACTGGCCGCGGCCCTTGGCGATGTCCTCAGGGCTTTTGCCGAGGCGGGCGCCGGCCTCTTCGGTCAGGGCGGCCAGCCGGGCCATGGCGGGCTGCTCGGCCACGATGAAGCGCCAGGGCTCCAGCTTGCCGTGATCGGGGGTCCGGGCGGCGGCGGTCAGGATCGGCCGCAGCTCCTCGCGCGACGGCGCGGGCGCCACCAGCGTCTTGGCCGGGCGCGAGCGGCGGGTCAGCAGGAACTCCAGGGCTGCTTCATTGCGTGCAGGCATATGTGAAACCTTTTTACATTTGGTGCTGCCAATTTCGGCAGCCGTTGCTGTTTTTTCAAGGGCCGCCTGGCTTTGCGCGCTGCATCTGTGCTGCGCAGGCAGCGGGCGGCGGGGCTGGGTTTCGCTGTTCGGGTGATAGCCGGGCCGCAAGGACAAAGTCTATGGCTATTGCCGCCCGCACGGGGCATGTCTGCGGCATGGGAAAGCCGAAGACGAAAGACCTGCCGGATTTGAGCCATCTGTGCGTGCCGGGGGCGGAAATCGCCGTGCGGGCCACCCCCAAGGCTGCGCGCAACGCCATTGCGGCGGCGGAGGGCGTGCTCAAGGTCCGGATCACCGCGGCGCCGGAACACGGCAAGGCCAATGAGGCCGTCCGCCAGCTGCTGGCGATGGCGATGGGGACGGCGGTGTCCAATCTGGAACTGCGCCGCGGAGCAGCCTCCCGCGACAAGCTTTTTGTCTATCTGGGTCCGGCCTGAGGCCTAGTCATCCCCGGGCACCAGCCGGTAGACGCCCTCGGGCAGGTCCAGCGCTGCGGCCAGGTCCCGGACCTGCAGGTGCGACAGGGTGATTTTCTGCACGCTGTCGGTGCGCGGGTCGTATTGTTCGACCGTGACGCATTCGGCAAAGGAATTGATGGTCACATCCTCGTTGAGCGGGTGTCCGTCCTCGTCAACAAGGGTGATGACCGTCGAGTCGAATTCATGTTCGATGGTAAACATGACCCCAGCCTGCACTCTGGCCCGGCTGCTGGCAAGGCCTTGCAATTGCAGACTATCATTCCAATGCAGCGGCAAAGTTCCGCCGCCGCGCGATTGCACTCCGCCAGTGTTGCGCGATAAAGTGGCGGCGAACCGCAAAAGGAGCCGCCATGCGCCGTTTTCTGTGTCTGTTTGCCCTTGCTGCCAGTGCCTGCAACATGGTGGTCGAACCCGCGCAGCAGCCTGTCCCCGCCGCACAGAGGCAGCAGGTGCCGGGGATGGCCCCGGGCGAGGCGCGCGATGCCTTTGCCACCGTCTCGCGCCGGGTGGAGCCGGTGGCGGAGCGCGAATGCCGCCAGCGCACCCAGGGGCTGAACTGCGATTTCCTGATCCGCATCGACCCGAATCCGAATGCGGCGCCCAACGCCTATCAGAGCCTGGACCGCTCCGGCCGGCCGGTGATCACCTTCACCCAGCGGATGCTGGGGCAGATTGCCAACCAGGATGAGCTGGCCTTTGTGATGTCGCATGAGGCGGCGCACCACATCCGCGGCCACCTGGCGCGGCAGGCGCAGAATTCGGCGCTGGTGAGCGTCGGCGCCGGGCTGATCACCGCGCTGGCGGGCGGCGGCCAGGCGACGGTGACCACGGCGCAGGATATCGGCGGCTTTGTCGGCGCGCGCACCTATTCCAAGGATTTCGAGCTGGAGGCGGATGAACTGGGCACCATCATCACCTACCAGTCCGGCTACCGGCCCAGCATCGGCGTGCGCTTCTTCAACCGGCTGCCGGATCCGGGCGACCGTTTCCTCGGCACCCACCCGGCCAACCCGGACCGGGTGCGGGTGGTGCAATCCACGATCGACCGCCACGGGCTGAACTGACCGTGGCCGCCAAGGAGCAGGCGGCTGCGGCGCTGCACAGGCTCGGCGTGGTGCTGACCGACCGCGGCTCGCGCTATGCGGTGACCGGTGCGCCGGTCACCACGCGCGAGGAGGTCGACGCGGTGCTGGCGGAGCTGAAAACAGACCGGGCCTATGCCAAGGCGACCCACAACACCTGGGCGGCGATGCTGCCCGCGGGCGGGCTCAAGGCCGACGACGGCGAGTCCGGGGCCGGCATGGTGATTCTGCGGATGATGGAGCGCGAGGGCCTGAAGGATCACGTCATCATCGTCACCCGCTGGTATGGCGGCAAGAAGCTGGGCGGCGACCGATTCCGCCGGGTGCAGGACGCGGTGCGCGCCTATCTCGGCCACCTGGGCGGGAAATCCGCATAAATCCTGTCCCGTTTGACCTGTGTCAAATCCGCACCATCGCGCCGCGGCTAAGCTGCACTTGGGATAAATGATTCCGGGGAGTGCGCGATGACCACCCAAGCCGACCTGAAAAAACACGCCGAGCTGTTCGACCGGATGGCCGCAACCGTAGGCCTGGACCTGGAGGAAGAAGCGGTGGCCGGCACCCTGCGGTTTGACGAGATTGCCGAGGCGGTGCTGCGCTGCTCGCGCTGCGGCGGCGTCGGTGCCTGCCGCAAATGGCTCGCCGAAGGGCAGCGGCCGGGGGCAGATGCCCCGGATTTCTGCCGCAACCGCGACCTGCTCGGCTACCTGAACGAGCAGCAGGCCTGACGTGCCCTGGCCGCGCGAGGGAGATCACGGCATGCAGCCATTGGGGGACCCGCTCTATCATCTGCGGCTGATGGCCCGGATGGGTCGGACCGTCGGCGCCGACCTGAACGGCGCCTTTGCCGCCGGGGAGATCCGCCACCGGGACTGGGCGGCAATGATCACCCGCTGCCGCGGCTGCACGTCGCCGGAACAGTGCGAGGCCTTCCTGGCCGCGCATGAGCACGCCGAAGCCCCGATGCCAGGCTGCCGCAATGCCGCCGCGCTGATGCAATTGAAGGGCCGCAGCTGATGAAAGACATGGCAGCGGAGGCTGAGGACCTCGGCAATATCTACCGGCACTTGTGGCTGCTGCGGGCGGTGGCGGAGGCGGCGGGCGCGGACCTGGACCAGGCGGTGCGCAGCGGGCGGCTCAGCGGGCTGGACTACGCCCGGTTGGTGACGTCCTGCCGCGGCGCGGGCTGCAGCAAGTCCTGCGCCCTGTGGCTCTCCTCCCGCCGCGGCGGCGGCCCCGCAGTGCCGGACTTCTGCCCCAACGCGGATGTGTTCAAGCGGCTGATGCCCTGAGGCGGGGCAGCCGCCGGTCTGTGCGTCCGGGCGCTGCGGCCTGGCCGTTCAAAGTTTGGAATGGGTGCCGTCGCACAGGGGTTTCCTGCCGGAGTGCTTGCAGCCGCAGAAGAACACCTTGCCGTCCTTCTGCGCGGTGTATTTCACCGGTTCGAAGTCCGTGTCTTTGTGCGAGCCATCGCAGAACGGCTGCCGCGAGGACTTGCCGCAGGCGCACCAGAAATAGGACTTCCCCTCCTTCACCTCGACGGGGAAGGGGGCTTTCTGCGCGATTTGAGGTTCTGGCGTGGTGTCATTCGGCATGGCTGGGGCTCTCCCTGGCTGGTTGCGGCGCCGGACCGGTGCAATACCGGTCCAGCGGCAGTGAACAGGCAGTCTTGGCCGCTGCCTGCACATACGTGTTCTGCAGACTTATTTCTTTTGGATGACAAAGTGCTTCAGCACATTCTCCTTGATCTCCCAGGTGCCCTTGAAGCCGGCTTCGATGACAAAGGCGTCGCCCGGACCCACTTCACCGGGTTCTTCGCCTTCGGCGGTGATGACGATGCGGCCTTCGATCATATGCACAAATTCCCAGTCGTCATAGGTGGCGTGATAGGTGCCCGGCGTTGCCTCCCACCAGCCGCTGATCAGGCTTTCATCCTCCGAGGAATATTCGATCCAGGTTCTCATGGAAGGGCTGCCAGCGGTCTTGGTCCAGCCGGGAAGGTCATCCGGAATCGGCTCCACCGACCGGTCGGGCAGCTTGGTAAATGCTGGTCTGTTCACGGTATTCTCCACTGTTGAGGTGATTTTTCGGGTGTTTGTTTTCCTGTGGTGAAAGAAATATAACCCAAAGTGGCGGCCTTGCAATGACATGCTGACGGCCCGCAGACGAAAAAGGCGGAGCCTTGCCGGCCCCGCCTTCGGAATTCAAATGTGCTGCTGAGGCGGGCTCAGGCGGGCAGCCGCCCCCACAGATCGTATTCGCCGGCCTCGTCCACCTCGACTGTCACCAGGTCGCCTGTCTGCAGCCCTTCGGTGCCGTCGTCGATGAACAGGTTGCCGTCGATTTCCGGCGCGTCGGCCTTGGTGCGGCAGGTGGCGATGCCGTCCTCGTCGATGTCGTCCACGATCACCTGCAGGGTCTGGCCGACTTTGGCCTCAAGCTTGGCCTCGGAAATCGCCTGCGCCTTCTCCATGAACCGCTCCCAGCGCTCCTGCTTCACTTCTTCGGGCACGTGGTCCGGCAGATCGTTGGAGCGCGCGCCAGCGACGTTTTCGTATTTGAAGCAGCCGACCCGGTCCAGCTGGGCCTCGTCCATCCAGTCCAGCAGGTGCTGGAACTCGGCCTCGGTCTCGCCCGGGAAGCCGACGATGAAAGTGGAGCGCAGGGTGATATCCGGGCAGGTTGCGCGCCAGGCGCGGATCTCGTCCAGCGTCTTCGCCGCCGCCGCGGGCCGTGCCATGCGGCGCAGCACATCCGGATGGGCGTGCTGGAAGGGGATGTCGAGATAGGGCAGCAGCGCGTTGTCCGGGTCCGCCATCAGCGGGATCAGCTCGCGCACATGCGGGTAGGGATAGACATAGTGCAGCCGCACCCACAGCTCATCTGCGGGTGCCAGCCTGCCCAGCTCGCGGCTGAGGTCCTGGATATGGCTGCGCACGTCTTCGCCCTTCCACGGGTGCGCGGAATACTTGCGGTCGAGACCGTAGGCGGAGGTGTCCTGGCTGATCACCAGCAGCTCGCGCACCCCGGCCTCGACCAGCTTTTCCGCCTCGCGCAGCACTGCGTGGACGGGACGCGACGCCAGCAGCCCGCGCATGTCGGGGATGATGCAGAACTTGCACTTGTGGTTGCAGCCCTCGGAAATCTTCAGGTAGCTGAAGTGCCGCGGGGTCAGCTTGACGCCCGCCGCGGGCAAGAGGTCCACGTAAGGGTTGGGGCTGGGCGGCACCGCGGAATGCACCGCGTCCAGCACCTGTTCGTACTGGTGCGGGCCGGTGACGGCGTGGATGCGCGGGTGATGCTCGCGGATGTAATCGGGCTCGGCGCCCAGGCAGCCGGTGACGATCACCTTGCCGTTTTCCTTCAGCGCCTCGCCGATGGCCTCCAGGCTTTCCGCCTTGGCGCTGTCGAGGAAGCCGCAGGTGTTGACGATCACCGCATCGGCGCCCGCGTAGTCGGGCGAGATGCCGTAGCCTTCGGCGCGCAGCCGGGTCAGGATGCGTTCGGAGTCCACCAGCGCCTTGGGGCAGCCGAGCGAGACCATGCCGAGAGTCGGCTGGCCGTCACGGGGGGTGTCGCGGAACTGCGGTTCCGGGGCAAGGTCGGGGCGGAGGCTGGGCGGGTTGCTGGTCATGCGCGCGCATATAGCGTGGCTGAACCGTCTTTCCTAGGCCCTGTGATGCATTGCACCTATGTGCGCAGACGCTAAGCTGGGGAAAAGACCCTTGGTGGAACGGGGGACACGGCATGAGGAATGGGCTGATGAAGCTGATAATCCGGGTTGCAACGGCACTGGTGCTGACTGTTGTTGTGCTTGCGGGGCTGCTGCTGCTGCTGCCGGGCGAGAAAATTGCGCGGCTGGCGGCCGATCAGCTGGAAACGCAGACGGGGCGCAAACTGGAGATCGGCGGCAAGGTGCGGTTCACCTTCTGGCCGACGCTGGGGGTCAAGGCGGATGCGGTGACGCTTTCGAACGCTGACTGGGCCGGGCCGGAGCCGATGCTGCGGGCCGAGCGTCTGACCATCGGGGTGGCGGCCTCGGACCTGCTGCAGGGCAATGTGCGGGTCACAGAAGTGTCGGCCATTCTGCCGCACCTCGATCTCGCCACCCGCGAGGACGGCACCGGCAACTGGGTCTTTGGCAGCAGCACCGCAGCGCAGGCCGGCACGGGCACGGGCCGCAGCGCAGTGCCGCTCAGGATCGAAGCGGTTGAGCTGACCGGGGCCTCGCTGCGGTACAGGGCGCATGGCGAGGCGCCGGTGGAACTGAAGAATATCGACCTCAGCCTGCTGTGGCCGGACCCTGCCGGCACGGTGAACGCCAAGGTGACCCTGCGCCCGGCCGGCGAGCCGGTGAGGGTTGATGCGGAGATCGGCACCTTTGCGGCGTTTCTGGCCGGCGACGTGTCCTCGGTCGGGGCAACGGTGGCGGCACCGGGCGGCAAGGGACGGTTCGACGGCCATGCGGCTATCAGCGGCGAGGCCGGCGGACGGCTGACCTTCGGCAGCGAGAACGCGCTGCAAACAGGTGTTGCGCTTGGGGTGTTCCTGCCGGATGCGCTGGCGCAGAAGGCCGTTTTCGGCGCCGATGTGACCTATACCGCGGACGGGCGGCTGTCGATGCGGGATCTGGCGGTTGAACTGGGCGGCAACAGGCTGACCGGTGCGGCAGACGTCGAAGTCAGGAAACGCCCGAAAATCACCGCGCAGCTGCAGGGCGGTGCGCTGGATTTCTCTGCTTTTGCCGCCAGCACGGGCAGCGGCGGGGCCGGGGCGGGGGCCGGCGGATGGTCTGAAGAAGCCATCGATGCGGCGGCGCTGGGACTGGCAAATGCGGTGGTCGATCTGTCCTTTGACAGCCTCAGGACCGGCAGCGTCAACATGGGGCCAAGCAAGCTGACCCTGACCATCAAGCGCAAGCGGGCTGTGCTGCAATTCCTCCCGGCCTCGATGTTCGGCGGAGAGGTGAAGGGGCAGCTTGTGGCCAACAACCGCGATGGCCTGTCGGTGGGCGGCAAGCTCAGTTTCAACGGCATCCGGCTGGAGCGCGCCCTGGGCGAGACCGCAGGCTACAGCCGCCTCAACGGCGAGGCGCTGGGCGAGGTGGAGTTTCTCGGGTCGGGCAAATCGGTGGATGCGATCATGCGCTCGCTGAGCGGAAAAGGCTGGCTGGAAGCGGGCAAGGGGTTTTTCACCGGCTTTGATTTGGAGCGGCTGATGCGCTCGGGCGGCAATGGCGGCAGCACCGTGTTCGACCGGCTGACGGCGAGCTATACCATCGAGGGCGGCAGCCTCGGAAATCAGGACCTGCTGGTGCTGCTGAAAGGGTTTCGCGCGGACGGCAAGGGCCGGATCGGCCTCGGCGCGCGGGATCTGGACTACCTGTTCACGCCGCAGCTGGTGCGGGCAGGCAGCGATCAGGTGCTGACCATTCCGGTCCGCATTACCGGCCCCTGGGACGATCCGCATATCCGCCCGGACCTGAGCCAGGCGCTGCAGACGCGGGTGGACGAGGTGGAGCAAAGCGCCAAGGACCGGGTGCGCCAGAAACTCAGCGAGGAGCTGAACCTGAACACGGACACCGCCCCGGCGCAGGATCTGAACGACGCGCTGAGACAGCGGATCGAGCAGGAAGCGCGGGATCAGCTGCTGAAGCTGCTCGGCGGCAACTGACCGCCCCGGCCTGTCCTTGACGCGGCCGCGCAGGCGCCTTGCACTGGAACTGGCGCATGCAAGGGCAGACCTGCCATTGCATCGCGTCTCAGCCAAAAGAAAAGCGCCCGCCGGAGGCGGGCGCGGATCGCCTGCGCAGCAGGCGAAATCCCTTTGGGTCCGGGGATCAGATGGTCTGGTCGTAGTCGCCGACCAGCGGTTCGGTGCGGATCACCGCGTCGATATCCGCGAAAATCGCGCGCATCTCGGCTTCGCTTTGCGAGCTTTCGCAGACCACCACCAGGTTCGGCGTGTTGGACGACGCCCGCACCAGCCCCCAGGAGCCGTTGTCCAAGATCACCCGCGCACCGTTCACGGTGACGACCTCCTTGATGGCGCGGCCTGCGAATTCCTCGCCCGCCTCATGCTTGGCCGCCAGTTTCTGCACCAGCCGCTCCAGCACGGTGTATTTCTCGGTGTCGGCGCAATGGGGCGACATGGTCGGGGTCGACCAGGTCTTGGGCAGCGCCTTGCGCAGGTCCGACATCGACTGGTCCGGGTTGCGGTCCAGCATCTTGCAGATCTCGACCGCGACGCGCATGCCGCAGTCGTAGCCGCGGCCGACAGGTTCGGCCAGGAAGTAGTGGCCGGATTTCTCGAACCCGGCCAGCGCGCCGATTTCCTTCACCCGCCGCTTCATGTGGCTGTGGCCGGTCTTCCAGTAGTCGGCGGTGACGCCGTTCTTCTGCAGCTCCGGATCGGAGGCAAACAGGCCGGTCGATTTCACATCCGCCACAAAGGTGGCATTCGGATAGATCTTGCTGAGGTCGCGGGCCATGATCACGCCGACCTTGTCGGCAAAGATCTCCTCGCCCTCGTCATCCACCACGCCGCAGCGGTCGCCGTCGCCGTCAAAACCCAGCGCCAGGTCGGCGCCCGAGGCTTTCACCGATGCCGACATGTCGTGCAGCATCTCCATCGCTTCGGGGTTGGGGTTGTAATGCGGGAAGGTATAGTCGAGCCGGTTGTGGCTTTCGACCACCTCGACGCCCATGCGGGCAAACAGCTCCGGCGCAAAGGCGGAGGCGGTGCCGTTGCCGGTGGCGCAGACCACTTTCAGCGGGCGGGACATTTTGAAATCGCCCACCAGATCGTCGAGATAGGCTTCCTTGACGCCGTCCACGAATTCGTAGGAGCCACCGGGCGCGGGCCGGCCTTCGCCGTTCAGCACGATGTCGCGCAGCTCTGCCATCTCGTCCGGGCCGTGGGTCAGCGGGCGGTCAAAGCCCATCTTGACGCCGGTCCAGCCGTTCGGGTTGTGGCTGGCGGTGACCATGGCGACCGCGGGCACATCGAGGTGGAACTGGGCGAAATAGGCCATCGGCGATAGCGCCGGGCCGATGTCCTTGACCTGAATGCCCGCCTGCATCAGGCCGAGGATCAGCGCATTCTTGATCGCCAGCGAGTAGTCGCGGTAGTCGTTGCCGACCGCGATCACCGGCGCGATGCCGCGCTTGCGCATCTGGGTGCCGAGGCCGAGGCCCAAGGCGGTCATGCCGGGGAGGTTGATTTCCTCCGGGTATTTCCAGCGTGCGTCATATTCGCGGAAGCCCGTGGGCGTGATCATCGCGTCGCGCAGAAAGCTCCAGGTGTTCGGGGTCACCTCGGACAGCGGTTTGGTCATGTCTGAAATCTCTTGCTTGGGTCAAATACGGATGGGGTCGGCCTTGGCCAGCGCATCAAAGCGCATCAGGCTGCCGATCAGCTGCGGCATCTGGTCGAGATAGATCATGTTCGGCCCGTCGGACGGCGCGTTGTCCGGGTCCTGATGGGTCTCGATGAACACCGCCGAAATGCCCAGCGACACCGCCGCGCGCGCCATCAGCGGCGCAAATTCGCGCTGGCCGCCGGTGGAGCCGCCCTTGCCGCCGGGCTGCTGCACCGAATGGGTGGCATCCATCACCACCGGGTAGCCGCCCTGCGCCATCTGCGGCAGCGCGCGCATGTCGGCGACAAGCGTGTTGTAGCCGAAGGAGGTGCCGCGCTCGGTCAGCAGGATGTTGGTGTTGCCGGTGCTTTCCACCTTGGCAACCACATTGGCCATGTCCCAGGGCGCCAGGAACTGGCCCTTCTTGATGTTGACCGCCTTGCCGGTGCGCCCTGCTGCCAGCAGCATGTCGGTCTGGCGGCACAGGAAGGCCGGGATCTGCAGGATGTCGACAGCCTCGGCCGCGGCGGCGCATTGCGCCTCGGTGTGGACGTCGGTCAGCACCGGCACATCGAACTCGCGGCGGATCCCGTCCAGAACCTTCAGCCCCTCGTCAATGCCGAGCCCGCGCACGCCGGACAGCGAGGTGCGGTTGGCCTTGTCGTAGGAGGCCTTGAACACGAATTGGGCGCCGGCCTTTTCGCAGGCGTCCTTGAGGGCGCCGGCAATCATCCGGGCGTGGTCCGCGGTTTCCAGCTGGCAGGGGCCGGCAATGATGGTCAGCGGACAATCATTGCCGAGGGTGAGGCCGGCGATATCGATGTTTTTCATGAGCTTCCGATAGCGTTATGATGAGACCTGTTCCCGCAGGATCGATGCGGTGAGCGAGCACATCAGGTAAATACCGGAAAAGATCAGGAAAGCCAAAACGGTATTCTCGAACTTGCGCGGGTATGACGGTTCCTCGCTCGGCACCGGCTCCACCGCGGTGGTCAGGTAGCGGACCTGGCGGTTGGCCTCCAGACGGGTGGTTTCCACTTGCTGCAAAGCCGATTGCAGCATCAGGTCGCGGGTGGCGAGGTCGGCCTGGGCCATCTGGATCTGGATCCGCAGGTTGGCCAGCGAGTTTTCGCCGGCCGAGGCATCCACCATCCGGTTGTTGAGGCTTTCGATCACCGTTTCCAGCCGCCGGATGTCGGCCTCGGCGCCGGACACCTTGGCCCGGTTGGGGCGCGCGTTGTCCTGCAGGGCGGCCAGTTCCAGCCGCTTTTCCTCCAGCTGGATTTCAAAGGTGCTGATCTGCTGACGCAGCGAGGCCACGACGCCTTCGGGATCCAGAACAGCACCCTGCTGCTGCAGCACCACCAGCCGTTCCTGGGCGGCGCGGCGCTGCACCTCGGCATCGGTCAGGGCAGAGGCGGCTTCGGCCATCTGATCGGCGCGTTTCTGCTGCGAGAGGTTGTTCACCTTCTCCTGGGCATAGGAAATCAGCTTGCGCGAAAACTCCGCCGCGGCTGCGGGATCGGCGGCGGAGACTTCCATCCGCACAACCCCTTCCGTCGGGTCGTAGCCGATCTTCACGTTGCGGGTGTAGGTGGCGTAGGCCTGTTCGTTGGTCGGGTCGCTTTCCAGGCGCTGGATCGGGTCCAGCCAGGCCTGGGTGAAATGCGCCTTGAAGCCGGCCTCGCGGTCCAGCCGCAGCATCGCCTCCTTGGACATCAGGTAGCTTTGCACTGCGATCGAGTCCTGGCTGGTGGCGAATTGGGTGCCGGACAGAAGCCCGCCCATGCCGCCGGCCGCGCTGTCGGCCTTGAGCACCAGGAACTCCGATTTGGAGGAATACATCGGCGTCGCCGCGGAATAGAAGTAATACCCGGCGGCCAGCGTCGGCAGCAGCACGAAGAACACCAGCCGCGCCGCCAGCAGCGTCAGTCGGCGGCGGCGGCGGCGGGCGATATCGCGCTGGATCTGCTGAATTTCGCGGTTGCGCCGCTCGGCCGGGCTGAGCTCGGTCGAGGGCAGGGTGGTCTTGGCGGCAGGCACCGTCTGCGGCAGCTGGACTGCGCCCGGCGCCGCCGGGGTGCCGACGGGCTGCGCCTTGTTCTGCGGCACCACCAGTTCCAGCATGTTGGCGCGCTTGAACGGGTCGATGCCGCGTTCGCGCAGCATCCGCACGGCTTCAAAATCCGATGTGGCTGCCAGGTTCTGCTTTTGCGCCATCCGGCGGGCCAGACGCAGCTGGCGGCCGGTCAGGCCTTCGCGGCGGATCGTGTCGATATCGGTTTCCAGCTTGGTTTCACGGGCGGAGCTGACCATGCCGGACATCGGCGGGCCGCCGGGAGTGCTGCCGGCCGGAGCCCCGGGGGCGGCCGCAGCCTGAGCCGGGGATGCGGCGGCGGCCTGAGCCGGGGATGCGGCGGCGGTTTGGGCGGTCTGGGGCTGCGGCTGCGCCGACGCGCCCGCCGGCTGCGGCGGGGCCTCGGCTTCGGCGGTTCCGGCGGCCGCAGGGCTGCGCCGGATGCGGAACTTCTTAGCTCTCGGTTTCATAGTCATAGAGCTGTTTCGCTTCTTCCAAAGTGTCAAACATGTGCAGCTGGCCCTGCAGAAGGACGGCAGCTGAACGGGCAAATTTTTCCAGCGTCTTGGCCTGGTGCGAGACGATGATGATGGTGGTGGTCTGCAGCCGCTCCTGCAGGATCTCGCCGGCCTTGCGGTTGAACTCCACATCCGTGGTGCTGGGCATGCCTTCGTCGATCAGGTAGATATCGAAATCCAGCGCCAGCATCAGCGAGAAGCTGAACCGCGCCCGCATGCCCGAGGAGTAGGTGCCGATCGGCTGGTCGAAATACTCCTGCAGGCCGCACAGCCAGCGGCAATAAGCCTCCACATAGTCCGGGTCCAGCCCGTAGAGCTTGGCAATATAGCGGCTGTTTTCCATCGCCGACAGGCGGCTGATCACGCCGCCCATGAAGCCCAGCGGGAAAGAGATCTTGCAATTGCGGCGGATTTCGCCCTCATCCGGTTTTTCCAGCCCGGCCATCATGTTGATCAGCGTGGTCTTGCCGGTGCCGTTCGGGGCCAGCACGCCCAGCGATTTGCCCGCCTCGACGCGGAACGACACGCGGTCAAGGATCACCTTGCGCTGGGTTCCCGTCCAGAAGGACTTGCTGACGTTTTCAAACTCAAGCATCGCTTGTCCCGGTGCTGCCCATGCGGCCCTGCGGCGGGCTCGGTATGCCTCATGCTGCACGGGCTTTCTTGCGTGCCCGCGTCTCATTTCTATCAAAAGAGTGTTAATGGCCTACGCCGCGAATTTGGCCTTATTATGTCGAATTGTGTCATAGATGTTCAACGAAGTTTTAACGAAATGGGCCTGCGGCCGGCTTTTCGGCCGGGTTTTTGCGGGCGGACCGGACAAGCGGAGCGGGGGATGGCTGTTTTCAAGGGTGAAACAAAGAGCGGCAGCCGGCAGCTTAAGGCGCAGATTCGCAACTGCCGGATCTGTGCCGAACGCTTTGCCGCCACCGCCACCGCGCATGCGCCGCGCCCGGTGGTGTGGTTCCGCCCCACGGCCCGGATCCTGATTGCCGGCCAGGCGCCGGGGGCGCGAGTGCATGAAAGCGGCCGGCCGTTTACCGACCCCTCGGGCGACCGGCTGCGCGCCTGGCTGGGGCTGACCGGGGCGGAGTTCTATGACAAGGACCGGGTGGCGGTGGTGCCGATGGCGTTCTGTTTCCCCGGCTACAGCGCCAAAAAGGCCGACCTGCCGCCGCCTGCCATCTGCGGCAGGACCTGGCACCATCTGGTGATGGCGCAGCTGCCGCAGGTCCGGCTCAAGCTGCTGGTCGGGGCCCATGCGCAGCGCTTTCACCTGGGGGTGAAGGGGCCGGTGACGGAGCTGGTGCGCGGCTGGCGGGATCATGCGCCGCAGGTCTTCCCCTTGCCGCATCCGTCCTGGCGTAATACCGCATGGCTGAAGAAAAACCCCTGGTTCGAGGCCGAGCTGCTGCCGGTGCTGCAGGCCCGGGTGAAGGAGCTGATGCAATGACAGATGAAACCCCGCTGGATCTGGCCCATGCCGCAATGGAGGCGGCCCCCGGCGACGACGCCGCACGGCTGCGGTTTTATGAGCGGCTGGCGGATGCCGAGCTGTTCCTGATGCTGGCAGAGGAAGCGGACGGGGACCGGATCTCGCCGGAGCTGTTCGAGACCCCCGAGGGCGCCTTTGTGCTGGTGTTCGACCGCGAGGAGCGGCTGGCGCAGTTCGCCGGCAAGGCGGTGCCCTATGCGGCGCTGTCGGGGCGGGTGGTGGTGCAGATGCTGGCCGGGCAGGAGATTGGTCTGGGGGTGAACCTGGAGGTGGCGCCCTCCGCAATTCTGATCCCGGCGGCGGCGGTTGGCTGGCTGCATCGGACGTTGGGCCATGGCCCGGACGAGGTGGAAACCGGAGTGGAGGCCTTCACCGCCCCGCAGGGCCTGCCGGAAGCGCTGCTGACGGCGCTGGACGCCAAGCTGGCCACGGCGGGCGGGCTGGCGGCGGCGGCCTACCTCGCCGGGGTGCGCTATGCCGGCGGCGGGCAGGGGCATCTCCTGGGCTTTGTCGGCGCCAAGGAAGCCGCGCAGCCGTCGCTGGCCAAGGCGGCAAGCGAGGCGCTGACGTTCTCCGGCATCGAGGCCGGCGCGATGGATGTCGGTTTCTTCGCGGAAGAGGACCCGGCGGCGGCCAGCCTGGCGCGGGTCGGATTGCGGTTCGACCTGCCGCAGCCGCCCGCTCCCGAGGCTTATAAGCCGGCCGTGCCGGGCAGCGATCCGGACAAGCCGCCGCGGCTGGTGTAGCGGAAGCGGTGATCAGGACGGGGGCGCTCCCGCCTGCTCCGGCACATTTTTCAAATGTGCCGGAGCAGGCGGGCGTGGCGCTGTGCTGGCGCACAGCGCAGGTCCCTGCTGAGACGCGCCTAAGGGCAGGTTTGCCCTTAAGGCGCCATCTCAAGGATTTGCCCTCCTTTTGCCGCGTCAAGGGTGAACCGCGCTGCCGCGCGGCTGCTTGCGCAGCCCTTGACCCGTCAAAAGGCGGGCGGTTTGTTTCTGACGGTGGCGCGCCGCGCGCCAGCGCGGCGCCGGGCCCAAGGCCGCATAAGGAAGCCCGGGCATGGCCCGGGCTTTCGCGGGCGCGGGAGGGCCTGGCTGGCGGTTACTCCGCTGCCGGTTCCAGCTTGTCCTGGGTGCGGGTCTCGAAGTCGCTGGCATCGTGGCGCTCGTGCAGCTGCATCTCCAAGTCGCCGAACGACCGGTTCACCATGCGGCCGCGCTGCACCGCCGGGCGGGCGTCGATCGCCTTGGCCCAGCGGACCACATTCCTGTAGCTTTGCGCGTCCAGGAATTCGGCGGCATCATAGAGGCGGCCCAGAACCAGCTGGCCGTACCAGGGCCAGATCGCGATATCGGCAATGGTATAGTCCTCGCCCGCGATATAGCTCCGCTCCGCCAGCTGCCGGTCCAGCACGTCGAGCTGGCGTTTGCTCTCCATCGCAAAGCGGTCGATCGGATACTGCCATTTCTCCGGCGCATAGGCATAGAAATGGCCGAACCCGCCGCCCAGGTAGGGCGCGCTGCCCATCTGCCAGAACAGCCAGTTCAGGGTCTCGGTGCGCGCGGTGCCGTGCTTGGGCAGAAACTCTCCGAACTTCTCGGCCAGATGCATCAGGATCGACGCGCTTTCGAACACCCGGACAGGTTCGCCGCCGCTGCGGTCCAGCAGCGCCGGGATCTTGGAGTTCGGATTGATCTCCACAAAGCCCGAGCCGAATTGATCGCCATCGCCGATGCGGATGATCCAGGCGTCATATTCGGCGCCCGCGTGGCCCTTGGCCAGCAGTTCCTCCAGCATCACCGTGACCTTCACCCCGTTCGGCGTCGCCAGCGAGTAAAGCTGCAGCGGGTGTTTGCCGGTCGGCAGCTCCTTGTCGTGGGTGGCGCCGGCCACGGGGCGGTTGGTGGAGGCAAACTCGCCGCCGTTCTCTTGCTCCCACTTCCAGACTTTCGGCGGGGTATAGGGGGTGTCGCTCATCTGTCGGGCCTTGCTCTGGTTGTTCCTGTTGGCGGTCAATCGCACGCGCTGCGGCAATCGGCCTTGGCAGAGATAAGAGGATATTTCGAAATTCCAATGACTGGAAGGTATGGGGGGAGGAAATTTTCATGGTGCTCACGAGGTCTCGTCTGTGCACACAGCCGCGTGAGCCCCCCTTCGCATTTTCAGCCAAGCCTATAATGTCTGACCCGAAGCCGGGACAGAAGGCCGGCCCCGGAAACAAACGATCACCGATGAAAGGGATGATTTCATGAAGCGTTTTGCATTTGCTGCTGCCGCAGCGCTGTCCTTTGCCCTGCCGGCCTTTGCGGGCGAGCAATATGTCGACGGCACCGGGTTTGCCGTGTCCGGCTATGATGTGGTGGCCTACCGCAGCCTGGACATGAACCCGGTCGGCGCGCCCCAGACCGCACCGGTGCGGGGCCATGCAGAGTTCACTGCCGGGTACAACGGCGCCACCTGGGCCTTTTCGACGGCAGAAAACCGCGACAAGTTTCTGGCAAACCCGGCTTTTTACGCACCGCAGTATGACGGCCACTGCGCCTATGGCGTGTCCAAGGGCGGCAAGGTGCCGGCCAACCCGAACCTGTGGCGCATCGTCGATGACAAGCTGTACCTGAACATCACAAAGAATGTCGTCGGCTTCTGGGAAGCGGACATTCCCGGCAACATCGCCCTGGCGGAGGGCAACTGGCCGGGCATCGAGCCGGAGGACGCCTCGGACAGCGTGATCCCGAACTTCACCTCCGAAGGCCCGGCGGCGAACTGATCCGCGGCGGAAGCCCGGCGTGGCCGGACCGCAAACCGGGCATGCCAAAAGAAAAACCCGCGCTGGATGGCGCGGGTTTGTTACATTGCTGATGCGGGCCGCTCAGCGGCGGCGGTCGCGGCGCGAGGACATCGGCTGGAACGCCACGCCCACATGCGCCTCGCAATAGGGCTTGCCCTGCTGCGAGGGCAGGCCGCAGAACCAGAAATCCTCGGTCGCCGGGTCGCCGACCGGCCATTTGCAGGTGCGCTCGGTCAGCTCCATCAGGCCCAGCTTCTTGGCCTTCTTCTCGATCTCGTTGACCTTGGCCAGCGCCTCGGGGCTGATTTCATTGGCCGAAGGCTGCGGCGGCAGCGGCTGGCCGGCCGGGATGATCTGGCGGCGTGCCGGGGTGGCGGGCTTGGCCTCGGCCGCTGCGGGCTGGGCCGCTGCGGGGCGGGCCGGCTCGGTCTTGGGCTGCGGCTTGGGCTTGGCTGCGGCCGCAGGTTTCGGCGCCGCGGCAGGGGCTGCTGCGGGCTTTTCCTTCGGCTCGGCCGCCTTGGTTGTGCCGCTGTTGCGGTTGGACAGGCCGAGGCGGTGCACCTTGCCGATCACAGCGTTGCGGGTCACGCCGCCCAGTTCCTTGGCGATCTGGCTGGCCGACTGGCCTTCGCCCCACATTTTCTTGAGCAGTTCGACGCGCTCGTCTGTCCAGGACATATGTTGCCTTTCCAAGCTAATAGCGGCCCCAGGGTTTCTGCGGCCGCCATCCTAATCCGTATGATCGCTCTATTTTAATCACTGCGGGCGGAGTTACAAGGCATCTTGCGCCCCATGCCGCAGCCGTTATGCAGGCAAAGCAGCGGAAAACGGGGGCAGCATGGCGGATCAGGGGTATCAGGTGGAATTGGGCGCGCGGCGGTTCGGGCGGGTGAACTGGCTGGGACTGCGGGCGCTGGCCTGGCGCGAGGTGAAGCGGTTCCTGGCGGTCTGGACCCAGACCCTGCTGGCGCCGCTGATGACGGCGGCGCTGTTCCTGATGATCTTCAACATCGCCATCGGCCCGCGGCGCGGCGATGTGATGGGGGTGCCGTTCCTGACATTTCTGGCGCCGGGCATCATGATGATGACGGTGATTCAGAACGCTTTTGCCAATACATCCTCCTCGATCGTGATTGCCAAGGTGCAGGGCAACATCGTTGACACATTGATGCCGCCCTTGTCGGGGCTGGAGATTCTGCTTGGCTATCTGGCGGGCGCCGTGGCCCGCGGCACGCTGGTGGCGCTGGGCATCGGGCTGGGGCTGATGGCGGTGCTGCAGATCGTGCCCGCGCATCCGCTGACGGCGCTGGTGTTCATCGTGCTGGGGGCGGCGTTTCTGGGCGGCCTGGGCATCGTCGCCGGGGTGTTTGCCGACAAGTTCGACCAGATGGCGGCGATCACCAATTTCATCGTCACGCCGCTCGCCTTCCTGTCCGGCACCTTCTATTCGGTCGAGGCGCTGCCGCCGGTTCTGAAAGCCATCTCGCATCTGAACCCGGTGTTCTACCTGATCGACGGGGTGCGATTCGGGGTGATCGGCACCTCGGACAGCCCGCCCTTGCTGGGACTGGCGGTCTGCAGCGGCGCCACCTGTGCGGTCTGCCTGCTGGCCTGGGCCATGCTGCGCACGGGCTACCGGCTGAAACCCTGAGGCTGAAACCCTGAGGCTGCTACTCGGCGGGCAGGGGATCTTCCACTGGCGCAGGCGCCGTCTTCCCTCGTCCCAGCCGCGGGTGCAGCTTGCCTGCCAGCAGGGCGGCATAGGCGGCAGCCGCGGCGCCGGCTGCAAAAATCCCGGCCAGCGGCGCCACCATCAGCACCAGCCAGGCGGCCCCCGGCGTCACAATGCCGGAGATGTCGCGGTAGCTGGAATAGACCGCCGACATCTCGGTGCGCTCGGAGGGTTTCACCGCCATCAGAAATGGCAGCCCGCCGCAGATGTCCAGCAGGATCAGCGCCGCCGACCCCGCCATCAGCAGACCCACCGAAACTGCGGGCCAGTCCTGCAGCGCCGCCGCAGCGCCGAAGCAGAGGGTGACAATCAGAAACCCCGTGCGCACGGCCTGCCGGATCGAATGCCGCTGCACCCAGCGCTGCAGCAGCGGCGCCGCGAACAGGCAGCCGTTGGTCACTGACAGCAGGATGCCGCCCAGTTCCTGCCCAAGCCCCTTTTCGATGGCAAAGATCGGCAGGTAGACCACATAGATCCACCAGCCGGCCGAACGGATCACCGCAAACAGCCAGCCGGTGACCAGCCGCGGCTGGTCCAGGAACCGCGGCAGGTATTTCAGCGGGCTCGAGGCGGGGCCGCGGGCGCGGGCAATCTGCTTGCCGTTGCCCATCCGCATCCACCAGAAGGCGGCCAGCATCACCAATGCGGCAGCGCCGGATATCAGGAACGGCGCGGGGGGCCAGACCTCCAGCAGCAGCACACCGGCCATCGGCCCTGCGGTCCAGCCAAGCGCCGAATAGAACATCCGCGAGGTCTCGCATTGCCCCAGTTCGGCCCGGGAGATGTAATCAAGCACATAGGCATTGAAACAGATGAAGGCGGTCACGGCCGCCACCGTGTTCAGTGCCAGCGCGGCCAGCACCGACGCCGGGCTGCCTTCGATGGCGAACCCCGCCGAGACGACGAACATCAGCGCCCCCAGCGAATAGGCCCAGCGGCGCGGCACCAGCCGGATCAGCGCGGGGATCATCAGCCCGGCCAGAAGCGACAGGATGCCGATCCCGAAATAGGAGGCCGAAACCATTCCGGCATCGCCCAGGGCGCGGTACATGGCCAGCGGAAAGACCGAGATCAAAGTGCCGCGCACCACGGCCTCCAGCCCGGCCAGGATGCCGAAATCCCGGACCGAAGGCACTGGCGCATGGCGCAGCCATTCGGGAATTCGCCTCTCGTGCATCTGCGTGCTCCTCTCCTGTCAACGGGCAGGGTGGCGCGCAGGAGAGGCGGAAAATGCCGGTTTTCGACGCCGGGGTCGCAGCTGGGCCTGCCGCGGGAAATAACTTTTCGAGAGGCCCGGCTAGGGATTGTTTGCGGCGGCGGCGGCGCGGCCCGCCGGGGGAACGGGCCGCCCCTCGCGCCAGGCGAGAATGGCAGCCCCCGCCAGGATGATGAAGGCGCCAAGAAAGGACACAGCGTCGGGCACGATGCCGAAACCCAGGAAGTCGTAAAGCGCGGCAAAGACCAGCGTGGCGTAGCTGAATGGCGCCACGAAAGACGCGTCAGCCCGCGCCATGCCGTTGATGAAACAGGCCTGGGCACAGGCCATCAGCAGCCCCAGCGCCGCCAAGGCGCCCCATTGGCCGGGGCTGGGCATCTGCCAGACCGGCAGTACCGCGCAGGTGGCGATGCCCAGGCCCAGCAGGTTGTTGACCCACAGCACCTGCAAGGGCGCCTCGCGGCCCGCCAGTTTCTTGATGAAGATCAGCTCCAGCCCCATCACCGCTGCCGCCCCCAGCGCCAGCATGGCGGCGGGCTGGAAACTGGCGGGCGCGGGCCGCAGCAGCACCATGGCGCCTGCCAGCGCAATGGCAGCAGCGCCCCAGCGCCAGGGGCCGACCCGCTCTCCCAGCAGCGGGACCGCCAGCAGCATGCCGAACACCGGGTTCAGAAAGGTGATCGCGGTGGCATCGGCCAGCGGGATGTAGGCCACCGAGGCAAACATCAGCGTGACCCCGGCCCAGCCAAAGGAGGTGCGGCCGATATGATACCCCCAATGCGGCCGGGTGAACCGCGGGCGCAGGGCGATCACCACTGCTGAAATCGCAAGGAAAGCAAAGACAAACCGCCCATGGCTGATCTGCATCGGGTGCAGCGGTGCGCCCAGCAGATCCGTTCCCAATGCCTTGGCCAGCAGCGTGGTGCCGGCAATGAAAGTTGTCGCGGCCAGGATCAGGGCAGCGGCCAGCGGCGGGTTCTGGGGCGTCGCGATGCTCATGTCCAAAGCGGTGCGGCATGCCGCCGCGGGATGCAAGAGGAAACGCTGCGCCGCCTGCCGTGCCGCGGCGGCGCAGAAGGGGCGCTGCCCCTCCCGGCCTTGCGGCCGATACACACCGGTGTATTTCGGGAAAGATGACACGAGGCGCCGGATGATCCGGCGGTTTGGCGGCCCTGCCTGCACAAAAGGGGTTTTCTTTCGCCCGATCCTCCACTATGGAACCTGCCCATGATCAAACGCGCAGACATCACCCTTCCGCGACGCCGACGCCGCCTGGCGTAACCGGCCCCTTGATCCGTTGTGCCGCAGCCCGGCACATCCCCCTTTCAAAAACCGTTGACCCGCCGTTGACCCTTGGCCTTTGCTGAGTCACAGCTTTGGCTTCACTCCATGAAAAGGATGATCCTGATGATCCCGTCCGTTCTGCCGACCTACAACCGTGCACCGCTTGAATTCGTCAAAGGCGAAGGCGCCTGGCTGACCACGGCGGACGGGCGCCGATTCCTGGATCTGGGCAGCGGCATTGCCGTGAACGCGCTGGGCCATGCCCATCCGGCGCTGGTCGAGGCGCTGACCACGCAGGCGCAGGCCTTGTGGCATGTCTCCAACCTCTACCAGATCCCGCAGCAGCAGGCGCTGGCGGACAAGCTGGTGGAGCACACCTTTGCCGACACCGTGTTCTTCACCAATTCGGGCACCGAGGCCTGCGAGCTGGCGGTGAAGATGGCGCGCAAGTACTTCTACGACAAGGGCCGGCCCGAGCGGGTGGAGATCATCACCTTCGACGGCTCCTTCCACGGCCGCTCCTCGGCGGGCATCGCCGCCGCGGGGTCGGAGAAGATGGTCAAGGGCTTCGGCCCGCTGCTGCCCGGCTTCGTGCATCTGACCTTCGGCGATCTGGACGGTGTCACCGATGCCATCAGTGAAAACACCGCCGCGATCCTGATCGAGCCGGTGCAGGGCGAGGGCGGCATCCGCCCGGTCCCGGATGCCGAGCTGAAGGCGCTGCGCGCGATTTGCGACGACCACGGCATTCTGCTGATCCTCGACGAGGTGCAATGCGGCGTCGGGCGAACCGGCAAGCTGTTTGCCCATGAATGGGCGGGCATCACCCCGGACATCATGATGGTGGCCAAGGGCATCGGCGGCGGCTTCCCGCTGGGCGCGGTGCTGGCCACCGAAGAGGCCGCCAGCGGCATGACCGCGGGCACCCACGGCTCCACCTACGGCGGCAACCCCTTGGGCTGCGCGGTCGGCTGCGCGGTGATGAACCATGTGGCGGACCCGGCGTTCCTGGCCGAGGTGAACCGCAAGGCGGGCTTGCTTCGGCAGCAGCTGGAAGGGCTGGTTGCCGGCCACCCGGAGGTCTTCGAGGAGGTGCGCGGCGCCGGCCTGATGCTGGGCCTCAAGTGCAAGACGGCGAATGCCGATGTGGTGAAAGCAGGCTATGACAACGAGCTGATCACCGTACCGGCCGCGGACAACGTGATCCGCCTGCTGCCGCCGCTGACGCTGACGGATGAAGACATCGCCGAAGCCGTCAGCCGCCTTGAAAAAACCGCCGCCCAGGTCGCAGCCGCCTGAGCTTCACCTTTGCAGAAATACTCCCGGGGGTCCGGGGGCAGGCAGCCCCCGGTCTTCGCCAGCCAGAAGCGATACTGACATGAACCATTTCCTCGACATCCACAAAACCGATCCGGCCGACCTGCGCAGGATCATTGATCAGGCCAAGGCGGCCAAACAAGCGCGCCTTGGCCGTCCCAAGGCGGCGCTGGACGATGAGCTGCCGCTGAAGGACCGGATGGTGGCGCTGATTTTCGAAAAGCCCTCGACCCGGACCCGCGTTTCCTTTGATGTCGGCGTGCGCCAGATGGGCGGCGAGACCATGGTGCTCAGCGGCAAGGACATGCAGCTGGGCCATGGCGAGACCATCGCCGACACCGCCCGGGTGCTGTCGCGCTATGTCGACATGATCATGATCCGCACCTTTGACGAAACCGTGCTGACCGAGATGGCGGAATACTCGGACGTGCCGGTGATCAACGGCCTCACCGACCGCACCCACCCCTGCCAGATCATGGCCGACGTGCAGACCTATGAGGAGCACCGCGGCCCGATCAAGGGCAAGAAGGTGGTATGGTGCGGCGATGGCAACAACGTCTGCGCGTCCTTCCTGCATGCGGCCGGCCAGTTCGGTTTCGACTTCACCTTCACCGGCCCGTCGCAGCTGGACCCGGAAGAGGAATTCGTCGGTCTGGCGCGCAAGGCCGGTTCGAAAATCGTGATCGAGCGCGATGCGGCGAAGGCGGTCGAGGGCGCCGATCTGGTGGTGGCCGACACCTGGGTGTCGATGCATGACAGCCAGTCCTCCAAGGAGCGCCGCCACAACATGCTGCGGCCCTACCAGGTGAATGACGCGCTGATGGCCCATGCCAAGCCGGATGCGCTGTTCATGCACTGCCTGCCGGCCCACCGCGAGGAGGAAGTGACGAGCGCGGTGATGGACGGGCCGCAGTCGGTGATCTTTGACGAGGCGGAAAACCGGCTGCATGCGCAAAAGGCCATCATGCGCTGGTGCCTGGGCGGCTGAGCGCAGCCGCCTGCGCTGGGCGGGAGGCTCCCGCCTGCCGCGGTCCATTCAATGGAATGACCCTTGCCAGTTGGGCGTGGCGCCGGGCCTTTGGCCCGGCGCAATGCGTCTGGCAAGACCGTTCGTTTTGACCGCGGCGGAACGGGGGATTGCGCTGGCTTATGCCGTTCAGCTCTGCAATCCTCGCGCCTGCAGTCAAGCGCGAGGGATTTTTCATGCACCGCAGCACAGCTTTGCTGATTGTCGACATGCAGCAGGAGATGGCACATGTGACCGCCTCCGGCCGCCAGCGGGCCAATCCGCAGGCCGAGCAAAAGGTGGCGGAACTGGCTGCAGGCTTCCGCGCAGCCGGCCTGCCGGTAGTGCATGTGATGCACGACGACCCGCGCCCCGAAAGCAGGTTCCGCCGCGATCTGCCCAGCGGTCAGCCGATGGAATGCGCCATGCCGGCGGACGGCGAGGCGGTGTTCTGGAAAGCCGGCTCCTCCGGGTTTGTCGGCACCGGGCTGGAACAGTATCTGCGCAAGGCCGGCATCTCCCGGCTGGTGATCGCGGGCGGGGTTGCGGCCTTCTGCGTGAACTCGACGGCCCGTTCCGCAGCCAATCTGGGATTTGAGATCCAGGTTGCGGAGGACGCGCTGATCGCCTTTTCCCTGCCGGCGCGAAAGGGCGGCGAGCTGGACGCCGGGCAGGTGCTGGAGGTGACGCTGTCGGCGCTGCATGCAGGCTTTGGCACGGTGCTGCCCGCGTCGGAGGTTCTTGCGCAGCTGCCGGCAGCTGCGCCCGCCTGAGCCGCAAAGATGGCGCAAGGGCCCGTGCCTGCGGGTCCTTGAACCGGGGCGGGTTTGCCGCCCGCCTTCCAGTGCCGCAGCAGAGGAGGCCCCGGCATGGCAGAGACATCATCGAAACCGGTTGCGCTGATCGTTGGGGCCGGGGCGGGCCTGTCCGCCTCCTTTGCCCGGGCGCTGTCGCGCGACGGCTATGCGCTGCACCTTGCGGCGCGCAGCACCGGCAAGCTGGAGGCGCTGGCGGCTGAGACCGGGGCAGAGCTGCATCCGCTCGACGGCACCGATGCGGAGGGGATCCGGCGGCTGGTGGAAGGGGTGCAGGGCGATCTGCGGGTCGCCTGCTACAACCCCTCGGCCCGGGTGCGCGGGGCGCTTGCGGAGCTGGACCCTGATGCCGTGCGCAAGGCCGTGGAGGTCACCGCCTATGGCGCCTTTCTGCTGGGGCAGGCGGCGGCGCGGCGGATGCTGGCGCAGCAGCCCGCGGACGGGCGGCTGGGCACCATCCTGTTCACCGGCGCCTCGGCCGGGGTGAAGGGGTTTGCCCGGTCCGCTCCTTTTGCGATGGGCAAGTTCGCGCAGCGCGGCCTGGCGCAGGCGATGGCGCGGGAGCTGCACCCCAAGGGCATCCATGTCGCCTGGGTCAATATCGACGGCGGCATCCGCAATGCCGCCCGCCCCGAACGGGTTGAGGCCGCGGACAATCCGGACAGCATGCTCGACCCGGATGCGATTGCGCGGGAATACATGCATCTGATCGGCCAGCACCGTTCCGCCTGGAGCGACGAGCTGGTGCTGCGGCCCTGGGTGGAGCGGTTCTGACGCAGGGAACCGCCCCGCTGGGAGAGGCTTCTACGGAATAAATACAGGGTTGAGAAACACGGTGCGTGTCTGCCCGGGCGGACAGGCGCGTGCCCGCCGCTGGCGCGGCGGGCGGGGGTGCTTGGTGAAGCGTGGTCAGCCGGAGAGGCCTGGGTCTCAGCCGACGAAGGTGTTGAGCAGCAGGTAGATCACCGCCGACAGCAGTGCCGCGGCAGGCACGGTGATCACCCAGGCGGCCACGATGGTCATGAAGTGGCTGCGGCGCACCAGCTTGCGGCGGCGGCGTTCCTCCGGCGCGATGCGCTTTTCCGGCGGGCGGCCTTCGGCGGTTTTCTTCAGGCGGCGCTCCATGTGCCATTCGCGGAAAAAACCGACGCCGAACACCGCACCCACCGCAATATGGGTGGAGGAGACCGGCAGGCCCAGCCAGCTGGCCACGATCACGGTGATGGCGGCCGACAGCGACACGCAGTAGGCGCGCATCGGATTGAGCTTGGTGATCTGGCTGCCGACCATGCGGATCAGCTTGGGGCCGAACAGGAACAGGCCGAAGGAAATCCCGAAGGCGCCGATCACCATCACCCAGGTCGGGATTGCCACTTTGGTGGCGAAATCGCCGAACTCGGTCGCATGCACGATGGCGGCCAGCGGGCCGACCGCATTGGCCACGTCATTGGCGCCATGGGCAAAGGACAGCAGCGCGGCCGAGATCACCAGCGGCAGGCCGAACAGCGCCTTCAGCGACTTGTTGCGGTTCTCCATGCCCTCGGACTGGCGCTTGATCAGCGGCGCGGTGATCACATAGGACAGCGCGCCGGTGCCGGCGCCGATCAGCAGTGCGGTCTCGAGGTCGATCTTGACGATCCGCTTCAAACCCTTCAGCGCCAGATAGGCGGCAAAGGCGCCGGCCATGATCCCCACCAGCACCGGCACCCAGCGGCGGGCGGCGGCGATCTTGTCCTCCTGGTAGATGATCTTGGCCTTGATGAAGGCCAGGAAAAGCGCGGCGATGACCCCGCCCAGCACCGGAGAGATCACCCAGCTGGCGGCGATCTTGCCCATGGTGGGCCAGTTCACCGCGGCGGTTCCCGCGGCGGCCACGCCGGCGCCCAGCACGCCGCCGACCACCGAATGGGTGGTGGAGACCGGCGCGCCGACCCAGGTGGCCAGGTTCACCCACAGCGCCGAGGAGATCAGCGCCGCCATCATCGCCCAGATGAAGATACTGCTGCTGCTGACTGCAGCCGGGTCGATGATGCCCTTGGAAATGGTCGAGACCACATCGCCGCCCGCCAGCAGCGCGCCGGCGCTTTCGGCAATGGCGGCGATCACGATGGCGCCGCCCATGGTCAGGGCATTGGCGCCCACCGCCGGCCCCATGTTGTTGGCAACGTCATTGGCGCCGATGTTGATCGCCATATAGGCGCCGAAGGCGGCGGCGGCGACCACCACCATGCTCATCGCCGAGCCGCCGAAGAACACGCCGGCGCCGAGGCCTGCCAGCACGATGAAGGCCAGCGCGATGCCGGGCGCCACCAGCGGGCGGGAGGCATAGGCCGTGGCCAGCTCGAGCTGGGAGATCCGGTTCAGATCCTTATCCAGCGTGTTCCATTGAGTGCGCGGATCTGCATCGCTCATCGTGGCATTCCTGATTCCGAGGTCTGCGCACGCGCCTAACGCTGGTCCGGCCACGGATCAAGCATCTGACATGAAAATGTCACATAACTTTTACAATCGGCGCAGAACGGCCTGCAATTCCGGCTCATCCACCAAGCGTGCAGCCTGATCCGGTTTCATCCACTGGCGGGTGCGCTCGGCGGATTCCGGATAGTCATCCTCCAGCTGTTCCACTTCGGCCTCGAAGATCAGCGTGGTCACCGGCTCTTCGGTGCCGTTGTCGTGGCGCTTGGTGAAATGATAGTCGCCAATCGGCTGCGGCGAGATGCGGGCCGATTTGACGCCGGCTTCCTCCCAGGCTTCCTGCAGCGCGGATTCCGGGCCGTCCTTGCCCTCGACCGGCCAGCCCTTGGGCAGGATCCAGCGCCCGGTGCCGCGGCTGGTGATCATCAGCACCTCCTTGCCCTCCGCGCCGGTGCGGCAGCACAGGGCGGCAACCTGCACGCGGGCAGGCCGCTGCAGCATTGGCTTGATGATCTCGTTCCAGGCGCGGGTCAGGGGGCTTGTCATTGGTGCTCAGCCTTATTGTTGGGGAAGATCCCGTGTTTTGTGTGCATTTGTGGGAATCTACGCCCGATTGCCCGGGGGTGCAAGGCGATGCGAAACGCAGGCAGGCAGGCGAAGGCCGTGCTCCCGCCCGCTGGCGGCGCATCGCAGATGCGCCGCCAGCCGTTGGGCCGGGCAGCGCGCCTATTTGCGCCGTTTCGCCCTGAGGGTCGGGTCTTCCTGCGTCGGGTCCTCGGGCCAGGGGTGCCTGGGGTACTGGGCGCGCATGTCCTTGCGCACATCGGCATAGGAGCCGGCCCAGAAGCCGGGCAGGTCGCGGGTGATCTGGATCGGCCGCTGGGCCGGCGACAGCAGGGTGATCTTCAGCGGCACCCCGCCCGCGGCCGGATGCCGGGTGACGCCGAACATTTCCTGCAGGCGGACGGAGATTTCCGGCGCCGCGCCGGCGTAGTCGATCGGGATCCGCCGCCCCAGCGGCGTGCGGAAACTGCCCGGCGCTTCGCGGTCCAGAAGCTGCGTCTGCTCCCAGCTGAGCGCGGCCTGCAGCGCCGGCAGCAGATCGAAGCGTTTCCAGTCCTCGGCCGATTTTACCCCGTCCAGCATCGGCAGCAGCCAGTCTTCCAGCCGGTCCGTCAGTCCGGGCAGGGAGAAATCGGGCAGATCAAAGCCCTCGGCGCGCACCAGTTCCACCCGCGCCGCCAGCCGCGCCGCAGCGCCTGTGAGGCGCAGGCCCAGATCGCGCACCCCGTCCAGCATCGCCCGCGCCACCGCGTCCGGCGGCGCCTCCTTCCAGATCCGGTCGTCCAGCACCACGGCGCCGAACCGCTCCTGCTGGCGCGCGGCCACCCTCCGGTCGCGCCTGGACCAATCGCAGGTGTCCTCCCAGGCGATCTGGTCCGCAAACAGCTCCCGGATTTCCGCCAGCGAAATCTGTGCCGCCATGCGGATCCTGGCCTCGCGCGGGTTGCCGTCGGTGTCGAGCGCCACGATGAGCGGCGCCCCCGCCAGTGTGTCGCTTGCGTCGAGCACCGCGCCCTTGCCGCCGGACAGAACAAACCGGGGGGTGTCCCCCTTGCGCCGCTGGCCGATGCGGTCGGGATAGGCGAGTGCGGCCATTGCTGCCGCAGACAATCCGGCGTCGCGGCGGCCTGCCTGCCTCTGCAGCCGCCGCGCTTCCGCTTTGATCCGCTCCGCCACCGGGCGGTTCAGCTGGTAGGGGTGGGCGCGTTCAAACCCCTTGGGATCCTTCAGCGCCTTCAGCCGCAAAGACAGATCCGCAGGCGCGCCGCGCAGCGGATCGCGCTCCCCCAGAAGCGCCGCCAAAGGCGCCGCCGCAGGCCCGGCCTGCAGCAGCATATGGCCAAGACGCGGATGCAGCGGCAGGGCCGCCAGCGCCTTGCCATGTTTGGTGATCCGCCCCTGCGCATCGAGCGCGCCCAGCATGGCAAGCAGCGCCTGCGCCTCTGCCAGTGCGCCTGCGGGCGGCGGCGTCAGGAACGACAGATCCTCCGGCGCAGCCCCCCACAGCGCCAGTTCCAGCGCCAGCGCAGTGAGGTCGGCGCTTTCGATCCCGGCCGGCGGAAACGCCATCAGCGCGCCTTCCTCGCCCCTGGTCCACAGCCGGTAGCAGATGCCCGCCGCCACCCGTCCCGCGCGGCCCTGGCGCTGGGCCGCCTCGGCGCGGGTGACCTTCTCCGTCACCAGCCGCGACATGCCGGAGCCGGGATCGAACCGGGCACGGCGCGCGGACCCCATGTCGACCACCACCCGGATGTCCTGGATCGTCAGCGAGGTTTCGGCGATGGAAGTCGCCAGCACCACCTTGCGGCCCTGAGCCTCGGGCTGGATCGCGGCGCGCTGCTCGGCAAAGGGCAAGGCGCCGAACAGCGGCCGGACATGGCAGTGGCCGGGCAGGCGTTTTTCCAGCACGCCGGCGGCGCGGCGGATCTCGCCCTCGCCGGGCAGGAAGACCAGGATGCCGCCGCCCTGATCCCTGTCTGCGCTGCGGGTGTCCTTCTCCGCCTGCACCACCAGATCGGCCAGCGCATCCAGACGGCGGGCCTGGGCGGGCAGGGGGCGGTCCAGCCAGCGGGTCTCGACCGGATAGCTGCGCCCCTCGGAGGTCACCATCGGCGCGTCCATCAGCTGCGCTACCGGCCCGGCGTCCAGGGTTGCCGACATTGCCAGCAGGATCAGGTCTTCGCGCAGCGCGCCCGCCACCTCGAGGCACAGGGCAAGGCCGAGGTCGGCGTTCAGGGAGCGTTCGTGGAATTCGTCAAAGATTACCGCGCTGACGCCGGGCAGGTCCGGGTCCGACTGCAGCATCCGGGTCAGGATGCCTTCGGTCACAACCTCGATCCGGGTCGATTGCGACACCTTGGCATCGCCGCGCACCCGGTAGCCGACGGTTTCCCCGGCCCGCTCGCCCAGCGTCTCCGCCATCCGCTCGGCGGCGGCGCGGGTGGCCAGACGGCGCGGCTCCAGCATTACGATGCGCCCCTTGGCCAGCCCCGCCTCGAGCATTGCCAGCGGCACCCGCGTGGTCTTGCCCGCGCCGGGCGGCGCCTGCAGCACGGCACGGCCCCGCGTCCGCAGGGCGTCCAGGAGTTCGGGGAGGGCGTCTTCGATCGGCAATCTGGTCATGCCCGCCTTATCGCCAATGCCGACGGTCAGGTCCAGCAGCCTTGGGACGCCGCGCGATACGCAAACCGCATCAGACGCGGCGGTTTTGCCGCCTTTTCTGCGGCGGCGTCTGATGTAGTCTGCGCCGCGCAGCGGGCCGCAGCCGGCCGCCTCTGGACAATCAGGGCGGGCTTGCGCCAAGGTCCCGCCAATCACGACAGGAAGACACGCATGGATACCGAACAGCTGAAGCAGAAAATCCTGGATGGCGACCGCCGGGCGCTGGCCCGCGCCATCACCCTGGTGGAAAGCGGCCGCGAGGATCACCGCGCCCGGGCGCAGGAGCTGCTGTCGGATCTGGCCGCGCACAAGCGCCAGTCGCTGCGCATCGGCCTGTCGGGCACGCCGGGGGTGGGCAAATCCACCTTCATCGAAAGTTTCGGCATGATGCTGACGGGCCTTGGCCTGCGGGTGGCGGTGCTGGCGGTGGATCCCAGCTCGGCCCGCTCCGGCGGCTCCATTCTGGGCGACAAGACCCGGATGGAGCGCCTCAGCCGCGACAGGAACGCATTCATCCGCCCGTCCCCCAGCCAGAGCCACCTGGGCGGCGTCGCCCGCCGCTCGCGCGAGGCGGTGGCCCTGTGCGAGGCGGCCGGGTTCGACGTGGTGCTGATCGAGACCGTCGGGGTGGGGCAGTCGGAAACCGTGGTGGCGGAAATGTCGGACCTGTTCCTGCTGCTGCTGGCGCCCGCCGGCGGCGATGAGCTGCAGGGGGTGAAGCGCGGCATCATGGAAATGGCCGACCTCATTCTGGTCAACAAGGCGGATGGCGATCTGAAGCCGGTGGCCACCCGCACCTGCGCCGACTACTCCGGCGCCCTGCGGCTCTTGCGCAAGCGGCCGCAGGACCCCGAGGGCTACCCCAAGGCGATGATGGTCTCCGCGGTTGAGGAACACGGGCTGGAGCAGGCCTGGGAGGAGATGCAGGCGCTGACCGCCTGGCGCCGGCAGAACGGCCATTGGGACCGCCGCCGCGCCGATCAATCCTGCTACTGGTTCGATCAGGAAGTGCGCCAGGCCTTGCTGGCGCGGCTGCACACCGCCGCCGCGCAGGCCGCCATGGCGGAACTGTCCGGCCAGGTGGCGGAGGGGGCCTTGACCCCGGCGGCGGCGGCGGAACGGATGCTGCGGGACCATCTGAAAGGCTGACATATGCGGGAGATCCGGGTTTTTGACGGCGAAGAGCTGCGCGCCTCGCTGTTCCACCCGCAGGCCAAGCGCCTGTTTGTGACCTTCCGCCAGCGGGTTGCCGTGGCCGGAGAGTTCGAAGACCGCGGCCCGGTGAAGAACATGACGCAGCACGGCTATGCCCATCTGCATATCCAGTGCCGCAACAACGACTGGTATGTGAACAGCGAAACCAAGGCGCTGTCCCGCAGCCTGCGGGCGCTGGCCAGCGGTTATGACGACGTTGCGGCCATGGGGTTTTCGATGGGCGGCTACGGGGCGCTGCGGTTTTCCGCCGACCTGAACCTGAGCCGTCTGATCGCGGTCTCCCCGCAATATACAATTGCCCAGGGCGTGGTGCCGCATGACCGGCGGCGGCGGGAAGCCGCGGCATTCGATGCCGGCTTGGGCGATCTGGTGCGGTATGGCCGCCACGGCGTGCAGGGGGTGGTGCTGTTCGACCCGTTCCGCAAGATGGATCTGAACCACGCGCTGTACATCCAGGCGGTGTTCCCGGACCTGCAGCTGTGCCGGCTGTCCTGCGGCGGGCACCCGGCCAGCCAGGTGATCCGCGACGGCGGCAGTTTCTGGGACCTGCAGTCGATGCTGCGGTCCGGGCCGCTGGCGGCGGCGCGGGTTCTGGCGCTGCACCGGCAGCGGCGCAGGCTGTCGCAGACCTACTGGCGCCGTCTGGCGCGCGCTGCCCGGCAGCGGGGACGGATGGCGCTTGGCGCCGCCGCGGACGCCCGGCTCGAGGCGCTTGCAGCGGCGCAGGCCGCGGGGCTGAGCGGCGGGCAAGAAAGCTGAGTTGAATCACTTGACGCTGTTGCTGGTTGATCGTATGAGCAGCGGACCAGTTTTCGGGCGCAGCCAATGGCCGCGCCCCTTGTGATATGGCCCGGATCCGATCCGGACCTCCAGAAACGAAGGATGATGATATGTCGCGCCGTTGCGAACTGACCGGAAAAGGCCCGATGACTGGCAACAATGTCAGCCATGCGAAAAACAGAACCCGCCGCCGGTTTCTGCCGAACCTGAATGATGTGACCCTGCAGTCCGAGACCCTGGGCCGCGGCGTCAAGCTGAAGATCTCCGCAGCTGCCCTGCGCTCGGTTGATCACCGTGGCGGCCTGGACGCCTTCCTGGCCAAAGCCAAGGACGAAGAGCTGTCGGCCAACGCGCTGAAAGTGAAGAAAGAGATCGCCAAGGCGCAGACCGCCCAGGCCTGATCCCTTCACCGGATTACAATTTGCGGGCACCGCGCATGAGCACTCATGCGCGGTGTTTGCGTTTGCGCAATCTGCCGCGGCGATGGCCCTTGCGGCGGCGGCGGGGCAGAGGCATATCTGGCAGCGATGAAACAGCCTGCGCGCACATATCTCGGCCTGCTCATGGCCCTTGCCATCGCCCTGACGGCCCATAGCGCCGCGGCGCTGCAGGGCCGCCGGGATATCGCGGGGCAGATGGTGATCTGCACCGGCAGCGGAGCGGTCACGGTCTATGCGGACAGCGAAGGCCGGCCGGTGAAGCCGCCGCATGTCTGTCCCGATTGCGTCCTCCACCTGCTGGACGCGGTGGTGCCGCAGACCGGGCTGCCGACGCTGGAGCGGCTGGCGGCGCGCAGGGTGTCCGCACCCGAAGCGGCCGCAAGCGGCTGCTATGCCAGGCTGCGGGCAAGCGCCCGGGCGCCGCCGGCCGCCGCGCCGCAGGCATAGCTAAACCCTTCAGTATTCAAACGCTTACATATGAGGAGACAGGAAATGTCCCTGAAATCCCTATTCCTTGCTGCCGCCGCAGCGGCCGCCCTGGCCGGATCCGCCTTTGCCGACGGCGCCCATAAGATCATCGTGCATGAGCCTTACGCGCGGGTGTCTTCCCCCGCAGCCAAGGCCGGCGCCGCCTTCATGGAGATTGTCAATCAGACCCATGAGGATGACCGGCTGATCGGCGTCCGCTCGGAGGCCGCGGCCAAGGTGCAGCTGCATACCCACAAGGAAGGCGATGACGGCGTCATGCAGATGATGCATGTCGAAGAGGGCTTTGCCATTGAGGAAGGCGGCACCCGCATGCTGCAGCGCGGCGGCGATCATGTGATGCTGATGGGGCTGACGCGGTCCCTGAGCCATGGCGACGTGGTGAAGCTGACGCTGGTGTTTGAAAAGGCCGGCGAGATGGACATCGAAGTGCCGGTCGACCTGGAGCGCAAGGCTGACGGCCACGGCGGCCACGCGGACTGACCGCAGGAAGGGCAGGGCGGGCGCGGCGTCAGGCTGCGCTGCAGCCCTCCCTCGCGCCCAAAGCCCGCCGCCTGGCGGGCTTTCTGCCGTCCGGCCGCAGCCGGGCAGCTCCGCCGCGCTGCCGGCCTGATGCAGCCCGCCCGCGGCCCGGATGGCGGCCGCCGCTTCGCCGGGCGGACCGCATCAGGCGGAAACGCCGGCCCCTGGCCCGGACGGCACTCCGCCCGGCGCTCTTTCCCTGGGCTCCGGAACATCCTATCACTGGCTCCGACCGAAGGAGCCGCGCACCGATGCCTGTCCGTATTCTGTTTGTCTGCCTGGGAAACATCTGCCGCTCGCCGGCCGCCGAAGGCGTGTTCCGCGCGCTGTGTCCGGAGGCGGAGACCGACAGTGCCGGCACCGCGTCCTATCATGCCGGCGAGCCGCCTTACGGGCCGATGCAGGCGGCGGCGCGGGCGCGGGGGCTGGATATCTCGGATCTGCGCGCGCGGCAGTTCCGGCGCGGCGATTTCGAGGCTTTCGACCTGATCATTGCGATGGATGACAGCAACCTGGAAAACATCGAGGCACTGCGCCCGGCGGGCTGCGGGACCCCGGTGCGCCTGTTCACCGGCTACGCGCCGGACAGCGGCGCCGACCATGTGCCGGACCCCTATTACACCCGCGACTTCGACGGCTGCCTGGACCTGATCGAACAGGCCGCAAAGGGGCTCAAGGCTGCGCTGTAGTCATTCGCCGATCACCCGGAAGCCGCCCGCCAGGAACGGCAGCTGCTGCACCGCGGGATCGATCATCTGGGTCTGCACCAGGCGGCGGACGGTCTCGGCCACATCCCGCGGCACCCGGTCGGCCCAATCGGCGGCGGTGAACAAGGAGATCGTTCGCGACATCTCGCCAAAGGGCAGCGGGAAAGCGTCGATCTGGCCGTGGAACCGCCCGGCCCGCATGTAGCCCAGCGGCGTGGTGATGGCCCAGCCGATCCGGCGCCCGACCATCGCCATCAGCGCCAGATGCGAGCCGACTTCGAACCGGTTCTCGAACTCCAGTTTCTGGCGGGCCAGCAGCCCTTCGACCTGCTGCGAGATCAGCTGCTCGCGGGCATAGCGCAGGAAAGGCAGGCCCTGCAGCTGCTCCGCCGCCTGCGCCGCATCGGACACCGTGCCCTTGGGCGCCACCAGGATGAAGGGATCGCGCACCAGCGGGTATTCCACCAGCCCTTCGTGCAGTTCACCGGTGGTGGCGGCGACGGCGATATGCAGCTCGCGCGCCTCCATCGCCCGCACGATGTCATGGCTGGAGGCGGTGATCATCTTGAACCGGCACTGGGTCAGGCTGTCGGCCAGGATGGTGGCCAGCCGCGGCGTCAGGTCGTTGTCGAAATCGTCGATCAGCCCGATCGACAGCGCCTGCAGGTGGGTGAGGTCCATCACCGTCAGCTCGCTTTGCGCCAGCCGCAGCTCCCCCAGAACCGCCTCGGTGCGGGCCAGGAAGCTGCGCCCGGCAGCCGTCAGCACCATCGGGCGGCGGCCGTGGTCGATCAGCTCGCTGTCCAGCGCCTTTTCCAGGTTGCGCATCTGCTGGCTGACCGCGGGCTGGCTCAGGCCGGTCATTTCGGCTGCCTGCGCCACCGACCCGGTTTTGGCCAAAGCCTCGAACACTTCCAGCCCGCGCAGGGTAACGCCTTTGATCAACATGCAATTGCTCCAATGCCTTGCGCCGTTTCTTCCGCGTTGCGCCGGCCCGGTCAAGGGGGCCAATGCGGCAGCCCTGCACCCTTGCGAAAATGCCGCAGCGCAGATGCATCAAACCAAAAAAGGCGCCCTGGCAGGGCGCCCTTGCTCCGTTTCGGGGACCGGCGGAACCGGCAGAGGGGCGTCAGCCGCAGCTGCGCGCCGCGTGATCGCCAAAGGCCTTGTAGCGCTGCCACAGCCGTTCGTCATTGCGGCTGCTGGACTGGCGCACCACCTGCGCCTGATGCGGGTCGGCAAACCATTTCGACACGGTCTTGCGCTCGGCCCGTGTCAGGCTGCGGTCGGCCACTTTCTGGATGCAGCTGCACAGCCCCGGCGAGGCGGCGGTGCGGTCCGACTGGCGGCAGGCGCGCTCGATAGCGCCGGCCTCGGCGCCCGCGGGTGCCATTGCTGCAAGAAATCCTGCGCAAAGCGCGGTGGTCAGGAAACGTTTCATCTGCTTGTGCCCCGTTTTTGGCAAGCGGGTCTGCTGCCCGCGGAATTGGCGGCAGTATGGCAAAAGCCACAGCGCGTTTCAATCTTGGTAAACGGGGTATTCGTGGCGCTGGAGCGCCGCTGAGTGCGGCCCTCCAGCCCTGGCCGCACTCAGGTCTGGTTCGGCCCGCGCATCGCGCGGATCGCCTGGCGCACGGCTTTCCAGTCTGCCGCCTCGGTGTCTTTGCCGGCCTCTTCGCATTCACGCATCTTCTGCGCGGCCTCAAGCTCGGCTTTGTCGCCATGCGCACTGTAAAGTGCGCGGGCATATTCGGTCGCTTTGATTGCATCCATGCGGGTCGTCCTCCTTTGCTGTGGTCATCACCCGTCAGCGGGGCGCGCGTCTCGCGGAATGGGGCGAGTATAGCGCATTTCGCGGCGGCGCGCAGGGGGCGGGGAGAATTTGAGATGTTTGTGCTGTGCGGTGCGGGCCGGCGGCGTCCGCGGGCAAGGTGAAGCACCGCCGCAGCCGGCCTCATTGGCCGGCGGCGTGGAGCGTGACCTGGGGCTGCCGCTCTTGAACCGCGTCCCGGCGGGCTATCGGGAAGAGGCGCAAACCATGACGAAAAACTTCGGCCCCGCCGGGCAGGTGCTGCCCCGGCCGAATTCTACCTGTCCATCAATGCACGCCAGAGCTTGACCAAACCCCGAATCCAAATCATATGCCTGAGCATGACTGACCTCGCTCACATCCGCAATTTCTCCATCGTCGCCCATATCGACCATGGCAAATCCACCCTCGCTGACCGGCTCATCCAGGAGACCGGAACGGTGAAGGACCGCGATATGAAGGAACAGCTGCTCGACGCCATGGACATCGAGCGCGAGCGCGGGATCACCATCAAGGCCAACACCGTCCGCATCGACTACAAGGCGCAGGACGGCGACACCTATGTGCTGAACCTGATCGATACCCCCGGCCACGTCGATTTCGCCTATGAGGTCTCCCGCTCGATGCGCGCGGTCGAAGGCTCGCTCTTGGTGGTCGATTCGACCCAAGGGGTCGAGGCGCAGACGCTGGCCAACGTCTATCAGGCGATCGAGGCGGACCACGAGATCGTGCCGGTGCTGAACAAGATCGACCTGCCGGCCTCCGACTGCGACCGGGTGGCGGAGCAGATCGAGGACGTGATCGGCATCGACGCCTCGGGCGCCATCCAGGTTTCGGCCAAGACCGGCCAGGGCATCCGCGAAACGCTGGAAAGCATCGTCCAGCACCTGCCCGCGCCCAAGGGCACCCGCGACGCGCCGCTCAAGGCGATGCTGGTGGACTCATGGTACGACAGCTACCTCGGCGTGATCGTGCTGGTGCGCATCATGGACGGGGTGCTGAAAAAGGGCATGCGGGTGAAGTTCATGTCGAACGGCACCCTGCACCACGTCGACCGCATCGGCGTGTTCCGCCCCGCCATGCAGGTGGTGGATGAGCTGGGGCCGGGCGAGATCGGCTTCCTCACCGCCTCGATCAAGCAGGTGCGTGACACCCGCGTCGGCGACACCATCACCAACGACCGGGGCGGCGTCGAAGTGGCGCTGCCGGGCTTCAAGCCGGCCCAGCCGGTGGTGTTCTGCGGGCTGTTCCCGGTCGACAGCGCCGAGTTCGAGGACCTGCGCGACGCCATCGACAAGCTGGCGCTGAACGACGCGTCCTTCTCGTTTGAAATGGAAACCTCCGCCGCCCTCGGCTTCGGCTTCCGCTGCGGCTTCCTCGGCCTGCTGCACCTCGAGGTGATCCGCGACCGGATCGAGCGCGAATACAGCATCGAGCTGATCACCACGGCGCCAAGCGTGATCTACCACGTCTTCATGAAGGACGGCGAGAAGATCGACCTGCACAACCCCGCCGACATGCCCGACATGTCCAAGGTCGACCATATCGAGGAGCCGCGGATCAAGGCGACCATCCTGGTGCCGGACGAATACCTCGGCGACGTGCTGAAACTGTGCCAGGACCGCCGCGGCATCCAGGAGGATCTCTCCTATGCCGGCTCGCGTGCCATGGTGGTCTATGACCTGCCGCTGAACGAGGTGGTGTTCGATTTCTACGACCGGCTGAAATCGGTGACCAAGGGCTATGCCTCCTTCGACTACCACCTGACCGGCTACCGCGAGGACAATCTGGTCAAGATGTCGGTGCTGGTCAACGACGAGCCGGTGGACGCGCTGTCGATGATGGTGCACCGCGACCGCGCCGAGATGCGCGGCCGGGCGATGTGCGAAAAGCTGAAAGAGCTGATCCCGCGCCACATGTTCAAGATCCCGATCCAGGCCGCCATCGGCGGCAAGGTGATCGCCCGCGAGACCCTGTCTGCGCTGCGCAAGGACGTGACCGCCAAATGCTATGGCGGCGACGCGACGCGAAAGCGCAAGCTCTTGGACAAGCAGAAGGCGGGCAAGAAGAAGATGCGCCAGTTCGGCAAGGTCGACATCCCGCAGGAAGCGTTTATTTCAGCCCTTAAAATGGACAGCTGAAGCTGTCCATTTTGGGGGACGGCGGGCGAAAGCGGTTGGCGCAGCCAATTGCGTGCCCGCACCCCGGCGTTCTGCGGCTGAGGTGCCCTTGCGTCCTGCAGCAAAAGGAGCAACCCGGCGCGAGCAGGGCAAACGACCCGAAACGCTAGTACTTGCAGGGCGGAGTTGCGGTTGTGCAATTGAACCCTGGGATCTTGATAATCTTGATGTCGCAACAAGTATCGCTGGACCGCCTGCCTTGCAGCCAGCCTCTGAGATTGGCGGTTTCGATGAGACGGTCTATTTCCTGCTTGGCAAAGAGCAAGCGGATGGTTTCCTCAGTGAAGTTATCGCTGGAATCGATCCAAGTGGATATATCCCTGCAGGCCGTTTCAGCCGCTGCCATGACCGGATCGGAGGATTGCTTCGCGGTCGGGTAGCGTGCCGTGAGTTCGGCAACAACACCGGGCGTAGATCCCGTCCCGATAGGCACCAAGCCGGAGGCGATCGAATTGCAGACGTTCTCAACGCTGATATCTTTGCGGAGGATCTTGAGCGAGGCTTCGGAATTCGGGCCGCCGGAGCTGCTGTCCGTCTCCGTTTTTTGAACAGGCTTCTTAACGATTATATTCGTGCTTTGTGTTTTCGCGTCATAGGCGGTTGTGACCGTCACAGAAACTTTGACTGTTTTGTTGCGGCCCTCGAATTTGTCCGGAGCCTCCCACTCTACTGTCTGCTCATCCTCGTCCAGCAGTTTCCCGCTGCTCGCCTCCCACCTGAATTCAACGTCGTCCGGGAGTTTGCTCCCAATGACGCGGAATTGCAGATGGCCTCCAGGTTGAACGGCGGATTCAGAAACTTGGATGTCTATCGGTCCGAGAACCGGCTTTAGGCGATCCGTCAGATTGGCTCCTACAAACACGGCATAACTGACCCCGGCTACTATGAGGGAAACTGTTGAGAGGTTTTGGAGCCAGTAAAACAGACTCTTGCCGGACACAGGTTCGTCCCGCAGGGCGCAATTCACGAAGTGGTTTGCAAGCGCGTTCATAAGGAGGCTCAAGATCAGCGCGATGGCTCCAGCAACCAACGTGACCCAAACCCATGCGGTAAGTTCGAACGGTTCCGTCAAAAAGCTTGGGGTTGCAACAAGCAAAGCAAAAATACCAGCTGCCGCAATTACGTAGTCCCTAGAACGTTTACTGGTCTGTTCGTAAGTTTTGACGGGAATATCATCTTCGTGTGACATGTTATAAACCTCCGCGCACGCAGTTGTTATTCGCGCCGAACCGAATGGATGAAGCTGTGGAAGTACCTAATTACGATACCAGAATTTGGCGCACGGGTCTATTCTGCTTCAACCGCGCCGCTTTCAGCCGTGAGGCAAGTTGAAAGGCTCCAATAAGCCAAATGGCAACGGCGTTTAGTGCCAAAACCATGCGCCTTTCTCCGCCGGTTTTGTAAGCACCCGCCAATCGCTGCTGAGAATTCGCCGCGCCCGTGCTATCTTCCGCCCAGCCACACTTTAGGAGGATGGCGCCATGACAATCCAAACAGTTAAATTCACCACCCTGGCTGCAGCGCTGTGCCTGCTTGCAGCCCCGGCCTTTGCCGGGCAATGCCCGTCGGACATCGCTGCCATAGACGCGGCGGTGGAGGCGGGCACCTCGCTGTCGGAAGAGGATCTGGCAACGGTCCAGGAACTGCGCGACGAGGGCCAGGCGCTGCATGACAGCGGCGACCATGACGCCTCGGTCGAGACCCTGGCTGAAGCCAAGGCGATGCTGGGCATCGAGTAACGCAAACAGAAAACGCCCGGCAGCTGGCCGGGCGTTCCAGACTTGAAAAATCGGTCCGCTTACAGCGCGTCCTGCACGTCCTGCGCCGCGCCGCTGATCGCCTGGCCGGCCTTGGAAATGTCGCGGCCCGCGCCCTTGGCGGTTTCACAGGCGGCCAGGCCCAGCAGCATCAGCGCCAGCGCAAAAATCCGGATCATCGTCGAAGGCTCCTCATATCTGCCCAGGGCTTTTGCCGCAGTATCTAGCAAGCCGCCCGGGCGCAGGCCAGCGGATTTGCAGCGGCGGCGCGGCGGAGGACGGAGCATTTACCAGAAATTTGCAACTTATAAGGTAGTGCAATCCCCGAAAATCGCGAGTACCTTGATATTGATCAACGTTGTACCTTTGTCGTCACGGTAACCTGTGCGGAAATTGGAACTGGAGGGCATGTGATATGAACTTTTCCACCAGAAAACAAACGCTTGAAATGCGCCGGATGCAGCTGGCCGGAACGCTCGCCAATGCCGGGCTGGCGCCGGACGCGGCGCGGATGGGCTCCTCCCCGCAGCGCAGGGCAGGCCGTGCGGGCGCCGGTTCGATAACCATGCCCGCCAAGGCCAGCCTGGACGAGCTGCGCCGCATCGATGCGGCCCTGGCGCGGCTGCGCGAAGGGTCTTACGGCTATTGCCGGATCTGCGGCGATGACATTGCCGACGACTGGCTGGACCAGCGCCCGGCCTCGCCGTTCTGCCGGAGCTGCGCGCTGTAGCGGCGCACGCCGCGCCGCCCGGGTCTTCCGGGGCCGTTGTTCCGGCATCGATGCATCCTGCGTTTCGCAAAAGCCGGCGGGCCGCCAGCCCGCTGGCTTTTTTGCGGGGCGGGGGCAAAGCCAGTTGTCCCGCTGCAGCGCTGCACTACTTTAGGCATTCGCGCAAAGGCCCCGTTGCCGTGCCGGCCCGGATATGCCACAACCTGCCTGACCGACTGAACAAATGAGTTTAGCAGATGCCAGATTTCGCCGAACGCCGCCGCATGATGGTGGATACACAGGTCCGTCCGTCGGATGTCACGAAATACCCGATCATCGAGGCCATGCTGGCGGTTCCGCGCGAGCAGTTCGTGCCGGACGCGCAGCGCGAAGCGGCCTATGCGGACCAGAATGCAGACCTCGGCGGCGGCCGGGTGATGCTGGAGCCGCGGACCCTGGCCAAGATGCTGGATGCGGTGGATATCCAGAGCGACGAGCTGGTGCTCGATGTGGCGTGCGGGCTGGGGTATTCCACGGCGGTTGCGGCCCGGGTGGCGCAGATGGTGATCGGCGTCGAGGAAGACGAGGACATGGCGGCTGATGCGCAGGGGCTGCTGTCGGAGACCGGCGCGGACAATGCGATTGTCCACACTGGCCCGCTGGCGGAGGGGGCGGCAGAGCATGGGCCCTATGACGTGATCCTGGTGCAGGGCGGTGCCGAGGACCTGCCCGCAGGGCTGCTGGCGCAGCTCAAGGATGGCGGCCGGATTGCGGCGCTGATGCTGACCGGGTCGCTGGGCGAGGTGAAGATCGGCTACAAGAGCGGCGGCCAGGTGTCCTGGCGGTTCGCCTTCAATGCCGGTGCGCCGGTTCTGCCGGGCTTTGCCAAGGCACAGGAATTCGCGCTCTGACCGGACAGGCCGGGCGCAGCGGCTGACAGAGTGCAGCCGCGCAGGAAGGGGAGAGGCCGGGCGCTGGCAGAAACGGGCGCCTGGACAGGGACAACTCACCGCGGCTGGCGGCGCGGCAAAAGATAAGGCAACCGATGCGAATGAAATTTCCGGCGAGTGTGTTCAAGGCTTTTGTGTTTGCCGGCGGCGTGGCCGCCACGGCTCTGATGCCGCTGAAGGCGGCGGCGGACAACCTGTCCGATGCGATGATCGGCGCCTACAAGACCAGCGGCCTGCTGGAGCAGAACCGGGCGCTGCTGCGGGCCGCGGACGAGGATGTGGCCATTGCCGTCTCCCGTCTGCGTCCGCTGATCCAATGGACGATCACGGCCAGCCACGCCTACAGCCGCGGCGTCAACCAGGTCGGCAACTTCAATGAGTTCTCCGACAACGATCTCAGTACCCAGCTGCAGCTCACCCAGCTGCTGTACGACGGCGGTGAGACCCGGCTGCGCAAGCAGGCCGCGCAGGAGCTTGTGCTGGCGGCGCGCCAGCAGCTGCTCAGCATCGAGCAGTCGGTGCTCTTTGCTGCCGTGCAGGCGTATGTGGGGGTGCTGCAGGGGCAGGAGAATGTCGCATTGCGCCGCAACAACCTGCGTCTGCTGCAGGAGGAGATGAAAGCGGCCCAGGACCGGTTCGAGGTGGGGGAAGTCACCCGCACCGATGTCGCCCTGGCGGAAAGCCGGGTGGCGGCGGCCCGCGCCAACCTGACGGATGCCGAAGGCACGCTGCTGACCGCCCGTGCCACCTATTTGCAGGTCGTCGGCCACGCGCCGGGGGCAATTGCGGGCCAGCCCAGGCTGCCGTCGCGGGCGGTGTCGATCGACCAGGCCCAGTCGATTGCGGCGCGGAATCAGCCGGACCTGGTCGGCCAGCAGCATTCGGTCAAATCCGCTGACTATCTGGTGCAGGCCGCAACCCAGGCGTTGGGTCCAACCGTAAGCTTCCGCGCCACCGCCGGGCTGAGTGAGAATATCAACGACAGCACCGGGACCGATACCGATGCCGCGGCTTCAATCCTCCTGACGCAGGACCTCTATGCCGGCGGGCTCAATGCAGCGACCCGGCGCCGCGCAATCGCCAGCGCCGATGCCGAACGCGGCTCCCTGATCAACACGCAGCGTTCAGTCCGCCAGAGCGTCAGCGCGGCCTATTTCAACGTCGAAACGGCCCGTGTCAGCCTGATTTCCTCCGGCGAGCGGGTGCGCGCGTCCAAAGTGGCCTTTGACGGCATCCGCGAGGAGGCCACCCTCGGCGCCCGGACCACATTGGATGTGCTGCAGGCCGAGCAGGAGTATCTCGACGCCCAGACCGAACAGGTCAACGCACGGGCCAACCAGGCCACTGCCGCCTACCAGCTGCTGCAGGCGCAAGGGCTCCTGACAGCAGAGCATCTGGGGCTGGCGGTGGAGATCTACGACCCCTCGCTCTACTACAACCTGGTGCGGAACGCGCCTGCGCAGCACAGCAAGCGCGGCAAGGATCTGGACCGTGTTCTCAAGGCCTTGGGGCGGAACTGAGAATTCATCCTATCGGTTGTGCGGTGGCGGGAAGGCGGCTACACTCTGTCTTAAGAGGCAAGAGTGGTTCAGAAAATGTCCGACCCAGTTACCCATGCCGAGATTGAAGATGTATTGTCCTCGATCCGCCGCTTGGTGAGTGATGACAACCGTGGCGAGTCTGCAGCGCCTGAACCGGCGGCACGGCTGGTCCTGACGCCGGCCCTGCGGGTGCAGGCCCCCGAATCCCGCGACAGCTATCCGCCGGCTGACGATGCGCCGGCTGGCGATGCGCCGCAGGCTGGCGGGGCAGGGCGCGCGACTCCGGTTCCCGGCGAGGCGGAGCAGGCAGCGCCGGCTGAGCCCGGCGGTGCCGCTGCGGATGCGCCTGCTGCCGAAGATGCCGGGCCAGCGGACAGCTTCGCAATCCTGGCCGAAGAGCCGCCGATTGCCTTCCGCCACCGCAGTTCTTTGCCGCCGGCCGGACCCGCGCAGGATGGCGGACCAGCGGACGCCGTGCCGGAAGCGGCACAGGCTGGAACGGATCCGGCCGGATCGGACACGGCTGAACCGGAGGTTGCCGCGGCGGAAGCGCCTTGGGGCGATCCGGATGCCACATTGTTTGCCGCGGCAGCGGAGGCAAAGCAGCCGGGGGACGGCCCGGACTGGGGAAGCCCTGCAAAGGATTATGTTTCGGGCACGGCAGGATCGCGGGCCGCTTCGGTGGTGCGCAAGATTGCCGAACTGGAGGCCCGCACCTCCCGCTCGCAGGACCGCGTGGAGCAGCACTGGGAGCCCGACAGCCAAACCGAGGCCCCCTTTGCCGCCAGCGGTGCCGATACCATTGAATGGCGCGACGAACCGCTGCCTGCCCGCCGCGCCGCTTCGGGCGGCAAGACAGCCGGGGCGGAGGAGGCGGACACCGCATCCCTGGCGGAGGCCGCCATTGCCGGCGCGGCGCTGGAGACGCTGGCGGACTCCGGCGACAGCTATCTTGATGAGGACGGCCTGCGCGATCTTGTCGCCAGTATCGTGCGCGAGGAGCTTCAGGGTCCGCTCGGGGAACGCATCACCCGCAACGTGCGCAAGCTGGTGCGCCGGGAGATCCAACGCGCTCTGGCCGCGCATGATCTGCTCTGACACCGGCTGCAGGACAGGCCGGTTCCGGCACGATCAGGTAGGCAGGATCAGGAAGACACGGACAAGAAGGCGCGCTGGCAGGCGCGCCTTTTTCCGTCTCTGCTGATGGGGGGGCGGGGCAGCTCCCGCCCGGCGCGCGGCTTTGAAAGCCGCTTGCCAGTTGGGCCCGGCGCCGCGCTTTGCGCGGCGCCGGGCCCAAGACCGCAGACGGTTCTGGCCCTGGCCAGGGCAGGCTGCGGGCGCGGGAGGCCCTGCCTGCCTGCTGCCGGGTCAGAGCTGCACGGGCCGGGACAGCGCCAGCAGCCGGTCCAGATCCATGTAGCGCTCCAGATGATCCGCCAGCGCGTCCAGCGTTGCCTCGACACCGTCCTCGTATCCAGCCTGGCTTGCGTGCCCCAAGGCGTCCAGCACGCTGGCGCGGAACGCGTCCGAGGAAAACAGCCCGTGCAGATAGGAGCCCTTCACCCGCCCGTCTGCCGAGGCCGCGCCCTCGGGCCGCCCGTCGATGTCCAGCCAGGCGCGGGTGCAGTCCGCGCCTGTCGTGCGGCCCATGTGGATCTCATAGCCGCTGACCGGCAGGCCGCCCGCGCGGGTCACCGCTTCGGTCAGGGTGACGCGCTTTTCCCCCGCCATCACCGTGTGCACGTCCAACAGGCCAAGACCGTCCACCTTGCCGGGACGCCCGTCGACGCCCTCGGGATCGTCGATGGTCCGGCCCAGCATCTGGTAGCCGCCGCACAGCCCCAGCACATGGCCGCCGCGCCGGTGATGCGCCAGGATATCAATGTCCCAGCCCTGGCGGCGCAGATAGGCCAGATCGCCGATGGTCGACTTGCTGCCGGGCAGGATGACCAGACCGGCATCGCCGGGCAGCGCGCGGCCGGGCGGCACGATCTCCACCGTCACTTCCGGCTCTGCCGCCAGCGGGTCGAGGTCATCGAAATTCGCCATCCGCTCCAGCTGCGGCACCACCACCTTGCAGGCGCCGCCCTGGTGCGAGGCAATGTCCATCATGTCCTCGGCCGGCAGTTTCCAGGCATCCCAGAACCACGGCACCACGCCGAGGCAGGGCCAGCCGGTGCGCGCGGCTATGTCGTCGCGGCCGCCATCGAACAGGCTGAGGTCGCCGCGGAACCGGTTCACCATGAAGCCCGCGACCCGCTCCAGGTCATCGCGTTCAAGCACCGCATGGGTGCCGACGATCTGGGCAATCACCCCGCCGCGGTGGATGTCGCCGGCAATCACCACCGGGACCCCTGCGGCGCAGGCAAAGCCCATGTTGGCGATGTCGTTCTTGCGCAGGTTGGTCTCGGCCGGCGATCCCGCGCCCTCGATCAGCACCAGATCGGCATCCGCCGCCAGCCGCCGGTAGCTCTCCAGCGCCGCCTCCAGCAGGCCCGATTTGTCGCGCAGGAACGACCCGGCGCCTTGCGTGCCGCGGCGTTTGCCCTGCACGATCACCTGGGCGCCGGTGTCGGTCTCGGGCTTCAGCAGCACCGGGTTCATGTCGGTATGGGGCGGCCGCATGGCGGCGCGCGCCTGCAGCGCCTGGGCGCGGCCGATCTCGCCGCCCTCCGGCGTGACCGCGGCGTTGTTCGACATGTTCTGCGGCTTGAACGGCGCCACCTTCAGGCCGCGCCGCACATAGGCGCGCGCCAGCCCCGCCACAATGAGCGACTTGCCGACATTGCTGCCGGTGCCCTGGATCATGATCGAACGCGCCCGTGTCATCTTGCTGCCAGCTCCCTGCCTGCGCCTGCCTGTGCAGGCCTGCATAGCAGGTTAGGCCGCGCCGTCCATAAGCGCTGTGCCGGAACCGCCAGCCGGCGGCCGCCGAGCGACGGCTTGACCCTGCGGAAAGCAGGGCGCGCAAAGAAAAACGCGCCCCAAAGGGACGCGCTTTTCAGCACTGCAGGCAGCAGCCCTTAGGCGGCTTCTGCCTGTGCGGCATTGCGGCGTTCGCTTTCTTCGCGCGACAGCGCGACCGAGGTCCGCACCCCGCGGCCGACAAAGTCCATCAGCCCTTCGACCACCCGCTCATTGGGGTCGATCCCGGCACAGGACAGCACTTCGCGGCCATCGCGCGAGCGTGCCCAGCGGGCGATCTGTTCCGGGCCATTGCCGTATTTCTTGTCATCGGCGATGGCATCATCCAGTGCGGCCAGGACAACAGCGGCAAAGAGTTTGCGGGCGCGGTTGCCTTGCTCGTTGTTATAAGCGGTGCCGTCTACGAAATCTCGCATCTCGTATCCCTTGTTGTTCTTGCTATTGCAATTTTCGGCGTAGCGCTGCTTATGGCGGAATTGTGACGATTCGGATAGCCCGCAGATGCATAGCTTTCATGCAAATTGCGCATAGCTTATCCGCCCAGTCTCCATACCATATCCTTGTCTTGCCAGCGTTCTGCCTGCCAGATATAGGGTCTTGCAAGTTTTCAACAACCATCTGAAAGGCATTTTCCCATGCCCAAGATCAACGGCAACGAAATCCGTCCCGGCAATGTTCTGGAACATAATGGCGGCCTTTGGGCAGCGGTGAAAGTCGATCACGTCAAACCCGGCAAGGGCGGCGCCTTTGCCCAGGTCGAGATGCGCAACCTGCGCAACGGCTCCAAGCTCAATGAGCGGTTCCGCTCGGCGGACAAGGTGGAGCGCGTCCGGCTGGAGCAGAAGGACCAGCAGTTCCTCTACGAGAGCGACGGCATGCTGGTGTTCATGGACGCCGAAACCTACGAGCAGATTGAACTGCCCGCGGACCTTCTGGGCGACCGCCGCCCGTTCCTGCAGGACGGCATGATCATCGTGGTGGAATTCTACGAAAGCGAGGCGCTGAACGCGACCGTGCCGCAGAAAGTGACCTGCAAGATCGTCGAGACCGAGCCGGTTGTCAAAGGCCAGACCGCGGCAAACTCGTTCAAGCCCGCGATCCTGGACAACGGCGTCAAGGTGATGGTGCCGCCGTTTGTCGGCCAGGACGAGATGATCGTGGTCAACACCGAGACCATGGAATACTCCGAGCGGGCGTAATCCCGCACAGGTCAGCACCAAACAGAACGCCCCGTGCAGCACTGCGCGGGGCTTTTCTTATGCGGGCGCGTGTCAAAGCATGAACCGGCTGCGCCTGCACCAGCAGCACCGGACAGCCGGCCGGATGGTCTGAAACGCCGGATGCTGCCGGGCGGCCTGACACTGGATGTGCCGCCGCATCGTCTGTTGCGCCGCCTGAGGCGATCGGCCTTCTCCAAGGGGCGCCTTGCGGGGCCATGGACCATCCATCAGTGATCGAATACCGGACGCAACCGCCGGGGGGCGTTCCGTGTCCGGAACGCGCTTCAGGTCATAGCGCAAGATCGACTGCATCCGTCTGCGGTGGATCAATTCCAACCGCGCAAACGCCGGCGGGGCGGGGGGCTCCTCCGCATCAGGCCAATCCTGTCATGATCAAAGCAGACAGTGCATCCCAAAACCCGCAGGCCGCCGTGTGCGGGGACGTCTTGGATCTGGACAAGCTATCCCAAGGCCGTGCAATTCTTCGAGCGACAGGTTTATTCCCGTTCCATTGGTTCAAAGGAGCTGCGATTGAGAAAATACGCCTTGCCGGCTTTGTCGCAGCTTCACACGTTTGAGGCCGTGTCCCGGCGGATGAGCTTCACCGCCGCTGCCGACGAATTATGCCTGACGCAAAGCGCGGTCAGCCGGCAGATCAAGGCTCTGGAGGCCGCGCTCGGCCGCCCCTTGTTCCTGCGCAAGCACCGCGCCATCGAGTTGACGCCTGAGGGGCGGCAGCTGTTTGATGCGGTGACGCGGGGGCTGGATGAAATCGGGCGCTGCGTGACTGAGCTGCGTGTGACCAGCGAGGCGCCCCAGATCACGGTCGCGGCCTCGGTTGCCTTCTCCTATTACTGGCTGATGCCCCGGCTGGAACGGTTTTCCGAACGCCACCCGGACATAGACCTGCGCGTTCTGGCGACAGACCAGGCGGTCGACCTGACACGAGAGGAGGCGGATGTCGCCGTGCTTTATGGCGAAAACGCCTGGCAGGGCGTTGAAGCCCGGAAGCTGTTTGCCGAGAAGGTCTATCCGGTCTGCAGCCCTGCCTATCTGCGCGATCATCCCAATTTGCGCCGCCCCGCCGATCTGCTCGATCAGACGCTGCTGCATCTCGATGGCGGCGGCAGCATTTGGGGCGCCGTTGACTGGCAGGTGTGGCTGGCGCGGCAGGGTGTCACCGGCCAGCCGGTCCGCCGCGGCATCCGGCTGAACAGCTATCCGATGGTGCTGCAGGGGGCGGAGGCCGGGCGCGGGGTTGCTTTGGGGTGGAGCTATATCACCGACGAAATGCTGGAAAGCGGGCAACTGGTCTGCCCATTGGATTTGCCGCTGGAAACCCGGCACAGCTATTACATCGGCGCATTGCAGGACAAGGTGGCGCAGCCGGAGATTACCGCCTTCCTGAAGTGGATGATGGAAGAATGCGAATCTGGCGAAGGTTTCGCATGATCTGCGGGAATGCGTTGCATTCAATATGATCGTTTGAGAGAGCCGCCGATTCGCCGCTTATTGGACCTCAGGAAACGCCACGAGGTCGCTCATGCCTGCAACCGCCATTCGAAAACCGAACCGCCGGGGCCGCGCCAAGCCCGAAGCCGCCCCCGCGGCATCCCCTGTCAGCCCGGGAATGGTTGGCGGGCGGTACCGGCCCCTCAGCCAGTCAGAGATGGAGCGGATCCACGAGCTGGTGCTGCGGCTTCTGGCGGATCTGGGTCTCAGCCAGGTCACTCCCAGCCTTGAGGCGCGCGCCGTCGCGGCGGGCTGCCGGGTGGACGATGCGGGCCGCCTGCGCTTTCCGCGCGCATTGGTCGAGGATGTGATTGCCCGCACGAGGCGCAAGTTCACCCTGCACGGCATCGACCCGGCGCATGACATCGAAATCGGCGGCAAGCGCGTGCATGCGGGCACCGGCGGCGCGGCGCCGACGATTATGGATTTCCACAGCGGCAAGTACCGCGAAAGCACCGTCGCCGACCTTTATGATATCGCGCGGCTGGTGGACCGGATGGACAATATCCACTGGTATCACCGCTCGGTCGTGGCGCGGGATGCGCATACGATCCTCGATCTGGATATCAACACCACCTACGCCTGCCTGTCGGGCACCGCGAAATCCATCGCCGTCAGCTATACCGACAGCGCCAGTGTCCGCGCAGTGATGCCGATGCTGGACGCGGTGGCGGGCGGCGACGGCAAGTTCCGCGAACGTCCCTTCTGCACTGCCGTCTGCTGCCACGTGGTGCCGCCGATGCGCTTTGCGACCGAAAGCTGCGACGCGCTGGAGGCGGCGGTGGAGGCGGGAATGCCGATCCTGCTCGTGGCTGCGGGCCAGGCCGGGGCAACCGCGCCTGCCGCCCTGGCCGGGGCCGTGGCGCAGGCCTGTGCCGAGGTTCTGGCCGGATTGATTTTGTGCAACATCATCGACCCGGACTGCCGGGGCATCTTTGCCACCTGGCCCTTTGTCAGCGACCTGCGCACCGGCGCGATGTCGGGCGGGTCGGGCGAGCAGGCGCTGCTGTCTGCCGCCTGCGCGCAGATGGCCGGTTTCTACGACCTGCCGAATTCGGTCCCTGCGGGGATGACCGACAGCAAGCTGCCGGACATGCAGGCGGGCGGAGAGAAGGGCTACACCATTTCGCTCGCCGCCCATGCCGGGGCCTCGATGATTCACGAATGCGCGGGCATGCAGGGCAGCCTGATGGGCACCAGCTTTGAGAGCTACGTGCTGGACAACGATCTGATCGGCGCCATCCTGCGCACGGTCAGGGGTGTCGAAGTCAGCGAGGACACGCTCAGTTTCGACGTGATCCGCGGCGTTGTGCTGGGCGAAGGCCATTACCTTGGCCACCCGCAGACATTCAACCGGATGAAGACCGACTACCTTTACCCGGAGATCGCCGACCGCCGCAGCATCAGCGAATGGGAGGACGCCGGCGCCCGCGACGCGCGCGAAGTGGCGCGGGACAAGGTGCAAACGATCCTGGCGGACCACTACCCCCGCCACATCCCCGAAGCCCTGGACCGGCAGCTGCGCGAGAATTTCAACATCATTCTGCCCCGCGGCCGGATGTCCGGCGGCAACGGCGTCTGGTGAGCCAAGCAGGAAAGGATTCCGTCATGCAGTCTCATGCAAAAGTGGTGATCGTCGGCGGCGGCATGATGGGGGTGGGCCTCGCCTATCACCTCGCCGAAGAGGGCTGGAAAGACGTGGTGCTGATCGAAAAGGGAGAGCTGACCTCCGGCTCGACCTGGCACGCGGCAGGCCAGTGCCCCAGCTTCATCGGCAATTACAACATGGCCAAGATCCACCACTATTCCAACACGCTCTACCCGCGGCTGGAGGAGATCACCGGCCAGCCCGCCGGCTGGCATGGCTGCGGCGGCATCCGGCTGGCCACCACGCAGCAAGAGGTGGACTGGTTCAATTACGTCGCCGGGTTCTCGGCCAATGTCGGCTTCCACATGGAGGTCATCGGCCCCGACCGGATCAAGGAGCTGAACCCCTGGCTCGAAACAGACGGCATTCTGGCCGGGGCCTGGACCAATATGGACGGCCATGTGGATCCGTCGAGCGCCTGCAACGCCATGGCTGCCGGCGCGCGGCAGATGGGCGCCACGATCATCCGCCGCAACCGGGTGACGGGTATCAGCCAGTTGCCTTCGGGCGAATGGGAAGTGGTGACCGAACACGGCAGCATCACCTGCGAACATGTGGTCAATGCCGGGGGCTGCTACGCCCGCGAGGTCGGCCTGTGGGTCGGGCTGGATACGCCGATCACCAATATGGAGCACCACTACCTGGTGACCGAGGCGCTGGACGCGTTCAAGACCTGGGATGGCGAACTGCCGGTGATGCGCGACCCGGCCACCGCCGGATATTACCGTCAGGAGCAGAAATCCGGCCTGGTCGGCATCTATGAGCACTACGGCGCCAGGGAAGCCTGGGACCATCGCGGCGGCTGCCCCGAATGGGACAGCGAGAACGAACTGTTCGAAGGCGATATCGACCGGATCGCGCCCTGGCTGGAACAGGCCTTCGAGCGGATGCCGATCTTTGCCGAGGCCGGGATCAAGCGCATCATCAACGGCGCAATTCCGCACACGCCTGATGGCAATCCGCTGGCCGGGCCCGCGCCTGGGCTGCGCAATTTCTGGCAGTGCTGCGGCTCGTCCATCGGCATCGCGCAGGGCGCGGGCGTCGGCAAATACCTGGCGCAATGGATGGTGCACGGCGACAGCGAGATCAACATGGCCTGCGTCGATCCGCGCCGCTTCGGCGGTTTTGCCGATCAGGCCTACACCCGCGCCAAGAGCTTCGAGGATTATCACGAGATGTTCGTGACTCCGCTGCCGGGCCGCGAGGCCGCCGCCGGCCGCAAGGTGCGCACGACGCCGCTCTATGAGCCGCTCAAGGCCAGGGGCGCGGTTTATTCCCAGGTCTTCGGCTGGGAGCGCCCGAAGTATTTCGCGCCCGAGGGCTTTGCCGAAGACCTGCAGTTCCGGCGCAACAATACCTTCGCCATCGTGGCCGGGGAATGCCGGGCGGTGCGCGAGCGCGTGGGCATCTGCGACCTGTCGAGCTTTGCCAAATTCGACGTGACCGGGCCGGAAGCGGAAGCGCTGCTGGACCGTCTGACAGCCAACAAGCTGCCGAAGAAACAGGGCGGTATCACCCTGACCCATGTCCTGTCCGGCAATGGCCGGATCATCGGTGAATGGACCATTACCCGTCTCGCCGATGACCGCTTCTATGTGCTGACCGGCGCGGGCGCCGAACTGCAGGCGCGCGATCATCTCAGCGTTGCCGGAAACGGCGTGACAGTGACCAATGTGACCGATGATTTCGGCATCCTGGTGGTGGCCGGCCCCAAGGCGCGCGACGTGCTGCAGCCCCTGACCGGGGCGGATCTTTCCACGCCCTCCTTCCGCTGGCTGTCGGGGCAGGAGATCACCATCGCGGGCGTCGCCCTGCGCGCCCTGCGCGTGAACTATGTGGGCGAACTGGGCTGGGAACTGCACGCGCCGATGACCCGGCTGGCGGAACTCTACGCTGCCGTCCGGGAGGCTGGCGAACCGCACGGCATTTCCGATTTCGGCGTCCATGCGGTGAACAGCCTGCGCATGGAAAAGGCCTATCACGGCATGAACACGGAACTGACCAACGAAATCACCCTGATCGAGGCCGGCAGCACCCGCTTTTACGCCCCGGAAAAAGGAGAGTTTCAAGGCCGTGCGGCAACTGAAACGGTCCGACAGCAGGGCATCGCCGCCAAATTGGTCTATGGCGAGGCCGCCGCAACCGATTGCGACATCTACGGCGGCGAGCCGGTGATGCAAGGGGACAGGGTGGTGGGTGTCTGCACCTCGGGCGGCTACGGCCATGCCACAGGCAAGAGCCTCGGCTTCGCCTATGTCGATCCGGCGGCTGCCGCAGGGCTGGAGGTGGTTATCCTGGGCGAACGCAAGGCCTTTACCCTGCTTGACGCCCCGGTTTGGGACCCCGCCAACGAACGCCAGAAGGCATGAACCGGCGCAGCTCCCGGAACAGGCGCGCGGTGAAAACTCTGCGCGCTGCCTGGTCCGCCGGTGAGGGGGATCCGGGGCGGCCCTAAAACCTGTCCGGACTGAAGGCTCCGATGTCCTGGTCCGGCCGCCGCCCTGCTATGGCATCTGCGACCAGGCGCCCGGTGGTGGCGGCAAGCGTCAGCCCCAGCTGGCCGTGGCCGGTGGCGAAGGAGACATTGGCCAGTTTCGACGTTCTGCCGATGATCGGGCGGGTGTCGGGGGTGAACGGGCGGCGCCCCATGCGCCGTCTGCGCGTGCCGGCCTGCAGCCCCGGCAGCACCCGGCGGGCGCGATTGACCAGCACATCCGCCCGGCGCCAGTCCGGCGCGGCGGCAAGACCGGCAAATTCCACCGTGCCGGCCACCGCCAGTTCCCGCTCGTAAGGCGTGATGCCGAAGCCGCCCGCCGGGTAGAAAACCGTGTGCTTCAATTCCACCCCGGCATCCTGCAGACCGGTCGAATAGCCCATCAGCCCTTCCAGCTGCAGCCGGATGCCCAGCTGCCGGGCCAGCCCCCTGGACTGGCTGCCTGCCGCGATCACCACCTCGTCGGCGGCCAGCCGCCGCCCGTCCGCCGCCCGGACGGCCGTGACCCGCGCGCCGTCGCGCTCGAACCCCGCGCAGGCCAGCGGCAGCACCGTGCCGCCGCGCTGCGCAAACACCTGCAGCAGCGTTTCCACCAGCCGCTTGGGATCGGCCACAAAGCTCCAGTCCCGCAGCACCGCGGCATATTTGAAGCCGGCGGCGATGGCGGGCTCCATCTCCTGCGCCTCCCGGCCGCTGATTTCGTCGATGGTGCAGCCCAGCTCCCGCGCCAGGCCAAAGGCCGCGCCCATGGTGGCCTTGTCGCGTTCGCCGTCGAACAGCTTGATCACCGGCCGCTCCACCAGCAGCTCCGGGGCGCCGGCATCCGCCAGCTGCGCCCTGACATCCGCGGTGGCGGCAAAGGTCAGCCGGGCCAGGTCGGCGGCAATCGCCCGCATCCGCGACGGCCGCGCATTGGCGGTGAAACGGGCAAGCCAGGGCAGCAGCCCCGGCACGCTGGCGGGCCGCAGCGACAGCGGCGCCTCCGGGTCCAGCAGCCAGCCCGGCACCTTCATCAGCAGGCCCGGCTGCGACAGCGGCACGATCTCCCCCACCGCGATGCAGCCGCAGGACGCCCAGCTTGCGCCCTCGCCAGCCGGGCCAGGCTCCAGCACGGTGACGCTGTGGCCATCCGCCTGCAGCGCCAGCGCGCAGGAAATGCCGGCAACGCCGCCGCCGGCAATCACCACCCGTTTCACGCGGGCGCCGCCAGCGCATCGAGCTGGGCTAGAAGCTCAGTGCTGACCGCGACACCCTCGGCTTCCGCTGCCGCGCGTTTCTTCAGCCGTCCGTCACCCGGAACGCGGGCGGCGCCATTGCCCTCGATCTCGGCGCAGATGCGGGTGATGTAGCCGCCAAAAGCCGCATTGCCAAAGCGGCTCGGGTCAATCGCGATCAGGGTGGCGCCGCCCTTGATGTTGAGCGCGCCAAAGGACTCGCGCTCCTGGTTGTCGACCGACAGCGTGCCGCCCGCCAGCGCCGCGCCCAGCACCTCGATCATGAAGGCAATCGCCGCGCCCTTGTGCTCGCCGAACGGCAGCAGGCTGCGGGTTTCCAGGATCGCCTCGGGGTCGGTGCTGGGGTTGCCGTCCGGATCCAGCCCGGCAGCCCGGGGCAGCTCGTGGCCCTCGGCGGCGGCCATGCGGATATCCATCAGCGCCACCATCGAGGCCGCCTGGTCCCAGACCACAGGTGCCGCGCCCTCGCGCGGGCAGGCAAAGGACATCGGGTTGGTGCCGAACACCGGGCGCACGCCGCCCTGCGGCACCACCATCGACAGCGAGTTGATCACCGCCAGCGCCACCAGCCCGGCCTCGGCCAGCGGCTCGGTGTCAAACCGCAGCCCGCCCAGGTGGTGGCAATTGGCGCAGGTAAAGGCGGCAATGCCGTTCTCACGCGCCAGGGCAATGAGTTCATCCCGCGCGGCGGCGGCCGCAATCTGGTAATAGCCATTGTCGCCGTCACCGCGCAGCACGCCCGGCGCGATCTTTTCGACCGAGGGCGCCGCGGCGCCATTGGCATAGCCGGAGGTGAAGCTTTGCGCATAGACCGGCAGCATCCGCAGCCCGTGGCTGCGCGGGCCGTCGCGTTCGGACCGGGTGACGATATCGGCGATGACATCGCTGCCCCGGTCATCCATGCCCGCGGTCACAAGGACGGATTTTGCCAAATCCCGCACTTCGGCGAGTGAGAGCGGTTTTGTCGAACGTGTGGTCATCGGCTCGGATCCTGTCCTTGTGTCGGGTCAAAAGGGCGCCGTGGCGCCCGCAGTGTCAGGCTTGGTGCAACGCGCGCTTCTTGGCAACAAATTCATCCAGCGCGCCGCGCTGATCATCCGGCATCGGCGGCTGCACGTAGGTGTCCAGCATCCGCCGGGCCTCCTCGCGGCCCACCAGGTCCGCGGTCTTGGCGCCTTCCGCTTCCCATTGCTCGAAACTGTCGTTGTTCTGCAGCGGGTTCATGTGCATCGGGTTCTCGCGGGTGTGATCGGTGCCCAGGAAATGGCCGCCAGGGCCAATGGCCTCGATATCTGCCAGCAGCGCGTCCAGGTTTTCCTCTTGAAGGCCTGAAAAGAAGCGGTGGAAGTTCTCCAGCTGCAGGGTGTCCTGCACCCATTTTGAGTAACTGACCCCCAGCGCCCCTTCCAGAAAGCCGGCCGAGTGCACGATGTAATTGGCGCCGCCCAAGAGCACCGGCCACATGGTATTGGCGGTGTCGAAACCGGCCTGCATGTCCGGCGATTTCGACCCGGTCCACATGGTGCAGGTGCGCCACGGCACGCCGTAGAACCGGGCCATCTGACCCACCAGCAGGTTCATCAGCCCCGGCTCGGGCGAGCCCATCATCGGCGCGCCGGTCTTCATCGACACCCCCATGATCGCCACCCCCAGCACCATCGGCGCGCCGCGGCGGATGATCTGGCTGTAGGCCATGCCTGCCAGGCTTTCCGCGATCAGCAGCGCCACGCCGCCCTGCGGGCTGGCCGGGGCCGAGGCGCCGGCAAGGACAAAGGGCGACAGCAGGCAGGGCTGGTTGGCAGCCGCATAGACCCGCAAGGACTGCAGCATGGTTTCGTCCCAGACCAGCGGCGTGTTGCAGTTCAGGAGCGCCGCCAGCACCACGTTGCTGTCGACAAATTCCCCGCCAAAGACGATGCGCACCATCTCCACCGTGTCGCGCGCCGCCTGTTCCGACTGCACCGCCCCCTTGACCGGCTTGTCGGTCAGCGTCAGCGCCGCATGCACCAGCTCCAGATGGCGCTGCGGCACCGGCACGTCCTGCGGCTCCACCGGCAGGATGCCCGGAACCATCATCGACTGGCTCATCTGGCTCATCTTGAAGAAGTTATGCGCATCTTCCAGCCTCGAGGGGCGCCGCTTGCCCTCCAGGTCATAGACGAACGGCGCGCCATAGGCGTTGGCAAAGACCGAATGCCGGTTGCCCACCCGCAGCGAGCGCTCCGGGTTGCGCGCGGCATAGGCCCATTCCGACGGCACCGAGGAGATCAGCTCCATCAGCATGTCGCGGCCAATGCGGACCCGCGCGCCCCGCACATCGGCGCCCGCGCGTTTCCAGCCGGCCAGGGCGACCGGATCGCGGAATTCGATGCCGGTGGTTTCCAGGATCGTCATCGCCGCATTGTGGATCCTGTCCACCCCTTCCGGGCCCAGCAGGTCAATGGGGCCGACCTGGCGGTTCAGCGCGGGCAGGTAGACCGGGGCCGGGTTGGTGCGGGCCTTGACGCGCGCAGCCCGTCCGCCCCGGGCGCCGCGCGGCGCCCGTGTTTTCAGTTCCGTCATGTTCAGCTCCTAAGGGGCGGCCGGGATCAGGCCCGGGCGCGTGCGCTGGTTGGATCGACGGCGCAGATGCCGATCACCTCGGCGTCGCGCATTTCGTTGTGGACCATCACCTGCATGGACGTGCCTTCGGCGGTGTATTCCTGCGGCACCAGCGCCATTGCGATGTCGTGGTTGCAGTAGTAGGAGAACCCGCCCGAGGTGACCCGCCCGATGAGTGCCCCGTCCTTGTAGACGCCCTCATCCGCCAGCACCGAGGTATCGCCGAACGGCAGCTTCAGGGTGACCAGCGTGCTGTAGCCGCCCGCTTCCTTCTGCCTCAGCAGCGCGTCGCGGCCGATGAACTGCCGCCCCTCCAGTGCCACAAAACGGTCCAGACCGGCCTCGAAGGGGGTCATGTCCTTGCAGATCTCGCGGTTGATCGCGCGGTAGGATTTCTCCAGCCGCATCGATTCCAGCGCCTCCAGGCCAAAGGGTTTGACCCCGGCCTTCAGCAGCAGATCAACCAGATGCCGGTTGTAGCCGACGGGGTGATGCAGCTCCCAGCCCAGCTCGCCTGTGTAGCTGACGCGCAAGAGGTGGACGCCCTTGGCATAGCCGACCTCGCCCATCTGCGCGCTGAGCCAGGGGAAGGCCTCGTTCGACAGGTCATTGTCGGTCAGCTGCTGCAGGATCCCGCGGGACTTCGGACCGGCTAGGGCAATCACCCCCAGCTGTTCCGAGATATCCTCCATTACCACCGAACCGTCATCCGGCATGAGGCGCGACAGATAATCCCAGTTGTAGACCTGTCCGTTCGGGGTCGAGACCAGGTAGAAGTCGTTTTCGCCATAGCGGACGATGGTGTATTCGCCCTCCATGCCGCCCTGCGGGTTCAGCGCCACGGCGAGGGTCATGCGGCCAGCCTTGGGCAGCTTGTTGGCCATGATCCCGTCCAGCCATTTGGCGGCGCCGGGGCCGCGCACGGTGAACTTGGTCATCGGCGACATCTCGATGAAGCCCGCTTCCTCGCGCGTCACCCGCACCTCTTCCTGCACCAGCTCCATGTGATCAGTGCGGCGGAAACTGTGCTCGGGGATCGCCTCCTCCGGCGATCTGGCAAACCAGCGCGGGAACTCGTAGCCGTTGAAGGTGGTCCAGACGGCGCCCTGTGCTGTCAGCAGGTCATAAGACGGCATGGTCTTCATCGGCCGGGCCCCCGGAAGATCCTCGCCCGGAACATGGGCGTCCATATGGGTGCCCCAGGTCTCGCGCACCTTGTCCATGGTCCAGCGCTTGGAGGCATAATCGCCAAACCGGCGCGGGTCGATTTCGGACATGTCGATGCCGGGATGGCCGTCAACAATCCAGCGCGCCAGTCGCTCGCCCATGGTGCCGCCCCACAGGATGCCGCCGGGCACGCCCTCGGCCAGCCACAGATTGTCATGCCCCGGCGCCGGACCGCACAAGGGCAGCTCGTCCGGGGTCATCTGGAAGGGGCCGCGGGTGTTGGCCTTGATGCCCACTTCGCCTAAGGCAGGCACCCGCTCCAGCGCGCGCTCCCACTGGGTTTCCACCGCCTCGAAATCCTCGGGCAGCAGGTCGGCGCCGAAATCTGCGGGCACCTTGTCCTCGGCAAACAGCTTGAGGTCCTTTTCGAACTCATAGGGGCCGAACTGGAAGCCGCCGACATCCTCGCGCAGATAGGCGCCGTAATCCTCATCCCGCAGGATCGGGAACTCCGGCAGGCCTTCGGCGCGGCGCTCCTTCAGCAGCGGCACGGTTTCGGTGGTCCAATACTGGTGCACGATCGGAATGCAGGGCAGATCCAGCCCCACCCGGCGGGCGTTCTCGCGGGCATAGTTGCCGGTGGCAAAGATCAGATGCTCGCAGGTGATATCGCCCTTGCTGGTGGTCACCTTCCAGTGGCCGTTGTCCAGCTTCTCATACCCCTGCGCTTCGGTGTTCTGATAGACGGTGGCGCCCTGATCGCGCGCCAGCTTGGCCAGCCCCATGGTGATGTCGGCCGGGTTCACATAGCCGTCCTGGTCATGCAGGATGCCGCCGCGGATGTTTTCGTTCTGCGCCAGCAGCGGGTGGATCTCCTTGATCTCCTCCGGTGTCACCAAGCGGCAGGGCACGCCTGAGGCCTCGGCGATGGAGATATAGGACTGGAACTCGTCCCAGCGCTTTTCGGTGTTGGCCACCCGCAGCTGGCCGACCTGGCGCAGCCCGACGGATGTGCCCAGCTTCTTCTCCACCTCGCCGTAGATGCGGATGGTTTCCATCGTCATCTTCGAGATATTGTGCGAGCGCACAAAAGTCACCAGCAGGCCCGCCGCGTGCCAGGTGGAGCCCGAGGTCAGCGTGGTGCGCTCCAGCATCACCGCATCGCTGCAGCCGTGCTGGGTCAGGCCGTAAAGTATCGAGGCCCCGACACAGCCGCCGCCGACGACCACCACTTTTGCATGCGACTTCATAGTCCAACTCCTGTTTGCGGGTTTCCGGCAGCTTTGGCTGCAGCGGCAGAATTCCTGACGGTCTCGCCCGGCCAGTGCTGATCCCGAGCCCGGGCAATGATACCGCATTCTGGCGTCATTCCCGCAGCCGGCAATTGCAAAAATTCTCATCTTGGCTTAGCTGAATTTGCCCAAAGGCAACAAAAGAGACATGCAACAATCAACATTTCCGGCAGGAGGATAAGCCCGCTTTGCCCAGCCGCCCCTATGACCTGCCCCGGATGAGCTCCCTGGTCAGCTTCGAAGCCGCCGCCCGCAACACCAGCTTCAAGCTGGCCGCGGCAGAGCTGAATGTCACCCCCGCCGCGGTCAGCCACCAGATCAAGACGCTTGAGCGCGAGCTGCAGTGCAGCCTGTTCAACCGCTTTCACCGCGGCGTGGAGCTGACGGAAAGCGGCGCCTACCTGCTGGTCGCCTTGCAAAGGGGGTTTGAGGGGATCAGCGATGCATTTGAGCAGCTGCGGGCCCAGCACGGCCGCAGCTCGGTGACGATCCGCTCCAGCACCGCCGTCAGCTCCCTGTGGCTGACACCGCGGCTGGCGCACTTCTGGAAAAGCTACGAGCATATCTCGGTGGCACAGTTCGTCAGCGATACACAAAGAGCTGCCGGCGACTGCGACCTCAGCCTGCATTATGGCGACATGTCCCGTGACAACGGCCGCTGCAGGGTGCTGTTCCGGGATCGGATCATGGCACTGTGCAGCCCGCACTTTGCCTCCCGGCACCGGATCGGCAGCATCGGCGATATCGCGGAGGTCCCGTTGATCCACCTCGATTCGCTGGAAACCGGCGGCACGGACTGGCGCGCCTGGGCCCAGGCCCTGGGCTATTCAGGGCCGCTGAAATCCACCCACCGCGTCAACAATTATGTCATCGCGCTGCAAGCCGCACAGGACGACATGGGGGCCGTGCTCGGCTGGGAAGGGCTGACCGCGGATCTGGTCGCTTCAGGCAAGCTGGTCAAGCTGCTGCCAGAAACGATTTCTGCGCCGCTGGAGTTCTATGTCAAACTGCACAATCAGGCTTCCGACCGGGCCCTGCTGGTTTTTGACTGGCTGGCCGGCGCCCGGCACCAAAAGCGCTAGCAGGACGCTGCCGCGGCAGCCTGGAAGCGGGGAGGGTCCGCAAGCATGCGCGGCCTCCTTTCCACCAAGGGACAGCCTTGCTGCACATCTTCGAACCTGAACAAACGGAGCGCTGATCTGTCTGTGCCGGGACTGGCTGCTCGATGCCGCCTGGCACAGTGTTCTGCGGTGTCTGTTCTCAGGAAGCCGGGAGCGGCAGCCGCCCGCGAAGGGCCATCCACCTCCCGATGCCCTGTCAAACCTGTCCCGCCGCGCCCGGCAGCTGCTCGCCGCATAACACATATCCGACATTGCGGACGGTCTTGAGCGCAACCGGCACCGCAGGATCCGGTTCGATCTTCTGGCGCAGCCGGCAAACGAGGACATCGATGCTGCGGTCGAAAACCTCATCGCCGCTGACCCTGCTGAAGTCGATGAGCTCCTGGCGGGACATCGGGACGTTCATGTTCTGGCACAACGCGCGCAGAAGATTGAATTCATTGTTGGACAGGCCGGTCTCTGTGCCGTCGGGGCTGATCAGTTTCCTGCCGATGATTTTGAGGGTCCAGCCGTTGAAGCAAAACTCTTCCTGATTGCCGCCGCCGGCCGTGTTTCGCAGCTCTGTGTCAGGCGACGCGCGGCGCAGGACCGCGCGGACACGTGCCAGCAGTTCACGCGGGCTGAACGGCTTGGTCACATAGTCGTCGGCGCCCAGTTCCAGGCCGACAATCCGGTCCGCTTCGTCACTGGCACCGGTGAGCATGATGACGGGCGTCTCGGTGGTCCTGCGGAACTTCTGCAGAAAGACCAGCCCGTTTTCATCGGGCAGTTTCAGGTCAAGCACCAGCAGGTCCGTTTCATCCTCGCGCAGAAAGCCGCGGGCGCCCGCACAGGTCGGAAACGACCGGACCCGGAACCCCTGGTCTCCGAGATAGTCGCTCAGCAGCCCGCAAATGCCGGGGTCATCGTCAACTATCAGGATCGTTTTCGGGTCAGGCGCCATCGAACTCACATATTGGAAGCCTAGCGATTATTGTAGACTTCCCTCCCGCTGGCAACAGCTGCCCGCTGTCATGACCGCACCCGCGTTCTTCCGGGATCATAGAACGGCACTGGCACAATGCGCGCCTTGAGTCGCTTCTGGTGCCCATCAAGCTTGCCGATCTCAACACAGCTGCCCGCAGCCGCGCAGTCCTTTTCGATCCGGCACAGCGCGATGGTCTTCTTCAGGACCGGCGAGCGCGTGCAGCTGGTCACCACCCCGATCTGCGCGCGCCCCGAGAAGAGCGGATCACCGTGGCCGGCCAGCTCATTGCCGTCCAGTTCCAGCCCGGCCAGCTGGAAACGGCCCTGCTCCTTGCGGCGCTGCAACGCCGGCTTTCCGGCAAAATCATCGGTTTTGGACTTAAGGGGAACCGTGAAGCCGATGCCCGCCTCAAACGGGTCGACCGTGTCATCGAACTCATGATGGCCCATCACAAGTCCGGCCTCGATCCGCACCATCTGCAAGGCATCGGTGCCAAACGGCGCAATGCCGAACTCCGCCCCGGCCTCGGCAATGGCATCCCACACGGCCGGGGCGTCTGCGTGATGGCAAAACACCTCATAGCCCAGCTCGCCGGTATAGCCGGTGCGCGACACCACCAGCGGGACGCCGTCAAACCCATGCAGGCGGGCGATCGAGAACCGGAAACATCCCAGTTCCGCCAACGGGGTCTCGCAATCCCGTGTCCAGATGATCTTCTCCAGCGTCCTGCGGCTGAACGGGCCCTGGACCGCCAGATTGGCCAGCTGCCCGGCCGACGGTTTCACCCAGGCCTTGAAGTTTTCTCTTGCGGCAAGCTCGCGCAGCCGGACCCCGCAATAATCCTCGGCGCAGACCCAGCGGAACAGATCGTCGCCCATCCGGAACAGGGTTCCGTCATCGATCATGCCGCCGGTATCGTGGCACATTGCGGTATAGACAACTTCCCCCGCCGACAGTCTGCGGACATCGCGGGTCACCGCCAGGTTCATCAGGTCTTCCGCATCCGGCCCCGTGACCTCGAACTTCCGCAGGGAGGAGAGATCCATCATGACAACCCTCTCGCGGCAGGCATGGTATTCGCCGATGGTGCCGTGGTTCCGGTAGCTGGCCGGCAGCCAGACACCTCCGAAATCGCTGTAATCCCCTGTCAGGACAGAGGTCCGGCTATGAAAGGGCGACTGGCGTGTCAGGTCTGGTTTGGCTTCGGGTGTCATTCTTACCGCCACGGATTTGGAGAAGAGTTCAGTGCCGCTGTAGGTGCGGACATGGATGTCGGTCGGGTTCCACCCGTTCGCCGGATCAAGGTCGTTCGGGCAGGAGGTGGACAGGCAGACGCAATCGGTCAGCGCGCGCAGCAGCACATAGTCGCCGGGCCGCGACCAGGCCTCGTCGAACGACAGCGCATTGTCATGCTCGGTCCGGGAGTTGAAGAAGAAGTTCACCGCCTCCCAACCGGCCCGCGGCGCGACGTCATAGGCGGCGAGCCTTGCGTTGATATTGTCGGTGCAGTTGACATGGCCCGGATAGCCCATCTCTTCATAGAACCGCGCGAAACAGGCAAGGCCGAACGTATCGTGCCGCCCGACCGTGTCGCGGATGACCTCGAACATCGGCTCCTGGTCCACATTGAAGAATTTGGAGTGCAGCCCCGGTGCGGGGTAGGCTGCCCCCATCAGCGAGCGGGTCGTGGTGTGGTGAATGTCCAGCGCGCGCCCCCGGTCCAGCCCCCGCAGCGTCAGCGCCTGGAAGTCGGAGCATTGCCGGCCTGAGACGTCGATGATCTGGATGAATTCGCCGACTTTGACTTCATAGCTGACGGCAGAGGAGTGGGGAACATGGATGTCCTGCAGCGGATCGGCCAGCGGCTCCGGCAGTTTGCGCAGCAGGGATGTTTCCGGATTGGCCCGCCTGATCAGAACTTCCAGACGGGCCGGCGCATGGTCTCCTTCAACTGTCATGGCCGGGCTTGGCGCCGCGAACAGGCAATGACCGTCTTCGGCAATGGAAAAGCTGTGGCGCGCCCCGGGATGCGGCTGGGTCTCGAACAGCCGCAGCACCGCCTGTCCCGCCGGATCGAATTGCCTGCGCTTGATGAAACTGCGCAGCCAGGCAAGCGCCCCGGCGCTGTAATGCTGCGTGCCCGTGCCCTGCTCAAAAACCGCGGCCCCGGACTGCCCTTCGATCTCCTTGATGCCATGAGGATCCCGGCGCCCGTCCGGGGTCAGGAAAAGAAGATCGCAGAGCTGTCCGCCCTCGATTGCCACGACGTGCAGCGTATCGCCCGCAAAGACCCGGCAGGCCGAAAGCGACCTGGAGGCGACCTCGTCGCGTTCGATCCCCTGCTGCCAGAGAGAGACCCCCGGTTCGACAAGGTGGTTCCACCGGCTTGTGTTCACTGTGGGTAGGCCCATGATTCAGCTCCGTAATTCGCGTGCAGCAGGCTGCGTCAGCCGGTGAGGCCAAGCGCTTCGCTGCGCTTGCGGCTCCAGGTGCGCAGGATCCGGTCGGCGATGATGCCAAGGCTGGCAATGCACAGCCCTGCGATCAGCCCGCGCCCGGTGTCGCCATCCGACAGCGCCCGGGCGATCTGCTGGCCCAGGTCCTTGGTTCCGACCAGCGCGGCAATCGCGACCATGAACAGGCCCATCATGATGGTCTGGTTGATCCCCAGCATGATTTCCGGCAGCGCCAGCGGCAGCTCGACCTTCCACAGCAGTTGCCGCCTGGTGCAGCCGATTGCCTCGGCCGCTTCCTTGGTCTGGGCCGACACCCGCCGCAGGCCAAGGTTGGTGTAGCGGATCATCGGCACCGTGGCATAGGCGATGACCGCGGTGATGGCCGCCACGTCACCCACCTTGAACAGCATGACAACGGGGATGAGGTAGACAAAGGACGGGAAGGTCTGCAGCGTGTCGCAGATCAGCAGGATGAAACCCGACAGCCGTTCGCTGCGCGAGGCGAGCAGGCCCACCGTCAGGCCGATCACGATGCTGACAGCCACCGCCATGGCGATCATGTAAAGCGTGATCATGGTTGGCACCCAGAACCCGGTGACCAGCGGGAAGGCAGCCAGCGCGGCAACCGTTGCAGCCAGTTTCCGGCCTCCGACGCGGTATCCGGTCAGGCCAACAAGGGCGATGACAACGGGCCAGGGCAGCCAGAGCAGCGCATTGCGGCTGGGGATGAGAACATAGCTCAGCAGGACATTCTTGAACGCCTGCAGCCCGTCATACCATTCATCCGAAACATAGATGACGACAGCATCCCAGAACGGTGCGGATGTAACTGCATAGGCCGCCGGATAACGGTGCAGGCCCTCGGCAAAGGGCGCGGCGGCAGCCGTTGCGGCGCACAGGCCAACGGCAAGAAGAAGGATGCCGCGGCGGCGTGTCTGTTCGCCGCGCTTATAGGGATCATAGCGTGAGGCCGCCAGGCTGAGCCGGTCCAGCGCGACGGCCAGCACGACAATGGCAACCCCAAGTTCCAGAGCGGTGCCGAGCTTCAGGGAATTCAGTGCAATCAGCAGGTTGTGGCCCAGACCGGACGCCCCGATAAGGGAGGCAATCACCACCATTGCCAGGGTCTGCATGATGACCTGGTTCAGGCCCAGCAGCAGCGTTGCGGCGGCGGCGGGGAAACGCACCTTGGCAAGAAGCTGCCACTTGGTGCAGCCGGCCATCCGGCCGCATTCGATCAGCTCCGGCGACACCGACCGCAGACCGACCAGCGTGCAGCGGATCATCGGCGGGGCGGCAAAGATCACGGTGGCAATCAGCGCAGGCACCTGACCGAACCCGAACAGCACGACAATCGGGGCCAGGTAGGCGAAATGCGGCGTGCTCTGCATCACATCCAGCACCGGCGAGAGCACCCGCTCCAGCCGCGGCGCCCCGGCCAGCACAACGCCCGCGGCGATGCCCAGCAGCGCGGCAAACGGGACAATGACCAGCACCAGCGAAAACGAGTCCATCGCGGGTTCCCAGACGCCGAAGACCGCCAGAAAGGCGAAGCACCCAAGCAGGATTGCAGCCAGCCGCCGGCCGCCAAGAAGCAGCCCGGCAGTCGAGAAGATCAGCGTGACCGTCACCCAGGGCAGCGGCAGCAGCGGCACGCCGCCGAAACCGGAAACCAGCAGGCCTTCGGTGAAGGCAAGAGGCCACTCCAGCACCTGCGAAACGGCGCGGGTCAATTCGCGGAAGGTGAACAGGCCGAAATCCGCCTCATAGCCGAGCCAGTCGAAGAAAGCGGAAATATACCTGCTCAGAGGCATGACCCAGGACTCCGGGTACTCCCGCGCCCAGGCAAACAGAGTGTTCATGAGGTAGCCGGCGGCAATCACCGCCGCGGCGGCCAGCGCCAAATGCAAGCAGCGCAGGCCCATTGCAAAGGGCAGGGAGTTCCCGCTTGCGCCGCCGGAGGAGCGGGCGGCATTGGTGTTCACGGTCGTCATGGTTCAGTTTCCTCTGAAGACGGCAGACAGGAGGCGTTCCTTGGTGAGGATGCCTGCAGGCAGGTTGTCCCTGTCGAGAACCACGCGGCTTTCGCCATCCATCAGCATTTGCGGGATGATTTCGGACAGTTTCTGGTGCGCGCGGACCTGCCGGGCGGGCAGCACGTCCGGCAGCTGCGGATCGGCAATTGCACCGGCCGAAAGGACGGCCTCCTTCGGAGCATCGGCGCCGAATTTCGCGACATATTCGTCAGCCGGGCGGGCGACGATCATTTCCGGCGTGTCCAGCTGGACAATCCGCCCGTCCCGCATGATGGCAATGCGGTCCGCCAGCCGGAGCGCCTCTGAGAAGTCATGCGTGATGAAGATGATGGTTTTCCGCAAGCGCCGCTGCAGCTTGAGAAACTCGTCCTGCAGCTCGCGCCGGATCAGCGGGTCAAGCGCCGAGAACGGTTCGTCCAGGAACCAGATTTCGGGATCGGTCGTCAAAGAGCGCGCAATGCCCACGCGCTGTTTCTGCCCGCCCGACAGTTCGCGCGGATAGAAGTCCTCCTTGCCGTCCAATCCGACCAGCGCCAGGTATTTTCTGGCACAGGCGTTTCTTTCCTCCTGCGCAACATCTTGAATTTCCAGCGGAAACGCTACGTTTTCCAGCGTTGTCCGGTGCGGAAGCAGCCCGAAGTGCTGAAACACCATGCCCAGTTTTTTGCGGCGCAATTCGATGTGCTCGCGCTTGCTCAGCTGCAGAAGGTCGCGGTTTTCGAAGTCCAGCTGCCCTTCGGTCGGCTCGATCAGCCGCGTGAGGCACCGGATCAAGGTCGACTTGCCGGATCCGCTCAGGCCCATGATCACCAGGATTTCGCCTTCGCAGACGTCAAAGGAAACATCCTGAACAGCCCCCACATGCTTGGTGGCCGCATAGTCGCCAGGGTCAGGGGTATGGCCGTGCCGCCGCAGAAATCCCCGAGGGTCAGGGCCGAAGACTTTCCACAATCCGCGGCATGATATTTTTGCTGTGCTGTTCATCCCGGACCCGTTCTTTCGGTTTCGCAATAAAAGGCCGGGCAACCTGAGCTGCCCGGCCCGGCTTTCAGGGTCGGATCAGTTCAGCCAGGCGCTCCAGACGTTTTCGTTTTCCCTGATCCACTGCTCGGCGGCTTCCTCCGGCTTCAACCCGTCCACATCGACCATGGCCGCCGCCTGGGCGATATGCTCGTTGGTGAAGTTGAGGTTCTGGATGATTTCGTATGCGCCGGGCCATTCGTCTTCCATGCCCGACCAGACCCCCTTCTTGAGCCAGCCGGCCCGCGGATTGCCGCAGTCATGGGTCAGCTCGGGATTCGATCCCCAGGCGGGATCGGTTTCGCATTTGGCGTCATGCTCGGGGAATTCGATGAACTTGCCGTCATACCGCGCCTCCACCCAGTTCGGGGTCCAGTTGAACAGCACGATCGGTTCTTCGCGCCGGTATGCAGCGTCGAGTTCCGCCCAAAGCGTCGAGGCCTGGCCGGCGTTGACCACATCGAAATCCAGCCCCAGCGCTTCGATCCGCTCGGGGTCGGGCTTTTCCCAGTCGATCGGGCCGCCCAGATAGCGTCCCTTGGGTGCCGTTTCCGGGGTGGCAAAGGCTTCCGCGCATTTGTTCAGCGCCTCGTAATCGGGCAGGCCGGGGCAGGTCTTCTCCATATAGGCCGGGTACCACCAGTCTTCGCGCGTGACAGCATCGTGGCTTCCCGCATCGACCATGCGGCCCGCATCAAGCTGGCGCTGGAACGATGTCCGGTGGGTGCCTTCCCAGACCTCGACCTGAACATGCATGTCGCCATTGCCGATGGCCACGAACTGCAGCTGGTTGTCAGCCGGCTTGTATTCGACGCTGTAGCCGGCCTTTTCCAGAAGCGCGCCGGTAATCCGCGACAGCACAAGCTGGCTGGTCCAGTTGTTTTCGACGATTTTGATCGGCTCGGCCGAGCCGGCATAGGCGGGCGGCATCGCTGCAAGCGCTGTCGATCCCATCAGAATGCCGCACAAAATGCCCTTCCTCATCACGCGCTGTGTCATCAGTTTGAACATGGCTTCCTCTCTGTCATTTTGCGTCCGATGGCGGCCATTCTTTTGACTGCGGCCGTTGCCCCCTCATTTCACTTGGCCGCGGGGCTCAGTTCCATTGAAATCGGATTTCGAAATATTTCAGTTGAAACAATGCCGGCGGAATGAGTTGGCGGATGCCGGGAAGGAACGCTAGCCTTGGTGCATGCCGCAGCCGCGGTGCCTGGAAGGCCGCCTTTGCCGACCGGACCCAAGGGCCGCCTGCCGCAGGCGCTGCAGACGCCGTCCCGCCCGGCAGCCAGGAGGCCTAGATAGATCAGACGAGTCCAAACCCGCTCATCCGGCTGTTGCACAGCATAGCAATCGTTGCGGCCGCTGTCCTGCCTGGGCCCGCACTTGCGGATGTCATCACCATACGCAGCAACGAATGGTGCCCCTACAACTGCGAAACCGGAAGTGAGCAGCCCGGCTACATGGTCGAGGTGCTGACCGAGGCCTTCGCCTACTCAGGCCACAGCATCCGATATGAAAACCGTCCCCGGAACCGCGCCTTGCGGGAATCCAGGATGGGCATGTTCGACGGCCTCATCGGCGCAGCACCGCAGGGTGTCGCGCGCTATGTCATTCCCGCCACGCCGCTGGCCAGGGTGCAGCCCGTTATCGCGGTGCGCGCGGCAAGCGGTTTCAGCTACCAGGGGGTCGAATCCTTTGACGGCATTCTTGTCAGTGCCGAACATGGCTACAATTTCACCGGCGAAATTGACCGGTACCTGACCCGGCATGCAAACGACCTGCGGCGGATAGACCTTGTTTTCCAGAGCAACGCCGGCGCACTTGGTCTGCGGAAACTGCTTGCGGGCCGCATTGACGCCCTGCTTGGACATCAGGCGGTCCTCAGCTATCTCGCCGGCCGGCAGGGGGTGTCGGAGCAGATCCGGCTGATCGCGGTCGGCGCCCCGGTCGAAGTCTATGTGGCCTTTTCGCCGGCCGCCCGCAACTCCCGCCGCTATGCGGCCCTGTTCGACATCGGCATGTCGCAGCTGGCCCGCAGCGGCCGCCTGGACGCCTTGCGCCGCAAATACGGCTTGGAGCAGGAGCCCTGACATGATCAAGCAGCTCGCCCGCAGCACCGGGTCGTTCTTTGCCGGCTTTTCGCTGCAATGGTCCCTGTTTCTGGTGCTTGTGATCGGCCTGACCGTTCCGATTTCCCTGCTGGCCTTTCATACCCACACCGAACGCAAGGAGGCGCTGCTGAATGAACTTCGCCAGCACCTGAGCGAAGTCACGGATGTTCTGGCGTCCGGTCTGGTTTCCTCGACCTGGAACCTGGACGCCGAAGCGGCGCGGCCGCTTCTGAATGCCGTCATGAGCGATGAGCGCGTCGTGGACATCACGGTCTACACGGAGCTTATTCCGCGCTTCCTTCAAGCCAGCGAGCCTTCCCGGCGCAGCACGGTCGGCAGGCCCCTGCTGATGCAGAAGGCCATCTACCGGGGCGACGAGAAGATCGCCTTTGTGGTTGTCGAGATGAGCACAGCAAGGATGGAGGCGGTTCTGGAAGCCGAGGAGCAGCGGATTCTGCTGGCGGCGGTAGCGCAGTTCGCAGTGAGCCTGCTTGTGATCCTGTTGTTTCTGCAGCGCAAGGTCATCCGTCCGCTGCGGTCGCTGGCGATGAACGCGCAGTCGGTGGCCGAGGGCGTGCTTGATTCCAAGGTCGACACATCCGGCTGGGGCGAGGTCGGCAGGCTCGGAAGTTCCTTCGATGCCATGCGGCGGGCGCTCAGGGACAATTTCGCCCAGGTCGAAACCCAGCGGCAGGAATTGCAGGACAGCGAGGCGCTGAAACGGGCGGTGATCGACAGCACGCTGGATTGCCTGGTCACGATTTCCGATACAGGCCGGATCGTCCAGTTCAACCCGGCGGCCGAGAAAACTTTTGCAGTGTCCAAGGAGAACGCCGTCGGCCGGCCGTTCCAGACCGTGATCTGGCTGGAGGGACAGGCGCCCGAGGCCGCAGCTGCCTTTGACGGGTTCATGGAGGCATTTTCGGATGGCATGGTTGGCCGGCGCAAGGAGGCGGATCTGGTTTCGCCGCACCGGCCGGCGTTTCCGGCCGAAGCTACCATTTCCAGTGTCAGGACGGGCCAGGAGAACTTCTATGTCTTGCAGCTGCGGGACATTTCCCACCGGAAAGCCATGCAGCGGGAAAGGGACCTGCTGGAACGGCAACTGGCGCAATCCCAGAAAATGGAGGCCGTCGGCACGATGGCCGGCGGGATCGCGCATGATTTCAACAATATTCTGGGGATTGCCATCGGGGCCGCCGAAATCGCCTCGGACCTGATACCCCCCGACAGCAGCGCCCAGAAATACGTCGCCCGCACGCTTGAGGCCGGCTCGCGGGGACGGGCGCTGGTCAAGCAGATCCTCAGCTTCTCCAGCCCCTCCAGCAAGCACCGCAGCGGCATTCCCGCAGCAGAGCTTGCCGGCACCTGCATAGACCAGTTCCGGGAAACGGCACCCGCCGCGACAGCTGTCGAATTCACCAATCTTGCCGGTTCTCTGGCCATCTATGCCGACCCTGTCCAAATCAGCCAGGTTGTGACCAACATCCTTCTGAATGCCGCCGACGCCATGCCTGACGGCGGGAAAATCAATGTGATCCTGTCGCACTGCACCGGCGGGGAGGACGCCGTGCCAACCCTGGCTGATCACGCCGATCTTCTGAAACTCACCATCTCGGACACTGGTTGCGGCATGGATGAAGAAACGGCAAAACGGATTTTCGATGGCTTTTTCACCACCAAGGGCACCGGGCACGGGCTGGGCCTCACACTGGCGCACAGCATCATCACCAGCCACGGCGGCCATCTGTCCGTCAGCAGCGCGCCAGGACGCGGAAGCTGCTTCAGCATATACCTGCCTGTCTGCCGCGATGCGCTGCCTGCCTCTCCCCGTGCCGAGAAACACGCGCCCGGCGCCGCGGAACGCAGGTTCCGGACCGTCCTGCTTGTCGATGACGAACAGCAGCTGATCGACCTCACCGAACACGCGCTGGCCGGGCTGTTTGCTGAAGTCGAGACGTTTTCAGACCCTGCCGCAGCCTGGCAGCACTTCCAGCGCTGCCCGGAAAAATATGAGCTGCTGATGACGGACTACTCGATGCCGGGAATGACCGGAGTTGAGCTGGCCGCCAAGATCCGCGCCGCCTGTCCGGAGCTGCCAGTGATAATTTACAGCGGCATGAAAACGCCTGACGTGCATGACCAGGCCAGAAAGCTGAAGATAGATGCCGTTCTCACCAAACCCTTTTTCCGCGGCGAGCTGATTGAAACCGTGCAGCGCATCTGCGGGAACAAGGCCGGCGCCCGCTGATCTGCGAAGTCTTGCCTGCCGCCGTTTGACAATGAATTCGGCAAGCCGGCTCTGAAGGCGCGCCGTCCGGCCGCTGCCCGCAGAATGGCGGGTGCAGGCCGTCCAGGCCGCGGGCTGGCCCCCGCCCCTTGCCATGCCGCTTCGGCAGGGACCCCGCGCCCCCGGTTCCGGGCAACCGGGCCCGGGCTTTGCGCGGGATGGCGGGCGGAGCGCAGGGGCTCAGCCCGCGGGCAGCTCCAGGCTGAAGCCGCATTCATCCATCATCTTGCCATAGGCGGCGGCAAACCCGCTGAGCGAGGCCTCGTAGAGCATGTCATTGCCGCTCCAGATCTCGACCCAGCGGCCCTGTTTCATCATCTGCAGCATCGGCAGGTGGTCCTGGAACCTCAGCGCGGTTTCGGCTTCGGCGAGGCCCTCGTCATTGATCCGGGCGCTGACGCCGGCCGCGATCGAGACGGTGCGGTCGAAATCGAAGATGAAATCCACCGTGCCGCCCTGCTGCAGAACCGTCTGGTAATGCCGGGGCGCGTATTCCTCCACCTTGGCCATCGGGTAAAACGCGGGCGGGCCGGCATCGCCGGAGAACACCTCCACCGCCAGCAGCGGATCGCCATCGCCGCCGGTGCGCGCACGGCAGGTCAGGTGGCTGTCCTCGGCTGATTCATGCCGCTCGGTGGTGACATGCCAGTCCTTGTAGTTCCAATAATCCGCCTGGGCAGGCGCAGCTGCCAGACCGCCGGCTGCCAGTGCAATAATCCAACGCATCAATCTTCCTTTGCAATCGCCCGCCGCCAACAGTGCGGCAGTTCCGGCCGCAACCCTAGGGCAAGGGGATGAACAGTTTCTTGTCAGAAGCCCAGTGCATCCAGCCGGCTCTCCGCCATGCCCCGGTAGCTGGCGCCGAACAGCCGCAGATGCACCAGCGCGGGCCACAGCTGGTAGATCAGGCGGCGCTGTTCATGGCCCGGCTCCGGTGCGCCATAGGCCGCCTGGAATTCCGCCGGCGGCGTGCCGAACAGATGCAGCATCGCCAGGTCGGCCTCGCCGTGGCCGTAATAGCAGGCCGGATCGATCAGATAGGCGTCCGGGCCGCTGAACAGCACGTTGCCGGTCCACAGGTCGCCGTGCAGCAGAACGGCGGCAGGCGCGGCGGGCAGCAGCTCCGGCAGCCGCGCCGCAAGCGCCTCGACCCGCAGCCGCAGATCGCGGGGCAGCGCCTCCGGTGCCGCCAGCAGGCGGCGCGCGGCCCAGAAGGCCGGCCAGTCCCCGGCAGGCGCGTTGGGGATCGCCACCGGGCCAAATGCATAATCCTCGGGCCAGCCGTAGCGCGGCCCTTCGGCGGCGTGCAAGTGCTGCAGGGCCCGGCCCAGGGCCTGCCAGCCTGCCGGGCTGGCGCGGGTTTCCTCCAGCGCCTGCAGCAGCAGCACACCGTCTGCGGCGCCCAGCACTTCCGGCGCGGGGGCGCCCGCTGCGCGGATGGCTTGCAGCATCGCGGCTTCCCGCAGCGCCAGCGGACCGGTCTTCGCCGCCGCCCGGCGGCCGTCCTCCAGCTCCAGCAGCTGCACCTCGGACAGATCGCCGCCATGCAGCGGCCGGGCGCGCGATATCCCGGCGCCGAGCAGGGAAAAAACCGTGTCCGCCAGGCCGCTCACGGCTGCAGGGCGACCCGGGCCTCCCCGGCCAGCATCTCCCCCTTGGCGCGGTCCAGCCGCAGATAGGCTATGCCCCTGCCGCCCGCCTGGGTGAACAGCGTGCCGACCGGCTTGCCGTCCGCGGTGATTTCGGTGCCTGCCGGCGCGGCGCCCTCGACCGCCACGGTGCGGAACCCCTTGCGCAGCTCTGTCTTGTGCTTCATCCGCGCGGTCACCTCCTGGCCGACATAACAGCCCTTGCGGAAATCGACGCCGCCCAGCCGCTCAAAGCCGGCCTCGAGGATATAGGTGTCGGGCCCCAGCTCGATGCCGGTTTCCGGGATGCAATGGGCCACCCGGATGGCGTCCCAATCGCTGCCGTCATCGCCGCCTTCAGCCCCGTACAGGCGCCAGCCCATATCCGGATGGCGCGGATCGGCATGGGCGCCCTCCGGCGCCGTGCCGGTGCCGCGCCGGACCTGCAGCTCTGTCTGCGCCACCTGCACATCGGCGCGCAGCCGGTACATGTTCAGGCGCTTCAGCAGATCCCCGGCCAGCGGCGCCGCCACGTCCAGCAGCACCGCATCGCCGTCCGGCACCAGAAAGAAATCGGCCAGATACTTGCCCTGCGGCGTCAGCAGCGCGGTATAGACCAGCCCGCCGGCCAGCTTGTTCACATTGCTGGTCACCAGCCCCTGCAGGAAGCTCATGGCATCGGTGCCGGTCAGGCGCAGGATGGCGCGGTCGCTCATGTGGTTCTCCCAAAGCCGTTTTACTGCTGCGCCCAGTGATATAGAAAGCAGGCTGGAAGAAAACAGCAAATCCGCACTGGATCGCCTCATGCCCGCACCGGTCAGCATCGTCATTCCCGCCCTGAACGCCGCCGATGAGCTGCCCGGCTGCCTTGAGCACCTGATGGAAGGGCTGGGCGCCGGGCTGATCCGTGAGCTGGTGATCAGCGACGGCGGCTCCGCCGATGAAACCCGCGCCATCGCCCAGGCGGCCGGGGCCGAATGGATCAGCGGCCCGGCCTCGCGCGGCGGCCAGCTGCGCCGGGGCTGTGCGGCGGCGCGCGGAGAGTGGCTGCTGGTGCTGCATGCCGACACCCGTCTGGAGCCCGGCTGGGCCGCAGCGGTGGCGCGGCACCTGCAGGAAGGGCAGGGTCGTCCCGCCTATTTCCGTCTGCGGTTCCGGGCCCGCGGGCTGATGCCCGGCTGGGTCGCCGGCTGGGCCAACCTGCGGGCGCGGCTGTTCGCGCTGCCCTATGGCGATCAGGGCCTGCTGGTGCGGCGCGCCGATTACGAGGCTGCGGGCGGCTACCCGGACCAGCCGCTGATGGAGGACGTGGCGCTGGTGCGCCGCCTCGCGGGGCTGACGGCGCTGCCCTGCGCCGCGCTGACCGGTGCGGCGCGCTATCAGCGGGCGGGCTGGATCCGGCGCGGGGCGCGCAACCTGTGGACGCTGATGCGGTATTTTTCGGGCGCAGACCCCGAGAAACTGGCGGCGGCCTACCGCAAATAACCGCGCAGGCAGCGCCCGCCCGCCGCTGCGCCGCAGGCACCCGCCGGGGCGGCGGCGCGGACCGGCGCCGGTCTCGGCGGAGCTACCCGAACACCATGCGGGCAAAGCGGCGGAACCAGCGTTTCCTGCCGCTTCTTGTTCCGCCCGGCACCTGCCGCGCCTGCGCCGCTATGCCTGCGGTGTCCACCACCGTCTTGCCGTCCTGGAACTGCAGCCGGTAGAGGTCGGCATAGATGCCGCCGCGCGCCAGCAGCTCGTCGTGGCTGCCCTGGTCCACCACCCGGCCGCGGTCCATCACCAAAATCTTGTCGGCGTTGCGGATGGTCGACAGCCGGTGCGCAATCACCAGCGTGGTGCGGCCGCCCGCCAGCTTGTCCAGCGCCTGCTGCACCACTTTCTCGGATTGCGCATCCAGCGCCGAGGTGGCCTCGTCCAGCAGCAGCACCGGCGTGTTGCGCAGCAGCGCGCGGGCGATCACCACCCGCTGCCGCTGGCCGCCCGACAGGGCCGAGCCGCGCGGCCCCACCCGGGTTTCCAGCCCGTGCTCCAGCTTGGGCAGGAAATCCGCCACATGCGAGGCGTCCAGCGCCGCCTGCAGCTCCTCGTCGCTCACATCCGTGCGGCCCAGCACGATGTTCTCGCGCAGGGTTTCGTCGAACAGCATCGCGTCCTGCGTCACCACCGAAAACAGGCTGCGCAGGTCGGCGGTGTTCAGATCGGTGACCTCGACGCCGCCCACGGAGACGGAACCTGCCTGCGGATCCACCATCCGCGTGAGCAGGTTGAAAATCGTCGACTTGCCCGCCCCGGAGGCGCCCACCAGCGCGGTGGTCCGGCCCGCCTCGGCCTCCAGCGACAGCCCGTTCAGGATCTTTGCATCGCCATAGCTCAGCTCGACGCCGTGCAGGCGGATGGCCGGCAGCCCCTCCGGCGCCGGCTTGGGGTGTTCCGGCTCGTTGAGCAGGATCGGCTCATCCAGCAGCTCCTTGATCCGCTCCAGCGCCGCCGCCGCCCCCTGCCACACGCCGGAGATATTGGCCAGCCGCCGCATCGGCTCGAACGACAGCCCGATCGAGGTGAAGAAGCTCATGAACTGGCCGACGGTCTTGTCGCCGGCAATGATCTCGTTGCCGCCATAAAGCAGCACCGCCATGAAACCGACACCCGCCATGATGTCGGTCATGCCCGAGATCGACGAGGTGCCGAACGCCGCCTTCACCTCGGAGCGGACAAATTCATCGGTGCGCTCCGAGAACCGGCGGACCTGGTATTCCTCCAGCCGGTTCAGCTTGACCGGCACGATGCCGTGGAAAATCTCGTCCAGCCGGGTCGCCAGATCGGCGCCCAGATCGCGCGCCCGCGACGCCTTCTTGCGCACATAGCGCTGGATGGTGGAGATCGGCAGCAAGAGCACCGGCACCCCGATCAGCAGGATCAGGGTCCAGCGCCAGTCGATGCTGAACGCCACCCCCAGCACCGCCACCAGCGCCACCAGATCGCGCCCGGCACCGGTGATCACCGCCTGCCAGACCGCGTTGATGGCATAGACATCCGACTGCACCCGCTGGATCAGCAGCCCCGGCGGATGCTGCTGGTGGAACGCCGGGTCCTGGCGGATCAGCCGCGCCAGCATGTCCTTGCGCAGATGCGCCGCCGAGGTCTGCGAGACCTTGCTCAGCAGCACTTTCTGGGTGACGCTGGAAATCCCCCGCAGCGTGAAGATCGCCAGAAACGCCAGGCTGACCCAGACCAGCGCGTCCGAGTTGCCGGCGACAAACACCAGATCGAACATCGGCTGCATCATGTAGCCAAGCGCGCCCATGGTGGCGCCTTCCAGCAGCATGAAGACCACGGCAACGCCCAGCAGCCCGATGTAATGGCGCAGGTAGCCGCGCCACAGCCAGCCGAACAGCTCGCGGGAGGATTTATGCGGCTTGCTCATGCGGGGAGGGTCCGGCAGGGAATGCGGGTCATTATAAGCCTTTTCTGACATGCCTGCGCCATTTAAGCAGCTGCGCCCCCCGGTGCAAGCAATTCGCCGTGACGCTGCGGCGCGTGGAATTGACGCCGCGGGGCGGCCGGCTACTGTGGCGCCATGGATCAACCGCGGCGCGCCCCGCGCTGCAGGGGGCATCAGCCATGAGCGGATCAGGGAACATGGCGGCCGGGCGGCCCTATCTGGCGATACCCGGCCCGTCGGTGGTGCCGGACCAGGTGCTGCAGGCGATGCACCGGCCGTCGCCCAACATCTACGCGGGCGAACTGGTTGAAATGACCGCCGCCCTGATCCCCGATCTGCGCCAAGTGGCCCGCACGCAGCATGACGCGGCGATCTACATCGCCAACGGCCACGGCGCCTGGGAGGCGGCGCTGCAGAACACGCTGCAGCCGGGCGACCGGGTGCTGGTGCCCGCGTCCGGGCGCTTTGCCATCGGCTGGTCGGAAATGGCCGAAGCGCTGGGGATCGACGCGGAGATCCTCGACTTCGGCCCCCATGCGCCCTGGGACATGGACCGGATCGCCGAACGGCTGGCCGCCGACCGGGAGCACCGCATCAAGGCGGTGCTGGGGGTGCATGTGGACACCTCCAGCTCGATCCGCAACGACGTGGCGGCGCTGCGCCGGGCGCTGGACGCGGCCGGCCACCCGGCGCTGCTGCTGGCCGACTGCATCGCCTCGCTCGGCTGCGAGCGGTTCGAGATGGACGCCTGGGGGGTGGATGTGATGGTCTCCGCCAGCCAGAAGGGGCTGATGGTGCCGCCGGGGCTCAGCTTTGTGTTCTTCAACGGCAGGGCGGCGGCGGCGCGGGCGGCGCTGCCGCGGGTCAGCCGCTACTGGGACTGGGCGCCGCGCGCCAGCCCGGACGAGTTCTACCAGTATTTCGGCGGCACCGCGCCCACCCACCACCTGTACGGGCTGCGCGCCGCGCTCGGCATGATCCACGCCGAAGGCATCGAAAATGTCTGGGCCCGCCACGCGCATCTGGCCCGCGCCATCTGGGCCGCCTGCGAGGCCTGGGGCGCGGATGGCCCGCTGCGGATGAATGTGCCGGACCGGCGGCTGCGCTCCAACGCGGTCACCGCCCTGCATATCGGATCGCCGCTCGGCACCGAGCTGCGCCACTGGCTGGAACGGAATCTGGGCCTGACTCTTGGCATCGGCCTGGGCATGGCACCGGCCGGCAGCAGCGGCTGGCACGGGTTTTTCCGGATCGGCCATATGGGCCATGTCAACGGCCATATGGTGATGGGGCTTCTGGGCGGTATCGAAACCGGCCTCGAAGCCTTGAACATTCCGCATGGGCCGGGCGCGCTGGAAGCTGCTGCAATGGCACTGGCAGGCCGGTAGCGGCCCGCCCCTTGCAGCAGGACGGCGCCGTCACGCTTTCTGCGAATTCAGCCGGATGTCCAGCCTGGTGATCAGATGGTTGATCAGCACGGCCAGCACCAGAACAGGCACCAGTCCGTACATCACCCAGATCACGAAGAAGATCCACATCAGGTTGATACCGGCAAAAGTGATGGCGGCAGTGAAAAAGTCCGGCATGCCGTCCGGCAGTTCAGGTTCACGCATGACATTTCTCCGGGGTACTACGCATAAATAGTAGGCCGGGAGTGGTGAATGTCTGGTAAAACTGCTGCGATCCGGCGGCGGCCGGCAGGTTTCAGCCGGCCCGCGCCGCCGACAGGGCTGCGGGCAATGCGGCGGCAAAAGCGTCCAGCTCGGCGGCCGGGCCGCAGCTGACCCGGATGCAGCGGTTCTGCGGCGCCGCAAAGGGCATCCGCACAAAGATCCCCTGGGCCACCAGCGAGTCCAGCACCGCCTTGGCAAACCCGCCGCCGCCGCCGCAGTCGATGGCCACGAAATTGGCGGCCGAGGGCAGGGCGGCGAGGCCGTTCTCTGCCGCGATTTCCGCAATCCGCGCCCGCGCGCCTGCGATCTGCGCCTGCACCCGCGCCAGCCACTCCCGGTCCTGCAGCGCCGCCAGCGCCCCGGCCTGGGCGGCGCGGTTCACGCCGAAATGGTTGCGCACCTTGTTGAAGGCGGCAATCAGCTCCGGATGGCCGATCGCATAGCCGATCCGCGCGCCCGCCATGCCGTAGGCCTTGGAAAAGGTCCGCATCCGGATCAGCCGCGGATCATCGGCGCTGACCGGTGCTGCGGTGCCGTCCGGCGCGCATTCCACATAGGCCTCGTCCAGCAGCAGCAGGCAGCCCTCCGGCAGGCGGTCCAGCGCCGCGGCGATGTCCGCGCCGGGATGCCAGCTGCCCATCGGGTTGTCGGGATTGGCCAGGTAGACGATCTTGGCATCCGCCTCTGCCGCCTTGGCAAACAGCGCCCCGATATCCTCCCGGTCGTCCCTGTAGGGCACCGCGTGCAGCACCCCGCCGAACCCTGCAACATGGTAGTTGAAGGTCGGATAGGCCCCGATCGATGTCACCACCGCATCGCCCGGCCCGACCAGCAGCCGCACCAGGCAGCCCAGCAGCCCGTCGATGCCCTCGCCGACCAGGATGTTCTCCGGTGCGGTCCCGTGGTGGGCGGCCAGCGCGAGGCGCAGATCATGGCTTTGCGCATCGCCGTATTTCCAGATTTCCGCCGCCGACCGGGCCATCGCCTCGATGGCCCTGGGGGAGGGGCCGAAGATATTCTCGTTCGCGCCCAGCCGGGCGGCAAAGGCTTCGCCGCGGGCGCGCTCCTGGGTTTCGGGGCCGACAAACGGCACGGTGGCGGGCAGCGATTGCGCGAGCGGGGTATAGCGGGGTCCAGTCATGGCGGCAGATAACCGCAACCTCCGCCCGCGGGCAAGGCTTGCGTTGCGGGCCGGTCCGGCGGAAGAAGGCTGCGATATTGCGGGAGATTTTCACATGCGCATTCTGTTTGTTCTGCCGGCCGCCGCCCTGGCCTATCTGCTGTTCTGGCCGGTGCCGGTGGACCCGGTCGCCTATGACCCGCCCGCGGCACCGGGGTTCACCGGCGCCTATGCCGCAAACCGCGCCCTCGACGCGGCAGAGCCGGTCCGGCTGCCCGAGGGCGAAACCGGCCCCGAGGATCTGGCGGAGCTGCCGGACGGCCGCATCTACACCACCAGCCTGGCAGGCAATCTCTACCGCATCGACGGCCCGGCGCCGGTGCTGGAGGACCGCCTCGGCGGCCGCCCGCTGGGGCTCAGGGCGGGGCCGGACGGGGCGCTCTACATTGCCGACAGCTTCCGCGGCATCCTGCGCTGGTCCGGCCCCGGCACGCTGCAGGTGCTGGCCGGCAGCATCGGCGGCGCCCCCATCGTCTATGCCAACCAGCTCGACGTGGCGCGCGACGGCACGGTTTATTTCTCCAACTCCACCGACCGGTTCGACCCGGAGCTGCTGGGCGGCACCAAGCCCACCTCGATCCTGACCATCTGGGAGCAGTCGGACACCGGCTACGTCGCGCGCTTGCGGCCGGACGGCACCGTCGAGAAGATCGCCGAAGGCTTCGTCTACACCAACGGCCTCGCGCTGTCGCCGGATGAGGATTTCCTGCTGATCAGCGAAACCGGCCGCGCCCGCGTCCACCGGCTCTGGCTCAAGGGCGGCAGGGCAGGCGAGCGCGAGGTGTTCCTCGATAACCTCCCCGGCTACCCCGACAATCTCGAGGCCCAGGGCGACGGCAGCTACTGGCTCGCCTTTGCCAGCCCGCGGGTGCCGTCGGAAAAACTGATGCCCTATCCCGCCTTGCGCAAGGCGGTCTGGCGGCTGGGGCCAATGGTGCGCCCGGCGCCGGTCCGCCGCGGCATGCTGATGCAGTTCGACGGGCAGGGCCGCATCCTGCGCACCCTGCAGGACCCGGACGGCCGCCTCGGCATCACCACTGGCGGCAGGGTGGCGGACGGGCAGCTTTATGTGATGACCCTCGATTCCCCGTGGTTCGCGCGGATGCCGCTGGCGGCCCGGCCCTGAGCCTGCCCTCACGTTGTGCTGGCATCCGGCCGCGGATCCGGTGCAGGCTGGCCGGATATCAGCAGCAGGGAAGAAACCATGGCCAGAGTCACCACCGGCTACAAGGACCGCATCGCCTATGTCACGCTAGCCCGCCCGGACAAGCACAACGCGCTGGACGAGGAGATGATCGGGGCAATCATCGCGGCCGGGCAGGAGGTCGCCGCCTCCGATGCCCGCGCGGTGGTGCTGTCAGGGGCCGGCAAAAGCTTCTGCGCAGGTCTCGACATGGCGGCGATGGCGGGGTTGGCGCAGCAGGACCCCGGCAGCCTGATCATGGAGCGCACCCACGGTGACGCCAACGCCTTTCAGGAGGTGGCGATGGTCTGGCGCCGGGTGCCGGTGCCGGTGATCGCCGCCCTCCACGGCGCCTGTTTCGGCGGCGGCCTGCAGATTGCGCTGGGCGCCGACATCCGGGTTGCCCACCCCGAGGCGCAGCTGTCGGTGATGGAAATGAAATGGGGGCTGATCCCCGACATGGGCGGCATGGCGCTGCTGCCGCGGCTGCTGCGCTCCGACGTGCTGCGCCGCCTCACCTACACGGCAGAGAAAATCGACGCCGGGCAGGCGCTGGACTGGGGCCTGGTGACCGAACTGGCCGGCAACCCGCTCTGCCGCGCCAATGAGCTGGCCACCGCAATCGCGGCGCAAAGCCCCGCGGCGATCCGCGCCGCCAAACGGCTGATCGGATATGCCGAAAGCGGCGCGGCCGAGGCCGGTGTGCTGCTGGCCGAAAGCGCCGAACAGGCAGAGCTCATTGGCACCGCGGAGCAGATGGAGGCGGTTGCCGCGGGGCTGATGAAACGCACGCCGGAATTCCCTTAACCCACGCCCGGGCCGTGTCTTTCCGGTCCGCAATACCCCCGCCGGAGGCCGCGCCCGGACAGGGCGCGCCCCGTTCCGGGCGCTGCCGGATTCCGCAAGAGCGGTTTTTCGCCAAATTTTCCGCAATTCCGCCGATGCAAGCGGGAAACCGCCGCCCGCCGGCAGAATGATGCCGCGCAAAACCTGCAGAAAGCCCCGTTAACCTTTTGGCAACACATGGGGGCGAAATCTGCCTTCAGGAGGGCGCAGCAGGGGCTGGAACCGCACCTGGAAAACAGCTGCCGGGAGGCCTGACAGAGTCCCGGATCGGCCGTTTGCACCCTCAGGAAAGGCAATGGAACCGGCCCGGGCAGACCCAGCTCCGGACCCGGTCTTCAGAAAGGAGAGAGGCTGATGCAACTGGTGCAGAAGAAGTGGTTTATCCTGTTTGAAAGCGGCGCCCTGCTGTCCCGGACCGGGGACCGGATCACCTATTTTTACGATGAGGCGCTCAGCTTCGGGGACCGCGAGGAGGCGCAGCGCTACCTCGCGTCGAATGAAAACCGGGTCAGCAGCACCGGGTTGCGGCCCTCGCTGACCCAGGCGGCGTGAGCGGGTGGCTTGCCGCCAGCCGGGCGGCGGAACGGCACGCGCCGGCCGAGGCGGCCATGCCTAGCTCGGCCCGCTGGCTGCTCGCCCTCAGCGGCATCCTGATCTCCGCCTCGGCGCTGGTGTTCTGGTCCTGGCTTGGCGGCGCGGGCCAGGCGCCCGAAGCCCAGCCCGGCTGGTTCACCCTGACCGCCTTGCGCTTTTTCTGGCTGCCGTTTCTCAGCGGTGCGGGGCTGGTTCTCGCGGTCTGCTGCGCCGGCCGCTCCGGCCGCTGAGCCGCAGCACAGAAAAGGCCGCGCCCGGTGCCAGGCGCGGCCCTGTTCAGACCCGGATCCGATCCGCCTTACAGCGAGGCGTCGTAGATCTTGGAGATGTTGGCGCCGAGGGCGGCGTCATATTCCTCATCGGACATCGCCACATTCAGCCCCTCGGTCAGGGCACGGCTGAAAGAGGCGATCATCCTGGGGTTCTGCGCCAGGCGCGCGCAGGCGTCATCGGTGCTGTAGCCGCCCGACAGCGCCACCACCCGCACCACATTGGCGTGGCCGGCCAGCTCGTCATACAGGCCCGGCTTCACCGGGATGGTCAGCTTCAGCGCCACCTTGCTGTCCGCGGGCAGGGCGTTCAGCTGCGCCAGGATCTCCGCCTTCAGCAGCTCCTCGGCCTCGGCCTTGGTGGCGGAGTGGATGTCGACTTCCGGCTCGATGATCGGCACCAGGCCGGCCGCGACGATCTGCTTGCCGACCTCGAACTGCTGTGCCACAACCGCCTTGATGCCTGCGGCATTGGCGTCCTTGATGACCGAGCGCATCTTGGTGCCGAAGATGCCCTTGCCGACTGCGCGCGCCAGCAGCGCGTCCAGCTCCGGCATCGGCTTCATCATCTGCACGCCGTTCTGCTCATCCGCCAGGCCCTTGTCGACCTTCAGGAACGGCACCACGCCGCAGCTGTTCCACAGGTAATCCGCGACCGGCGTGCCTTCGATCTCGCCGTCCATGGTCTTCTCGAACAGGATCGCGCCCAGGATGCGGTCCCTGGTGAAGCTCGGCGAGGTGATGATGCGGGTGCGCATCTTGTGGATCTCGGCGAACATCTCGTCGTCGTTCGAATAGGCGTCCTGGTTCACGCCGTAAAGCGCCAGCGCCTTCGGGGTCGAACCGCCCGACTGGTCCAGCGCCGCAATGAAGCCTTGGCCGGAGGCGATACGGTCGAGTTGTGCCTGCTGTACGGAAGCGTCTTTTGCCATAATGCGTCACTCTTCTTGGGAATGGTCTGTCTTGGCGCTGTCTATAGCGCGAATCCGCCGGGAAACAACGGGGTGTTGCGCTAACGGAAGCAGGATTTGCGGCGGCCGGCGGCAGTTTGCGGATGGCAAAGCGCCGCCCGCCCGGATCTCCGCTACCCCAGCCAGTCCTTGCGGGTGACCGCGTCGTTCAGGGCAATCAGGTCCTCGCGCAGCTCCTCCAGCCCGATCGGCCCGCCCAGGCACACCCGCACCGCCTCCTCCGGCAGGCCGGAGACGGTGAAGGCATCGCTGGGCATGATGCCGATCTGGCGGCCTGCCATGCGGCCCATCACCTCGGCCCGGCTGGTGCCGCGCGGCAGGGTGAGCCACAGGCTGAAGGCCAGCGGGTCGCTCTCGGCGAAGCAGCCCTGCAGCACGGCACCGGCCAGCGCCTGCCGTTCCGCGGCGGCCTTGCGGATGAAGCGCTGGAGGTCCGCCGCGGTGCCATCCTCGATCCAGCGGCCCAGCAGCGCCAGGTTCAAGGGCGACACCATCACATGCATCGACCGCAGGGCCTGGCTGAACTGGCCCAGCAGGGCGCGTTGCGGCACCGTGGTATAGGCCAGCCGCAGCCCGGCGCCAAAGCATTTGGAGAGGCCCGCGATATGCCAGCCCAGATCGGGGATCAGGCTGCTGACCGGCTGCGGCGCGCCATTGTCGACAAAGCAGTAGGCGTCATCCTCGATCAGCGGCAGGGCATGTTTCCGCAGCACCGCGGCAATCTCCTGCCGCCGCTTGGCCGGCAGGGTGCGGGTGGTCGGGTTCTGCAGCGTCGGATTGAGGTACAGCGCGGCCGGCCCGTGGCCGGTGATGGCCTTCTCCAGCGCTTCCGGCAGGATGCCGTGGGTGTCGGCGGCAAGCCCCGCCAGCCGGATCCCCTGCCGCGCCGCGATGGAGCGCAGCCCGGGATAGGTCACCTCCTCGCACAGCACGGTTGCGCCGGGCTCGCACAGAACCGTCAGGATCGCATAAAGGCTCGCATGCGCCCCCGGCGTGATCACCAGCCGCTCCGGCGCGCAGGTCAGCCCGTTGGCCTGCATCCAGCCTGCCGCGATGGCACGGTCCTGCGGGCTGCCGGTCACCGACTGATACCGCAGCAGCGGCAGCAGGTTGGCCGAGACATGCTCCAGCCCCTGCCGCATCCGCGCCAGCAGCGCCGGATCGTCCGGCTCCGGCGGCATGTTCATCATCGGGTCTTCCTCCAGTGCGCGGCGCGGGTCGGGGCGTTCCGGCAGCGCCTCCGGCGGCCGGACAAAGGTGCCGCGGCCGACAAAGCTCTCGATGTAGCCGCGCCGCACCGCTTCCGCGTATCCCCGCGACACGGTGGAGAAATCGACGCCCAGATCCTGCGCCACCCGCCGCTGCGGCGGCAGCCGGTCGCCGGGCGACAGCACGCCCGCGTCGATGTCGGATCTGATCGCCTCGGCGATTTCCAGGTAGCGGGGCTTGCCGCTGTCCAGGCGGGCGGGAGTCCACTGTTTCATCTGCAGCATCTCCGGGTGGCGCGCTGCCGGGGAGCGGCGCAGTGTGTCGTGATTGATTGGTTCAATGTCAGAGCAGGGCCATTAATGCAACATAAATGATGGCATATTGTTTGCATTCAATCATGGAATCGCTGTATCAGGCGGCAAACCCAAGGAGACGCCGCGATGACCGGGATTGATCTAGTGGAAGAGGAGCCGCGGGCGCTGAAGCCTGCCTTGCTGAAAGGGCTGCGGCTGCGCTGCCCGAACTGCGGCGGCGGCAGGCTGCTGCACAGCTACCTGAAGGTGAACGACGGCTGCAGCGAGTGCGGCCAGGAGCTGCACCACCAGCGCGCCGACGACGGTCCGGCCTATCTGACCATCCTGGTGGTCGGCCACATCCTCGGTTTTGCGCTGCACATCGTCTACACCCAGATGCGCCCGGATCCCTGGACCCTTGCAATTATCATGTCGGTGATCACGGTCGGGGCCTCGCTGCTGATGCTGCCGCGGATGAAGGGGCTGGTGGTGGCCTATCAATGGGCCAAGCGGATGCACGGCTTCTGAGCAGGCCGGGGGGCAATCGGCCAATCGGCCAGAATGCAAAAGGCGGGCCATTGGCCCGCCTTTTTCCGGTTTCTCCCAGCGCCGCCTTGGCGGCGCCGGGCCCAACGGGAGCCGCTCAGGTGTCCTGAGCAGGCGACGGGCGGGAGGGCCCGCCAGCCGCGAAGGCCGTCAGACCAGCCGCGAGGCGTCCTTGGCCGCGCGCACGAAATCGTCGAACAGGGGATGCGGCGCAAACGGTTTGGACTTCAGCTCCGGGTGGAACTGCACGCCGATGAACCACGGGTGGTCCGTCCACTCGACGATCTCCGGCAGGCGGCCGTCCGGCGACATGCCCGAGAAGTTCAGGCCGCATTCTTCCAGCTTCTCGCGGTACTTGATGTCCACCTCGTAACGGTGGCGGTGGCGTTCCTCGATATGGGTGCTGCCGTAAACCCCGGCGACCCTGGAGCCGTCCTGCAGCGCCGCGTCATAGGCGCCAAGGCGCATGGTGCCGCCCTTGTCGTCATCCGCCTTGCGGCTGACCTTGTGGTTGCCCTGCACCCATTCCTTGAGGTGGTAGACCACCGGCTCGAACCGCTTCTTGCCGGCCTCGTGGTCGAATTCCTCGGAGCCCGCCTCGGCAATGCCCGCGACGTTGCGCGCGGCTTCGATCACCGCCATCTGCATGCCCAGGCAGATGCCCAGATAGGGCACCTTGTTCTCGCGGGCGTATTGCGCCGCCTTGATCTTGCCCTCGGTGCCGCGCTCGCCGAAACCGCCGGGCACCAGGATCGCATGGAAGCCCTGCAGATACGGGTCGGCGTCTTCCTTGTCGAACAGCTCGGCGTCGACCCATTCGATCTTCACCTTCACCCGGTTCGACATGCCGCCGTGGGTCAGCGCCTCGGCGATCGACTTATAGGCGTCTTCCAGCTGGGTGTACTTGCCGACGATGGCCACCTTCACCTCGCCTTCGGGGTTGTAGATGCGGTCGGCCACATCTTCCCAGCGCTCCAGGTTGGGCTTGGGGGCAGGGGCGATGCCGAAGGCATCCAGAACCGCCTGGTCCAGGCCCTCGCGGTGATAGGCCAGCGGCGCCTCGTAGATCGATTTCAGGTCCTGCGCGGCGATCACCGAGTCGGGGCGCACGTTGCAGAACAGCGCCAGCTTCTCGCGCTCCTTCTTCGGGATCGGGCCCTCGGAGCGGCAGACCAGGATGTCGGGCGCCAGACCGATCGAGCGCAGCTCCTTGACGGAGTGCTGGGTCGGCTTGGTCTTCAGCTCGCCGCTTGCCTTGATGTAGGGCAGCAGGGTCAGGTGCATGAAGATGCATTCGCCGCGCGGCTTGTCCTGGGCGAACTGGCGGATCGCCTCGAAGAAGGGCAGGCCCTCGATGTCGCCGACGGTGCCGCCGATCTCGCAGAGCATGAAGTCGACCTCATCCTCGCCGATCGAGATGAAGTCCTTGATTTCGTTGGTGACGTGCGGAATGACCTGGATGGTCTTGCCGAGGTAGTCGCCGCGGCGCTCCTTCTCCAGCACGTTGGTGTAGATCCGGCCCGAAGAGATCGAGTCGGTCTTGCGGGCCGGCACCCCGGTGAAGCGCTCGTAGTGGCCGAGGTCGAGGTCGGTCTCGGCGCCGTCGTCGGTGACGAAGACCTCGCCGTGCTCGAACGGGCTCATGGTGCCCGGATCGACGTTCAGATAGGGGTCCAGCTTGCGCAGGCGGACGGAGTAGCCGCGGGCCTGCAGAAGCGCCCCCAGCGCTGCCGAAGCCAGGCCTTTGCCCAGAGATGAAACAACACCGCCAGTGATGAAGATAAAACGCGCCATGAGTGTTCGGCTGCCCCCGTGAGAAGTCAGAATCTAGCTGCCCGGCGGTCCAAAAAACCGCAGCACCACGGGACTTCATATATAAAGGATTCGCACAATAAGCGCAAGGGAACCGCAAGATGCTGTTGCGGCCCCTGAAAACCCGTCAAGGTGTAGTGGATCAGTCGGCGCTGGGAACCAGCGGCGCATTGTCGCCTTCGCTCGGCGGCAGCAGATCGCTGCCCAGCGGGGCCGGAACCGCCGGGGTGCCGTCCTGTTCGCTCTGCGGCGCGACGATCCGGTCGGTGACCGAGGAGCCCGCGGATTTCTGCGCGGCAAGGACGGTCAGGGTGATCGAGGTGCAGATGAAGGCAATCGCCAGGATCCAGGTCAGCCTGCTGAGCGCGGTGGCTGCGGCGCGGCCCGAGACGGCACCGCCGCCGCCGCCGCCCATGCCCAGACCGCCGCCCTCGGAGCGCTGCAGCAGAACCACGGCAATGAGGCCGAGAGCCAGAAGAAGATGGATGATGAGAACAACGTTTTCCATGGGTCCCTGCGGCGGTTGGCTGAGTATCGGGCGGTAAATAGGCAAGATTGCCCGGGGGGGCAAGGGCGGAGTTTGCAGGCTTGGCGCACAAGCTGCCGGGGAGGTCACGCACCGTGATTGCCTGCATCATGAAACGTGACTGGACAGGGCCGCCCGCAGCGGCGCAGCATGGGGCATGCCGCATGATCACCCCGACAGCCCGCACGCCCTTCTGCCGCCCGATCCTGCCCTGCGGGTGAAGGCGCTGGAGACGATTCTCACCGAAAAAGGCCTGATCGACCCGGCCGCGCTGGAGGAGATCATCGACACCTACCAGAACCGGATCGGCCCGCAGAACGGCGCAAGGGTGGTGGCCCGCGCCTGGAGCGACCCGGAATTCAAGGCAGCGCTGCTGGCGGATGCGGACCCGGTGCTGGCGGAGCTGGGCTATTACGGGCGGCAGGGCGAGCATATGGTGGTGGTGGAAAACACGCCCCAGCGCCACAACATGGTCGTGTGCACCTTGTGCAGCTGCTACCCGTGGCCTTTGCTGGGCATTCCGCCGGGCTGGTACAAATCCGACGCCTACCGCGCCCGCGCGGTGCGCGAGCCGCGCAAGGTGCTGGCGGACTTCGGCGTGACGCTGCCCGGGGACTGCGCCGTGCGGGTCTGGGATTCGACCGCCGAGGTCCGCTATCTGGTGCTGCCGCTGCGGCCCGAAGGCACGGAGGGGCTGGGCGAGGAGGAGCTGGCGGCGCTGGTCACCCGCGACAGCATGATCGGCACCGGCCAGCCGAAGGTGCCGGCATGACCCGGGTGCATGACATGGGCGGGCGATTCGGCGACGGGCCGGTGGTGCCCGGGGCAGAGGACGCGCCGGTCTTTGCCGAGGACTGGCACGCCCGGGCGCTGGCGGTGACGCTGGCCTGCGGCGCGCTGGGGCAGTGGAACATCGACACCTCGCGGCACGCGCGGGAGCGGCTTTCGCCGAAGGATTACACAAGGTTTTCCTATTACGAAAAATGGATTTCGGCGCTGGCGGATCTGCTGGTGGAGAAAGGCGTGCTGACGCGCGAGGATCTGGAAGGCAAGGGGCCCGCCGGGCTGCATGCGCTGGCGGAGCGGGCCTTGAAGGCGGAGACCGTCGCGGGTGCGCTGGCCAGGGGCGGACCGGCGGAGCGGACGGGCGGGCCGAAGCCGCGGTTTTCTGCCGGGCAGGCGGTGCGGGCGCGAATCCCTGCCGACAACGCGCTGGTCCCGGGCGGCCATACACGGCTGCCGAAATACGCGGCCGGCGCCAAGGGCTATGTCCTGCGGCTGCATGGCACCCATGTGTTTCCCGACAGCAATGCCCACGGGCTGGGCGAGGCGCCGGAGCCGCTCTATGCGGTGCGCTTCTTTGCCCGCGCGCTGTGGGCGCATCCCGAGCATCCCGGCGACGAGGTGGTGCTGGACCTGTGGCAGAGCTATCTGGAGCCGTTATGAGCGATTGTCCCGAGGGTGCCGCGCCGGAGCCGGTTTTTGCCGAGCCGTGGCATGCGCAGGTGTTTGCGCTGACCGTGCATCTGAACGAGGCCGGGCGGTTCAGCTGGGCCGGCTGGGCGCAGCGGTTTTCCGCAACCCTGAAGCGGCATGGCCTGAGCCGGGAGCTGGACGGCGGCGAGGATTATTTCCGCGCCTGGCTGGAAACGCTGGAGATGTTTCTGGCCGAACAGGGGGCGGTGCCTGCGGCGGAGGCCGAGGCGATGCGCCGCCGCTGGGAGGATGCCTATCTGAGCACGCCGCATGGCGCGCCGGTGCAGCTGCGCCGCTGAGCACACAGGTCCGGCCGCCGGGGCCGGGGAGGCCGGGGCGGTTTTCTTTGCCGTGCCTGTTGTTGCGTTCCGCTTTTGCGCTGTGTCCCGTTTCAGGGGGCGGCGCCGCCGGGTGGAGGTGGACAGGCCCCGCCGGGGGCCTGCTCGGACAAGCTGGCTTGGACGACCCCCTTTTTATCAGGGCCGGTCTCCGGGTGGTGCGCAGGCAGCCGCACAGATGCCTGCGCCTCGTATCATGGCCCCGCGCGCGGGGCCATGGCGGGGGATCGCGATCATCCGGGAGAATGGCATAAGGCCGTGAGGATTGCGTGAAGGGGGCGTGCGCCGGGGGCGCAACACCCCGCTGCCCGGAACAAGGCGCAGTGCGCCGCCGGGCGGGCGCCTTCCCGGTGGGGCGGGCAGGCGCGCGCCCGGCGCCTGCGGCTTGATTCCGGGCGGGGAAGCTGTTCCGCCCCGTGATTTCCCGCCCCCCGCGGCGGATTTGCGGTTCCACTGCCCGCGCAGCATCGCTATATGAGCGTGGGTTTGAACCAGACTGTAAAGGACCGGATATGGCCAACGTCGTCGTAGTCGGCGCCCAGTGGGGCGACGAGGGGAAAGGCAAGATCGTGGACTGGCTGAGCGAGCGTGCAGACGTTATCGCGCGCTTCCAGGGCGGCCACAACGCCGGCCATACGCTGGTCATTGACGGCAAGGTCTACAAGCTGCACGCGCTGCCTTCGGGCGTGGTGCGCGGCGGCAAGCTGAGCGTCATCGGCAACGGTGTGGTGCTGGACCCCTGGCACCTGATGAAGGAAATCGCCACCGTGCAGGCGCAGGGCGTGGAGATCACCCCGGAGACCCTGATGATCGCCGAGAACACCCCGCTGATCCTGCCGCTGCACGGCGAGCTGGACCGGGCGCGCGAAGAGGCGGCCTCCAAGGGCACCAAGATCGGCACCACCGGCCGCGGCATCGGCCCCTGCTATGAGGACAAGGTCGGCCGCCGCGCGATCCGCGTCGCCGACCTGGCCGATGAAGCCACCCTGATTGCCCGCGTCGACCGCGCGCTGCAGCATCATGACCCGCTGCGCCGCGGGCTGGGCGTCGATCCGGTGGACCGCGATGCGCTGATCGCCCAGCTGAAGGAGATCGCGCCGCAGATCCTGCCGTTTGCCGCGCCGGTCTGGAAGGTGCTGAACGAAAAGCGCAAGGCGGGCAAGCGGATCCTGTTCGAAGGCGCCCAGGGCGCGCTGCTGGACATCGATTTCGGCACTTACCCGTTTGTCACCTCCTCCAACGTGATTGCAGGCCAGGCGGCCACCGGCGTCGGCATCGGCCCGGGCTCGATCGATTACGTGCTGGGCATCGTCAAGGCCTATACCACCCGCGTCGGCGAAGGCCCGTTCCCGACCGAGCTGCTGAAGGAAGACGGCACCCCGGATGCGGACGGCGAGCGCCTGGGCACCCGCGGCCATGAGTTCGGCACCACCACCGGCCGCCAGCGCCGCTGCGGCTGGTTCGACGCCTGCCTGGTGCGCCAGACCTGCGCCACCTCCGGCATCAACGGCATCTCGCTGACCAAGCTGGATGTGCTGGACGGCTTCGAGACCCTGAAGATCTGCGTCGGCTACGAGCTGGACGGCGAGCGCCTGGACTACCTGCCGACCGCCGCCGACAGCCAGGCCCGCTGCACCCCCATCTATGAAGAGATGGACGGCTGGAGCGAGAGCACCGAAGGCGCGCGCAGCTGGAACGACCTACCGGCCAATGCGATCAAATACGTCAAACGCGTGGAAGAGCTGATCGACTGCCCGGTGGCGCTGCTGTCCACCAGCCCGGAGCGGGAAGACACCATTCTGGTGACCGACCCGTTTGCCGACTGATGGCTGACAAGCAAGGCCTGAGCTACAAGGCGCGGCGGCGCTGGGCGCTGGTGATCCTGCTGGTCGGGATGCCGGTGTACATCGTGGCGGCGGTCACGGTGATGAACTGGCTGGACCGGCCGCCCTTGTGGCTGGAGCTGGTGGTGTATGTGGCGCTGGGCGTCGTTTGGGTGCTGCCGTTCAAGTTTGTGTTCCGCGGCGTCGGCCAGCAGGATCCGGACGCCGGCACGGACTGAGGGGGAGGGGCGCTGCCCCGCGTGCTTGAAGGGAAGAGGGGCGCTGCCCCTCTTGGCCTCATGGCCAATTCACCCCGGGATATATCCGGCCAGAAGAAGCCGCTGCGGCTTGCGGGAATGAAAAAAAGGCGGCCTCGCGGGGCCGCCTTTTCTGTTCTGCTGTCTGCCGGTCAGCCGGCGGCGCGCTTGCCCGGCTTGAAGCCGATGTCGCCGGAGGCGGTGAACTGGCCGTTGCCGGAGCGTTCGATCTTGCCGTCGCGCAAGAGCTGGCCGAAGGAGCGCAGCCCGTCCTCGCGGTTGAACTCGCCGCTGCCGGCGCTGCGCACCTTGCTCATCAGCTGCGGCCGCGAGAAGTGGTCGCGGCCCTCGACAAAGCTCAGGTAGGCGGCGGCGGCCTCCAGCAGCTCGTGCAGGTCCGCGGCGCCGCGTTCAGCGGCATAGGCGGCAAAGCCGCCGCCGCTGCCGTCTTCGCTTGCCTCTCCCAGAACCGCGGCCGAGACCCGGCGCGGGCGCACCGGCTGCTGCGGCGCTGCGCCTTCGTCGATGCGCTGGGCGGCCACCAGTTTCAGCGGTGCCGGGCGCGCCGCCGGGCTGGACGGGCGTTCGGATGTGCCCTGGCGGGCTTCCGGGCGGCGCGGGCGCACCACATTGGCCAGGTCTTCGCGGTAGGGCCGGGCGTCATCGCCGCCCGTGGCGGTGCCGGCCGGGCTGCCGGCCTTGGCGGCCGCAACCGCGGCGCGCAAATGGCTGTAGGCCTCGCGGGAGGAGGCGGATTCGGGGTCTTCCAGCTTTTCATCCGCGGCGGCCATCAGCCGGCTGACATCGCTGTCGGCGGGGCTGGACGATCCAGGCAGGGCGGCGGCATCTGCGGCGGTGCTGTCCGCCGCGGCTGCAGGGTCTTCCGGCTGTTCCGAAGCGGCAAGGATTTCCGCTTCCACTTCGGCCAGCTCCCGCATCAGGTCGGCTTCATCCTCTTCCGAGAGCGTGGCCGGCGCGGTGCCGGGGGCGGCGGTGGTGTCCTGCAGGCGGCCGGAGGCGATGGCTTTCTCGAAGTCGGCCCGTTTGACCTTGGTGATGCGGACGCGCGCTGCCGGGGCGGGCGGTTCGCCGCCGGCGTCCTCCGCCAGCAGGTTGCCGGCGCCGCCGTCTGCCGCGCCGTCTGCGGCGGCAGCCGGTTGCAGATCCGTGAACAGGCTGTCTTCATCCGCATCCGCATCCGCATCCGCATCCGCATCCGCATCCGCATCCGCATCCGCATCCGCATCTGCGGCCTGCGCCTGCTGTGCCGCCGCGCGGCCCAGGTCCAGGCGGTCCAGCGCCCTGGCGATTTCGTGATCGCTCTCGTCATCAAAGTCCGGAGCATCGGTGCTGTCATCCTCCAGCAGCGCGCTGGTGATGTCCCCGGCTGCGCTTTCCAGCACGTCGTCGGCATGCTCGTCCTCGGTGAAGTCGTCTTCCGGGGTCTGCGCCACCACGGCGCGGATGCGCTGCAGCTTGGCGGCGATGCTGTCGGCGGCGGGCACGGTTTCGTCTTCCGCGCGCGGGGCCGCTTCTGCCGCGTCCGTGTCTGCCAGGGCGTCTGACTCGTTGACTTCGAGCAGCTCGACCGCCGGGGCGGCGTTCTGAACCGCGGGCTGCGTATCGGTGCTTGCGGTTTCCAGCACAGCGGCAATGGTTTCTTCGGCTTCGGCTTCGGCTTCGGCTTCGGCTTCGGCTTCGGCTTCGGCTTCGGCTTCGGCTTCGGCTTCGGCTTCGGCTGCTGCCGGGGTCTCTTCTGCGAGGGTCTCTTCCTGGACTTCGGCCTCTGCGGTCTCCGCTTCGGCCGTTTCCGGAGCGGTTTCCGGTGCGGCGGCGGTTTCGGCCTCGGCCTGAGCCGGGGTCTCCGCCGGGGCTGTGGCCGGGGTCTCGGCTGCGGTGTCCTGAGCCGGGGCGGGGGATTGCGCGGGCCGTTCCGTGGCGAGGTAGGCCGCAGGCGAAACCGCCGCGGGCGCAGCGGTTGCGGTTGCGGCGGCAGCAAGGGCCGGGGCGGCGGCGCGCAGGTGGATGCCGCCGTCGCTGGTGCGGGCCTCGACCTGGCGGGCAATCTCGCGCTGGGCGATGCGGGCCAGCATGTCGGCATCGGGCTGCGGCGGCTCGGCGCCGAAGTAGCGGTCATCGGACGCGAGGTCGCGGAAATACTCGGCGATGGCCTTCATCGTGCCGAAGGAATCCTCGAACCCTTCCAATGTGCAGGAAAAGGTTCCATAGGATACGGTCAGGACTTTGTTGTTATGTACCATCAGCTCGCTCGTCTTCGCCACTTCTGTTGCCATTCACCATATGGGCTGGAAGGACCAATTTTGCTCGAATCCGTGCAATTGATCGTATCATTTTGTGTTCACATTGTGACCTGTTTCCAAAACTGCCGGGAATACCGCCGATGAAAGCCTTTATTGTTGACGTTCCGGAACCAATCACCCTGGTGGGCGGCGGCGAACTGGCGCCGGGGGCGCTGGAGGAGGCCTTGGCGCTGGCGCCGCGGCTGGCGGCGGCGGATGGCGGCGCGGCGGCGGCACTGGCGGCGGGGCATGTGCCGCAGGCGGTGATCGGCGATTTCGACTCGCTGCCGGAGGCGGTGCGGGCGCAGCTGCCGCCTGCCAGCCTGCACCGGGTGGCGGAGCAGGACAGCACCGATTTCGACAAGGCGCTGCGCGCCATCTCGGCGCCTGCGGTGCTGGCGGCCGGGTTTCTGGGGGCGCGGGTGGATCACCAGCTGGCGGCCTTCAACACGCTGGTGCAGGGCCACGGCAGCCCCTGTATTCTGATCGGGGACACCGAAGTGATCTTTCACCTGACCCGTGCGGTGGCGCTGCCGGCGCGGGCGGGCGAGGTGATCTCGCTGTTTCCGATGCAGCCGGTGACCGGGCGGTCGGAGGGGCTGGAGTGGCCGATCGACGGCTTGCAGATGGCGCCGATGGGCCGGATCGGCACCTCGAACCGGGCGCTGGGGCCGGTGCGGCTGATGCCGGACGGGCCGGGGCTGCTGGCGATTGTGCCGCGGCGGCTGCTGGCGGATGTGATGGCCGCGATCAGGCGGGATTGATCCGCTCGGCGGCCTCCGAGGCCCTGCGCTCGCGCAGCACCGCATAGAGCCCGGCGCTGACCGTCAGCAGGATGCCGAAGGCGGCAAGGGTGTTGGGCAGCTCGGCGAAGACCAGCCAGCCGAAGAACACGGCGACCGGGATTTCCAGATACTGCATCGAGGCCAGCGTCGAGGTGGGGGCGAACCGCAGGCTCCAGGTCATCAGCAGATGCGCCAGCGTGCCGAGGGCGCCGGCGGCGGCCAGCAGCGCCCAGGTGTCCTGCGGCGGCAGCGCGGTGGAGAGGGCGGGCAGGCCGATGGCATCGCCGACCAGCAGCACCGGCGCCAGCAGCACGGTGCCCATGGCGCCGGCCACCGCCTGCAGCGAGACCGGATCGGTTTCCTTGGCGATCTTGCGGGTGACCAGCATGAACAGGGCAAAGATCACCGCCACCAGCAGCGGCCACAGCGCGTTCCAGCCGACCGCGGCAAAGCTCGGCTGAATGACCAGCAGGGTGCCGGTGAAGCCGACCACGCAGGCGCCGAGGCGGCGCAGGCCGACCTCTTCGCCGAGGACATATTTGCCGAGCAGCAGCATCAGGAACGGCATCACGAAGGCAATTGCGACTGCATCGGCCAGCGGCAGGTAGCGGAAGGCGGTGAACATGGCGCCGATGCCGCCCATCTGCAGCAGGGTGCGCAGGAACAGCAGCGGCGCCACCCGGCGCGACAGGCTGAGCGGCAGCCGCAGCATCACCGCCACCGGCATCAGGATCGCGGCCTGGGCGGCAAAGCGGATGAAGACGATCTGGGCAACCGGCACCCGGTTGGTCAGCAGCTTGGCGATGGCATCCCCGAGCGGGATCACCATGCAGAAGCCCAGCATCAGGGCGATGCCGAGGAGCGGCCGGTCCTGTGTCATGGCGCCACGCTAGGCGTGCAACAGCCATCGTGCAAGCTGGAGTTGCGGCGGAAGGAGAGGCATTGCGTATTTTTGGGACGTGGCGCGCAGCGGCACGGCCCGCGCCTGACCTTCCCCCCGGGAAGGCGCATTCGCGCCCTCCCAAGGTCAGGCCCGGGCCTTATGTCTCGCTATCTTTTCAAGAAAGCCGGGATGATCAGCAGTTCGGCACGTTCACCGCGAGGCCGCCGAGCGAGGTTTCCTTGTACTTGTCATGCATGTCGGCACCGGTCTGGCGCATGGTCTCGATGCAGGCGTCCAGCGGCACGAAGTGCTGGCCGTCGCCGCGCAGGGCGAGGGAGGCGGCGGAGACCGCCTTGATCGCCGCCAGCCCGTTGCGCTCGATGCAGGGCACCTGAACCAGCCCCTTCACCGGGTCGCAGGTCATGCCGAGGTGATGCTCCAGTGCGATCTCGGCGGCGTTCTCCACCTGCTCCGGGGTGCCGCCCATCACGGCGCAGAGGCCCGCGGCGGACATCGCGGCGGCGGAGCCGACCTCGGCCTGGCAGCCGGCTTCGGCACCGGAAATGGATGCGTTGTACTTGACCAGGCCGGCAATGGCGGCGGCGGTCAGCAGGAAGTCCTCGACGTGGCTTTCGGAGGCGCCCGGCACATGGTCGAGGTAATAGCGGATCACGGCCGGCAGGGTGCCCGCGGCGCCGTTGGTCGGGGCGGTGACAACCTGGCCGCCGGCCGCGTTTTCCTCGTTCACCGCCATTGCATAGACGCTCATCCAGTCGTTGATGGTGTGCGGCGCGGTCAGGTTCTTGCCGCGCTCGGCCATCAGCGCGTCATAGATGCCCTTGGCGCGGCGGCGCACCTTGAGGCCGCCGGGCAGGATGCCGTCGCGCTCCAGCCCGCGGTTGATGCAGTCGTTCATCACCTGCCAGATGCGGGCGGTGCCCTTGGACAGGTTGTCGGACCCTCCGCGGGCGATCTCGTTGGCGCGCTTCATGCCGGCGATGGATTTGCCGCTGGCCTTGGCCATCTCCAGCATCTCGGCGGCGGATTTGAACGGGTAGGGCACCGGGTCGCCTTCCTCGGTCGCCTTGCCTGCGGCCAGTTCCTCCTCGGTGACGACAAAGCCGCCGCCGATCGAGTAGAACACCTGCCGCAGGATCACGTCGCCCTGGGCATCGGTGGCCATCAGGATCATGCCGTTGGCATGGCCCGGCAGCGCGTGATCATAGTCGAAGATCATGTCGGCCTTGGGGTCGAAGTGCAGCTCCCCCAGACCTTCGGGCCGCATGGTGCGGGTTTCGGCCAGTTCGGCGAGGAAGGCCTCGGCCTTTGCGTCGTCGTAGTCATCGGGGCGGAAGCCGCCGAGGCCGAGGATGGTGGCGCGGTCGGTGGCATGGCCGACGCCGGTGAAGGCGAGCGAGCCGTGCAGCGAGGCGCGCAGGCCGTGGAACTCGAACGGCGAGGCGCGCATCATATCGAGGAAGCGCGCGGCGGCGACCATCGGCCCCATGGTGTGGGAGGACGACGGGCCGATGCCCACTTTGAACATGTCGAAAACGGAGAGGAACATCAGGTGGCTGATCCTTCTGGGGGATTGGCGTAAGCCGGGGACGTGAACGGGGCGGCGCCGAGGCCTTCGGCCTCTTGTGCCTTGGCAACGGCGGGGCGGTGCTCCAGCCCGGCGCAGAGGCGCTGCAGGCTGGGGCAGCGGGAAAGATCGAACCAGCTGCGGTCTGCGCCGGCGGGATACAGCGCCATCCAGCGCAGCTGGCAGGCCAGGTAATAATCCAGCACCGAGGGCTGCGGCGCGCCGAGCCAGCCGGGGCGGTCTGCGGCGGCGCGGTCGAGGTTGGCCAGATGCGCCTGCAGCCGCTGGCGCAGCACCTTTTGCAGCTGGTCCTGCTGGGCGCTGTCAGTGCCGATGTATTTTTGAGGATAGAACAGCATCCGCAAATCGGCATGCAGCGTGTTGGAGGCAAAGAACAGCCATTTGAGGAACGGCGCGTAGGCAGCCGAGCCCGCCGCCGGGGCCATGGCGCCGTGGCGGCCGGCCAGCCACAAGAGGATGGCGGCGGTTTCAAACAGCGCGCCATCGGGGGTTTCCAGCACCGGGATCAGCCCGTTGGGATTGAGCGCCCGGTATTCCGCACTGTTCTGCGCTTCCGCCTTGCGGTCGACCAGAACCGTCTCGAACGGCTGGCCAAGCTCCTCCAGCACCAGCCGGATGACCAGTGACGCGTTGTCGGGGGCGTAGTGGAGGCGGTATTCGGGTTTCATGGCGTAATATTATGATGCGGACGCGCTGGATATGTGTCCATTTCCGGCGTTTCCAATAGGAAACCCGCCTTTGTGATGCATGTTTCGCCGCCGGCCCGGCGGGTGGCGGAATCCGGCCTGCGGTTCAGGCCGTTACTGCTTGCGCGCCGTGCAGACGAAATGGGTCAGCGACAGGAAGAACCGCCCCTCGGCCGCCAGTTCCTGCTGCTCGCGCGCCCAGGCGGCGGCGTCGTCCGCGTCGGTGGCGCCGATGTCCACCGCAAAGGCGCGGATCAGCTGGATCATCATCGCCGCCAGCCCGTCGGGGCGCAGCGCGGTGTCGCAGATGGTGACCGGCTGCATCTGCCGGACCTCGAACCCGCAGCTGCGCAGCTCGGCGGGCAGCTTTGCGGGCAGGTCGCGCACCGCCATGTGGCGGCTCCAGGCCTCCAGCATCCGCTCCATGCGCCGGGTGTTGTCGCTGTGCCAGGCCAAGGTGTCCCAGTGGATGTCGCCGGCAACCAGCCGCCCGCCGGGCTTCAGCGCCTTGTGCAGCGCGCGCAGGGCCGGGCGGCGGTCGGTCAGGTATTCGAACACCTGCAGCGCCGCGGCCTTGTCAAAGCCGGCGTCGTCGAACGGCAGCCGCGCCGCGTCGCCTTCGGTCAGGGTGGTGTTGCCGCGCCCCTCCAGCCGCAGGCGGGCGGCGGCCAGCATCTGCGGGCTGGCGTCGAGCCCGGCGACATGGCCGCCGGGGCCGACCGCGCGCGACAGCTCCAGCGTCAGCAGCCCGTTGCCGCAGCCGAGGTCGAGAATGCGCTCGCCCGGCTGCGGCGCCAACGCGTCAAACGCCGCCTGCCGCCGCCGCGACACATCGGCGCCTTGGTAGGCGTCTTCGAGCAGGCGGGTGGTTTCTTCGTCGAAGTTCAGCATGAAATCAGGCCCTCTGAGAGGATGATCTGTAGGCCGATGCGCCGGGATTTCCAGCCGGGGAGCGGAGAACCGCCGCAAATGCCCTCTCGCGCATGGGCGGCAAACTGCCTATAACCGCGGCAAACGCGTATTCATGGAGTCACCTGATGACCGGAGAGCTGTCGCCCATCGACAAGGCGAAATTCGTAGCTGCCAAGCGGGCGGCGGATATGGTTGAGGATGGCATGCGGGTCGGCCTTGGCACCGGCTCCACCGCCGCCTGGCTGGTGCGCTGCCTGGGCGAGATGGTGCAGAAGGACGGGCTGAAGATCACCGCGGTGCCGACCTCCAGCCGCACCGCGGCGCTGGCGCGGGACGTGGGCATCAACGTGGTGTCGCTGGACGAGGCCAAATGGCTGGACATGACCATCGACGGCGCCGACGAGTTCGATGCCGACCTGAACCTGATCAAGGGCGGCGGCGGCGCGCATCTGCAGGAGAAGATCGTCGCCACCGCCTCGGACCAGATGGTGGTGATTGCCGATGCCAGCAAGTCGGTCGAGACCCTGGGCGCCTTCCCGCTGCCGCTGGAGGTGCTGCCGTTCGGCTGGCAGAGCAGCCAGGCGCTGATCGAGGAAACCCTGGTGTCGATGGACGTGATGGGCCGCACCACCACCCTGCGGATGAACGGCGATGCGCCGTTTGTGACCGATGAGGGGAACTACATTCTCGACCTGCACCTGAAGCGCATCGGCAATGCCCGCCAGCTGGCGCTGGTGATGAACCAGATCCCCGGGGTGATCGAGAACGGCCTGTTCATCGACATCTGCGATACCGTGGTGATCGGGTTCGGCGACGGCCGGGTCGAGGTGCGCGACATCAATGAAGGCACCGTCGAAAAGGACAAGCTGGATTTCGTCGAGACCGACAACCTGTTCACCGACCTGCAGGATTGACCGGCGTTTCCAGGATCTGATGGTCCGCCGGCCCTGCCACGGCGGGGCCGGGCCTGCAGCGCGGCGGCGCGGGCGCTGGCCAAAGCCCGCCGCGTTGACCGGGGTAGGGCCGTTGCGCCTCACAACCCCGTGCAAAACCGCGGCAAAAGGTTGAAAGCGGCGCAATAACGCCCACTTGGGCATATGGCGTTTGGTGCTCCGTTGTGGGATACCATCACAAGACTTGCAAAGGGCAGAACTTCATGAGCTTTGATTACGATCTGTTTGTCATCGGCGGCGGCTCCGGCGGGGTGCGGGCCGCCCGCGTGGCGGCACAGGAAGGCGCCACGGTGGCGCTGGCAGAAGAGGACCGCTATGGCGGCACCTGCGTGATCCGCGGCTGCGTGCCGAAGAAGCTGATGGTGTTTGCCTCGGAATATTCCACCATGGCCGAGGACGCCCGCGCCTATGGCTGGGACATCACCGCCGGCGGCTTTGACTGGGATGCCTTCAAGGGCAAGCTGCACGGCGAGCTGGACCGGCTGGAAGGCGTCTACCGCAACATCCTGAAGACCAACGGCGTCGAAAGCTTCGACCAGCGCGCCCGGCTGGCCGATGCCCATACGGTGGAGCTGGCCGACGGCACCCGCAAGACCGCCAAGCACATCCTGGTCGCCACCGGCGGCTGGCCGACGGTGCCGGACTTGCCGGGCGCGGAGCTGGCGATCACCTCGAACGAGATTTTCCACCTCGACAAGCTGCCCGGAAGCATCCTGATCGTCGGCGGCGGCTATATCGCATCCGAATTTGCAGGCATCCTGAACGGGCTGGGCGTCAGGACCACCCAGTTCTACCGCGGCGCCCAGATCCTGCGCGGCTTTGACGAGGAAGCCCGCGGCGTGATCGCCGACGGCATGCGCGAGGCGGGTGTCGACCTGCGGGTGAACATCAATGTCACCGCGATGCGCCAGGACGGCGGCAGGATCCGGGTCACCGACACCAATGGCGAAGAGCACCTGTTCGATCAGGTGATGTATGCCACCGGCCGCGCCCCCAACGCGGACAACCTGGGCCTTGAGGAGATCGGCGTCGAACGCGGCAAGGGCGGCGAGATCGTGGTCGACCAGTACAGCCAGACCACGGTGCCCTCGGTCTATGCGGTGGGCGATGTGACCGACCGGGTTGCGCTGACCCCGGTGGCGATCCGCGAGGGCATGGCCTTTGTCGAGACGGTGTTCAAGGCGAACCCGACCAGCCCCGATCACGCGCTGATCCCGACCGCGATCTTCACCCAGCCGGAAATGGGCACCATCGGGCTGAGCGAAGAGGACGCGGCCAGGCAGGAGGCGATCGAGGTCTATTCCGCCGCCTTCAAGCCGATGCAGCAGAGCTTTGCCGGCCGCGCCCAGAAGGTGCTGATGAAGCTGGTGGTGTCGAAGGCGACGCGCCGCGTGCTGGGCTGCCATATTGTCGCACCCGGGGCCGGCGAGATGATCCAGCTGGCCGGAATCGCGGTAAAGATGGGCGCGACCAAGGAAGATTTCGACCGCACGGTTGCGGTGCACCCGACAATGTCGGAAGAGTTGGTGACGCTGAAGACTCCGGTCCGCACCACCTGACGGGGCGGATCGGCAAGAATTTAGAACATATGCCGCCGCTGGCGGCAGCAAACGGATAGGAGACACATGGCGGGCAATAGCGGTGGCCCCTGGGGGGGCGGCGGCTCTTCCGGCGGCGGAGGAGGCAACCGGGGCAACAACGGCGGCGGCGGCGGCGGCCGCAAGCCGGACGAGCCCCAGATTCCCGAGATCGACGAGCTGGTGAAGAAAGGCCAGGAGCAGCTGCGCGTGCTGATGGGCGGGCGCGGCGGCGGCGGGCGCGGCGGGCGCGGCGGCCCCGGCGGCGGTGCGCCGCTGTTCTCCAAGGGCACCCTGGGCCTGGCGGCGGTGGCCGCGGCCTTCCTGTGGGGCTTTGCCAGCTTCTACACCGTGAAGCCGGAAGAGCAATCGGTGGAGCTGTTCCTGGGCGAATATTCCGCCACCGGCCAGCCGGGCCTGAACTTTGCCCCCTGGCCGCTGGTGACCAAGGAAATCCTGCCGGTCACCCGCGAACAGACCGAGGATATCGGCGTCGGCGGGCGCGGCTCGGATGCCGGGCTGATGCTGACCGGCGACGAGAACATCGTCGACATCGATTTCCAGGTGGTCTGGAACATCAACGATCCGGCGCAGTTCCTGTTCAACCTGCGCGATGCGCGGCCCACCATCCGGGCGGTGTCGGAATCGGCCATGCGCGAGATCATCGCCCAGTCCGAGCTGGCGCCGATCCTGAACCGCGACCGTGGCGCAATTGCCTCGCGGCTGCAGGAGCTGATCCAGTTCACCCTGGATGACTACGACAGCGGCATCAACATCATCCGCGTCAACTTCGACAAGGCCGACCCGCCGGCCTCGGTGATCGCGGCGTTCCGCGACGTGCAGGCTGCGGAACAGGAACGCGACCGGCGCCAGAACGAAGCGGATGCCTATGCCAACAATGCGCTGGCCGAGGCCCGCGGCCAGGCTGCGGAACTGCTGGAACGGGCCGAAGGCTACCGCGCCCGTGTCGTCAACGAAGCCCAGGGTGAGGCCAGCCGTTTCTCGGCGGTTCTGGCGGAATACCAGAAGGCGCCTGAGGTGACCCGCAAGCGCCTGTACATTGAAACCATGGAAACGGTGCTGAGCCGGGTCGACAAGATCATTCTTGACGAGCAGTCGGGCGAGGGCCAGGGCGTCGTGCCCTACCTGCCGCTGAATGAACTGCGCCGCGGAGGAAGCAACTGATGCGCAAGACAACTCTTTTGCTGCCGGTGCTGGTGATCGCTGCCATTACGGCGCTGTCGTCGGTGTTCATCGTGGACGAGCGCGAAAAGGCGCTGGTGCTGCAGTTCGGCCGGGTGGTTTCGGTCAAGGAAGATCCGGGCCTGGCGTTCAAGATCCCGCTGATCCAGGAAGTGGTGCGCTATGACGACCGCATCCTGAGCCGCGATATCGATCCGCTGGAAATCACCCCGTCGGACGACCGCCGCCTGGTGGTCGACGCCTTTGCGCGCTACCGCATCGTGGACGTGAACCGGTTCCGCCAGGCGGTTGGCGTCGGCGGCATCGCCACCGCGGAGAACCGGCTGGATTCGATCCTGCGGGCGCAGACCCGGGAAATCCTCGGCTCGGTCAGCTCCAACGACATCCTGAGTTCCGACCGGGCGGCGCTGATGCTGCGGATCCGCAACGGCGCCATTGCCGATGCCCGCGCGCTGGGCATTGCCATCATCGACGTGCGGCTGAAGCGCACCGACCTGCCGGCCGAAAACCTGGATGCCACCTTTGAGCGGATGCGGGCCGAGCGTGTGCGCGAAGCCACCGACGAGCGCGCCCGCGGCAACGAGGCGGCGCAGCGGATCCGGGCGCAGGCGGACCGGACCGTGGTGGAGCTGGTGTCGGAAGCGCAGCGCGAGGCCGAGATCATCCGCGGCGAATCGGATGCCGAACGCAACGCGATCTTTGCCGAGGCGTATGGCGCCGATCCGGAGTTCTTTGAATTCTACCGCAGCCTCAACGCCTATGCGAATTCGCTGCTGGCGGGGAATTCCACCATGGTGCTGTCGCCGGAAAACGAGTTTTTCAACTATCTGAAATCCTCGGACGGCAAGCCGGCGGCCGAGTAAGTGGGGTTCATCCTCCTGGCCCTCGGGCTGGTGCTGATTGCAGAGGGGCTGGTGTACGCACTGGCCCCTTCGCTTGTTGAGCGGCTGCTGGAGATGCTGCGGGCCCTGAGCGATGCGCAGCGCCGCAATGCCGGGCTGGCCGCAGTGGCGCTGGGGCTGATCCTGGTCTGGCTGGCGTTCCGATCCGGGATCTGACCGCCGGGTGCGATGCGGCGCGGCGCATGCGGAATGTCCGCGGAAACGCGCACTTTCCCTGCCAGGAGGCCGCCGGCAGGGCGCGTGCCCGCGGCTGCGGCCTGAAAACCGGGTCACAGCGGCTTATTTCCTTGCAACATTTGTTGCGGGACGGGCGGAAGTTCCTACATTGTGTCCATAAGACTCCGCCTGGTTTGCCGCGGCGTTTGCGCCTGTCCGGGCGGGGGAGAAGAATGAGAAATGACAAGGAGTAGTTCCGTGCAGCCACAGGCAATTGCAATTTCCGGCCAGGCAAGCGGCAGAGGCGCGATGATGCGCATGATCTGGCTTGCGGTGCTGAGCATGGCGGTCCTGCTGATGCAGGCAGCAACCGCCATGGCGCGGCCCGAGAGCCTGGCGCCGCTGGCCGACAGGGTAAGCCCGTCGGTGGTCAACATCACCACCACCACCGTGATCGAGGGGCGCACCGGCCCGCAGGGCATCGTGCCGGAAGGCTCGCCGTTCGAGGATTTCTTCCGTGAATTCCAGGACCGCAACGGCAATGGCGACCGGCCGCGCCGCTCCTCCGCGCTGGGTTCGGGCTTTGTGATTTCCGAAGATGGCTACATCGTCACCAACAACCACGTGATCGAAGGCGCCGACGAGATCGAGATCGAGTTCTTCCCCGGCGAGGGCCAGCCCAGGGAGCTGCTGCCGGCCAAGGTGATCGGCACCGATCCCAATACCGATATTGCGCTCTTGAAGGTGCAGGCGCCGCTGCCGCTGAAATACGTCAAGTTCGGCGACAGCGACACCGCCCGGGTCGGCGACTGGGTGGTGGCGATGGGCAACCCGCTGGGGCAGGGGTTCTCGCTGTCGGCGGGCATCGTCTCGGCCCGCAACCGCGAGCTGTCGGGGTCTTATGACGACTACATCCAGACTGATGCGGCGATCAACCGGGGCAACTCCGGCGGGCCGCTGTTCAACATGGATGGCGACGTCGTCGGCGTGAACACCGCGATCCTGTCGCCCAACGGCGGCTCCATCGGCATCGGCTTCTCGATGGCGTCCAATGTGGTGGTCAAGGTGGTCGACCAGCTGAAGCAGTTCGGCGAGACCCGCCGCGGCTGGCTGGGGGTGAAGATCCAGGATGTGGACGGCGACCTGGCCGAGGCGATCGGGCTGGACAAGGCCCGCGGCGCGCTGGTCACCGATGTGCCGGACGGCCCGGCCAAGGATGCGGGCGTGCTGGCCGGCGACGTGATTGTCAGCTTTGACGGCATCGATGTGCGCGACACCCGCGGCCTGGTGCGCCAGGTCGGCAATGCCGAGGTGGGCAAGACCGTGCGCGTGGTGGTCTACCGCGAAGGCAAGACCGAGACCCTGCGGGTGACCCTGGGCCGCCGCGAGGATGCGGAGCGCGGTCCGTCCAGCCCGGACAGCGGCGGCGATGCGCCCGGGTCCACCGAGAAGGAGCTGCTTGGCCTGTCGGTCGGGGTGCTGAACGACCAGCTGCGCGGCGAGCTGAACATCGGCGAAGATGTCGAGGGGCTGGCGATCCTGTCGGTGGACGAAACCTCGGAAGCCTGGGAAAAGGGCCTGCGGGCGGGCGATGTGATCACTGAGGCGGGCCAGCAGAAGGTCGGTTCGGTCAGCGAGCTGGAGGCCCGGGTCGGGGAGGCCAGGGAAGCGGGCCGCAAATCGCTGCTGCTGCTGGTGCGCCGCGGCGGCGAGCCGCGCTTTGTGGCGCTGAACCTGGCCGAGTAATCTGCGCGGCGGGATCTTGTTTGACCTGTCAGAGGCCGGGCTGCTGCCCGGCCTTTTTGCATGCCGGACGCGGTGTCAGGCCCGCTGCATGAACAGCAGGCCGCGGCTGTCCTTCCGGCTGAGCCAGGCCCCGGGTGCTGCCGCAAAGACCTGGCGGAAGGCTTCCAGATTGCGCGGCTCGTCGGCGATCAGCACCCAGCCGCGGTTGCGCACATGCGGCAGGCAGCGGGCCAGAAGGGCCCGCCGCTCGGGCGCGGCCAGCATGTGCAGGGTCCGGTCGAACAGCAGGATGCCGTAGTCGCCGTCCGGTGCCCACTGGGTCAGATCGGCCGCCACGCCGGTCACGTCCAGGCCCTCCCGCGCGGCGGCGGCCCGCAAGTCCCGGATCCCATGCGGCGAGATGTCCACGCCGGTCACCTGGTGGCCCAGACGGGCGATGAACAGCGCGTCCCGCCCCTGGCCGCAGCCGGCATCCAGGACCTTCAGGCCCGTGCTGTCCAGCCCTGTGAAAAAGGCGGTGACGTCCGGGGAAGGTGCCCCCAGGGCATCCGGGGTTTCGCGGTAGAGCCTGTCATAATCATAAGCCATGCGCGGCAGGCTAGCGGCCCGGTTCCGGAAAGGCCAAGTGAATATTTCTTGAACAAAGGGGGGGCGGACGGGCCGGGCCAAAGCTGGCGGAGAGGGGAAACGCGGCCCAAGACTTTTCTGAAAAGTCTTGGGCAAAAGTTTTCTGAAAACTTTTGCGCCCGGGGCATCCGGGCGGTGGCGGCCGGGACGGCCGGAAAGGCAGGAGCCATGTGCTGGCGGGCACATGGCTCTTGCTGGACAGGCAGCCATTGGGATGGAACGGATAATGGCTGCCTGTGAGGCATTTATGGCGCCGCAGGGCCGGTGCTTCTGTGACCCGGATTACAGAACGCGGATTTTTCCGCGGAAGTCCGGAGTTTTCCGGCGGCGGAGGGGATCAGATGGAATCCGGCTCCGCCAGCACCGCCAGTTCCGTGCGGTCGAGGATCTGCACGCCGCCGCGGCTGATGCCGACCAGCCCGTTGCGCTTCCAGGCCGCCAGCGTCTTGGACACCGCCTCGCGGGTGGCGCCGACAAACTCCGCCAGCTCCGCCTGCGACAGCGCGACCCGCCCGCCGCGGCCTTCGGGCGCCAGGTACAGCAGCTTGCGCGCCAGCCGCACCGGCATCGGCAGAAACACCTGTTCATTGAGCTGGGTGTTCATCCAGCGCATCCGCTGCCCGGCCAGCCGCAGCAGGTCGGCGGCGAGGTCCGGATACTGCCGGATCTGCG